>CAYPQN010000005.1:0-71668 GCA_964412885.1 uncultured Chitinophagaceae bacterium | reverse complement strand
AATATTATAAGTAATCACCAAACCTAAAATAGACAAATTATGAAAGAAGTAAAATCCAATCTCTTGTCCCTGAAGCTCTCTGGCATGGCCAATTGTTATCAGACGCTGCATGAAACCCGCAAACTAGATATGCTAAGTTTTGCTGATGGCCTTCAGCTCCTTATCCAGGCAGAGAAGGATCAGCGGGAATCGAATAGGTATAACCGGTTGGTTAAGCAGGCCAATTTCCGGTATGTAGCCTTGATCGACCAGGTAGTTACCGGCGCTGCCAGAGGCCTGGATCTTCATACGGTTACTTCCCTTTCCGTGGGCTCTTATATTAAGAAGGGGGAGTCTGTTATTGTCACGGGCTGTACAGGGGTGGGGAAATCGTTCCTGGCCACCGCCTTTGGCTTTCAAGCCTGTAGGCAGGGATATACAGTATACTATTCCAATACCAAGAAGCTTTTGACCAAGCTTAAGGCGGCCCGCCTGGATGGATCTTTATTGAAAACGCTGGAGAAGCTGGCACGAATTGATTTGCTGATTCTGGATGACTTTGGGCTTACTCCCTTCGATGTTTCTCAGCAGAATGACCTCATGGAGGTCATTGAAGACCGCCATGGTCGTCGCTCAACGATTATCTCAAGTCAATTGCCTGTATCTGCCTGGTTCGACTTGTTCTCAAATACAGCGGTGGCGGATGCCATATTAGATAGAGTGGCGCATGCTTCATATCGAATAGAGCTGCAGGGGGAGAGCATGAGGAAGTTGAAAATATAACTTCAGGTCCATTCTTATCCTTTCCCTTGGTCATTAGAGGGGGGGGGAGGACTTGGATATGGTATGGGCTACGCCCATTTTCTAATGATGATTATGCCAAAACCCAGGAAAAGGAACTACTTAAAAAATGAAATATAAATTGTTGAAAAGAACTAAAATCGGTAACATTGTCATGTCTATCTAGAGAAGACCGCCCAGAAAGTGGGTGGGTATAACCGAAAAGCATGGGTGGGTAACACCGAAATATGCATTCGTATTCGGATTTCTTCTCCCGGAGTATTTAAAATACATCGAAGTCCAAAAGTATTTCAATAACCGTCTCAAACCGTGACCCCCCTGTGTACTACAAACGCAATATTGCTCATTGGGGTGCCCAAATGAACAAAATGTACGGTCTAAACCCGGATTGTAGGCATTTTCAGGCCCCTTTTGTTAAAGAGAAAGCTGGAAAATTAACAACTTTGTCCGTGGAGTGCTCAACATGGGTTAGTAGCCTGCTTCTTTCCTTCTCCTTTAGAAGAAGTTCTTCGAAGCCCATTTCGGACAACTGAAGGAATTTCTTTACTGTCCTGGCATCCATGACCAGGTATTGGGCAATTTTCCTGTTACTGAATCCAAGCCTCTTTAGCTTGTGAATTTCATGATACACGATCCAATGGTTTAAGTCTCTTGTTGTCATCCTGGATTGGTTTAATTCAGTCCAAGAAAACAGTAAAAGCTTGACTTCTTTATCTCCTTGTTTTGGCCCCTAGGGGCCAAAACAAGGAACTGGATCATACATTCCTATTTTCCGAAAATGATGCATTCTTGTTTCCGAAAATGGTGCATTCCTAATTGCCGATTTTGATGCATTGTTATTTTCCGGTTACAACCCCCCCGATAAGTCAAGGATTGGGCCTTATTAATGCTCAATCTGGGTTAAGTTCTGATTCAGGGTTGGCCGCTTTTCATTGACCTATTTCCTTTTGTGCCTTCCTTTGGGGACAGACGATAGACGAAAAAATGGCTTTTGGGGAAAGAGGGAAGGATTGGACGCTGGCCTTGGCCTTATGTTCTTTAGGGCCTAAAGGGCGAAGGAATCCTGGCCCTTTTCCTCGCACTCCCTCATGTATTTTCGGGTTCAGGATTATTCCGCGGATCCCGGGATTATGGGGCTCTTGGGTCAGGATATTCCCCATTCCTGGGCCTTCTGACGAAGGAAGTCGAGGCAGGCTTCTCTTTCCTGAGGGATGATCCCATCCAGTATGGCTTCCCGGAGGGCGGTCTTGAGCAGGCCCACCTCCCGGGAAGGAGGAAGGGAAAACAGGGACATGATCTCGTTCCCGTCGACCGGAGGCTGCCAGTTCCGGATCTGATCTGCCTTTTCCACTTCTTCGAGCCGCTTCTTCACCAGGCTGAAGTTTTCCAGGTATCTTTTCAGCTTCAGTTTGTTTCGGGTGGTAATATCGCTCTCGCAGAGAATCATTAGGTCTTCCAGATCTTCTCCGGCATCAAAAAGCAATCGCCTCATAGCCGAATCCGTGATTTCTTCTTTGGTCAGGCTTATGGGACGGAGATGTAGAGCCACCAGTTTGGCCACATATTTCATCTTCTCATTCAAAGGCAGTTTAAGCTGGGCGAAGATTTTGGGGACCATTCTTTCTCCGACCACCTCATGGCCATGAAAAGTCCATCCGGAATGGGGATCGAATTTCTTGGTGGCGGGTTTCCCTATATCGTGGAGAATGGCCGCCCAGCGCAGCCAGAGGTTGTCGGAGCGTTGCGCCACATTGTCCAGCACCTGCAGGGTATGGTAGAAATTGTCCTTATGGCTCTTTCCTTGTCGGGTCTCTACCCCATGGAGGCGGGCGAACTGGGGGAAGAACTGCGCCAGCAGTCCCGTCCTGAACAATAGATCCAAACCCAGTGAGGGCCGAGGAGAAAGGATGATTTTATGGAGCTCTTCGGTGATTCTTTCCTGGGATACTATGCGCAGACGGGAGGCCTGAGTGAGGAGGGCTTTTTCCGTAACCTCGTCTATGCGGAACTGCAACTGAGAGGCAAAGCGAACGGCCCGCATCATCCTGAGGGGATCATCCGAAAAGGTGATTTCCGGATCCAGAGGCGTCCGGATTATGCCTTTTTTGAGGTCTTCCATCCCGTCAAACGGGTCGATCAGTCTCCCGAACCCTTCGCCCGGTTCCAGGGAAATCCCCAGAGAATTGATGGTAAAATCCCGACGCCGCTGATCGTCTTCCAGGCTGCCTGCCTCCACTTCCGGTTTCCTGGAATCGGGACGGTAAGATTCTTTTCGGGCCCCAACGAATTCCAGGTCCATCCCCCGGTAACGAAAATGGGCGGTGCCAAAATTCTTGAATATGGATACCCGGGCTTGGGTTCCCAGAATCCGGGCGGTTTCCCGGGCCAGCGCAATACCGTCTCCCCCGCAGACTATATCCAGGTCCTCAGTGGGCCGGTTCAGGATCTTGTCCCGGACATAACCCCCGATCAGGTAAGCAGGCATGTTCAGGTTTTCGGCGGCCCGGGCTATTATTCTTATCAGCTCTTTTTCCTCTCCGCTACAGGGGATATCCATTCGGCAAATATAATAGAGGATGCGGGGAATACGGAGGGCGATTTCCCGTTGTGGCCGAATCCCCAAGAAGAAGACTATTGGCCATCAGGATCGGAGTTGGGTATAGCGCCCCTGGCCTTCATAACGCCAGATCGGGGAAGGGCGGTGGAGGATGTCTTCCTCCTGCCTGTGGCGGACAATATAATCCACCCGGCTTCGGATTAGGGGATCCACGTCCGGAAATTTCCCCGGGGGCGGCATGCCGCTTCTGTTGGCGGAACTGGATACCAGAGGCCGGCCAAGAGCCTCAATCAGGGCTAGGCAGAACGGGTCCCGCGTCAGGCGGATGGCCAGGGTTCCTCCCGGGCCGAGAAGGAGGGGGGGCAGGGATTTCCCTCCGGGGACGATGAAGGTGGTGGGCTGTTCGGTATTTTCCATCCGCTGTTTTAATTCGGCTGAGGGAGAGTCCAGATACCGGTCCAGGGCGGAGGTGTTCGCGATCAGGATAATCATGCTTTTTTCCAGGGGCCGCTCCTTGATCACGAAAATCTTTTCCACAGCCCTTTGGTTTTCGGCATCGGCTCCAAGGCCCCAAATGGTATCGGTGGGGTAGAGAAGGGTTCCCCCCCGCCGCAGGCAGCCCAGGGCATGGGCCAGATCTTCTTCATCCCATAAAGGCGCTTGATTTTGCATTTGCCGGATAGATATGCGGCAAAAATATCTATTTTTGGCAGTTGATTAACAAACAATCCGCTTATTCTCCCTGTCTAATCTTTAAATTTGTTCATCATAAAATGTCCGTCAAATGAAAAAACTTATCCTTTCTCTTGGAATTCTGGCGCTGAGCCTCAGCCCTATGTTTGCTCAGGATCATGCAGGTCATAGTCATGGGGAAGCCACAGAGGCCAAGGAATCGAGCACACTGAAGCCCGAACACATGGCTTTCAAATCCGAAATCCATGATTTCGGGGTTTTAGAAGAAGGACCGGAAGCCACCCATGAATTTGTTTTCAAGAATACCGGGAAAGAACCCATTGTGATTCAGCAGGTGAAGGCTTCCTGCGGGTGCACTACCCCATCCTGGTCCAAGGAGCCCATTTTGCCCGGGAAAACCGGAACGATTTCCGCGGCTTATGCCACCAAGGGGCGTCCTCATCCTTTCAGCAAGACCATTACCGTGGTATCCAATGCAGGCACCAAGGTGTTGACCATCAAAGGAAATGTAGAAGCGGCGCCGACCAGCTCCGTACCGGCTAATTCTTCGATGATTAAGACCCAATAGGCCCGGGCCATCCCTCAGGTCAATCCTTTTCACTGAAAAAATCCTTTACGAATGAGAGTTTTTTGGTTAAGTTTTGTATTTTTGTTTATGGCCCATTCGGCCCTTTGGGCTCAGTCCAGCGATAATGCGCCCCGTTTTGAATTCCTCAATGGGGGAACCCATGATTTCGGCACGGTGGTGGAAGACGGAAAAATTGAAACGGTTTTTGAATTCCGCAACGTGGGCAAAACTCCGCTGATTATCCAGGATGTTTCCGCATCCTGCGGGTGCACCACACCCAGCTGGTCCAAAGAACCGGTACTGCCGGGAAAAACCGGAAAAATTACCGTAGGGTACGATACCAAGGGAAGGCCTTATCCCTTTCAAAAGGAGATATTCATTCGCTCCAACGCGGTGGTTCCCGATGGAAAGGATCGCTACGAGATCTACATTAAAGGGAATGTGGTCGCCAAGGACAAGAAATAGCCTTTGATTCCCGGGGTCCGGGATAGTTAGTCCCTTATTTTTGATAATTTTGGCTGCCCCAGTGGGCAGCCTTTTTTTGGCTCGGCCACCGGGATCTAAAACCCAAACGATTTATGCCTGTTATATCCCGTCGGGGCTCATTGATGCCCCCCTCCCCGATCCGTAAGCTGGTTCCCTATGCCGAAGAGGCCCGCCGCCGAGGGGTGGAAGTTTTTCATTTGAATATAGGGCAGCCCGACATTGAAACGCCGGCTCCCATTCTGGAGGCGGTGCGCAAAACGGAAATGAAGGTACTTTCCTATAGCCACAGCGCCGGATTTGAATCTTATAGGAACAAGCTGGTGGAGTATTATGGCCGCCACCACATTCCGGTGAACAAGGAGGAGATCATCGTGACCACCGGAGGGTCAGAGGCTATTCAGTTTGCCATACTGGCCTGCCTGAATCCCGGTGATGAACTGATTATTCCCGAACCATTTTACGCAAACTATAACGGTTTTGCCACCAGTGCAGGAATCAAGGTGGTACCTATTCCCTCCCAGATCGAAACTGGATTTGCCCTGCCGGCCATGGAGGATTTTGAACAGGCCGTGACGGTGAAAACCCGGGCGATTCTCATCTGTAACCCCAACAATCCCACCGGATATCTCTACCGGGAACAGGAACTGGATACCCTGAAGCAAATCTGTCTGAAACACGACCTCTTTCTGTTTAGCGATGAGGCCTACCGGGAGTTCTGTTATGACGGTCACCAACATATATCGGCGCTGAGTCTCGAGGGGCTGGAAGATCATGTCATACTCATGGATACTATATCCAAGAGATATAGTGCCTGCGGAGGTCGGGTAGGGGCTATAGTCAGCCGGAACCGCCAGGTGATGGACGCGGTGATGAAGTTCGCTCAGGCCCGGTTGTCTCCTCCCAGCTTTGCCCAGATTCTGGCGGAGGCCGCCATAGATCTTCCTGATTCCTATTTTGATGAGGTCCACAGGGAGTATACCGAAAGAAGAAATCTGCTGGTCTCCCGGCTCAATAATATGCCCGGAGTGTTCTGCCCCCTTCCCCGGGGAGCTTTCTATGCCATGGCTTCCCTTCCGGTCGACGACAGCGAGACTTTCTGCCAGTGGCTGCTCGAGTCTTATGAATTTCAAGGTCGGACCTTGATGCTTGCCCCGGCTCAAGGATTCTATGCCACGCCGGGAAAGGGAAAAAATGAGGTTCGCCTGGCCTATGTGCTCCGCCAGGAGGATATTCAAATGGCCATGGACTGCCTGGAAGACGCTTTAAAGAAATATCCGGGACGGATTATCGACTAGGCCCTAATGAACGGCTTAGGGCGGCAATAGGCCAAGGCTATGCTATGGAATCGGAGAGGTCGTCAACAAAAAAGCAGAAGATTTCTCCGGGTCCATGGACTCCCACGACCAGGGTTTTTTCTATATCGGCCGTGCGGCTGGGCCCCGTGGTGAGATTGATCATGGAGGGCAGTCCTTCCGGGTACTTAGTTTTCAGGGCCTGAAAGGCATGGCTAAGGTCTTCGACCAGTTGGGCAGCCCTGGCCACCACCAGATGCACTTCAGGATAGATGGTGGAAGTTCGGCCTTCCCTTTGGGCGCTGGAAATCATTATGGATCCGGTGCGCGCAATCAGAAATTCACAACCCGTCAGGCAAGCTTTTACTTCCTGCTCTTCGGGGGAAGGCAGATAGTCCAGCACGGAAATTCCGGCCTGTTGGGCCAGTTCTTTCCATTCCTCCTGGGGACAGGATAGGGCAGGCCAGCCCCGGGACTGCATCAGGGCTTTTAGTTTTTCGCCCAGCTCGGATTCAGACTGACAATACACAAATTTGCCGCCGAGGGCAATGAATTCCCGGGCAAAGCTTTCTTCAGCTCCCGGACCTGGGGCAACGATCACGGATTCCAGGGTTTTTTTTTCTGCCTCCGGATAAGGCTGTGGCAGGGATGCCTGCCGCAGCTGAGTCCGAATCCGTCTCAGAATATTTTCCTTAGATTTTGAGGTCTTATAGGTATTCATCTTCAGGCAGAATCTGGGGGAAGGCCTTTTTCTTCCCCTCGTGTTGGGTTTAGGCCGTGGTGGAGGAGGGAGGGAGACTGTCTCCCACCGGGGGTATACCTTCATTGGGTGTCATGTCTTCAAAAGGACTTTCCCCGATAAGTCTTTCCAGATCGTCTTTGAATAGCACTTCTTTTTTGAGCAGCTCCTGGGCCAGGGCCTTAAGGTGATCCATGTGTTCGCTGAGCAGGGCTTTGGCCCGGTTATATTGCTCGGCAATCAGGGCACGGACCTCCTCGTCGATGATTTTGGCGGTCTCTTCCGAATAGGGCTTTCCTCCCATAGGATATTCCTGCTGGCCGTCATAAAAGGAAATATGGCCCAGGTTCTTGTTCATTCCATAAATGCTGATCATGGAGTAGGCCATTTTGGTGATTCTTTCCAGGTCATTCTGCGCTCCTGTGGAGATTTGACCAAATATCAGTTCTTCGGCCGCTCTTCCCCCGAATAGGGCCACCATCTGATCATTCATTTGTTCGGTGGTATAGAGGTACTGCTCTTTGGGCAGGTACTGGGCATATCCCAGGGCCGCCACTCCCCTGGGGACAATGGATACCTTGATCAAGGGGTGGGCATGCTCCAGGAACCACCCGCAAACCGCATGGCCGGCTTCGTGGTAGGCAATGACTTCCTTCTCCTCCGGGGAAATGATCTTGTTCTTCTTTTCCAGTCCCCCTATTACCCGGTCAATAGCGTCATTAAAATCGCTCATGTCCACCTCTGTCTTCCCCTTCCGGGCGGCAATCAGGGCGGCTTCATTGCATATATTGGCTATATCCGCCCCGGCAAATCCAGGTGTCTGATGGGCCAGCTTTTTCACGTCCAGGTCCGCGGACTTCTTGATGGGCTGCAGATGGACTTCGAAAATCTTCTCCCTTCCTTTGACATCCGGAATATCGATGGATATCTGTCTGTCGAAGCGCCCGGGGCGCAGCAGTGCCGTATCCAGTACATCGGGCCGGTTGGTGGCGGCCAGGACGATGATTCCCGTATCTCCGCTGAATCCGTCCATTTCCACCAGCAACTGATTGAGGGTGTTCTCCCTTTCATCATTGCTCATGACCACGTTTTTGCCTCTGGCCCGGCCAATCGCATCTATTTCGTCTATGAACACGATACAGGGGGCCTTTTCCCGGGCCTGTTTGAACAGATCCCGGACCCGGCTGGCGCCTACCCCGACAAAAAGTTCCACGAAATCCGAACCGGACATGGAGAAGAACGGTACTTGGGCTTCTCCGGCCACGGCTTTGGCCAGAAGTGTTTTTCCCGTTCCCGGGGGACCGACCAACAGGGCTCCCTTGGGAATTTTCCCTCCCAAGGCCGTGTATTTCTTGGGGTTCTTCAGAAAGTCCACGATTTCCATGACCTCCACTTTGGCTTCGTCCAGACCGGCCACATCATTGAAGGTAATGGTCACCCTGGTGCCTTTTTCAAAAAGCTGGGCCTTGGATTTCCCTATGTTGAATATACCTCCGGTTCCGCCAGATCCTCCAGCGGCTCCACCCATTTTCCGCATGATCAGGAACCACATGGCCACCAGGAAGATCAAGGGAAGCAGAAAGGAGGAGAATATGCTGTCCAGAAAGCTGGTTCTGGACTCGTAGATGACCTGGATTCTCTCATCCAGGGGTACATCTTCCTGGGCCCTGTTGAGGTCATCGTTGAACTGTTCCACTGAACCTATGCGAAAAACGGCCACAGGCGTGGCCGGTGTTTCCCTCCCAAAGCGGGGTAGATCTTCTCCCTCCAGGCTCTTGTTCCGGGATTTGACATAGACCTCCACTTCTTTTTTGTTGTCGATCACAATCAGCTTTTCCACCGTATCCCTGACCAGATATTCCCGGCGGAACTCCTGGAAGCTGATTTCTTTGGCCGTCCTTCCTACATTGCTGCTGTAGAACAGGGAGCCAATGAGGATCATCAGGATTATGCCATAAATCCAGTATATGTTGAACTGGGGGCCCTTTCTGGGGGATTTGTTATCTTTTCCCGGACCCATTCCGGGTCTCTTTTTGTTCTCTTCCATTTCCTAAAACTACGATTGGGATGATTCCTTTGCCTTTTTTAATGGGTCATTCTTTCTGCATCTGCCCATAGGCTTTCCAGATCATAGAAAGACCGGTGTGCGGGATCAAATATATGCACAACTATATCCACATAGTCGATCAGGGTCCAGGCATCCCCTTCTTCCACATGATAGGGTTTTTCCTGACATTCCTTTTGCACCAACTCTTCCACAAATTCCGCTATGGTCTGGATCTGGGTTCGGGATCCGCCCTCGCAGATGATGAAGAAATCGGCAACGGCCACTTCAATCTCCCTGAGATCCAGAGATATGATATTCGTTCCTTTTTTCTCCTCTATGGCCCGAAGGATGGTCCGGAACAGCGCCGAATCCCTGGTTTGTTTTTTTTCTGGCTTGGGCCTATTTCTCAGTGAGTGAATGGTATTGTCCAAAGGCTTTGTCTCTGTTTTTGTAGGTAACTTTGCTGAATTCATCAAAATTAAAGAATATTTTGGCGACTACCCTCAATTCCTGGTCAGAATCCCCGGTGATACGCCTGGATACCATAGATAGTACCAACAACTATGCCATGCGGTTGATCGATGCCGATTCGGCACCCCCGGGGACCATGGTGGTCAGTCGAACCCAAACAGCGGGTAAAGGGCAGAGAGGGAAGTCCTGGTGGGATCAGCCCGGATCCAGCCTGTTGATCAGCCTGATTGTCACCCCTGCTTTTCCTTTGTCCTCCTCCTTTGCCTTCAGCGCTTCCGTGGCCCTGGGGGTGGCAGACCTGCTTCGGGCTCAGCCGGTGGACTGGGATATACGCATAAAATGGCCGAATGATATATTGGTGAATGACAGAAAGGCAGGAGGACTGTTGATCGAGAATCAGATTAAGGGAAGAAACTGGGTGTGGGCCGTAGTGGGTCTCGGCCTGAATGTCTGCCAGGATCAGATGGTTCCCGATTTACCCCATTCGACCTCGTTGAACCGGGAAGGGACGAATTTTAAAGACCCCGGGGAATTGATTATCCCTCTCCGTCAGGCCTGGGAGAATAGACTGGCTCATCCCCTCTCTTCCCCGCAAATTCTTGCCGATTACCACCATCTGCTTTTTCGCAAGGACAAATACCAGCGCTTTGCCCAGGGGGACAATATCTGGGATGCCCGGGTGGTCGGGGTGAACCCCGAAGGTCAGATAGGGCTGGAAAGGGAGGGGAAAACAGGCTGGTATGCCCATGGTAGCCTGGAATGGGTATGGTGAGTATAGAGATTAAACCGCTATAGAGGGAATAGCCACTGGGCCCAATGGCGGAGCAGCTGCATTCCATGGGGCTGGCTGCCGATAGACTCGGGATGGAACTGGAGGCCCAGGCAGGGATAATGTTTATGGGCAATGGCCATGATTTCCCCGGTATCGCTTCGGGCGATGACTTCCAACGGGGAGTCCGCATTTTCCCTGAGAACCAGAGAATGATATCGGGTGGCCAGGAAGGGGGAGGGGATTCCCTCGAATAGCCCATGCCCTTGATGGAAGATGGGGGCAATCTTGCCATGCATGGGCCGGTCCGCTCGGACCAGATCGGATCCAAAATAGGTGCCAAGGGCCTGGTGCCCCAGGCATATACCCAGTATTGGGGTACGGGAATGAAATCGATCAATGATATCCAGGCAAATGGGGATTTCCTGGGGTGTTTTGGGCCCGGGGGACAGGATGATTCTCCCCGGATTCATGCCTTCCAGTTTCCCCAGGGAAATCTCTTCGGGGCGAAAGACCTTACAGGGATGGCCCAACTGCTCAAAGCAGTCCCGGATCAGATAGGTGAAAGAATCATAATGGTCGATGAGCACCCACATGTTCGGGTAATTTTTGGTTGATCCGGTCGAAGAATTGGCTTAGGTCGTCCAGGATGGAGTCGACCATAGGCCAATACTGTCCAATGGCTTCCAGGAGCCGGGAAGGCAAGGGAGCCAAATAGGGATAGGACTGGCTATGTGCCAGGGTTTCGGGAGGGAACAAGTGCATCTGATGCCCAAGCCAGAGCAGAGTGCTCCAGAACAACAAGGCCATGGCCGCATAGGCCAGCCCCCCCATCAGCCGATTGATTCCATTCCACCTCAAAGTGGAGATCAGGGACTCCAGCGCTTTGGTCAAAAGCCGGACCAGAAGGATAACCCCGACAAAAAGCAGCAGATAGCTGATAGCGGGGATCCAGGCTGGGGGTATTTCCTCCCATTTCATCAGGTAGACCCCAAGCAGGGAGGCCGTTTTCATGGCCAGAATCAAACCCAGAAGCAGGCCGATCCAACCCAGGAGGGCGGCCAGTATTCCCTTCTGAAAACCCCAATAGAAGCCCAGGGCGGCAAGCAGCAGGGCGGTGAGATCCAGGCCGTTCATGGGCGGGAGGATGAAGATAATAGGCGCTTTACGGTTTCGGCAATGTTCTTGCCTTCTGCCCGGCCCTGCAAAGTTTTGTTGGCCATTCCAATCAGTTTTCCCATATCGGCAGCCGAGTCCAGACCCGATTCCTCCATCAGCTTCCGAATGGCCATTTCCAGTTCTAGGGGAGAAAGCGGCTTGGGAAGGAATTGGTGGAGAATATCGATTTCTTCTTTCTCTTTGGTGGCCAGATCGGCCCGCCCCTGGGCCTCATAGATGTCCAGGGAATCTTTTCTCTGCTTCACCATTTTTTGGAGAATGCGGATCTCTCCTTCCGCGGTGAGGGCGGCGCCCCCACCTGAAGCGGTTTTTTCGAGCTGGATGGCCGACTTAATGGCCCTTAAGGTCCGCAGGGCGGCTTCATCCTTAGCTTTCATGGCAGATTTGATCCGGTCCATGACCTTTTGTTCCAGGCTAGTGTTCATCATTTGGAGGATTGACGTGAGCAAATCGAACAGGGCAAAATTAGAAAATGCTCCGAAAACCGAACAATGGGCTCCCGGGTCCTCCCTGCCCGGAAAAAAGGGGCCTGAGAAGAAAGCAGATAGGAATGGGGAGAAGCGGGGTTATCCCTGGGATGCCTGGCTTAACTTGTCCATGGCCTTTTTGTGGAAGGCCCGGGCGAAAGCTTTGAGCTCTTCGGCGAGTTCCTGGTCCCGGGTGGCTCGCGAATAAGTATCGGCCATTCCCATGAAGGTCTGAAAGAAGAAATCATTCATCTCGTCCACAGCAAATTCCTTGATCCAGAGGTCAATGCGGAGGGCGGAACGTTCGTTCTCATCCCATAGACCCAAAAGTATTGCCCGGGCATCCTGTAGTTGATCCACGCCGCCGGCCGGAGCCTTCCACTGTATTTTTCCCGGCATTTTTTCTTCGTCCAGGGTGACTTCAATTTGAATCGTCGATTTCATAGCAAAGGGTTTCAAACTATGGGCAGCTGGACCGGGAAGGATAACCGAACCGGGGCGCTGAACGGGCAAAGATAAGGAACGGGGATTATCTGCCTGGGTGGCCCCGGAATCATGGGATCAATCCAAGACTGTCTGCCATTTGTTCAACTGGGCCAGACTGGCTTTCAGGTCTTTGGGCAATGGGGATTCCACCTCAATGGGTTTTCCCTGGGGAGAGAGGAGTTTAAGGCCCGAGGCATGCAATGCCAGGCGGGAGAGCAAGGGTTTTTCCGGATATTCTCCAGGGTTTGGGGCATAGTTCTTTTTGATTCTGGACAGGTAGAAGGCATCTCCTCGTCCATAAAGGGCGTCCCCCACCAGCGGGTGGCCCGCCGATTGCATATGGACCCGGATCTGGTGCGTTCTTCCTGTAACCAGCCGGAAAGAAATCCAGGCATAGCCGGACCACTGAGTCAGGGTCTCATAGTCGGTAATGGCGGCTTTCCCTTTGGGGTGAACGGTCATTTTCCCCTTGGCCAGCTCCAGGATGGGCTTTTCTATCCGCCCCTTGGCGGGACGGACTATCCCATGCACCAGACCGAGATAGTGCTTTTCCACCTGCCGGTTTTCCCAAAGCCTGGAAAGGTAGCGATGGGAGGATTCGGATTTTGCAAAGCAGACCAGCCCGCTGGTTTCGCGGTCAATGCGGTGGACCACGCGGATCTCTTCTCCCCGGATTTCCTTCAACTGATGATGAAGGCAGGGGATCTCAGGATGGAAGCGATCCGGTATGACCAATAGCCCGGAGGGCTTATGGCAGATCAATAGGTCTTCGTCTTCAAATAGAATTTCGATTTTCTTATTTCGATTGACCATAGTAGTCTTTTATCCACTGGTCTTCGGCGGACCTCATGGCTTTCTGTTCTTCGGTCGATTTGTCCCTGAATCCCAAAAGATGCAGTACTCCATGGAATATCACCCGGTGGAGTTCCTGTTCGTAGGGTACGGACAACTGAAGGGCATTGTCCTTGACCCTTTCGACGCTGATATAGATTTCCGCTTCCAGCTTTTGAGGGCTTTCGCTGAGATCGAAACTGAGTATATCGGTGAGCGTATCGTGCTGGAGAAATTGACGGTTCATTTCCCATAGGCGGTCATCGTGGCAGAAAACATATTGGATTCGCATGGATTTTGTCTCCGGGCGATGCCGGTGGATTTTTTCCTGAAGAAACCGACTGAGGTTTCGCCTTTGTCGGAGCCCGGATCGGATTTGGTCTTCTTGAAAAAGAATAGGCATGGTCATCGGGAATTGGGGCGAAGTTCCAAAAAATTTTCCAGGCCCGTCGGGAAAGCTTAATTTTGGGCATGATGAAGGATAGCCCCCGTCTCGTACAGCGTCTGTCTCAGCTTAAAGCCGGAATGAAGGCCGTGATTGTCGATCATGAGCAGACGGAGCTCAAGGAGCGCCTGTTGGAAATGGGCTGTATCCCGGGTGAGCCTGTCTGGATCGAAATGGTGGCCCCCATGGGGGATCCTCTGGCGATCAAGATTGCAGGGTATTATCTAAGCATTCGGAAGAAAGATGCCGAAAATATCCGGGTGGCCCCGGCTCCCAATCCTTTGCAGGAGGCTCCCCTGGACTAGAGAGGTGGCGGCCCCGGCCATGGATGATCCGGGTGCTGTGGACAGGACCAGGGAAGCTATTTTCTCTATGGGTTTTGTTCCCCTTTCCCCCTTTGGTCGGCAGCGTTGAAAGTTCTGGAATAGTAGCCTATTTTTGCCGGGCATGCATATAGGGCTTTATTTCGGGAGTTTTAACCCCATTCACATCGGCCATTTGATCGTGGCCAATCATGTGGTTCAGCATACCCAGGTGGATAAGGTCTGGTTTGTGGTCACTCCGAACAATCCACTCAAAGACCGCCAGACTTTGCTCAATGAGTACGATCGTCTCCACTTGGTGGAATTGGCCATTGCGGAGAACCCGAAGTTTCGGGCCAGCAACGTGGAGTTTCATTTGCCCAAGCCCTCCTATACCATTGATACACTCACCTATCTGCGGGAGCGGTTCCCCCTGGAGACTTTTTCCGTTATTCTGGGATCGGATAGTTTTCAGAATCTCCACCGTTGGAAAAACCATGAGCAACTGATGGCCCAGTATTCCCTGATTGTGTATGCCCGCCCAGGTTTTCCCATCCAGCAGAGAGAAGCCGGTCGATGTACCTTGGTGGATGCCCCCTTGTTGGATATTTCTTCTTCCTTTATTCGTCGGGAAATCCGCGAGGGTCATTCGATTCGTTACCTGGTTCCGGATCCGGTATGGCATTATATTATCGACAATAGGTACTACCTGTAGCCATAACCGAGGATCCTCTCTTTCGCCCGCAAATTCTGCCTGGGGAAGGCAGTCTGGAAAGGGGCCGCCTAGGCCCCTTTTGGGGCAAACTCCTTTCTGTAGATTTTGATCATCAATAAAGTATAGGAGATCAGCAGCGGACCAAAGATGAAACCCATGAATCCAAATATAGGTACGCCCACCAGAATGCCCAGGGTGGTCACAATGGGGTGCACATCCCCGAGCTTTTTGAGAATGGTGAAACGCAGGACATTGTCCACTCCGCCGGTAATGATCAGGGAATAGAGAAGTAGTCCCGTCCCCTGGGCTACCTGCCCATTCCCAAAAAGAAATACCACCAGGGGGATCCATATTATGGCAGTGCCGACTATGGGGACAAGGGAAAAAAGTCCGGTGATGACTCCCCAGAGTATGAAAGACTCTATCCCGAAAATATAATAGCCCAATATGGCGACCAGGGCCTGACAGGCCGCCAGTATGGGAATTCCCACCGCATTGGACACCACCATGATTCGGGTGGCCGTCCAGATTTCATGAATGTTTGAATGCCTCAGGGGAATGTATTTCTGGAGTGTGTTTTCCATTTTCCGTCCTTCGACCAACATGAAATATAGGATAAAGAATGCCAGGATCGCGTTGGTGAACATATTGAGGGTTGCCCCCAGCATGGAGGGAAGGGCGGTGGTAACCCGCTGAATCAAGGAGCGGATTTCTTCGTCGCTGATGGACAAGTGGGGCGAAATGGAATGCAGTTTATTGGCGACAGCGGTCAGAATGCTGTTCAGCTGCTGGGTGTCGGATATAAACTGAGAGAATCGGGGAATCAGTACCTGGGCCAGGAAGGCCAGGGGAAGGACGAAGAGGATGATGGCCCCCAGGATGAAAATGAATGCCGACAGCCATTTAGGCCAATTGTGTATTACTGCCAGCCGAAAATAATACTCCCTCATCAGAATATAGAGGGTGATTGCCCCCAGTATACCCGGGAAGAAGGCATAGAGCTGCCAGCCCAGGGTAATCCCCAGGGCAAGGATGAAGATCAGCAGCACAAACTGCTTTAAGTAATCATGGGGAATGGAGTTCATATACCGGGGAACTTTCGAATTAAAGATAGGATTTTCACTGATGTTTTTGGCCGGGTTTTTCTCCGACTTCCCTGGAGCCGCTCCCGCTCCTTTCCCCGGGGAGAGCCCGGGCAGGCCAAATCCAAATTTATGGCATGATTGTTTTATCTTTGTTTAAGTAGTAAACTAATCAAAAAAACTCTTAGAATTATGGCAAACACAGGGAAAACCATCGCCGGATTTTTGGCCGGCGCCGCGATTGGGGTAGCCGTCGGATATATATTGGCTATGGACAGCGAGGAACGCCGGGAGAGCGTGGAAAAAATCAAAGAAAAGATTGCGGCTTTAAAGAATAAGCTGAAGAAAGAGCAGATGGACCTTGAGGAGGAGATTTTCAACGCCTAAATGATTAGGATGCTGGACACGTTACGCCAATGGAAGAAGCGGCTGATTCAGTATGCCGACTGGCAGTTTAGGCTGGTGCGCCTGGATTTCATTCATCGTACTTCCAGCTTGCTGAGTTATCTGATCTTCATCTTCGCCATGTTGTTCCTGGGATTTGCCGTGCTGCTCTTTCTGGGATTCTGGATTGGAGAATGGGGAGCTCACGCCCTTCAGTCCAGGACGGGTGGATTTGGATTGTCCATTGGCCTCTATGTGTTCCTCATCCTTTTGCTTTATGGTTTTAGAAAATCCATATTGAATGGTTTTGCTTCCTTGTTTATCCGGGTGCTCACCTCCCGAAATCAGGATGAGGAAGAAGAAGAAGAGGAAGCCAAGAAAGGAGAGGGTAAAGCAGAAGGGCCGGTTAATGGGTAGATTATGCAGATGTATCCGAAAAAATTAGAGGATTTGGACGCGCTCCACCGGGAGCGATTTCGCCTGAAGGTGCAGATCAGGGCCTTGGAGGATCAGGGATTCTGGGATCTCGATCCCGGAGGAACGGCCTTTGGGAAGGGGATGGGATGGGCCAGTACTCTTCTGGGGAAAAAGGGGTGGATGGAATGGATTCTGCCTTTGGCTCCCCCGCTGCTGTCCTGGGTCACTCGAAGCGCCCGCAAGCGTCTAGGAAGGAAACTGGTCATTCAGCTTTCCACTTTGGCGGGAATCTGGATTGCCTTTCGTTTCCTGAAAAGGAAGTTCAGCAAAGACTAGTTCAGGAAAGCGGAAAACCGAATTACCGAAAAAAAGAGCCACACGAAGCATTGGCTCTTTTTTTCTTTGTTTTCCGGGGTTAAGCGGGCTTCCATTGGTCATAAGGATCCATATCGAATTGATCGACTTCTTCCATGGTCAGGCCCAAATCTTCGGCCATACCCTGCCCATATTCCGGATCGGCCTTGAAGCAGTTTCGGATATGACGCACCTGGATGAACTTTTCCGCTCCGCCGATTTGCCTTGCCGTGTTCTCAAACAGTAATTGGGCCAATCCGTCCTTTTTGATGATGCGGAACAAATCCCCTGGCTGGGTAAAATAGTCGTCATCATCTTCGCGGAAATTATGGGCATAGGCCGATCCTTCCAGTTCCAAAGGGGGTCTCTTTTTCCTGGGGTTGCTGCTGCCATTCCCCGTAGCTATTGGGCTCATAGTGTTTGGCGGCGCCATAATTGCCGTCCAAGCGCATGGCCCCGTCCCGGTGAAAGGCATGATATGGACAACGGGACTGATTCACCGGAATTTGATAATGATTGACGCCGAGCCGGTACCTTTGCGCATCCCCATAGGAAAACAGACGGCCCTGGAGCATCTTGTCCGGCGAGAAGCCGATTCCGGGGACAATATTGGCGGGATTGAAGGCCGCCTGCTCGACATCCTGAATATAATTTTCCGGGTTGCGGTTCAGCTCGATTTCCCCCACGGGAATCAGCGGGAAGTCCTTTTTTGACCAAACTTTGGTCAGGTCAAAGGGATGGAAACGATAGGTTTTGGCCTGTTCTTCGCTCATGATCTGCACATACATTTTCCATCTGGGAAACTCCCCTCGGTCGATGGCCTCCAACAGATCCCTTTGGTGGGTCTCTCTATCCTGACCAATGAGGCGCGCCGCCTCTTCATCGCGGAGATTTTCGATTCCCTGTTGACTGACAAAATGAAACTTGGTCCAGACTCTTTTATTTTCCGAATTGAGAAAACGGAAAGTGTGGCTTCCAAATCCATGCATATGGCGGTAGGATCGGGGGATACCCCGATCGCTCATGGTTATAGTCACCTGGTGTAGGGACTCAGGGAGCAGGGTCCAGAAATCCCAGTGGTTGTGGGCGCTGCGCAGATTAGTCCGGGGGTCTCTTTTGACGGCATGATTCAGATCCGGAAATTTCATGGGATCCCGAAAGAAGAATACCGGGGTGTTGTTGCCCACCAGGTCCCAATTGCCTTCCTCCGTGTAGAATTTCAGGGCAAAACCGCGTATATCCCTTTCGGCATCGGCCGCCCCTCTTTCGCCGGCCACGGTGGAGAATCGAGCGAAGATTTCGGTTTTCTTGCCTATTTCGCCAAACAGGGCCGCTTTGGTATAGGAAGTGATATCATGGGTCACCACAAAATGGCCGAATGCCCCCGAACCCTTGGCATGGATTCGGCGTTCCGGGATGACTTCCCGGTCAAAATGGGCCAATTTCTCCAGGAACCAGAAATCCTGCATAAGCATGGGCCCCCGGGGACCGGCCGTTTGGACGTTTTGATTGTCGGGTACCGGGGCTCCGGTGGTCCGGGTCAAATTTTTTTTGGGTTTTTCATAAAATAGATGGGTTTGGTGCCAAACGAATCTGGGAAACAGGCGATGCAGTAGAATATTGGAAAAGGAGGGCGGTAAAGCCACCCAAAGACAAGGATTCTGCGAACTCGTTTAGGTTTTTGGAGAGGATTTATGGATGGCCATCATGGGAATTGGGCAGGTACGGACAAGGGCTTTGGTATGGCTCTTGTGCCACAAACCTTGGAAAAATCCGTATTTCTGGGGGGCGACCAGCAGCCAGTCGGGCTTTTTCCCTGCGGAGGATCCCTGGCTCAGGTGGGAGAATACCCCTTCTTCCACGTCCAGGCTGTCCAATACAAATAGGTCGGGCTTAATAGGGTTCAGGGCCGCCAGCAGGGCTTCGCGATTCTCTTCTTTTCCGAACTCTTTGGGACCAATGGATAGGATTTCCAGGGTGGCCTCCGTATAGCGAATGATTTCCTGTAAGGCGCTTACGGGAAACTTTTCCGGGTCCTCGGCGAGGTCCCAGGCCATGCATATATGGTGAACACGACGATAAGCTTGACCGGTGGGCACCGCCAGGACATGTAAGGGCAGTTGCCTCATGGCCGTAATCAGATTGCTGCCCAGCCAGAAAGGGGTTTCGTTATCGCTGCTGTTGCCCACGACGACCATCAACGGGGCGAGTTCCTGATGAATTTCCTCCATGGTATCCATCAGGTCGCCAAAGCTCACCCTTCCGGATATATTCAAGCCCGGATAGGTATCCACCAACTCATCGAGGAGAGTTTGCATGGCTTCTTCCGCGGCCCTTCTCCCTTCATCCACCGGAATGACCGGCATGGGCGTTTCATGAAAAGTGACCGGAATCATGAAGGAATGGACCAGATGCAGGTCCGATCCAAAATCCTTAGCCAGACCGCAGGCATAATGCACGGCGTGAGTGGCGACTTCTGAGAAATCCGTGGCCGAAATAATGGTGGGCATAGGTCAAGGTTTGGGTTTGTCTAAGTAAATTACGACAATTCCCTAAGACTTGAGCCAATTCCCTATGGATTCCGTCTGTTTTTCAGGCGGCTGGGCGGGCCTTATCGCGGCCGAAAAGTCCTCCGAATCCTTTGGCGATGACCTGCGCAAAGGTGGTGAGGACAATATTGATATCCAGCCAGATATTGCGGTTTTTCAGATAATAGATATCCCACTGAACTCTTTTGCGCAGTTCCCTTTCCTCGTTGATTTCCCCTATATAGCCTTTAATTTGGGCCATTCCCGTCATTCCGGGATTGGCTTCGTGCCGGAGATTGTAATAGGGGATGAGACGGGCATAGTATTCGGTATGATAGAGCATATGCGGCCTCGGACCTACGATACTCATATCTCCCAAGAGGACATTGAAAAACTGAGGGGTTTCGTCCAAATGGGTTTTGCGAAGAAATCGCCCTATGGGGGTGATCCGACGATCCCCTTTTACGGCCTGCTGGGTGTCGGCTTCCGCATTGACGATCATGGTCCGGAATTTAAGACAGTCGAATTCCCGCCCTTTATGTCCCGTACGTTTTTGCACGAAGAATACCGGGCCCTTAGAACTGAGTTTGATCAGCAAGGCGACTATGGGTAAAATCCAGGACATAAAAACAAGGATAAAAATCAGCGCAGCGCTAATGTCCATGGTCCTCTTCAGAAAGGCATAAAAAGCGGGCGGCTCATAGACCATATATCGGTGATTCATCTCCCGAAACATCTCACGTATTTCGGCGATATCACTGGGGGGATTTTCTGAACGGCTGGACCGGGAAACCGGAAAATTTATTACAAATGGTTGTTCCATCTAATGAATACAGGGTTGATTTTTAAAATCAACTTCCATACAGCAAAAACCGTGTCAGTTTTTTCCCTTGGGCTAATTTTTCTGTTTTTTCTTAGATATTGCGTACTTGTTCGTATACAAGGCGGCCCAGAACAGGGAAGAGAAAAAGGAAAAATAGATGACGCCCGCATGAGACTGGAGGCAGGACTCCTGCATGAGGAAGAAAAAAGATATGCCCAAAAATACGCTGAATGCCGGCCATAGCGGAAATCCCGGCAGGGAGAAATAGGGGAGGAAGACCATGCCCAGAAAAGGAATCAGGCCGACAATGCCGATCATGATCAAGGTCTGCAGAAACATATTGTGCAGGTTAATATTGTAAAAGCTGGATCGCTGTTCGGGATCCGGATGATCTATGTTCGGGATTTTGTATTCGATCATCTTGCGGTTCTGCAGATCGCTTACGTCGCCATTGCCGGCACCGAATGCCCAGAGATTTTGTTCTTGGAGGTTTTCCCAGCCGATTTTCCAGAGAAAAAGGCGCAGCTCTGTATTGTTAATGGAAGATTCAGCGACTTGGCTGAAGTCGTTGAGCCGGATGATCTCGGGCTTGTAGAGAATATCCACAAATCGTTTTTTTATGGGGTTCTCGGTGAATATCCCCAGGGCCAGTACCCCGGCCAGGATAAAGCTTACGGCCAGAAACGTCGGCCAGGTAAAACGCATGTGCCGGATCCGGACATAAAAATACAAGGGGACCACGAATCCCAGGAAGAGCACAAGGAGCATGCGGGAGGAGAGCAGGATCAGGAATACCACCTGAAGGATCAGAAGCGGAATACGTAGGTAGCTATAGGTCCTTTGCCAGGGGAAAAGCAAAATCAGGCCTATGGAGAAAAGGGTATACCAGGACATGTACACTGCATTGGCATCAAAGTCCCGGACCAGATTGTGATAGAAAAATATCCCCGTGAATCCGGTTTCCCACCATATGGCCGCGGAGCGGCCAAGGGCAATCAGGGCTACGACGCTTACCCCAAGGCAGAAGCTGGTGAATACCCTTTGCAGGGTGCGCTGATCCATTCTAAGGCTTCCCACGACTATGGGGAGGACCAGGATTCCGAGTTTCACCTGAAGGTCGAAGGCGGATTGATCGCGGTTTTCGCTGTAAAAATAACTGAGGGCATGAATCAGGTAGTAGGCCGTCCAGCACCAGAGGGGCCAGCGCCGCGCCCATCGGCCCAGAGCCTGTTTCTTTGCCCCGCTCCCTACCCAGACCAGGCAGAGGAAAATCAACGCCAGGGAACTGTAGATAAACGGGAAAGGAATCGAAAAGGCCAGCAGGCAAAGGCCCGTGACCATAAGGAGGTTTTCCCCAGACGCATTCCTCATGGGACAAAAATAGATGAATAAAAGTTTATTTTTGAGGCGGTTTACCAGAATTGATATCCTTGGCCCGTACGCGTTTTCTTCACCGCCTTTTCTCCTCCGGACTGCAGACCGTTTCCGTTCAGGTGCTGGGCTTAGTGTTTTTTTATTTGATTTCTTTCTATGCGACCAAGGAGGATTTCGGGATAATCAACTGGTCCATGGCGGTCTGTGCCCTGCTCACCACCTTGCTTAGTTTTGGCATGGAGCAAGTGGTATTTCGTCGGATTGCTTCCGCCCGTCGGTCTTCGGATTGGGCTGCTATGGCCTTTCTCCTCCATTCGGCCGTGGGGACAGTCCTGGTGCTCCTCGGGCTGATCCTCATCGCCAAGCTAAGCGGATCCCCGAATCTGGAATATCTGCCTTGGTTCTTTGCGGCCCAGGGCCTGACTTACCTGGGTCTTCCTCTCAGGCAGTTTCTCAATGCCAAACAGCGATTCACCCCTTATGGTGTGATCGCCGTGCTGTCCAACCTGGTAAAGATGGGATTGGCCTTCTGGGTGATTCGGTCTGCCCTGGTCACCGTAACGGCTGTCTATTATATACTGATTGTCTGTGCGGCAGGGGAACTGATTGCTCTGTGGGCCTATGTGTTCCATCACTGGAAGCCCAGATGGAAATTCAAATTTAAGGCCTATAAGAAGCTGGTCAAGGAATCATTGCCCCAATACATGTCTGTGCTTTTCGATTCAGGGCTTTCCCGGATAGACTGGATCCTTCTGGGAATCATGGGCACCCAGATCATGACCGCAGAATATGCTTTTGCCTACCGGGCTTTTGAGGTGGCCAAAATGCCCATACTGATTTTGGCCCCCATTCTTCTGGCCCATTTTTCCCGATTGCTGGTCGGAGGCCAGAGGCTCAGCGAAGAAAAAAAAGGACAGATAAAGGATTTGTTTCACCTGGAAGTCTTCTCGGCTACCGCCATTGCCCTGCTGGCCAATCTGATCTGGGTGGAAGCCGGTGAGCTGGTTTTCCAGGACAAATACGGAAGAGCCAATCAAACGGAGTTTATGATTCTCTCGGCCATACTTCCCGTGCAGTTTGCCATAAACCTTCTCTGGACCCTGGCCTTCACCGGGAAGATGTATCTGCGCATCGCCAATCTGACTATGGGGGCCGCCGTGTTGAATATATTGCTGAACATGACCTTTATACCGGTATGGGGTGCACGCGGGGCGGCTTTATCCATTGCGGTGACGGCTTGCCTTCAGCTGGTGGCCTATGCCCTCATCACCCGCCATAGTTCCGGAATCCTTCCCCTCTATAGGATTGTGATTCTTTGGATACTGGGGGCCGGGGCTTATGGGCTGGTGAAGTTCGGGATCTCGATTCCCTTGGGCGTTCAGGTTCCCTTAGCCATGATATTATTTGTGATGGGAGCCCTGGCCACCCGACAGGTCCGGGTCCACCAACTGAGGTCATGCTGGTCAATGTTGCGCCGATGAAAATTTTGTATTTATGCGATGAATATCCTCCCGGCCCCCATGGGGGGATCGGGACAGCCGTGCAGCTGGTGGCCAGGGAAATGGTTTCCCTGGGGCACCAAGTGGAGGTGGCAGGCCTCTATTCCCCGGGATACGGCCAGGCGGACAGGGAGATCGATCAAGGGGTGGGTGTCCATCGTTTCCGCGAAGCCATAGACCAGCCGGTTTTTCGCTACCGGGACCATTTGGGGGTCCGGGTACTGCATCGCCTGCTCAAAGGAAGCGGAATAAGGCATCTGAGTATAAGAAAATCGATGAAAGCCTATCAGGCAAAGCTTGATGCCCTGATTCAGGAAAAGCGCATCGACCTGGTGGTGGTGCCCGATTATCAGGACTATATGCGCTTCTGTATCCGTCCTCTTCCCCTATTACGCTTCGGGGTGCCCCGGTTGGTGGTCCTCCATGGATCCAAAACATTTCTGGCTCGTATGGCCGGAACCAGGGAGTCCCCCGCCGTCAGGCATATGGAAACCGAATGGGTGAGCCAGGCTCAGGGAATTATTGCCGTCAGCCAATTCGTGGAGTCCATGTCCCGCCGGTATTTTGAATGGCCCGATTCCCTTCCCACCCGGGTCATCCCCAATGGGCTGGTGCTCCGCGAACTCCAGGAAGGAAAGGCAGGAGGGCGAGATCCGAACCGGGTGGTTTTTGCCGGAACCCTGGTGGAATCCAAGGGGATCTATAGCCTGGTAGAGGCATGGAACCGGGTGGCGGCTCTCCGGCCTCTAGCCCGTCTGGATATATATGGGAAGGGGCCGATATCCAAGATTCGGGCTCTGATCCGGCCGGAGCATAGGTCTTCGGTTCGATTTTGGGGGCACGTGGGGCGTAGGGAGTTGAGCCGAGCCTATGAGGGCGCCAGTCTGGGAGTCTTCCCTTCTTATTTGGAGACATTTGGTATGGCGGCTCTGGAAGCCATGCATGCCGGATTGGCGGTGATTTTTACCGAAAGGACCGCGGGCCCGGAGCTGATTGAGGATGGGGTGGACGGGCTCCTGGCAGACCCGGATAATCCAGAGTCGCTGGCCGAAAAAATGATGGATCTGCTCGACTTCCCCGAAAAGGCCAGGGAAATGGGCGACCGGGCCAGGATAAAGGTGCACAGGCAATATGGGATAGCCAGGATAGCGACGGCTCATCTGGAATTCTATAATCGTATTCTTTCTCAGGATGCATAGAGGGCAAAACCATATACGAGAGATTGACTGGGGCTTTCTGGTGTTTCTGCTGGGAAGTTGCCATGTGAAGATCTATGTCAAAGGGCTGGCCCTGATCTTCTTTATGGTCTACTTGATCTACCGGAAAGCCCGGTTCCCGCTTCCGCCTTCTTATATCTGGTTCTATGGAATGCTGATTTTGATTGGGACCTTATCCTCTGCCTTGGGGGGGAGTTTTTCTGATCCCGGTTATCCCTTTGGCTGGGCCTTCGGCACTCTGGTATTCCTGCTGGCCGGGTCTATATCCTACCTGATTTATGTGGCCGCCACCCTGGGAGAACCCCAAAAGCTGATGGCGACCATAAAGGCATTTTTTGGCCTAAATGCCCTATACTCCCTGTTTATCTTCCTGGGACTAATATTGGACTCTGGGCATATCATGCCCTACTGGTACTGGGACCCCCAGGAGATGTATGGGTCCTCCACAGGGGATTATCTGATGGGGGTTTTCCATAGCAATTCGGTGACCAATGCTATGGTCAACCTGCTGGGGTTGGTATTTTTTGCCTACCATAGGCAGTTCCGTTGGGCAGTGCTTTGCCTGGTGATTTGCCTGATGTGCACCAGCAATCTCACCATTCTCTTTCTTTTGGTGGCCCTGGCCTGGGGGATAGTGACCGCCAGCAAAAGGGATGTTCGCCGGCAATTGATTTATCTGCTACTGCTCACCATGCTGTGCTATCCCTTGCTTTCCCCCTCGAATCTGAAGTATATCAAAACGACCATCGAGCAAGGCAAGGATCAGGAAAAACTAGCCGACGGGCGCGGGCTGACCCCAGCCGATGAAGCGGAAGTTCCGAAGCCCCAGCCCCGAGTTCTGGAATGGGAGGACCAGTACCGCCAATACCTTCGCCAGGCACAGATCCCCGCCACTTATCGCATGCCCTTGCACTCCCCTTTCCATAAAGTGATTTCCGATCTTCGCTATGATTATGTTCTGGGCACCCCCTGGGACCCTCCTCAAACCAACCGACTGCTCAAGGAATCCTACACACAAGGTCATATCCAGGAGCTCTATGGCATGACCATGGAAGAGTCCCCGATCAGCTATTTTTATCAGCCCATAAAGCTTTATTCGTTTCGGCAAACCGGGGAACATATGCGTTCCGGATGGAAAACGGCCTTTCTGGGCAGCGGGATGGGGAATTTTTCCTCCAAGCTGGCGCTGAAAATGACTGGGCTTCAAATGCAGGGAGACTATCCCTTCGATCGTCTTTATGTGCATGAGGATTTTCTTCGCTATCATTTTTACACCCTGCTCTATGTTTTTTCTCTTCCGGTTTCCCAGCACTCCACGATCAATATGCCCAACAGCGTATACAATCAGCTGGGTGGGGAATATGGCCTGGTCGGAATGGGCCTGCTGGTCCTGGCGTATTTTGGGTTCTTTTTCCGCCGAGCCCCCTGGCGATCGGCCGGTATGGTTATGCTGGTATTGCTGGTCGCTTTCTTTGGTTTTGAGTACTGGTTGGAAATGATCTCGCTGACTCTGATCTTTGAGCTTATTTTCTTGTATTTCGATAGAGTCCATGACCCCAAATCATCCTGATTCCCAGTGCCCGGCCCTGTCCGTGCTCATGCCCTGCTACAATGCCGGACCCTATGTGGAGGAGGCCATCCAAAGTGTGCTGGATCAGGGGTTTGCTGATTTTGAATTTCTGATCATCCATGACGGGTCGACGGACGATTCCCTGAAAAGAATCCAAGGATTCGAAGACCCGAGGATTCGGGTCATTGATCAGGAAAACCGGGGGCTGATCGACAGCCTGAATCTCGGTCTGAGGCTTTGCCGGGCTGAATGGGTGGCCCGCATGGATGCCGATGATGTTTGCCTGCCCCATCGATTGGAGACCCAGATGTCTTATCTGAAGGCAAATCCGGACTGCATTTTGGTGGGTTCCCAGGCCCAGGTCATGGACAAGGAAGGCAGATATCTTATGGACCTGGTTCCTCAGGGGCACCGTCACGAGGAGATCCTGGCCCGTGCTCTGGACCGGTGTCCCTTCATCCACCCCTGCGTGATTTTTCATCGGCCCACGGTGCTGGACCTGGGGGGATATCCTAAGGATGCCCTGACTTTTGAGGACCATCTGCTCTGGATGAAGTTAATCCAGCTGGGGCCGGTGAGCAATATCCCCGAGCCCCTGGTCAAGGTTAGGTTCAATCCGGAATCTGTGACCGTGGATGAAAAATGGAGGGGAGCGGAGTTTATGGCCATTCGAAGGCGATCTTTGGAGAACCGGGAGGTGAGTGGAGAAGATGCGGAGCGGATACGGGAGTTGATAGCCCGACAGAATTTTGCGGAATTTAAGAAAGCCGCCTACTATGCCATGATTGGAAAGAAATATCTTTGGGATCAGCCGAACGGAAGATTGGCCAGGGAACATCTGGCTAAGTCCATCCGTCATTATCCCCGCAATGGAATCAATTATATCCTTTATCTCTTTTCCTTTCTTCCTGCCTTCCTTCGCCGAGCTTTGTACAAAAGCCTGAAAAGAAACTGATTATGTATCGAGTGGCATATATTTCGCGGGCTACGCTCTATAGTTCTGCCGGAGGCGACACCCATCAGCTAGAGGAGACGGCCCGGGAACTTCGCCGGCAGGGACTGAAGGTGGACATTTACCTGGCTTCTCAGTCCATTCCCTATGAGGAATATGACCTGCTGCACTTTTTCAATATCATTCGGCCGGCCGATATCCTGGGACATATTGACCGGACCCCAAAGCCCTTTGTGGTCTCCACGATTTTTGTGGAATACGGGGATATAGGGTCAGGAGGCTGGCCTTCCCGGATCCGGCGATGGTTCGGGGCCGATGCTCTGGAATATGGGAAGGTTCTGGCCAGGTATCTGAAGAGCGGGGAAAAAATTAATAGCCGGCGCTATGTATATCTGGGCCACAGAGCGGCCCTGAAGGAAGTGGCCCGCCGGGCCGCCCTGCTGCTGCCGAATTCCCATAGTGAATATCGTCGTTTCTGTGAGCATTACGGTTTGAGTCCCCGGTACCGGGTAATCCCCAATGGGATCAATCTCGAGTATGTTCGCCGCCGCTATGCCCCGGATCCGGACTATGATCAGACGGTGATATGCATGGGCCGTATTGAGGCCAGAAAAAATCAGTTGCAACTGATCCGGGCCATCAAGGGGACGCCCTATCGGCTGTTTATTCATGGCCAGCCCTCTCCGAACAATCAGGCCTATTACAGGAAATGCCTGGAGGAAGCCAACGATCAGGTGACCATTGGGGGGTGGCTGGAACCCGAAGCCCTTTACCGGGCATACCAGAACGCCCGGGTTCATGTGCTTCCCAGCTATTTTGAAACTACCGGGCTTTCTTCCCTGGAAGCGGCGGCCATGGGCTGCCAGATCGTTATCACGGATCGGGGGGATACCCGCGAGTATTTTGAGGATTATGCCTGGTACTGCGAGCCGGATCAAGTGGAATCCATAAGGGAAGCGATCCGGAATGCCTGTGAAAAGGTTAGGAAACCAGGGCTTAAAGAACGTATTTTGTCCCAATTTACCTGGGCCCGGGCGGCAGAGGAGACCCTGAAAGCCTATAAGGAAGTGCTCGGTTAACGCCATTCTTTGCTCATGAAAGAGATGATGAATCTGTCCTTGAAAATCGGAATCTTGGGAACCCGGGGTATACCCAACCGCTATGGGGGCTTTGAACAGTGTGCTCAGTTTCTGGCCGAAGGGCTGGTGAACCGAGGTCACCGGGTATGGGTGTATAACTCCCATAACCATGAGTTCCAACAGAAAACATGGAAAGGAGTGGAGATCATTCACCGCTTTGATCCGGAATACAAGATGGGGACTGCCGGTCAGTTTATCTATGATTTCAACTGCATAGAGGATGCCCGGAAAAGGGATTTTGATCTGCTGCTCCATCTGGGCTATACGTCCAACAGCATATGGCACTGGCGATGGCCCCGGTACTGCAAGCAGGTGGTGAACATGGACGGACTGGAATGGAAGCGCAGCAAGTACAGCCCCCGGGTGCGCAGGTTTTTGAAAAAGGCAGAGCAGTGGGCGGCTCGGAGAGGGGATGTGCTGGTAGCCGACTCCCCCGGAATTGCGGAATACCTGAAACAGACTTACGGTCGTTCGTCGGTCTTTATTCCTTACGGGGCCTATGTTTTTGATCAGCCTGATCCCCGGGTGCTGACCCCATATGGGCTAAATCCCGGGGAATATGATCTGGTTCTGGCGAGAATGGAGCCGGAGAATAATATGGAAACCATTATTCAGGCGCATTTGGAGGCCGGAGGAAGGGTTCCGCTCATTTTGATAGGCAGTGTGGCCAACCCGTTCGGCCGGTATCTCCAATCCCAATACGGGCATCACCCCGGCATCCGATTTCTGGGTAGCCTTTACGAGCCCCGGCTTGTGGACAATATCCGCTATCATTCCCGGATTTATTTTCACGGTCATTCCGTAGGAGGGACCAATCCCTCCCTTTTAGAGGCCATGGGCTGCCGTGCCTTGATAGCCGCTCACGACAATGCATTCAACCGGGCGGTTCTGGGTCAGGAGGCTTTTTATTTTCGGGCTGTGGGGGATTTGAAGGAAATCATCCGGGATTTGGGCGACAGATCCCTGCATCAGCCCTGGCTGGAGGCCAATGCCGCCAAAATCGAGCACACCTACAGCTGGGAGGGGATCGTGGATCAGTACGAGCAAATGTTTTTCGACACCTTGAACCCGAAAAGCCAGGCAGGGAGTATGGGCGACCCCCGCCATCCGGACCAGGATCAGGGACGGTTCGGCCGCCAAAGGGAGCAGTCCTCCGGTGAAGGGGAGGGCTGAAGGCATTCGGTGACCCTGGAGGGCGGTGAATCAGGCTTTGGATTTGAATTTCTCAATGGCCTGGCGGGTGAAATCCGAGAGCACCAATCGGCCGCTTATGGCCGCCCTTTCCGGGAGAAGCTGTTCCCAGTCTTCAGTGCCGCTCCAGAAGATTCTCTTGAGCTCGCTCATGGCCTCCGGATTCGAGCGTGCCAGTTTTTGACTGAGGTGATCTAATGCCTCGTCCATTTCTTCTTCATTGGCATGCACTTCGGCATATAGCCCATGCCGCTTAGCCCAGTCGGCGGAACGCCATTCGGTGGCATCCATGGCCAGTTGAGAGAAGGCTGAACGGCCCATTTTTCTTTCCACGGCCGGTCCTACGACGAATGGCCCGATTCCCACGGCAAGTTCCGAGAGTTTTATGGAGGCCGCGGAGGTGGCATAGGCATAGTCAGTAGCCGAAGCCAGGCCTACTCCCCCGCCCACGGCCTTGCCGTGAATCCTTCCGAGGATGAATTTTGGGCACTGCCTCATAGCGTTGATCACCGAAGCAAATCCGCTGAAGAAACGCAGGCCCGATTCGGAATCGGAAATGGCCAGCAGCTCATCAAAGGAGGCCCCGGCACAAAAGGCGGAATGGCCCGCACTGCGCAGGATAATCACCCGCACTCGCTCATCCTGTCCCATTTCCCGGATATTCTGGGCCAAGTCCTGGAGAAGGCGTCCCGGCAGGGAATTGCCTGCGGGGTGATAGAATTCTATGGTCGCCACCTGTTGGTGGATCTCTGTTTTGATTTGTCCGAGGTTCTCTTGCATTTTCTCTGCTTGTGAATTATTTTATGACTAGGGCTCTTGCGGATTCTTTTTTTTCACCATGGTGAGTATTGTGGCCACGGCGACCGTATCGCCTGTTTCGTCATAGACGTCCACATACCATTTGACTATGCCTTTGGCCACGTCCTCTTCGCTTCGTTTCTCCTGGGAGATCTTTTCTTTGACGGTCAGTCTCACTCCTATGGTGGTTCCGGCATATACCGGTTTGGTGAACCGGGCTTCGTCAATGCCATAATTAAGCAGTACCGGGCTCTTCTTCGGGTCTACGAACAGGCCGGCCGCTTTGGACAGGACAAAGTATCCGTGGGCCACTCTCTGGGTGAATAGGGTTCCTTCCAGGGAAGTGGCGTCGACGTGTGCGTAGAACCGATCTCCGCTCAGGTTGGCGAAGTTGCTGATATCGGCTTCGGTTACCGTGTGTTTCGCGGTAATGAGCGTGTCTCCCACTTCCAGTTCCTCAAAATATTTCTGGAAGGGATGGATGGGGGTTTCCCTCAGCTCCCCGCCCGGCACAAAAGACTGGGAAATATGAGTCAGCATGGTGGGGTCTCCCTGCAGGGCCACGCGCTGAAGATAGTGGCGCACTCCTCTTTTGCCGCCCATTTCCTCCCCGCCTCCGGCTCTTCCTGGTCCACCGTGGACCAGGGTGGGAAGGGGAGATCCGTGTCCGGTGCTTTCTTTCGCACAGTGGCGATTGAGCAGGAGAATACGGCCGTGGGAGGAGGCAGAGCCCAGCACAAATTCCCGGGCGATTTCGGGGCTCTGGGAAACCAGGGAGCAAACCAGGGATCCCTTGCCGAGCCGGGCCAGGTCCACGGCCTCCTGAACCCCTTGGTAGGGCATGAGGGTGGATACTGGTCCGAAGACTTCCGTTTCGTGGCAATCCTGGATTTCCCATGGTTGGGGATTATACATGACAATCGGCGGCACAAAGGCTCCCTTGTCCCGATCGGCACCCACCAGCTCGAAATTCTCCAGAGATCCCAGGATGATTTCCTGACGGGCAGACAGCTGCCCGATTTTTTCCAGAACTTCCTCCCTTTGGCTTTTGCCGGCCAGAGGGCCCATACGCACTCCTTCCATCGAAGGATCGCCGAGAGTGACTGACCGCAGTCTTTTGGCCAGAGCGGCCTGTACTTTGTCCACCATAGGGGCGGGCACCAATACTCGGCGGATGGCCGTGCATTTCTGTCCGGCCTTAGAGGTCATTTCCCGGACCACTTCCTTGATGAACAGGTCAAACTCGGGCATATCTTCCTGAACATCTTCGCCGAGAACGGAGCAGTTCAGGGAGTCGGCTTCCATGTTGAATGGAACGGACTCGGCGATAAGCCGGGGATTTGCCCTGAGGCTTTGTCCTGTGGCCGCCGATCCGGTGAAACTCACCAGATCCTGGGATTCCACTTCATCGAGAATGCCTCTGGCGGAACCGCAGATCAGCTGAAGGGCTCCCTCGGGAAGCAGACCCGATTCGTCTATGGCCTTCACTACGGCCTGGGTAAGGTAGCAGGTCAGGGTGGCTGGTTTCACCACGGCCGGTACCCCGGCCAGCAGGTTCACGGCTATTTTTTCGAGCATGCCCCAGACCGGGAAATTGAAGGCATTGATATGGATGGCCACGCCTTCCCGGGGAACCATGATATGGCGGCCCATAAAGCGACCGTTCTTGGAAAGCGACACCGGATCGCCGTCCAGATCAAAGGGAAGGTCGGGGAACTGCCTTCTTAGGCTGGCGTTGGCAAAAAGGTTGCCTATGCCCCCTTCTATATCCACCCAGGAGTCGGTCCGGGTGGCTCCCGTCTGGGTGCTGATCGCATAGAATTCTTCTTTTCGATTCAGCAGATACAGGGCCAGATTTTTGAGCATGATTCCTCTTTGCTGAAAACTCATTTTCCTCAGGGGGGGACCTCCGATGCGGCGGCCATAACGGAGGATTTCTCCGAAATCCAGGCCGGAACTGCTGGCCGTATACAGCGGTTGGCCGGTAACGGCATGAAAGAGGATTTCGCCTCCCGGGTCGGAAGGCAACCATTTTCCCAATACAAAATTCGGTATGGAAGTAAGTGACATATTATAATAAGTTATTTGTTCTCGCCGTGGCCATCAAAGCTAAGGGAAATAAGGGACGGAAACAACGTCGGTTTGGGACTACTAAGGCAGGAGAGGATCAGGGATCCGACAGGACTATCCTCGGGATCTGGGTCGGATTTTCTATTTTTGCCGCCATGATCCATCATATCGTTGTCGGCGAAGAGGCGGCCACCAGCCTGCAGCAGGCCGCCGAAACCCAGGAAGAGCTTCAGGGACGGGTTTGGGTGCTGGAAGACCGCCTGTCAGTTGGCCCCCTCCACAAGGGAGAGGCCGAGGGATTCACTGCCCGCCGCCAGCAATACTGGACCGCCATCCTGGGGAAGGAGGCCGAGCCGATTCCCGATATGGAAAAAGTACTGGAATTATCGGCTAGGATGTTCCGCGAGCCGGAAGACGAAGCCTGGTTCTGGCTTTCGGATTCGGCGGACGATGTGGCCGCATATCTCTGGTCCCTGCCTTATTTGAGCAAACACCTGGGACGTTACCGGGTCCTGGCTTATTCCCGTCTTCCCTTTCTCAATGGAGAGGGAAAGGTGTTTTATCCCCGACATATCGGGGAGCTGGGCGTCGGCGAACTGGTGAAGGCCCGAAAACTGGCCATTTTGCTTACTTCCTCCGAAGCCGAATTCGATATAGACCACTGGAGTCAGATCCAGGAGCAGGGAGGACTTCTCAGAAAATGGGCAGGAGGCAGAAAACTGGTGGAAGTAGAGGAAAATCATTATGATTCTTCCCTGATCGATACCCTGCCTTCGAAATGGACTCGGGGATCCCGGTGGATTCCTTTGCTGCAGGCCCAGTTTCCCCTTCCGCTTCCCTTTCTGATCCGCCGGTTGAAGCGGGCGGTGGAGGAGGGAAAGGCTGCCTGGAGGGGGACCTGGGACAAGGAAATCAAAGACTGGGAAGTCTGTAGGCCCCTGCCCAACGAAACTGCCCAAGACCTGGAAAACTCCCCAAATCCATGAGATGTCAGTTCTCCGTCCTCAGCGCCGGGATCCGGCCCCATCAGGTGATGGCCCTGCATGGGATGGTGTCCCTTTGCTGGATCGGGGCAGGGGCTATGGCCCACAGGCTGCGTCCGGACCTCCCTTGGGGTCAGGGGTTGGCCATTATGGGAATGATGCTGCTGATTCTGATGCTGATCCGGAATCGATGGATTCGCCGATCCCGGGTCAACGGCATCCTTAGGCTGGCGGAGTCCGGGGTTATGGGTTGTTTTGCCGTATTTGCGGGATTTCAGGGATGGTGGCCGGCCATGTTGACTCTTGGGGTAATGACCCTGGTCCTGGTCTTTGCCTACAGGCAGGAACAGCCTGGGCATAAACCCTCCAGGCATATCCTGATTTCGGAATCCGGGGTCCGGATTCCCGGAAAATGGGGAGGCCGCCTGTTGGAGTGGCCGGAAATCGAGAATCTGATCTACCGTCACGGGGTTTTCACCCTGAATCTCCGGGATGGCCGCCTCCATCAGTTTGAGGTCCAGCCCCCATCCGAGGATTGGTCCCAGGTCGAGCCCCAATGCCGGAAATGGATAAAGAATTCTCAAAACCAAAAGAACTCGAATTAATCGAAATTCCTCCTCCGGGAAGGCGCGGGTTTTTTCCTTAATTTTGGATCAGATCACCGGTATTTTTATTGTCAATGAGTTCCATATCCACGGAGAGAAAATACATAGGGGGATGGCCGCAGGTGAACGTCCGCGCCTTCAGCTGGACAGTGGGTCTTCATGTCCTTCTGCTGCTGATTTTCTTTTGGATCCGCTATCAATTGCCCGTGGTGGAAAGCCAGTCTGAGGAACTGGGTATGGAAATCAATCTGGGGACCAGCGACTGGGGGCAGGGTGAAGAGCAGCCCCGGTACCGGGAAGCTCCGGCTGCCATGGCTCCGGCTCAGCTCAGGCCCCAAAAGGGGGGCAGCCCCTCCGGGACTGCCCAGGTGGTCACCGCCGATGACCCTGATGCGCCTTCGATTCCCCTTGATCCCCAGGGGCGCAGTACGGACCGCCCTGATCCTTCGGCTACGGAGGGTAGAAGGGAGGACCGGGGCTTGTCCCGTGGCCAGGCCGGGGCACAGGCCGATCGTCCCCGTTACGTATATTCGGGGGCCACGGGAACCGGAGGCAATCAAGCTTTGGAGGAGACCCCGGGCAGGGGTGAAGGTCAGGGGGCAGAAACCGGGGACCAGGGGGTCCCGGGAGGAACTCCTGGGGCCGAAGCCTACCAGGGCTTGCCGGGAGGCGGGGGAATCGGGCATAATTTGAATCAGAGGACGATTGTGGCTTTCCCTCCCCGGGATGCCATCTATTCGGAGTCCGGTGCGGTGACGGTAAGGGTTACGGTTAACCGGCAGGGAGATATTGTCCATTACCGGGTCCTGGAATCCTCAAATCCAGAGTTGACCCGGATCGCTGTCGAAAAGCTGAGCTATATCCGATTCAATAAAAGCACTAAAGCCCCACAGGAACAGTTCGGAAACATCCGGTTCCGCTTTACCACCCGCTCCTAAACCCTTTATGGACATGGATCAAGACTACGCGTCCACCCTGGATTATCTTTACGGACGCCTTCCTTTTTTTTCCCGCCAGGGCGCCAGCGCCTATCAGAAGGACCTGAGTCGGACACAGGAACTCTGTGCGCGATGGGGTAATCCCCAGCTGGGGTTGCCCGTGATCCATATAGCGGGAACCAATGGGAAGGGAAGTACCGCCCATATGCTGGCGGCCATGCTTATCCACTCGGGATACCGGACCGGCCTCTACACTTCCCCTCATCTGGTGGACTTCCGGGAGAGGATTCGCTGGCAGGGAGTGCCGGTGCCCGCCCAATGGGTGGTCGATTTTGTCCGCGACCACCGAAAGGATATAGAAGAAATATCCCCCTCTTTCTTTGAGCTCACGGTGGTCATGGCCCTGAAATACTTTGCCGATCAAAATCCGGATTTTGTGATTTTCGAAACTGGACTGGGAGGAAGGCTCGACAGCACCAATGTAGTCCACCCCCTGCTTTCCATAATCACCAATATCAGCCTGGATCATCAGGACCTGCTGGGGGACAGTCTGGAATCCATTGCCCGGGAAAAGGCCGGGATCATCAAGCCGGGAGTGCCGGTAATCATCGGCCAGAAACAGGAGCAGACCGACCGGATATTTCTGGAAAAGGCCTTACAGAGCGGATCCACCCTCTATTATGCGGAAGAACAATGGGACCTGGTCCGGCTGGGACTACCCTCCGAACGTAAGGGGTATAGGGCCGTGCAAAGGAGCCGGGGGCTCAGCCTCGACCTGGATACGGATCTGAAAGGGAACTACCAGTACCATAACCTGCGCACCGTGCTCATGGCCATGGACTTGCTTGGGCAGGGCATGGGATATTCCCTTTCTGCCCCTCGGGCCGTGGAGGCCCTTTCCGAGGTGCGCCGTCTGACCGGATTCCGGGGTCGATGGGAAATATTGCGGCAGGATCCGCTGATTATCGTGGACGTGGCCCATAACCCCGCTGGATTGGAATGGGTGAAAGCCCAATGGGAGACCGTGGAAGGCAAAAACAAGCATTGGGTAATGGGAATGGTGGCCGATAAGGACCTGGATGCCGTGCTCGACCTCTTGCCGCCAGAGGCAAACTATCATTTTGTAGCCGCAGCGGTGCCCAGAGCCCTCCCTGCCGAGGATTTGGCCCGAAAGGCTGAGGAATACGGGTTGAAGGGGAAAGTGTATACCTCCGTGGCCGAGGCCATGGATAGGCTCTGCGCTCAAATGGGTTCCGGGGATGCGCTCCTGGTCACGGGCAGCTTCTTTGTCGCCGCCGAGGCCATAGCCTGGGCGGAGGTGCCCAGGGGGGAGTTATTTCCCCCTGCCTTGAAATAATACCTTGAGTGTATAAAGCAGAATCTTGAGATCCAAGGCCAGGGAGCAGTTCTCAATATAGAGAAGATCGTATTTCATTCTTTCGATCATCTGCTCGACGTTTTCCGCGTATCCGTACTGGACCATTCCCCAGGAGGTAAGTCCCGGTTTCACCTTATGCAGGTAACGATAATGGGGGTGGGTTTGGGAGATCAGGTCAATGAAGTGCTGTCTTTCCGGTCTGGGCCCCACCAGGGACATTTCCCCTTTAAGAATATTGACGAACTGAGGGATTTCATCTATCCGCCATTTGCGCATCCACCTTCCGAAGGATGTTGTGCGGGGATCCGCTTTCCGGGATAGGGCCGGCCCCTGGGCTTCGGCGTCCACGTACATGGAACGGAATTTCAGGATATGGAAGGGTTTTCCGAAATGGCCAATTCTTTCCTGGCGGTAAATTATGGGTCCCGGGGAGGAAAGCCTGACCCGGATGGCGACATATGCATAAAGAGGTGCCAGAATCAGTATGGCCGCCGAAGCCGCAAAAAGATCAATGCCCCTTTTGCAGACCCGTTGCCATCCCGGCATGAGATGGGGAGCGATATGTATCAGGACTGCATCGTATACGTTGCTGGTCTTAACGGATCCGGCAATGATATCGTAGAGATCAGGGAGTATCTTGATCACCACGGGATGATAGCTCAGCCGGGTCAGGATCTGCTCGAGGAGGTGGTGTTCGGAGGAGTCTATGGCCACGATCACCTCTTCGATTCCCTGATCGTCAATAATGGATTCCAGGTCCTGGACGGTGCCCAGACAGGGAAGCAGTTCGCTCATCCCGTTGGAGGATTCGACCTGGGAGTAAACATATCCCTTGAAGACGTTCCCCTGGGTCTGCTCTGCCCGGTTCAGGCGGTGATAGATTCCGGCGGCCTTTTCATTTCCGCCAATGATCAATGTATTGAAGCCGACTTTGCGCTGATTGAGATTGCGCTTCACCCAATTCATCACCAGCATCCGACCCAGAAGGGTGATGCCCGTATGAATCAGCAGGTAGCGGCCGGTCATGCGGATGAAATAGGCATAGTTTTCCGAGTCGTTGGCATAGACCAGCAGGGAGACCCCCACAGATCCCAACAAACAGGAAGCCAGGGTGCGGTTGATTTCATTGAGCCGGGATTTGCGGTAGAGATCGAAATAGGTGCCCGCAAACAAATAGAGAAGCCACCAGCCTCCGGGAATGATTATCAGGGCGGCCACCCAGTCCCGGGGACTGATCAGTGCCCAGGCCCCCAGAAAATCGCTGTTGCCTAGCAGGGACTGGCGATGTGCCCAGAAGAGCAGCCAGGCGAGGATGGCCGCCAGGCCATCCACCCAGACCAGTACCTGAATGGCTTTTCTTTTTTCTTTGGGGAGGGCCATGAACTAAAAGGAAATGACTTTAATGTTGTCCATCAATACATAGCCCGATTCCTGGCCTTCCGGAAGCTGGCTGCGGATCATCAACCGATAGGAAGATCCCTTGAAAGTGCCCAGGAAACTGTTCAGTCCAAAATACAGTTTGTTCCATTCTTCACTGGGGTGGACTCCGTACAAATACTCTGTGACCACCTGTCCATTTCCCTGACAAAGAATGCCGAGCTCGAAGGGAACTGTAGACTTATAGTGGATTTCCACATAGGTGTTGGCCTCGGGAAGGGGGAATCCGCTATTGGTGATATTCTCCGAATAGGCATGCTCGCGGTCCAGGGCAATCATTCCGGATCCGCTTCCCTCAAAAACCAGATGGGGCAGATTCACCCTATGGATGCTGGTATCGTCGTCCATGTCCGCATGGACGGGAATCCAGGAATTGCCGACCTCAAAATCTTCTTTCCAGGCAAAGCGGAGGTCGGGAAAATACCGGGTTTCGGGTTGCCAATGGATTTCCTTTCCTGGATCGGGGTAAAAGGCCAGGGTGTCGGCCTGGAAAAAAGGATAAGCGGATAGATAATCCTTCATCCCGGCGAAAACCACCCCAGGGACCACTCTAAGCAGTCCGGGTTGCGGAGAAAGAATGGGAATCTGGGCCGGAAGATCGAATACGCCCAGGGCTTGGTTGTCCAGATATACCCATGCGCACTGGATTTGCTGATGGGCGCTGCCCTCCTTTTCCTTATCCTGGATATGAAAGCGCACGGAGTCGATCCTGAGGAAGGTGGGAATGGGTTCCGAAGGGTTTATGAGCTGACAGCCGCTGGATATCCCCAGGAAGAAGCATAAGGCAAAAGCAGCAAATTTCATCATGATCTGGAAATCAATACCATAAACAATTTATACAAAGAGGGAATCCCGCAATAATTATGCTAAATCACCGGTCCCTCTCCCGGCGGGTTCATTTTGCTGAGAATCTGATGGGCTACTTCCATGGCTTGATACCCATCCTCTATGCTGACCCGTACCGGGTGCCCAAGGAGGACCGAACGGCAGAATTCTTCCAATTCCATGCGGATGGCATTGATGGGCGGGATCTGCGGAGTTTCCACGGAAATGATCTTCTGTTCTCCGGAGGGGAGGTCCAGGGGGAATCGGAGCTGATTCTTGTCCTGCGGGGCCGAAGTCTCATCGCTGAGGCGGATGATTTCCGTTCTTTTTTCCAGGAAGTCGATGCCAATATAGGCGTCTCTTTGAAACAGGCGCATTTTCCGCATTTTCTTCAGGGATATCCGCGAGGCGGTTAAATTGGCCACGCAGCCATTATTGAATTCAATGCGGGCGTTGACAATGTCTGCCGTTTCGCTGATTACCGGGACTCCGCTTGCCGATATGCGTTTCACCGGGCTTTTGACCAGGTGCATTATGATGTCAATATCATGGACCATGAGGTCCAGGATCACCGACACATCGGTTCCCCGGGGGTTGAACTCGGCCAGACGGTGGGCTTCGATGAACAGGGGCTGCAGGTTTTCCTCCTCCAGGGCCAGGTAGGCCGGATTGAACCTTTCCACATGGCCCACCTGACAGATCAACTGGGCTTCCCGGGCAAGCTGGGTCAGCCTGGCCGCTTCCTTCAGGGAGTGGGCCAGGGGTTTTTCCACGAAAAACGGCTTGCCGGAAAGAATGCACTGACGAGCGATTTCGTAATGGGTGGAGGTGGTGGATATGATGTCCAGGGCATCGGCATCCAATATCAGTTGCTCCATGGAAGAAAAGCGGGGTATGCCAAACTCTTTGACCGCGCTGGCGGAGGCTTCCTCATCCGGATCAAAGAACCCGATGACCCGGGCTTCCGGGATGGTCAACCATTGCCTGATATGTATTCTACCCAGGTGCCCTGCACCGAATATTCCGATTTTTAACATAGGACCTTATCCCCCGCAGCCGGGAAAAACATAAAAAAAGCCGGGGTGCCGGGGCGCTGCAATATACTGAAATAGTATAATTATAGGCTGCCTTCATCCGCCAGGGAGGTATAGGTGGATCCGGCAATGATCAAGTGGTCCAATAGGAGTATATCCATGATCCTGGCCGCCTGGGCCAGCTTGCCCGTCAGTTCCCGGTCGCTATGACTGGGTCGGGGATTTCCCGAAGGGTGGTTATGGGCAATGATCAGTTTGTTGGCATTGTGGAGCAGGGCCCTTTTCAGGATGATGCGTATATCGGCCACGGTACCGGTCATCCCCCCTATGCTGATCACTTCCTGATGCATAAGCCGGTTGGACTGGTTCAGGTAGAGCACGCAGAACACTTCGTGATGCAGATCCCTGATTTGAGGAATCAGAATTTCGGCGGCCTCGGCACTTCGGGTGATCAGTCTTCGGTTCAGGGCTTCCGCTATCTGCCTTCTGCGCCCCAGTTCCATGGAGGCCGCTATGGCCATGGCCCGGGCTTTTCCGATGCCTTTGATCTGACAGAGTTCTTCAATGCCTAGTCGACCCAGTTCATGGAGGTTATGGCGGGCGAGAGCCATAATGTCCCGGGCCAGGTCTATGGCCGAACGCCCGCGGGTGCCACTGGAGAGAATGATTCCCAGCAACTCCGCATCGGACAGTGAGCTCATTCCCCGGTTTAACATTTTTTCTCTCGGCCTTTCGTCTTCGGCCCAGGTTTTTATCGGAGTTTTGATGGACATAGGATAAATTTAGCTTGAATCCAGGTCAGTGAAACCGAGGGATTCGGGGGCAAGGGAAGTCTATAAGGCTTGCTATTGAAGAGATTAGGCTAAGTTTGTCTCTGGATTTCTGCCTAATTGTTAAATTTTTTTTCGCGCATGCCCCCCATCGAATTCCAGTATATCGCCCATGAATCCACCCATCGATTTAGCCCTATTGTCTTGGACTTTCTTCGCTCGGCGCCTCCATTGGATTCCTTTCAGGCTTTCTGTTCCGACTGGGAAGGGCTGGATGCGGCCATGGAGGCCAGAAAGGCCTTTCCGGTGGATAGGCAGAAACTGGTGCGGGTGCTCCGGCGCCAGTATTCGGACCTGGATCTGAGCCAGCAACCCCTTCCGGACCTGGAGGTACTGGCGGATCCGAACTGCTTTACGGTATGTACGGCTCATCAACCCAATCTGTTTACCGGTTATCTGTACGTTATATATAAGATACTCCATGCTATTCGGTTGGCCGAAGCTCTGAGGGAGCGGCATCCGGGGCGGAAGCTGGTGCCCGTATTTTATATGGGCACAGAGGATAATGACCTGGAAGAATTGGGGCGGTTCCGATACAGGGACAAGGTATATACCTGGGATGGCGGGGGTCAGAAAGGGGCGGTGGGCAGAATGAGAACCCAGGGCATAGAGCAAGTTTGGGAAGAACTAGAGAAAAGGCTGGGCCCTCCGGGCCCCTGGCTGGACCAGCTCAAATCCTGGGTGCATCGATCCTATCTCCGCCACGAGACCGTTGGCAAGGCTCTGAGGCAATGGTTGCACGATATGTTTGGCGGCCAGGGGTTGATTCTCCTGGATGGGGATGATCCGGAGTTGAAGGCGGGATTCAGGCCGGTGATGGAAGAAGAGATGAGCCGGGGGACGGCAGAGCCGTTGGTCCGCAGTTCCATGGAGAAACTTTCGGAGCATTATAGTCCACAGGTACATCCCCGGCCCATAAATCTTTTTTATCTGGAGGATCAGGTCCGGGACAGGATACGCAAAGATGGTGCCGATTGGGTGGCTCCGGCGGCGGGAAAGCGGTGGACAGAGCCGCAATGGCGCCGGGAGATGGAATCCCACCCCGAGCGGTTTTCCCCCAATGTAATCCTCAGAGCCCTGTATCAGGAGACCTTGATCCCCAATATTGCCTTTATCGGCGGAGGGGCCGAGATTGCCTATTGGATGCAGGTCAAAGCCGTATTTGATCACCATAAGGTATTCTTTCCAGCACTTATTCTTCGCCAGTCCATAGCCTGGATCGGCCCCAGGCAGGCGGAACTCCGTCGTAAACTGGGACTCAGCCTGGAGCAGCTGTTCATCCCTGCCCAGCAGCTGATCCGGGTATGGGTGGAAGCCAAGGCTGACCCGCAGACCCGATTCCCTGAATCCCCCGAGCCCTGGAAGGAATGGGCCGAGCAATTGGAGCAAAGAGCCCGACTTCTGGATCCGGGTCTGACCAGGGCGATTCAAGCCAGCCTCAGGAGGATTCATAGGGAAAAGGAAAGGATGGAGAAGAAAATTCATCGGGCTCACCGCCGCCGTATGGATAAGGAGATCCGCCGGATGGAATCGCTTTTGGAGGCCGTATTGCCTGCAGGAGGGCTGGACGAGCGGAGTCGGAATTTCATGGAATATTACCTCGATCACGGTCCCCGGTATTTTGAACTGATCCGGGAGGGGATCCGCCCCCTGGGGGATGCCTTTCTGGTCATCGAGGACCAGGGCAAGCCCAGGTCTTAGAATTTTCTTTTAGTTTTGACTAATCATATCCTGAAAATTCAGCCGATGAAAAATGGTTTAGTCTTAATATTATGTATGGTGCTGGGCACCAGCCCCATGATCCTTGATGCCCAGCCGGCGCCGGTGGCGGACCTGACGGGAACCCGTTTTCAGCTGGGGGTGAAGGCCGGGGCACATATGGCCCGGTGGAAAGGACTGCCTTGGGACCAGCCTTATGTGGCGGGTTACATGGGGGGGATTTTCGCCCAGATCAAAGCCCGCAAAATTGGGGGGCAGGCTGAGGCCATGATTTCCAGTGTACGCTTCCATTCCGGGGGGCAGTCGGTTTATGGCCGTTTGCTGGATAACGGACATCAGCATTTATTCAAAGATACGGCCGGTGCCCGGGCGGCGGAAGGGGATTTTTTGATTACCCGCCTGCATATTCCCCTGCTTTTTAATTGGTATCTGGGCAAATACCTGGTCCTACAGGCCGGACCACAGTATTCCGGGCTGGTAGCAGTCAGGGAAGAACGATCTTATCTGCGGGATGCTTCGGCATTGTTTGCCCAGGGGGATGTATCCGGTGTTCTCGGCTTACAGGTGCACCTGGGCCGTCGGCTGCACTTGGGGGGAAGGTATATTATCGGATTTTCGGACCAGAACAATCTGAATACCCAGGAAGCCTGGAAGTCCAGAGACCTGCAGTTCCATCTGGGTTATTCCTTTTTGTAGCCACAGGTGGGGACTATTTCCCCGGCAAGGAAATAAAGCTGCCTTTCTGAAGCTTGTTGGGACAGCCGTATTGCCTGCTGTTTCCATTGCAGGAGCTGAGAAAAAGGAAGGCAGTGAAGGCCAGGAGGCTGATGCCCGTTCTTAGGTAAAGGGTATGCTTCATGTTCTAATCCGAGTTTACTGTCGATCCAAATTCCCGATATAGGGAATTCGGGAACCCCGTCCGCGGGGAACCCATAAACAAAGCTAAAAAAAATTTGTTTATGAAGCGTATTCATTTCATTGCTCTGGGAGGGGCCATCATGCATCAACTTGCCCTGGCTATCCAGCGACAGGGTGCTCTGGTCAGCGGCAGTGATGATTTGATTCGGGATCCCGCCCGCTCCGCCCTGGAGGCGGCCGGTTTGCTTCCGGCCGAAGAAGGCTGGTTTCCGGAGAGGATTACCGAAGATATGGACGCCGTGATCCTGGGCATGCATGCCCGAGCGGATAATCCGGAACTGATCCGGGCCAGGGAGCTGAATATTCCCATCTTTTCCTTTCCTCAATGGATTTCCCGGATTTCCCGGGATAAGACCAGGGTAGTGGTGGCCGGAAGCCATGGAAAGACCACGGTGACTTCGATGATCATGCACATACTTAAGGCCCGGGGGCTGGAATTTGATTATCTGGTTGGAGCAGGAGTGCCTGGTTTTGACCATTCTGTCCGCATCAGCCAGGCTCCGCTGATCATTCTGGAAGGGGATGAATACCTGTCTTCCTGTGAGGATCCCCGACCCAAAATGCACTGGTATCATCCTCATATTGCCGTGCTTACCGGAATTGCCTGGGATCATATCAATGTATTTCCGGATTATGAATCCTATTTTGCCCCCTTCCGCGAATTTATTTCCATGTTGAAGCCTGGATCCACATTGTTTTATTTCGGGGAGGATGAAGAGATCCGAAGGGCTATAACGGAATCCGGGACGCCTGCCGCTACCCGGCCCTATGGACTTCCTGATTACCGTCTGGAAGGCGGACGGATGATGAGGATTCATCAGGGAAAGTCGTTTCCCCTTTCGGTGATGGGAAAGCATAATCTGGCCAATGCCGAGGTTGCGGTTTCCGTGGCCATGGCCCTGGGCGTGGACCAGGAATCGGCCTGGTCCGCCCTGGAGGATTTCCAGGGTGCGGCGCGCAGAATGGAAAAATGGATCGAGGAGCCTGGTTTTCTGGGAATCCGAGACTTCGCCCATGCCCCTTCCAAACTGAGGGCCAGCCTGGCGGCTGCCCGGGAGGCCTATCCGGACCATTTTGTGTTGGCCTGTTTTGAAATGCATACGTTCAGCAGCCTGAATCCGGAATTTATCCCTCAGTATGCCGGGGCCCTGGACCGGGCGGACAAGGCTCTGGTGTTTTTCAGTCCGCGGGCCGTGGCGCACAAAGGGCTTCCTGCTCTGGATCCCGAATTTGTGGCCCGGTCCATCCAACTGCCCCGGGATCAGATCTATGTCGATAAGCAGGAACTCATCGAAGCCATAAAGCAGGTGGTGGCCGCTCTGGACAGGCCTCTCTGTCTGCTGGTGATGAGTTCGGGAAGCTTTGAGGGAATTGACTGGAATAATGTAAGTTCGCAATTGAAACCTTTAATACCCTCATATGGCTGAACTCAACCTGAATCGCCCTATCGTTTTTTTTGATCTGGAGGCTACCGGTGTGGATCCGGTGAAGGATCGGATCGTGGAACTGGCCTTTGTCAAGGTGCATCCGGACAAAACCCGGGAAAAATATATTAAGCGTATTAATCCGGAAATTCCCATTCCTCAGGAGAGCACAGCCATTCATGGAATCCGTGATGAAGACGTAAAAGATTGCCCGCGGTTCAAGCAGATTGCCCGCGAACTCTATGACTGGATAAAGAATTCCGATCTGGCCGGCTACAATGCGGCCAAGTTTGACCTTCCCCTGCTGGCCGAAGAGTTTCTCCGTGCGGGAATCCAAACCGATTTCACGGAAAGAGCCATGGTAGACGTGCAGCAGATTTTCTTCAAAATGGAAAGCAGGACTCTGAGCGCGGCTTACCGGTTCTATTGCGGAAAGGAGCTGGAAGGGGCGCATGGAGCCGAAGCCGATATCCTGGCCACCATAGAGGTGCTGGAAGCGCAGTTGGATCGATACCCGGAACTGGTTCCCCGGGTTAAAGATCTCCATGCATTCACCGGCGGGGATCAGTTTCTGGATTATTCCCGCAGGATTCTGCTCAAGGACGGGGAGCCTGTATTTCATTTCGGGAAGTACAAGGGCTGGAAGGTGGAAGAGGTTTTCCAAAAGGAGCCCCAGTACTATGACTGGATGATGCAGGCCGATTTCTCCTTGCATACTAAACAGAAGATATCCGAGATTCTGAACCGGATGAAACTCCGCAACGCCGGATTGAAAAAATAGCCTTTTTATCCAGGCATAAGCGTCCGGATTGCCTCAAATCCATTAATATTACCCCTTTTACTGCCCCATTGGATAAGCTTGTTATCATACCTACCTACAATGAAAAGGAAAACGTAGAGCGAATGATTCGTGAAGTGCTTTCCTTAGGGCCGGACTATGAGTTGCTTATCGTGGACGATGCCTCTCCTGACGGAACTCAGGATGTGGTGCGCTCCCTGCAGAAAGTCTTTGAAGGCAGATTGCATCTCATGGGTCGGGCGGGGAAGCTGGGCCTGGGCACGGCCTATATTGCCGGATTCCGATGGGCATTGGAAAGGGAGTATACCTATATTTTTGAGATGGATGCGGACTTTTCGCATAATCCCCAGGATCTTCCCAGGCTGCACCAGGCCTGCCTGGAGGGTGCCGATCTGGCCCTGGGCTCCCGGTATGTAAAGGGGGGCAGGGTTGTGAACTGGCCCTGGAACCGCATTCTCATATCCCGGGGTGGGTCCCTTTATACCCGGTTGATCACATGTATGCCCATAGCTGACCCCACGGCCGGATTCATTTGTTACCATCGACGGGTACTCGAAGCCATACCCCTGGAAGAAGTGAATTTTATTGGATATGCCTTTCAGATTGAGATGAAATACCGGGCCTGGAAACTGGGCTTTGTATTGAAAGAAGTGCCCATCACCTTTGTGGACAGGCTGGAAGGCAGCTCCAAGATGACCAAGGGGATCATCCGGGAGGCGATGATTGGGGTTTGGAAGATGAGGGGTTTTTCCAAAAAGTCCTCGCCGGCTCCGGAATCCATGGCTCAATCCAGGACGGGTGATTCCGTATCCAGCTAAGAGTCCCAGGGCCTTCCTGAAACAGAAGGTCCAGGATGCTCAAATTGGGATAGAAGGGGTTCCTGTCCAGGAAAACCTGCCCATAAGGGCTAGAGTCCATAGCTTTTTTTTCGATGCCGGGACCCCAGATCCGAATATCGACTTCTTCCATCCCGGCCTTCTTTCCTTCTTCTGGGGATTCGTACAAAGGGAGGGAAATGCCGACCTGCTGGGCCACCCATTGGATGGACCGCTCATGGAATTCGATCAGCCATTTGGGGGGAGAATCAAACAGAGGCTGCAACCCGGCGGCATAATGAGAGAAATAGGGGCTGCGCTGATAGGCCGAAACCAGGGTTCTCCATTGCTGCCTGGCCCAGGGCTGAGTTTGGTCGATGCGCATTTCCTTCATGGGTTTTTTTTGCTCTCTGCCCCCCTGAACCGGTATGGACAGGGCCATCCACCCCTGAGGTCCGCAGAGGTAATAGCGATTTCTGTAGCTCATTTTCCGGAATGGTTCCCCAGGATCCAGGTAAAGGGCTTGGGAGGGGATGACCATGGCCCACCAGGCGATGGGGGGAAAGGGTAGGAAGGAACTGATCAGGATGCGGGCCATGGGCGGCAAATAAGGTGATTTGGGTTAATTTGCAAAAAAATCGGGAAAAATGCGGATCTGGGTTTGGATGATTGGGATGGGACTGGCTTTTTTACCCAGGGTTATGGCCATGGATGTGGTGGCCAATTATGCTTTCTTCCTGGAAAAAGGGGACCGAGGGAAAATTCGTCCCTACCTGGAATTGTACTGGGAGATTAATCCTCTTACCGTGACCTGGTCTCGGGTGGGAGATTCGCTTCAGGCCCGGTTCTCGGTGGAAATTCATCTTTCCGGACAGGGTAAGGAACCGGTGCACCAGGCCTATATTCTGGAAACTCCCTGGTACCCCAGTGCCGACCAGGCCAGGTCGGCAAGCATAATGGAAATTCAGCGCCTTCCCTGGCCCGAAGGCCGAGACAGGCTACAGTTGGTCCTTCGCGATCTGGGCCAGGATGCAGAACCCTTCCTTTGGGAAAGGGATCTGCAAGGGCAAAGACCGGAAGTTCGCACCCTTCAGTTAAGTGGGATTAGCCTTCTGGATAGTTTTTATCAGGCTCCCGATGCCCTCCCCAGCCGGTTTTTGAAGGGGGAGCATATTCAAATTCCCCTTTGTTTTCCTTTTGTGGCGGATCATAGGCACCGCCTGGATTATTATCTGGAGGCCTATCATTGGGAAGGGCTGGGGGAGGACGATCCTGTGGGCGACAGCTGTACGGTGCACCTGGCCATAGCGCGAAAAGAAGATGGCCCTGCCCTTCTGGGGGGAAGTCAGGCCCATGTCTTTCCACTGAAGGAGCAAATGCCCGTGCTGGGGAGCATGGACTTATCCCAGCTGCCTTCGGGAAATTATTATTTACAGGCTTGGATTCAGGATGGCGTAGGCCGGATTAGGGACCGCCGGGCTCTGTTTTTTCAGCGGAGCCATAAGGGGTTTGTGCCCCCCGTCAAATCCCAGGAAGAGGACACAGGCATGCAGAAAGTGGCCGTTTTGGACCTGAGCAGCACTTTTATGAGTAAATATGATCTGGCCCAGCTCAAAGCCATGCTGAAAATGCTGGAACCCATCAGTTCGCCGGTGGAAAAATCGGCTATAGAAAACTTCGGGAAACGCCCCGAAGAGATCTATATGCGCTACTTTATCTATAACTTCTGGAAAACCCGATCCCCCGAGGATCCTCAGAAGGCCTGGGACGAATATGCGGATAGGGTAAGGGAAGTGAATCGTCTTTTCGGTTCCGGGACCCTGATCCGGGGCTATGAAACAGACCGGGGCTATGTTTATCTGAAGTTCGGCCCTCCCAAAGAACGAATCCCGGTGCTCCATGAATCCGGTTCCCTTCCTTATGAGATCTGGGTCTACGACGGAACCCCCGGGGAGAATCGGCAGGGGGTGTTTCTATTCTATCAGCCGGGTCATATGGTCGGGGACTTCACCTTGTTGCATTCTTCCGTAAGGGGGGAAGTGCGCAACATGGCCTGGAGAAGCTTCCTTTACCGGACCGGTGAACCCAATCCTTATTCCCGGGCCGAACAATACCCGCTCCCTTAGATTTTCCACCACCAAAAAAGATGAGATCCATGTCATTTACTTTTTCCAAGTACCAGGGGGCAGGCAATGATTTTATTCTGGTCGACCAGCGAGAACGGGATTACGGGCTGAGTCAGGAACAGATTGCCTGGCTTTGCCACCGGCGTTACGGAATCGGCGCCGATGGGCTGATTCTGCTGGGCCAGGCTCGCGGCTATGATTTTCGTATGATATACTATAATGCCGACGGGAGGGAGAGCAGCCTTTGCGGAAATGGAGGGCGTTGCATTGCGGCCTTCGCCCGGCGCCTGGGCATTCCGCAGGTACATAGACAATTCCTGGCTGTCGATGGCCCTCATGATTACGGTTTTGACTCTCAGGGAAGGGTTCATTTGCAGATGCCTGATCTATCCTCCGTGGAATGGGGAGAGGGATTTGCGGTCCTGAACACCGGGTCCCCCCATTATGTCCATTGGGTGGACAGCAGGGAATCTCTACAGGCCATGGATGTGGAAGGGAAAGGCCGGGAAATCCGCCAATGGCCCCGGTTTGCCCCCGGGGGGATCAATGTGAATTTTGCTTTCGCCCCCTCTAAGGGGGAACTGGAACTGAGGACCTATGAGCGAGGGGTGGAAGCCGAAACCCTGGCCTGCGGCACGGGGGTGACCGCGGCCGCCATTGCTTCCGTGGGGGAAGAATCCCGGGGCTCCTTTGTGCTCCAGGTGAAAGCCCGGGGCGGAAGCCTTGAAGTCCGGTTTGAAAAGTCCGGCCCTCAATCGGTGAGGAAAGTGGTGCTGATCGGTCCGGCCGAATGGGTATTTGACGGGGAAATGGAGATTCCTGGACCGATCCCCGGCGCTGAGCCGGAATCAGTCCTTTAAGCTGAGGTAATTGTCCAGGGGGAGCCTCTTGGTCAGGGAGCGGGCCAGGGTGGTTTCGTCTGCGAATTCCAGCTCACCGCCGAAGGCGATTCCCCGGGCTATGGTGGTGAAACGGACGGGGATATCCGCACATTGACGGACCAGAAAGTAGACCGTGGTATCCCCTTCCATGGTGGGGCTGAGGGCCATGATCACCTCACCGGAATCCATAGCTCGAATTCTCCGGATCAGGGATTCGGCCTGAATCTGGTCGGGACCAATGCCGTTGAGGGGAGACAGAATGCCGCCCAGTACGTGATAAACCCCCTGGTATTGCCTGGTGGATTCGATGGCCATCAGGTCCCGGATGGATTCTACCACGCAGATCTGTTGGGAATTGCGTTGGGGATTAGCGCATATACTGCAGATTTCCTCATCGGAAACCTGATGACATTGCCTGCAGTAGCGGATTTTATGCCGCATTTCGGACAGGGCCCTGGTGAACTGGTCCACCCTTTCTTTATCCATTTTCAGCAGCTGGAGGGTAAGGCGCAGGGCCGTCTTCGGACCTATGCCCGGTAGAGTAGCCAGTTCCTGAACGGCTTTCTCAACGAGTTTGGAGGAAAATTCTATGGCCAAGGATTATAGATTCGGTGAATGAACTATTGAAGCGGTTCCCTTTCGGGGGCTCAGCCCAGAGCGACCGACGAGTTTATCGCAGAGCAAATATAGAACTAGTTAAGGGTTTTCCCGCCGGGACAGATCCCGGGATTTCCTCCCGGGGATAGGGGAAAATCCTTTAGTTTTGGCTTCCATTCGTTCATTGCCAAAAGGAATAAGCCATGCCCAATCGGATTCTTCGCTCCAAGAAAAAAAGGATTCTCCGGACCTTTAGTCTTTATTTGCCCTTGTTTCTGTTACCGCTGATTCTGGCCTCCTGTTCCGGATCCAGGCATATCCATGAAGCCCGGAGCAGTCAGGAGGTTCCGGAAAGTGGCCTTTATCCGGGCCAAGGCGATTCCCCCGCAGAGACACCGGCTTCCGAATCGGTTCCAAACGATCAGATACGGATCCTCAAACCGCGGGTGGACCGCTGATTACCAGGGGGGAAGAGGATCAGGGAGGAAATAATTTTTGAGTTTTTTAACGAAATATGGACATTATGCCCTAGATTTGTTGACCTTAATCACACTGAATATGAAAAAACTATTTACCTTCTTCACTGCGGCCACCTTTCTGGCCACCGCAGCCACGGCCCAAAGAAACGTTGACCTCGCCGCTTCCGTTCCCAGCATCAGTCCGAATCTGGTGGGAATTGGAGAAAGCTTCTCCGTCAGCGGGGTGATCACCAATGCCGGTGTGGAAGCCCTGAAGTCCACGGACTCTATATTCTTTATGTGGAGTTTTGGAGGAGCAGGCCTGGACTTTACCGGTTCCGGTCAGCCCACGATCTATTATAGAACAGGGGTTACTCTGAATCCCGGGGATACGCTTCAGGCAAACCGGAATCTGAGTTTTTCCAGTTACGCCCCCGGTGTGGCGGATTCCACCAAGGATTGGTGCCTGCACGTTTTGGTCATGAGCAGAGGAGCTGATCCTGCCGCGGATGCCAATACGGCCAACAACGACGGATGTCATCCGCTGACGTTAAAAGCCCATAACGGAAGCGGTGGAGGAAGCAGCATCCACGATTACGTGATCGGCGATGCCCAGCCCCATGGCGTAAGCCTTTATCCGAATCCGGCCCGCGATCAGGTTAATCTGAATCTGGAAATGCAGGGAACCAGCCCCGTGAGTATTTCGATTATGGACATTACCGGGAAATTGGTTTACGAAATGGATTACGGTAAGCTCCCCAAGGGTGCCCACGTATTTACGATTCCGACCACGGCTCTTCAGAACGGTCTCTACCTGTATCGGGTGAACACCGGAAATCAGTCCCAGTCGGGCAAGCTGACCATTCTGAAATAAGCTTGGCCTCCAACCCATCGGTTTCCTGAGAATGGGCCGATGGATCCGGAAGCGGGAGAGAAGTCCCATTACAGACTTTCTCCCGCTTCTTTATTTTTTGGAATGGGGGCTAATCTAAGCCTTCCTTCAGCCTGGGGTTGTCCCGGTGGCGCCGGGCATCTCTATGGGTTTTCTTTTCCATGGACTTGCGGAAGGCCATTTCCAGGTCTACTCCGGTCTGATTCGCCAGGCAGATCAGCACCCAGAGCAGGTCGGCCATTTCTTCGCTCATGGCCTCTTTGGGAGCCGGCTCCCTCCAGGATTGTTCTCCATATTCCCTGACCATGACCCGGGCCAGTTCTCCGGCTTCCTCGAGCAGAATGCCTAAATTGGTGAGTTCGGAGAAGTACCGGACTCCATGAGTGCTTATCCATTCATCCACCTGTTTCTGGGCTTCTTTGAGGGTGAGTTCCATGCTTATCCATTTGTTTGTTCGGACAAAATAATGGAACTTCCCGTCAAATTTTTGGCCTGAGGTAATTTCCTGTCTCATCGCTGATAAACCTGATTTTCGGAAAATGATGCATTCCTCCCCGCCTTCGGATGTCGAGGCCGCAGCACAATTGCAGGCCAAGTTGGCTGAAATACGTGAATCCATGGCCAGGGTCATTGTGGGCCAGGAAGCGGTGATCGAAAAGCTTCTGATCTCGATACTCTGCAATGGGCACAGCTTACTGGTGGGGGTGCCGGGATTGGCCAAAACCCTTTTGGTCAAAACTCTGGCCGATGTCCTGGATCTGAGTTTCAAGAGAATTCAGTTCACTCCGGATCTTATGCCCAGTGATATTGTGGGCACGGAAATCCTGGATGAGACCCGGCATTTCAAGTTCATCAAGGGACCGGTGTTTGCCCACATAGTCCTGGCCGATGAGATTAACCGTACCCCTCCAAAGACTCAGGCTGCCTTGTTGGAAGCCATGCAGGAAAGAAGCGTGACGGCGGCGGGAACCCGTTATGCCCTCCCCAGTCCATTTTTTGTGCTGGCTACCCAGAACCCCATCGAGCAGGAAGGTACTTATCCCCTGCCGGAGGCCCAGTTGGACCGGTTCATGTTCCATATACAGGTGGAATATCCTTCCTTTGAGGAGGAGGTGGCCATTGTCCGTCAGACCACCGGCTCCGGGGCCGTGAGTCTATCCAAGCTCTTCGATGCCGAATCCATTGAGTTTTTCCAGGGTCTGGTCAGAAGAGTTCCTGTAGCCGATAATGTGCTGGATTATGCCGTGGGGCTGGTGCACCGAACCCGGCCGGGGAAGCCGGGGGTTCCGGAGCTGACCCGGGACTACATAGCTTATGGCGCCGGACCCCGGGCTTCCCAATATTTGATTCTGGGGGCAAAATGCCATGCGCTCATGCATGGGAAGTTCAGCCCGGACATGGAGGACGTGCAGGCCATGGCCAGGGAAGTGCTGCGACACCGGCTGGTCAAAAATTACAAGGCGGAGGCCGAAGGTATTTCGGTGGACGATCTGATCGTCCAGCTGCTCTGAATAATTTTGGCTTGGGCCATGGTTTCGTTTTTTATATTTGCGCAACTATCCAATGGGTAATTTATATTTATATTATGAGCTTTATAACAGAGATTAATGCCCGGCAGATTCTGGATTCGCGGGGCAATCCGACTGTGGAAGTCGATGTGTTGACCAGTGATGGGGGATTCGGACGTGCGGCTTCTCCTTCCGGGGCTTCCACCGGTCAGCACGAGGCCGTAGAAATCCGGGATGGGGACCCCAACGCTTATTTGGGAAAGGGCGTGTCCAAGGTAATCGAAAATATCCACAGCGAGATAGCCGAGGAACTATATGGATACGATGTATTCGATCAGGCTGGGGTCGATCAGTTTCTCATTGACCTGGACGGCACTCCCAACAAGAGCCGGATCGGAGCCAACGGCATTTTGGCCGTGAGTATGGCCGTGGCCCGGGCAGCGGCCAGTTCCTGCGGCCTGCCCCTCTATCGCTATCTGGGAGGGACTCATACCCCCTGGCTGCCCGTACCTATGATGAACATATTGAACGGGGGAGCTCATGCCGACAATAAGATTGATTTCCAGGAATTCATGATTATGCCCCGGGGAGCTTCCCGGTTTTCGGAAGGACTGCGCTGGGGGGTGGAGATCTTTCATCATCTCCGAGCCGTGCTCAAAGACAAAGGCTATTCCACCAATGTGGGCGATGAAGGCGGCTTTGCCCCGGAAATCAAAAGCAACGAGGAAGCCATTGAGACCGTGATCAAAGCCATCGAGCGGGCCGGTTTCAAGCCCGGCGAGCAGGTGGCCATCGCCATGGATGCGGCCAGCACGGAATTCTATGATGGAGATAAAGGCCTGTATCGATTCCACAAATCCACAGGCAAGGAATACCATCCTCAGGAGCTGGTGGAATTCTGGACAAAGTGGTGCCAGGATTATCCCATTCTTTCCATTGAAGACGGTATGGCGGAAGATGACTGGAAGGGATGGAAAGCGCTGACCCAGGCACTGGGGGATCGGGTACAGCTTGTGGGCGACGACCTGTTTGTGACCCATGTGGGAAGGCTGAGCCGGGGCATCGAGGAAGGCATAGCCAATGCTCTGCTGGTGAAAGTGAACCAGATAGGCACCCTGACCGAAACCATGGACGCCGTACGCAAAGCTCAGATGGCCGGATACAATACCATTATGAGCCATAGGAGCGGAGAGACGGAAGATACGACCATTGCGGATCTTGCGGTGGCCTTGGGATGCGGGCAGATCAAAACCGGATCAGCCAGCAGAAGCGATCGCATGGCCAAGTACAACCAGTTGATCCGCATTGAGGAAGAAATGACCTCGGCAGCCCGTTATCCGGGATCCCAACTGGTGTTCGGCCGCCGGGATGCCTCCTGAGACCTGTTTGTTTCCCCTGATCAAAGCTCCGATTATGAAACCCAGCCTGAATCTTTTTACCAATAAGTTCGTTCTGACGGCCATAGCATTCCTCGTTTGGATGAGTTTTTTTGATCAGCACAATTGGGTTTCCCTGGCCGGTAAGCGGCGGAATCTGGAAGAGATCAAGACAGGTATAGCCTACTTGAATGCGGAAATTGCCCAGATGGAAGAGGCCTGCCAGGGATTAAGGGAAGATCCCAAGTACCTGGAACGTTTTGCCCGGGAGACCTATCAGATGAAGAGGGAAGAGGAAGACCTGTTCATTGTAAAATAAGTTCCGCTAAAATCATGCTCTGGAAGCCTGGTATTCCGGTTTATCCCGGTTTGCCAGGCTTTTTTCTGCGGCGGAGGATTTCTCGGTGTATTCTTTCCAATTCTCCTCCGGAGGCATCGGTAACCGAGGCGTTTTCCTCCGAGCGGCGGATCAGGTAGGGCATCACGTCTTCCACCGGGCCATAGGGCAAGTATTTGGAGACCTGGTATCCCTTGGCCGCCAGGTTGAAGGAAAGGTGATCACTCATTCCGTAGAGCTGGGAAAAATAAACCCGGGGATGATGGGGAGGCAGACCTTTTTGCTCCATATACTGCGCCGCCATCAGGCAACTTTGAGGATTATGGGTGCCAATGAACAGGCCGCCATGATCCAGGTGATCCAAAGCATAGCGGCAGGCCAGGTCGAAATCCCGGTCACTGGCTTCCTTACTGGGCTGGACTGGGGAGGGCCTGCCCTCTTGATGGGCTTTCTCCCTTTCTTTCTCCATATAGGCGCCCCGGACAATCTTGCTGCCCGCCATATACCCCTTGTCTTTTGCCCGCTCCAGATCTCTTTTCATTTCCTCGAGCCTATGCTGCAGGTAGAGCTGATAGGTGTTGAAAATGAGAGGCCTCTCCTTGTTGAAGCTTTCCATCAGTTCCTGACAGATTTCGTCCAGGGGTTTCTGGATCCAGCTTTCTTCAGCGTCAATAAGCAGCATGACGTTCTGGCCCGCGGCCAGCTGTCCGAGAGAATGCATACGGGTTTTTACCCGTTCCCATTCCCGGGATTCGGAATCATCCAGGGGGTCACCCCGGTGAATCTTGGCCAATAGGTCAAAGCGGGCCAGTCCGGTAATCTTCGTGCTGACAAAGGGTATATTCTTTTCCTTACCCGCATATAGAATGGCCTGACGGATCTCTTCAAGCACCCGGTCAAAATCGGATTCACTGGCCTTTCCCTCCACTCCGTAATCCAAGATGACGGATACCTGGTACCGCCCCAGCCTGCGGGCCGTTTCCCCGGCCTCTTCGAGGGTTTCCCCTCCGCAGAACTGAGAGAATATGGTTTTTCTGATCAAGCCTTTTACCGGTAGCTTCCATCGAAGGGCCCATTGGACCAGATCTATGCCCAGGCGGGTAATGCCGGGATAGCGCATAACCGAAAAAAGGAATCTGGCGCGTCGGAGCTCGGCGGTGGAGCGGGATCGGAAGGCAACTTCCAAGTTGTCGAATTCGGGATGCATATGGGGATTTGGGGCCAAATTTAGGCAGAAAACCCTGAATTAAAACGGCCGGGCCAAGGGATGCGCCCCATATTCGGGGGACTCCGCCGCAAACCTAAGTTTGGCAGAAAATTTGCAGTCTTCTCTTTGGAATTGCGTATCTTTACCTGCTAAGATTCTGTAGATTTACGTATTTCGTTACCTAAAAATTCGATTCACTAAGCTGAAAAACAAAGAACGATGAAAAAACTATTACTTTTTATGGCGGCCGGAATAGGATTATTCCCCGCCTTTGCACAGCAAGACAGGAGCCTGGTAATCCTGCCCCAACAGAATACCCTCGTGAAAGGACCAGCTCTGGAGACCGATAAGTCTATCCCGAGCATGATTCCGGCCTCCGGGGCCAAGACCACGGCCAATTCCCCGTCTTGGTTCAGCTATGTGGATCTTCTGGCCACCCCAGCCACCCGGAATTATTACTGGCCCATGTATTCGGATTCCAACCTGGTGCATACGCCCAGTTCCGGTTCTTCTTTCAACATTTATACCCATGGTATCGGCTTCATTCTGGATCCCACGGACAGCGCTTACTTCAGCGAATACACCACGGCAGGAGTATCAGATGCCACTATGTTCCCCGAATTCCGCGTCCGGTCCAACAACAGCTATTCCGTGACTAAGGTCTCTTTCCTGAGCTCCTACCACAGGGTGGACCCCAACGACGATACGCTGGTGATCCAATGGACCAAGGCCGCCAAAGCCGGAACCAATCCCTTTGGAATCTATTCGTTGAGCTTCATCAACAACGGAGGGAACTTTGCTACCGGTATTTATGACCAGGGCACCAATCTGTTTTCGGACTCCATTGCACCAGGAACTGTGCAAACCATGAAAGTCCCCATGGACGATGCGTATTTCGCGGATACGGCCTCCAGTGGGTTCAGCAATTTCACCTCTTTGGGATTTGACCTGCCCACACCTTTTGCCGTAGGGGCCGGTGAAGTCTTCCTGCTCTATGTTACCTTCCAATCCGGGGCAAACTATCCCACGGGTACCCCCAGCGAGAATGCCAACCATATGCGGGTCTATACTTCCGACCTGACCGGCATGGGCGGTGCCTATGTGCAGAATGAAGGTTCTTTCCAGACCGGGCTCTGGAGCACCAGCCAGCAGAAATATGCGGTGGATACCAATGGGTTCCGCTATCAGGGTCATTTACTCTTCATCCCTTCCAATGCCTATTCTGAAGGAGCTGCTCGGCTTCCGATCATGTCCTTTGAGGTGGATTGCCCCAGCTGCGATCCAGTCAGCGTAGACCAGGTGGCCGGAAATATCCAGTCCCTAAGGGCTTATCCGAATCCTGCCCAGTCCATGCTTTATGTACCCTATCAGCTGAATCAGGCATCCGATGTGCGCCTAAGTCTGCGTAACCCCATGGGGCAGCTGGTGCGCGTGGATACCCGGGAGGCTGCCCTCCAGGGACGCTTTGAGCTGAACGTTTCCGATCTGCCCAGCGGTATTTATTTCTATACCTTGGAGACCGGCAATGGTTCCCGTACCGAAAGGGTGGTCATCACTCGATAGGCAAATCCACGGATTTTTTTCCCCGAAATGGGGAGAACAGACCATGGGCGGATGATATTCATCCGCCCATGGTCCATTAAGGGAATCCCTGAAACGGCCAGGAGGAATCCCGTCGTATCCGGGCCATTCCCCCGGTGAATTCCGGTTTTTTTCTCGGGGTTTCAAAACAATACTTTATTATTGCAAGGTACCCGAAGGGATTTCCTTTTGGATCCACCAAAATCCTAACTGAGCATCATGGCGAAGAATTTGTTAATTGTGGAGTCTCCGGCAAAGGCCAAAACCATAGAGAAAATACTGGGCGCAGACTTTGAGGTAAAATCCTGTTATGGGCATATCCGTGACCTGGTCAAAGAGGATATGGGCATCGATATGAAAAACGGATTCAAGCCAAAGTATAAGATCTCGGAAGGAAAGGAAAAGGTGGTCAAGGAGCTCAGGTCCGAAGCTAAAAAGGCGGAGGCCGTATGGTTGGCCACGGATGAAGACCGGGAGGGAGAGGCCATTTCCTGGCATCTTTGCGAAGTGCTCAACCTGGATCCGGCAAAGACGCCCCGCATTGTTTTTCATGAAATTACCAAGCCGGCCATCAAGAAGGCCGTGGCCTCCCCCCGGACCGTAAACATGGATCTGGTAAATGCTCAGCAGGCCAGAAGAATTCTGGACCGCATTGTGGGCTTTGAAATTTCCCCCATTCTATGGAGGAAGATGAGCATGCATAACAATCTTTCCGCCGGAAGGGTCCAATCGGTAGCCGTCCGGCTGATCGCCGAAAGAGAAAGGGCGATTCAGGCTTTCAAGCCGAAAAGCAGTTTTAAGGTGGAGGCCTTTTTCTTCGCCCCGGACTTATCTGGCAAGCCCCTGGTGTTCAAAGCCGAGGCATCGGAGAAAATTCCCGAGGCCCAGGCTGCCAGAACCTTCATCCATCAATGTGTGGGCGCCCGGTATACGGTCCAGGATGTGCAAGTTAAGCCCGGGAAAAAATCGCCCGCTGCCCCATTTACGACCTCGACTCTCCAGCAGGAAGCCAGCAGAAAGTTGGGCTTTTCCGTGCTGAAGACCATGACCCTTGCCCAGAAACTTTACGAAAGCGGGAAGATCACTTATATGCGTACGGATTCGGTTAACCTTTCTCAGACTGCGCATGAGGGGCTGAAGGCGAGCATCCTGAATCAGTACGGAGCCGAATACTATCAGTATCGCCAGTTTCAGAACAAGAATGACTCGGCACAGGAGGCCCATGAGGCGATCCGGCCCACCGATATGTCGATTTCGGCTACCGGCGACGGGGATGCGGCCCGGCTCTATACTTTGATATGGAAGCGGACCATGGCCTCGCAGATGGCGGATGCCCGCTTGGAGCGCACTCTGGCCAAGATAGGGATTTCCACCCATCCCGAGCCCCTGATGGCCACCGGGGAAGTGCTTCGCTTTGAAGGATTTCTAAAGGTCTACAGCGAAGGCCGGGATGAGGAAGACGGGGAAGAAGAGCAGGAGGGGGTATTGCCTCCCCTGAGCCCGGGCCAGGAACTCAGCTTTCAGGAAATGAAAGTGTTTCAGCGGTTTACCCGTCCCCAGCCCCGATTTACCGAGGCTTCTTTGGTCAAGAAACTCGAGGAACTGGGTATAGGCCGACCCTCCACCTATGCCCCTACCATCAGTACGATTCAGGCCAGGGGCTATGTGGAGAGAAAGGATAAGGAGGGGAGTCCCCGGAGTTTTCAGATTTTCCGTCTGAAGGAGGATAAAGTCAGCGAGGAGGAAGGCAGCGAGATAACCGGAGCCGAAAGAGCCAAGCTGTTCCCCACAGATCTGGGCTTGGTGGTGACGGATTTTCTTACCCAGCATTTTGAAAAGGTGATGGATTATGGATTCACTGCCCGAATTGAAACGGAGTTTGATGCCATCGCCCAGGGTAAGGAATCCTGGGAGGAGATGATTGAGCGATTCTATGGCCCTTTCCATGAGAATGTGGTCCATACCATGGAGAATGCCGGCCGAACCGCCGGGGAGAGGGAACTGGGCCTGGATCCGGAGTCCGGCAAACCGGTTATTGCCCGCTTGGGCCGCTATGGACCCATGGTGCAGATCGGAAGTGCCGAAGACGATACCAAGCCCCGCTTTGCCAAGCTCAGGCCCAACCAGAGCATTGAGACCATTCGCCTGGAAGAAGCCCTGGAATTGTTCCAGCTTCCCCGGGAAATGGGTTTGTTTGAGGGAAAGCCCGTAGTGGTCAATATTGGGCGCTTTGGACCTTATGCGCAGCATGACGGGAAATTCTATTCCCTCAGGAAGGATATGGATCCCTATAAGGTTCCCCTCGAGGACCTCATTCCCCTGATTGAAGAAAAGCGAAAGGCGGCGGCAGAAAACACGATCAAAGTGTTTGAGAAGGAAAAGATCAGAATCCTCAAGGGGCCCTATGGTCCCTATATCAAGAAAGGACTGAAGAACTACAAGATTCCCAAGGACAAAATGGACGCTCCCGAAAAGCTGGAACTGGAGGATGTGCTGGCCATCATGGAAGAAGCCAAGGCCAATCCTCCGCGAAAGGGAGCCCGTTCCCGAAAGAAGTCCTGAATTCGGGGTAGATTTGGGCCAGGGAAGATTGACCAGGGATTTATGCGGAAACGATCCGAAATAAGCGCTTTACTGAAGCTGATTGACGATCCGGATCAGGAGGTATATGAGACGGTTGCGGGAAGGATTATGGGTTATGGTCCCGAGATGATACCGCCTTTGGAAAGCCTTTGGGAGACCACGGCGGATGCGGAAGTGCAAAGGAGAATTGAGGAGCTGATCCACAGAGTGCAGTTTCATGAGCTCCAGGGGGAGTTCCATCACTGGGTCCGATCGGGATCGGATCCAGATCTGTTGAAGGGGGCCATATTGCTGGCCCGTTATGCCTATCCGGAGCTCAACGTCCCCTATTTGCTCCAATCCATAGACCGGCTGAGGCGGAATATATGGATTGAGCTCAATCACTACCTGACTCCTTTGGAGCAGGTCAATGTGTTCCACAGCATACTTTATCACTACTTCCGCATGGAGGGACTTTCGATCACCAATCGAAACCCCGAAGATTATTTTATCAACCTGGCCATGGAAAGGAAGAAAGGCAATGTATTTGCCATCGGTATCCTTTACCTCAGCTTGTGTGAATTGCTGGACTTGCCCATTTATGCTTTGGATCTGCCGCAGCACTTTGTCCTGGTGTACATGGACGCAAGGCAGAACTTTTTTCAGGAAGAGATGATCCATCAGCCGCAGTTCTATATAGACCCGCTCCAAGGCATGATATACACCCGACAGGATCTCAGTCAGTATTTGCTGCAGCTGGGCTCCGCATTTCCCAGGGTGCCGGACAGGACGGTGAGTTCCCTGGAAGTGATCCGGATGACCATGGAATCCCTGGCCCATACCTATAAAGTGATCGGCCAGGAGATGAAGGCCGCAGATATCCGGGAGCTGATGAAGGGCTTGAGCCGATAAAGCGACAATAGGATGAGAAGAAGATTGGGATGGATAATTTTGCTGGTCCTTTATTGCTCCCCCCTTTGGGCCGATCCCCCCGATACGGGGACCGAAGGCCTGGTAGAGTTCCCCCGACTCGGCTGGATGCAGGTCCGGGAAGGGGATATCCTTTTTCAAAATCTGGATTGTGGCCCTCTTTGCGATGCCATCGAATCGGTGACCCTTGGAGCGGGGGGAAGGGATTTTTCCCACTGTGCCCTGGTGGTGAACAGGGAAGGACAATGGGGGGTGATCGAGGCCTATGGTTCGGTACGCTTTACCCCCATGGATTCATTCCGAAACAGGGTCATGGCCCCAGGCCGGACCGGAGCCATAATCCTGGGCAGGCTGAAGCCTCCCTATGATCGCCTGTCCCCTTTGGCCGCCCGAAAAGCCGGGGATTATTTAGGAATCCCCTATGATGAGGTTTTCCTTATGGACAATCAGGCCTTGTACTGCTCCGAACTCGTCTATGAATCTTTTCGGGAAGCTCATGGAGGAAAGCCTGTTTTTCCCCTGGAACCCATGGAGTTCCGGGAGCCGGGAACGGAGAGCCTTATGCAGACCTGGGTCGATTATTTTGATTCCCTGGGGCATCCCGTCCCCCAGGGTGCTCCAGGAATAAATCCCGGTTCCCTGTCGCGGAGTCCCCATCTGGAACTGTTTGAAATGGAAGCCGCCCCCTAAACAGGGGTTCCGTCCCATTTTTCCTGCGCCTTGGAGGCCTGAAAAAGTTCGGCCATGGCCAAGGCAGCAATGGCTTCGGCGACCACGGGAACCCTAAGGAAAAGGCAGAGGTCATGGCGCCCCGTTGCCCGGAATTCCTGCACCTGATCTTTCTGGCGATTCCAGGTTTGCTGAGGCTGAGGGGTGCTGCTGGCCGGTTTTATGGCCAGGCGGAAGACCAGTTCGTTGCCATTGGTGATCCCTCCGTTAATGCCCCCGGCATGGTTGGTTCGGGTTTTTCCGCTGGAGTCCAGAATGGCATCGTTATGGGCCGATCCCCATGCCCGGGCGGATTCAAATCCCGCTCCGAATTCTATGCCCTTCACGGCGGGGATGGAAAAGGCCAGGTGGGCAATCAGCGACTCTGCGGAGTCGAAAAAAGGTTCTCCCCAACCCACCGGCAGACCCTTGACTCGGCACTCCACCAGGCCGCCGAGGCTATCCTGTTTTTCTACGGCCCGGGCGACGGCCTCTTCTATGTTCGGATTCCCTCCGGCTTCGCGGACAAAGGCATGGAATTCCAAGGGATGGAGGATTTTCTTGGCTACCACACCGGCGGCGACCAGCAGCAGGGTCAGGCGCCCAGAAGAATGGCCCCCACCCCGGTAGTCCTGGAACCCTTTGAATTTGTGCTCCAGGACAAAGTCCGCATGGCCCGGCCTGGGGGTATGCCTTATGGCTTCATAATCCTGGGGCCGGGATGCTTTGTTCTCAAAAAGCAAGCTCAGAGGGGCGCCGGTGGTATAGCCCCTGTACCAGCCGGATCCAAACTCTGGCCGGTCGGATTCTTTTCTGGGCGTCGTCCCCGGGGCCGAGGGCTTTCTTCGATTTATGTCTTCCATAAAATCTTCGATTTCCAAAGGGATACCGGCAGGGACTCCGTCCAGGACAATGCCCAGCCTGGGGCCGTGGGACTCGCCGAAAAGGCTGAGCCGAAAATGATTTCCAAATTGGTTCATGTGCTTTTCTTTACGGTTTGCACCCGGGCGCCCAGTCTCTGGATTTGGTCAAAGAACCCGGGATAGGATTTGGCTACGGATTCGGCTCCGTGAATTTCCGTGGGGCCATCGGCCATCAATGCCCCTATGCTGGCGGCCATGACGATGCGATGATCGTGGAAACTCTGGACCCGGGCCCCCTGGAGGCGGTTTCCCCCTTGGACCACGAGCTGATCTTCTTCCAGACGGTGGGCCACGCCGAAGGCGGTCAGCATGGCGGAAATGCTCTGGGCCCGATTGCTTTCCTTGTGTATCAGCCGGCCCAGTCCCTGGATTCGGGAGCTTCCGCGGGCACAGGCGGCCAGTATGGCCAGGATAGGGAAAAGATCCGGGCAGCTGCGGCAGTCGAAATCAAAGCCCGAAAGATTCGGGCCGGGGATCAGTTCCATCCCATGGTCCTGGGATTGGATCCGGGCACCCAGGGACTGGATTAGGGGCACCAGCGCCCGGTCTGCCTGGGCGGAATCCGGGTTCAGTCCCTGTATGTGCATAGGCCCCGACCCCGCCACCAGCCCGGCCACCAGGAAATTCGCCGCCGCACTCCAGTCCCCTTCAATCTGAATCTGCTTTTCCCCGGACTGCGGCTCCCAGGCAGGCACCAGAAATCGATTTCCGCCCAGCCGTTCGACGGGATGGCCAAAGGCCTCCAGGACTTCCAGGCTCATATCGACATAAGGAACACTTTGAAGTCCCGGCGCTTCCACCTCTATGGGGTGGGGACAACTGAAGGCCAGGGCAAATAGCCAGCCCGAGAGAAACTGGGAGCTCAGGCTGCCCTCGATCTCCATAGTCTTGGGGTAGGCGAATCGGCCATGTATCTGGGCCGGCAGTCCGGCTCCTCCCTTCCAGCCAATTCCCTGGCTTTCCAGGATCTGTTTCAGCGGGTCCATGGGTCGGGCGCGCAGGCCGGGGGCCCCATCCAGATAATAGGGCCCCGCTCCCAGGGAGAGTATGGGGATGAACAAGCGGGCAGACAACCCGCTTTCTCCAAAGAAATAAGGTCCCGGGGGAAAGGAGAGCCGAGAGGCCGGAGGGGTAATTTCCCAATAGTCGGCATGGATTTCCTTTACCCGGGCCCCCATGGCCTCGATCAGATTTCGGGCCACCTGCTCGTCCTGACTCCGCCCCACCCCCAGAATCCGGGTGGGGGCAAGGGAAAGAAGGGCGGCGGCCATGGCCCGCTGACTGAAACTTTTGGATGGGGGAGCCCAAAGGCTACCTTCCACGGTTCCTGGATGAAGGATGGCAATCACGGAAATCGATTAACAAGTTCAACATTTCCCCGGAGCTCAGGAATTCGGTTTGTACCCGGGCTTCCTCGTCAAGGAGAATGAATTCCACTTTTTCGGCATGCCGCTTCTTGTCCATGGTCATTATGGATACCAGGGCCTCGGGATCAAAATCTGCCCAGGTGGGCAGGTCAAAGCGTTCCAAGGTGTATTCCAGTCTTTGTCTCAGATCCGGGGACAGCCCCCGGCGTTTTTCCGAGAAATGGCAGGCGATCACCAGTCCCAGGGCAACGGCCTGTCCATGGTCTATATTAAGATGGGCTTCCAGGGCATGGCCCACCGTATGGCCCAAATTAAGCTGTTTGCGGACTCCCTGATCCCTGGGGTCCTTTTCGACGCATTGCATTTTATCGGCCACGCATAGGCGGATTAATTCGCCCAGGGCATCCCAGTCCTGGCGAAAATAATCCAGACCCCTTTTCCCCAGGCTTTCCATGCCTCCGGGATGAAAAAGGAGCTGGTATTTGATGATTTCGGCAAATCCGTTGGCCCACTGGCGCTGGGGAAGGCTGCGCAAGAAGGGCAGATGGAAAAGGATGAACCTAGGCCAGGCAAAGCTGCCAATCAAGTTTTTCTGCATCCCGTGGTTCAGGGCCGTCTTCCCTCCCAGGGCAGCGTCCACCATGGCCAGCAGGGAGGTGGGAATCAAGCCGAAGTCCAGACCTCTCATATACACCGAGGCCAGAAATCCGGTCAGATCGGTGACCAGCCCTCCACCCATGCCGATCAGCAGGGTGTTTCTGTCTGCCCGGGTGGCCAGCAATTGATCCAGGCAGTTTCCCAGATGATGGAGCTGTTTGGCCTCTTCCCGGGCTTCTACGATCAGGGAGCCCGGAAAGGAATCCAAGATGTGCGGATATAGTGCGGCCAGGTTCTTGTCGGTGATGATTCGGCGATCCCGCCCTTTTTCCCATTCTGACAGGGAAGCTTCCTTTGACCAGTACATGGTGGTGGCGCCATAGGAATAAAAGGACTCGATGGGCATGGAGTAAAATTAGGGGATTCCGGGGGATTTCCGGGAGATGGGGATGGACGGGCACCTGCCGGCCGGTTGAAAATCCCTAACTTTGTGTGCTATTTCAAAAAAGGTTATGAGTAAGAAGGGGAAGGTCCTGGTGGCCATGAGCGGGGGGATTGACAGCACGATTTCGGCACTTATGCTAAAGAATCAGGGCTATGAGGTGGTGGGGATCACCATGAAAACCTGGGATTATGCACAGTCGGGCGGGGGAAAGAAAGAGACCGGCTGCTGTAATCTGGATTCATTTCATGATGCCAGAAAGGCGGCCGTGGATCATGGATTTCCCCATTATGTGCTGGATATCCGGGAGGAGTTCGGGGATGCGGTAATCGAGAATTTCGTGGACGAATACCTGGCCGGGCGGACCCCGAATCCCTGTGTGCTCTGCAATACCCATATCAAATGGGCCGCCATGCTCAAAAGGGCCAATGCCCTGGACTGCGAATTTATCGCCACCGGGCACTATGTGCGGGTCAGGGAAGAGAATGGACGCCATGTGCTGTCCCGGGCCAGGGATCTGAGCAAGGACCAAAGCTATGTGCTTTGGGGGCTGAATCAGGAATGCCTGAGCCGGAGCATATACCCTTTGGGGGAATATCTGAAGACAGAGGTTCGTCAGATAGCCCGGGATATGGGCTACGAGGACCTGGCCAGGAAGGCCGAAAGCTATGAGATCTGTTTTGTCCCCGATAATGATTACCGCGGGTTCCTGAAGCGGCGGATCCCGGGATTGGAACAGCAGGTGGAGGGCGGCCCATTCGTGAACACCCAGGGGGACGTGCTGGGCCGCCATAAAGGTTATCCCTTCTATACCGTGGGGCAACGTAAAGGCCTGGACATGGCCTTCGGAAAGCCCATGTATGTGGTGCGCATTGTTCCGGAAACCAACACGGTGGTTCTGGGGGAAGCCCATGAACTGGCGGAATCCACCATGGAAGTGAGGGGAATAAATCCGGTGAAATATGCCCAGATCCCGGAGGGCACAGAATCCCTGGTGAAGATCCGCTATCGTGACCCGGGTACTCTGGCCCGGCTCCATCCCGGGAAAAACGGAGTGGAAGTGCGATTCGCTCAGGAGGTTCAGGGAGTGGCTCCCGGCCAGTCCGCCGTATTCTATGAAGGAGAAGACGTGCTGGGTGGAGGCATCATTTACGCAGGTCGGCCCGAGTCTTTTCTTTCTTGAGAAAACCGGCTTAGGGGCTAGCATGTTTTGACTTCTTTAACTATATTTACGGGATAAAAGGTATTCATCTCCCTATGAATAAACGCATTTGGCCCCTGTCTGCCCTGCTGCTCGGATTGATCAGCCTTACCTTCTCCTGCAAGAAGCCGGACCCCCCTGTGGAATGGACGGAACCGGATTCGGCCTACTATCCCCTGGAGATCGGAAAATATGTGGTCTACAATGTAGACTCCGTGATTTGGAACGATGAGTTATGTGTGGAGGTGGTCAAAAAATATCAGATAAAGCATATTATATCGGATACATTCACCAATGACGAGGGTCAGTTTTCCTATCGAATCGAGACCAAGATAAGGGAAAGGGTTCAGGATTCCTGGGAGCCCCACGATGTGCTCTATGTGAGCCGCCGCGGAAACAACCTGGAATGGGTGCATCAGGATCTTCGTTTTATCAAAATGATTTTCCCCGTGGAGAGCCATCGGAGCTGGAAAGGCAATGCCTATATTCCCGCAGCCCAGGATGCCAAACTTTGGTATTTTGATGATTGGGATTATCGCTATGAGCAGGTGGGGGAATCCTTTAACGCCGGAGAAGTGGTATATGACGAGACCGTTACGATTCGTCAAGTGGACCGGGTATGGAATGATCCCGAGACCCTGCCGCTGGATTCCGCGGCCCGGACCTATGGCAAGGAAGTTTTTGCCCGGGGTGTGGGCATGGTCTACAGGGAATATTACCATTGGACCTACAATCCGAAAAGCGAGGCCAATCAGAACCCCTTTAACCTGGATCGCTGCCGCGAGGGCAATGGGGTGATCATGCGGGCCGTCGACCATAATTAGCGGCTTCCATGAATATGGGGAAATGCAAAGCCATTGGGGCCCTGATCGGGCTGATTTTCTGGGGAATTTCTTTTCCTGCCCATGGCCAGAATCCCCAACATGCCTTCCGGATCCATTTTACGGATAAGCAAGGGTCGCCACCCTTGACTCAGGCGGCCGATTTCCTTTCTCCCCGGTCCCTGGACCGCCGCCAGAATTTACAGATCGCCCTGGACAGTACCGATCAGCCCTTGTCCCCCGTTTACGTGGAGGAGGTCATGCAAATCAGTCAGGGCGTTTATCATTTGGGGTCCAAATGGCTGAATTATCTGGTCCTGCTTATAGAGGATACCAGCACTCTGGCCGGTATTCGGGCCCTCCCCTTCGTGCGGCAGCTGGATTATGTGGGCTATTATCCCACGGGATTGCATGCCAAAACCAGCGGAAATCCCAAGACAGATTCCGAGCGACCCCTTTCCCTGGTGGCCCGCACCACGGGTTCCCCGGAGTTTTATGGGGCAGCCTATCCTCAGACTCAACTGGTGCGTGGGGATTTTCTCCATGACCGCCAGTTTATGGGCCAGGGCAAACTGATCGCTATTCTGGATGCGGGATTCCGCTATGCGGATACCAATCCGGCTTTCGATAGCCTGCGTCATGGCGGGCGACTTCTGGATGTACATAATTTCGTCCTGGCCAATGACGATGTCTATGGGTATGACGCCCATGGCACGGCGGCTTTGTCCACTATGGCGGCCTATCTCCCAGGCACCTATGTGGGTTCTGCCCCCCTGGCCGACTACGCCCTGTATGTGACCGAAGAAGGGGGAAAGGAACAACCCATTGAAATGGATAACCTGGTGGCGGCTGCAGAGAGAGCCGATAGCCTGGGGGCAGATGTAATCAGTGTCTCCCTGGGTTATAATGAGTTCTTTACCCCCCAGGCCTTTACCCTTCCCTTCAGCGATCTGGACGGGAATACCACCGTGGCGGCCCGGTCGGCTAACCTGGCCAGCGAAAAAGGCATACTATATGTGGCTTCTGCCGGGAACGAGGGCGGAAATTCCTGGAACCGGATCCTGACTCCCGGTGACGCTTCCCTGGCCCTTACGGTGGGAAATGTGGACTTGAACTACATGCCCGCCCCGACCAGTGGCAGAGGACCGAATGCGGCCGGGCAGGTCAAACCCGATGTTTGTGTAGCCGGCAGTCCGGCCACCATCCTGACGGGCAACAGCCAGGCACAGAACAGCTACGGCACCTCCTTCGCCACTTCCCAGCTGGCGGGATGGGCAGCTTGCCTGATGCAAGCCACCTCCATACCCAGACCTTTTAGGATCCGTACAGCGATCCGGGAAAGCGCCCATACCTTCTCCAACCCCAATCCGAACCTGGGATTTGGGGTTCCCGATTTCGGCCTGGCCTATGCGCTGCTTGATCTGCAGGATCCTCCCGGTACCCCCGGGGTGGAAAACCGGATTACCGTTTATCCCAACCCTTTTGGGTCGAGTTTTTCCCTTCAGGTTTATTTGGACCGCTCCGGGCCGATTCAGTTGCAGCTGTATACTGTTCAGGGACAGATTATGGAGTCCCTGGAGAGGAGGGGATTGGCCGGAATCGAACGCTTCCATTTCTCCACGGCCCATTATCCTGCGGGCATGTATTATATCAAAGTGATCTGTTCCGGCCAGCAGAAGGTTTTCCCTGTGGTGAAAAATTAGGATCTCAGATTCCGGACTTTCTCAGTCGGGCCAGGAAAAGATAATCTGAGGCATAGGGCCCTCTGTGTACGATCTGTTGGTCCATCAGGACCAGAGGACCGGTTTCGGTTAATTTCCGGACCACCTCTTCGTTTTCTTCCCGGAACACAGAGCAAGTGATATAGTGAAGGATTCCGCCGGGCTTCAATTTCTCAATCGCTTTTCGGGATATGGATTCCTGTTTCTGGGAGAATTCCGAGATCCGGGAGTCCTGGAAAAAGGCAAAGTTTTCCGGAGTCCGGGCCCAGGTTCCGGATCCCGAACAGGGCAGGTCGGCAATAATATGGTCGAATGCCGGCAGGTGGTCTTCCTGTACCAGCCGGGACACCGTCCCCGTCAAGATACGGTGGGGGCGAGGATAGGGACTGGAAGCCCACCTCTGGGTCAAGGATTGGATGGCTTTCTTTCGGCTATCCGACATCCAGAGTTCCAGATCCATCTCCTTGTCGAGAAGGAGCATGGCCTTCCCTCCGGCCCCGCAGCAGCAGTCCCACCATCTTTCCCCGGGCCTGGGGCGGAAATAGGTTCCGCAGGCTTGGGAGCTCGCATCCTGGATTCGGTAATCCCCGGGGGGTAGGACCCGGTCAACGGGAGCGCCCCGGTCCACGACCAGTGTTCTGGAATCCAGGGCACTCCAGGAAATCCCTGCCTTATCCAAGGCCGATTTGGCCTCTTCTTCCTCCCGGTGCAGGCGAAGGAATACCTGAGCCGGGGTTTTGATATAGTCCAGCCAGGAATCCCGGTCCAGAGGAGGAGAAAAACTTAAGGAGGAGGTCCATCCCAGTCGGGGGTCAAAAGGGACTCCCTCCTCGAGGAGAAAGGCCTGTTTTGCTTCCCGGGATTCCGGAACAAGGGGAGTCCAGGAATCAGGCAAAACCGGGGTTTTGTCCCCGATGGAGGCCATAAACAGACTGGCCTGGATTCGGGTAATCAGGGGAAGGGATTCCGGAAACCCTTTCCCCCAGCGCAGATAGTTGTATCCGATTTCCCGGATCCAGCGCCGGTCCCGGCTTCCCAGCCGGGGATGAGACCGAAAATAATCCCTGAGGGAATCGGCAAACGGCCGGTCCCCCCGGTAGGATTCCAGCAATTGAACTCCGTGGTGGAGAATGGCACGCTTCATGGACCTTGATTTTAGTTTGAATCCTTCTTCGGGGAAGGACCAGGGTCCCGGGAAGCCGAAGGCCTACTCCCGGGGGAATTCTCCGGGACGGAAACAATACCGGCAAACGCCTTGATTTCCGATCAGATTTCCAACAGGGTTTCCACGGGGGGGCGGCCCAGCAAGAGCATTTCCGGATTTTCCAGCAGTTCTTTTACGCGCACCAGGAAGCCTACGGATTCCCTGCCGTCGATGATGCGGTGGTCATAACTCAGGGCCAGATACATCATGGGTCGGATTTCCACTTTCCCGTTGATGGCCACCGGCCTTTCCTGGATTTTGTGCATTCCCAGGATGGCGGATTGGGGAAGGTTGAGAATGGGCGTGGACATCAGAGATCCAAACACCCCTCCGTTGGTGATGGTGAATGTGCCTCCGGTCATCTCTTCAATGCTCAGTTTGTTCTCCCGGGCTTTTTTGGCCAGGCTGGCTACGGCTTTTTCCAATTCGGCCATACTCAGACTTTCGGCATTGCGTATAACGGGGACCACCAGTCCCTTGGGTGCGGAAACGGCTATGGATATGTCGCAGTAATCATGATAGATAATGGAATCCCCGTCCAGGTAGGCATTTACCGCTGGCCATTCCTGCAGGGCATGGCAGCAGGCCTTGGCAAAAAAGGACATAAATCCCAGGTTGACATTATGGGTTTCCTTGAATGAGTCTTTGTATTGTTTGCGGATGCGCATGATGGCCGACATGTCCACTTCGTTGAAGGTGGTGAGCATGGCCGAGCTGTTCTTGGCTTCCACCAGTCTTCTGGAAATGGTCCTTCTCAGCGAGGACATTTTTTCTTGGCGCTCTTCCCGGGTGAAGGCTTCCGCCCCGCCTTTCCGGCCGGGGGATTCCAGGGCCAGCAGCACATCCTGTTTCAATACCTTTCCTCCGAATCCCGTACCCCTTACCTGACGGGGATCCAGCTTCTTATCCTGCATGATTTCCCGGGCCAGGGGGCTGGCTTTTACGGAAGGAGTTTCTTTTGCCGGTGACGGGGAGGTCTTGGGGGTCTCTGCCTTTTTTTCGGCTTTTTCTTTGGTTTCGGCGGGAGCCGGAGCCGTCTGCCCTTCCGGCCTTTGGGCCTGATCATCGATGCGACAGGCCAGATCCCCGATCTGAAGGTCAGAACCTTCGGCGGCCACGATGTGCAGAATACCTGCTTTTTCCGCATTTAGCTCAAAGGTGGCCTTCTCGGACTCAAGTTCACAGAGAATTTCGTCTCTTTCCACCCATTGGCCGTCTTCTTTCAGCCAGCTTACCAGCGTCACTTCGTTAATGGATTCCCCGACGGGAGGGACAGTAATGTCGATCATGGAGATTGCTATATTAAGGCGTTGCTAAATTAACTATTGACTATGGGATAATCAAAAATTGGGCAAAGGATGGATCATATATAAAATTATAGCCTTCAGGTTTCCCAGGTATCCCCTGGTTTTTTTAGGCAATACTCTTAAGGAAGTTGCCGTCCCTGCCCGGCTTGGAATTCCTGCTTATCTTTAATGGACATTCCTTTCTCTTCCGCGAAATGGAATGGCGGATGGGGAGGTTTGGGCATGATATTGTATTAATGGCTCATTATGGACTGGCTAACGGATGGACTGACAAAACTATGTATGGCGGCTGCCTTCGGCGCCGTCCTGGGACTGGAAAGAGAATGGAAGGGAAAGGCGGCGGGATTCCGTACCCTTATGCTGGTGTCCATTGGCTCCTGCCTGTTTACCATTTTATCCATGGACATGGCCATGCAGGATCCCTACCACCGCAGTGATCTGACCCGGATTGCCTCTAATGTGCTGACGGGCATAGGATTCATTGGTGCCGGGATCATATTCCGGGAGGAAATGCGCATTAGCGGTCTGACAACGGCGGCCACTGTTTGGGTTTCCGGGGCTATAGGCATGTGCGTTGGCTTGGGGGACTATGAACTGGCTATGTTGACCACGGGAATTGTATGGATAATCCTGGTTATTTTCAACAGGTTGGGACAACTGGTGGAGCGGTATTTCGACATTAGAGTCTATCAGATTCTCGTTAGGCGCCAGTCCGGCCAATCCGAGGATTTTCTTGATACGATTGATCGGCCCGAAAGAATGAAGTTTTTGGAGGTGAAGACAGAGCTGAGAGAGCAGGGGTTGTGGATCACCTGGAGGGTGCGGGCTTCGGTTGCCGCCCACGAGACTTTGGTGCGGAATCTGGTTTCCCACCCCCGGGTGGAGTCCCTGACTTATTGAGGGTAGATAAACGTTCCCTGGCCACTGGAAAAGGAAAGAGGCCGTCTTAAAAGTCTGAGGCGGCTTTTTTCATTTTATTCGGAGTTGGGATT
>CAYPQN010000004.1:0-90983 GCA_964412885.1 uncultured Chitinophagaceae bacterium | reverse complement strand
TTTTATTTCCACATTTCCACATAATAAGAGGCTGCCCTTTTGAGACAGCCTCATCGGATGGTAAAGGTTTTGCCGAGGGTGGCACCCAATCTATTCTCTGTCAGGGGCGGGACATTATTCTCCTCGGGGAACAAACTGGGTTTCGGTGGCGGGAGGAGTGGGGGAATCTTTCCCCAAATCCGTGCCCCAAAGTTCGGCCAGGGTGGGGGCAATGACCAGGGCGACTATGGACATGAGCTTGATCAGAATGTTCATGGAAGGCCCAGAAGTGTCCTTGAAAGGATCTCCCACCGTATCCCCGGTTACGGAAGCCTTGTGGGGGTCGGAGCCCTTGAAATAGGTTTCCCCGTTGATCTGGACACCTTTTTCAAAAGATTTTTTGGCGTTGTCCCAAGCTCCGCCCGCATTATTCTGAAACATACCCATGAGCACCCCGCTGACCGTAGCGCCGGCCAGCATGCCCCCCAGGGCCTCCGGACCGACCAAAAAGCCGACTGCTATGGGGGCCACTAAAGTAATGGCTCCGGGAGCCAGCATTTTCTTCAGCGAAGCTTTGGTAGATATAGCTACGCATTTTTCATATTCCGGCTTTCCCGTCCCCTCCATGATGCCGGGAATGGTGCGGAACTGGCGCCGGACTTCCTCGACCATGGCCATGGCCGCCTCGCCCACGGCCCGAATCGCCAGGGAGGAGAAGAGGAAAGGGATCATGGCGCCCACAAAGAGCATAGCCAGCACATCGGCTTTGTATATATCGATGCCCTCAATGCCGGCAACTCCCACATAGGCGGCGAACAATGCCAGGGAGGTCAGGGCGGCGGAGGCAATGGCAAATCCCTTTCCGGTGGCGGCGGTGGTATTGCCCACGGCATCGAGAGTATCGGTGCGCTCGCGCACCTCCTTGGGCAGCTCACTCATTTCCGCAATTCCCCCGGCGTTGTCGGCTATGGGGCCGAATGCATCTATAGCCAATTGCATGGCCGTGGTAGCCATCATTCCGGCGGCGGCAATGGCCACTCCATATAGTCCTGCCATGGCAAAGGATCCCCAGATCCCGCCGGCCAGTACTAAAATGGGCAGGAAGGTGCTTTCCATGCCGATGGCCAGCCCGCTGATCACGTTGGTGGCATGTCCGGTGGCCGATTGACGTACGATGCTGTCCACTGGCCGCTTGCCCATGGCCGTATAAAATTCGGTGATCAGGCTCATCAGGGTGCCCACCACCAGGCCGATGACAATAGCCCCGAACACTTCCTTATTGGTAAAGGAGTGGCTTCTGAGCGTCATGGTTTCCGGGAGAATGTACATGGTCAGGAAATAGCAGCAAATCCCGGTAAGAATAATGGATCCCCAGTTTCCCAGGTTCAGGGCCTTTTGTACCGGTCCGGTATGTATGCCGGCCTGATCGCTGATACGCACAAACCAGGAACCGACAATGGAGAAAATCAATCCGGCCGCGGCTATGAGCATGGGCAGGAGAATGGGCCCGAAGCCCTGGAACTGATCGGCGGAACTGGTTTCCTGACCAAGGACCATGGTGGCCAGAACGGTAGCCACATAGGATCCGAAGAGGTCAGCGCCCATACCGGCCACATCGCCCACATTATCGCCCACGTTATCGGCTATGGTCGCCGGATTCCGGGGGTCATCTTCGGGAATTCCCGCCTCGACCTTGCCCACCAGGTCAGCGCCGACGTCGGCCGCCTTGGTGTAGATCCCCCCTCCTACCCGGGCAAAAAGGGCAATGCTTTCCGCACCCAGGGAAAATCCGGTCAACACTTCAATGGCCAGCTTCACGGATCCGTCCGTGGCCATGGTGCCCGGAGCAAAGACCTGCCAGAGCAGAATGAACAGGCCTCCCAGCCCCAGAACGGCCAGACCGGCCACTCCCAGACCCATCACGGTCCCTCCTCCGAAGGAAATAGCCAGAGCCTTGCTCAGGCTGGATTTGGCTGCTTCGGCCGTGCGCACATTGGCCTTGGTGGCGATGCGCATGCCTATAAAGCCGGCCAAGGCGGAAAAAAGGGCTCCGAGGATGAAGGTCAGGGCTATGGTCGGATGGGAGTTTTCATGCAGACTTCCCATAAAACCAAGAAGTACGGCGCCAAAGACCACATAATAGGCCAACATCCGGTATTCCGCTTTGAGAAAGGCCATAGCCCCTTCGGATATATATTGGGCTATTTCTTTCATCCGGTTGGATCCGCTGGGTTGACGGCTGACCCAGGCGCTTTTCATATAGGTATAAAACAGAGCGACAATACCCATTAAAGGGACAATATAGAGTAGTTTCATATGATGATTAATGTTATGAGGAAGCGGGGGCAAATATACTGGATTACCCCTAGAAATCATAAATTAATCCAGGCTTCTGGAACGGTTTTTGACATCTTATGAGCAGAAGCCAAAAAGGAAAAAGGCCATGCACAAGGAAGGGAATACCTGGCCCCAGTCTTTGGCCGCCTATGATCATCTGGCGGACGAAGACCTGATTTTCCGTTATAGGCAAAGAGGGGACCTGGGCGCTATATACTGCTTGTTTGAAAGGTATGCGCATCTGGCATTTGGTTGCTTTGCCTCCAAGGGGAATGACGGGTCTCGGTGCCTGGAGAAGGTGGAGGCCCTGTTCATGCAGTTGATCCGGGGGGACAGCGGAATGGAGGAGCAAGGGTTCCGCCCCTGGCTTTACCGCCAATGCGGGGTCGAGGAACCCTGCGGCCCGTCTCCTGCGGCGGGCATCAGCCCTGAAGTCCGCAGAAAAGGATGGGAGCGGTTCCGGGAGGGGAAGGCCAGTTTTTCCGTCCTCGCCCGGGAATGGGGGCTGAACTGGCCTCAGATAAGACCTGTTTTAAGGCAGGAGGCCAGATCCGGAAAACCGCAATGGCGAGAATAGGGCGCTAACAGATAAATTTCAGGGGATGAACAGCGGGCATAGCAGCGGAAGGAAAGAGAGAAAAAAAGGATCGGCAGCTGCCTGTCTGACTCCCGGGCAGTTGGCCCAATATGGACAGGGCATCATGCTCGACGAAGAGCGTCATGCCATAGAAGTTCATCTACTCTCTTGTTCCCTTTGTTATCAGGCCCTGTTGGGTTTAGAGACCAATCCTCAGGCCCGGGCTTCTTTGTCTGCCCTCAATTCCGGATTTCTGAAGGAGCATTTTGGCTTGCAGTACCCGGAAGTGCAGGTCAGTGCCCTGGCGACCAGTACCCGGGCCCGCCGGCCAAGGTGGACGCGTGGGGTGATTCGCGCAAAGGGAGGGGAAGAGGTTTTCCGCATGCCGGCCTCCTGGGTGATGCTTCTGGCCATGGGTGCGGGTTTGGGCATTTATCTGTATGCGGGTCGGCCTTCGTGGGGAGACATGAAATCATATTTGTACCACGCAGATCCCCTGCCCTCTTCGGATCCGCAGGAGGGACCGGGTCCCTCGCAGCAGGCCCTGTCTGTGTTTGTGCCCGGAGCCGATTCCTCCCGGGGGGATTCCTGGGCCCCGCCCCCCCCTTCTCCCTCCGCTACCCGGATCGGCCTGCGGAAGGATGAGCACCCTGGTGCCATGGACTTCATGGACCCGACAATCCCGGGCCAAGATTCCCTGGATGCCGCGGATTCGCTGCCTTCCCTGGGTATCAAACTGCCTCCGGGCCCCGGTCCTCAGTCCCTTGATGGCCTCCCGGAGACAAAGTTGGAAGTTCCCGCCGGAAGGCCTTTACCGAAGAAGGTCCCCAATCCGGAACCGGAACCCCGCAGGGAAGCCGATCCCTCGGCCCCCGCCCGGCAGGCCGATGGGGATTCCGCTGCCTCCCCTCTGGACAGTGTCCGCCAGCTCATCGATGAGGGGAATTATCGCCAGGCCCGGGAGTTGTTGGAGCCCATGCGGGAATCCCGGGGCAGGGAGAAGCGCCAGGCAAAGCGCTGGATACGGGAAATCGATCAGAAGGAAAAGCAGATCCGCTCCAAAGAAGAAACGGAATAGGTCATCCTATACTCCCTTCCGCCTACTTTGCCCGTAACGGGGGAAATAGCGGGCGAATCCCTCTATTTTGAGTATATTCACGGCTCTTGAATCAGTCATGAGAAAATGCGCGCTTTTGGCCATCGCCTTGGTGATTTCCGGCAGTTTGGCGGCCCAGGATTGGAAGGAATATACCGAGGATCCTTTATACTGGGGGAACCGAAAACCCCGTTCAGACTATTGGCAGCAGGATGTGCATTATAAGATCCAGGCCAGGGTGGACGAGAAGGAGCATAAGATTGAAGGGAGCCAGCAGGTCTATTATGTGAACCATTCTCCCGATACCTTGAGGGAGATTTATTTCCGCCTGTTTCAGAATGCTTTTATTGCCGGAAGTCATCTTCGGGAACTGGAAAGAGTGAATAAGGTCAAGGCCCGGCTGGGCCCCCGGGAGGCGGCCGGGGAAGGCACCCTCCTCGGTCTGGTACAACAGGAAGGTCTGGACCTGCATGGGGAATGGGATAACACCATTCTCCGACTCCCACTGGACAGACCTCTTCCTCCAGGCGAGAGCACCCGCCTGGACATGGATTTTGTGACTTTTTTTGATGATCAAGGATCGACCCGCCGGCGCATGAAAATGTACGATGCCTGGGGAATGAAGCATTACAATGGGGTGCAGTGGTTTCCCAAGGTCTGTGTTTATGATCCCCGCTCCGGATGGGATCTGGATCAACATTCGAACAAAGAATTCTATGGGGAGTTCGGCACCTATGAGGTGGATCTGGATTTCCCCTCCAATTATATTGTCGAGGCCACCGGAGAGCTGCAGAATCGCGCCGAAGTTCTGCCCGATAGTCTTAGGGAAAGGCTGGATCTGAAGAATTTTGCCGACAAGCCCTGGGGCGAGCCCCCTTTGGTTATCATCCCTTATGTCCCCGGGGAAAGGAAGGTATGGAAGTACAAGGCCATGCATGTCCATGATTTTGCCTTTACCGCCGATCCTTCCTACCGCATCGATACCCGCTACTGGAATGGAGTGGAATGTGTGGCCCTGGCTCAGGAGCCTCATGCCCGGGGCTGGCAGAATGCCGCAGAATACGTGGCCAAAACCATAGAAACCTTTTCGCGGGACTTTGGTCCTTATTCTTATCCCAAAATGGTGGCCGCCGATGCTGCCGACGGCATGGAGTATCCCATGATCACCCTGGATGGAGGGGCCGATCCGGGATATCGGAGTCTGCTGGTCCATGAAATCGGCCATAACTGGTTTTATGGCATGGTGGGCTCCAACGAAACCTACCGGGCGGCACTGGACGAAGGGTTCACCCAATTTCTCACCGCTTGGGGTCTGGAGGCCATAGACGGCCCCCTATTGGTCGAAGATGCCCGCAAGCGCAAGATTTTTCCCCTGATGGAAAAACCCCAATCCCCCATGTCCCGGGAAGTTGGGGTGTTCAGCCGATATGTGCTGGAGGCCCTCAAAGGACAGGAACTGCCCTTAATGACCCATTCCAATGAGTTCCGGGATGCGTTGCGCCATGAAGGGGGATATGCCATGGTGTACTACAAGCCGGCCGCAATGCTCTATCATCTGCAGTATGTGCTCGGGGATTCGCTGTTCCTGGAAGCCATGCGGGCCTATGTGGATCAGTGGAAATTTGCCCATCCTTATATTGAGGACTTCCGCAACACCATCACTCGGTTTACCGGACAGAACCTGAACTGGTTTTTTGACCAATGGTTCGAGTCCACCAAAACCCTGGATTACGCCATTACCGGAATCCGGAAAGAAAAGGGAAAGAAGGATCAGTTCCGCCTGAATCTGAAGCGGAAGGGAGATATGCAGTCTCCCCTGGATCTCAGGATCCATGCCCGTAACGGGGAGGTGCATGATTTCCATATACCCAATACCTGGTTCCGAAAGGAGGACAGCGCCCGCACCCTTCCGCGCTGGTATTCCATAGGGGGGCTGCACCCTAAGTACAGGGCCCAGGTGGAAGTCCCCTCCGGAATTGAGTCCGTGGTGATCGATCCCAGCGGCAGGCTTGCGGATCTTCGGCCCTGGGACAATCGGTACCAGAGAAAATGGGCCCCATTCCGGGGAGCCATCAGCTACCATCTGGGACGTCCAGACCACCGCCTGGACCGCCACCGCTACCGATTCCACTATTATCCGGATTTATGGTATAACCGTGTGGACGGAATCCAGATCGGTCTGCGATTCGAAGGCAGTTATATGCGTACGGTGCATAGGCTCAAAGGCGGATTATGGTGGAACAGCCATCTGGTTCAGGCCATGGCTTATTGGCCGGAGCAGGACGAAGGTTATTATGATCGCTTTGTTCCCTGGAACTATGAGATTTCCTGGGAGAACCCGATTTCCCTTCGCTGGCCTACCCTGGAGCTTAGCTTGAGTTCCCGCCTCATGGACGGAATGTGGAAGCATAAAGCCGGATTGTCCTGGACTCCGGAAGGACTGGGCCGGTTCCGGCTGCATTTCCAGAGTTTCTGGAGACCATTTTCCTATGATTTGTCTTATCTGATCTATCCGCAGGAGTGGTCTTCATTCCGGGGAAGACCCAACCAGACCCTGAATCTGGCCTGGACCCGGGACTATAAAGTGGTTCAGGGCCGCGGAAACTGGAGGCTGGGGGCCCGCAGTCCGGCACCCATAGGCTGGAACCAGGAGTCCTTTGATTATTCCTATCTGGAAGGGGAGTGGATTCATCGTCAGGATATCCATGATTTTCGCTGGCATATTCGCCTTTTTGCCCGATGGGGTTCGGGCAAGCAGTTGCCCTATGAGAGCCTGCTCTTTTTGGCCGGAGCTAATAACGAGGAGCTGATGGAGTCCCGATGGACCCGTTCCAACACGCTGGTTCCGGAGGCCTGGGAGGGGCATTCCCTCGGAATGGACCGCCATTTCCATCAGGGTGGGGGACTGAATCTCCGGGGTTATGCCGGATACCTGGCCGTTGATGAGGGGAACGGGGAGCGTCTGCTGGCCTACAAGGGGAGGTCCGGGGCGGCCCTGAACATGGAATTCGAGTATCCTGTGGAGGCTCTGCCCGCATCCTGGAAGAAATGGGTACGGATGAATCTGTACTGGTTTGCCGATGCCGGGCTGATAGAACTGAGCCGGTTCCCGGATTTGGATAATTATGCCCAGATCCGGCCCGCGGCGCGCTGGTCGGCCCTAAGAATGGATATGGGACCCGGGATGAGGCTGGGCATATTGGGTCTGGATTTTAGGGCAGACTTTCCCCTGTGGGTGAACCGTCCCCCGGCCAATCAGCCGAGGTATTTTGATGCCCGATGGGTATTGGGCATTGGCCGGAGTTTTTAGCCCTCCACCATAGATAGGGCGGTCCGGGCTTATTCCCCATTTCGGGAGGAAGCCCGGATTTTTAACCATGCCCTTGTTTTCCCTTCAGGTGTATTTGACTATTCTTTGCACGAACTGAGTGTTGGAGGTGCGGAATACCAGGGTATAAATGCCTCTAAGCAGAGGGGATATGTCCAGGTTTAAGTATTCGTCCGGGGCAATCTGAGTCTCGTAGTGCACTCTGCCCCCCATATCCACCAGCATCACCGCACAATGTTCTCTTTCTTTATTCTGAATGTTGATCATGATTTCAAAAAAATAGCTTTTCCCCCAGACCCGGGTGCCCTAAAGGGCAGTCGCGGGAAAGGGCTGCGGACCAGCGGTCCTCTTATTCGTATCCCCTCTGGGTTTTTTTCTCGACAAAATGGATCAGGGCTTTGTTGGCCACCCGGTTCCCCCCTGCCGTGGGGTAGTTGCCGGTAAAATACCAGTCGCCCTGATGATTGGGGCAGGCCTGGTGCAGCCCCGAAATGGACTGATAAATGACTTCGATCTCCGCATGTACGTCCAACGGCCGGAGCATGAGCGAGATCTGCTGGCTGATCTGTTCCGGACTGAAGGGCTCATAAATGCGCTTTACATAGTTTTCCTGTTCCAGGCCTTTGGCCTTTTTGGCCTCTTCGTAAGCCTGATGCAGTATGGCCTTTTGTCCGGTCTCTTCCAACAAGGTCACGGCCGCCTGAAAGGCGATGAAGTCTCCCAGCCGGCTCATGTCGATCCCGTAGCAATCCGGATAGCGGATCTGGGGAGCGGAGGATACAATGATGATCTTTCGGGGGGCCAGTCGGTCCAGCATGCGAATTATGCTCTGGCGAAGCGTGGTGCCCCGGACAATGGAGTCGTCGATGACCACCAGGGTGTCTTTTCCTTCCCTTACGGTGCCGTAGGTAATGTCATAGACATGCTGCACCATTTCATCCCGGGCGGCATCTTCGGTGATGAAGGTGCGCATTTTGACGTCCTTAATGGCCACTTTCTCGATCCGGACCCTACGGCCAATGATTTCCAGCAGTTCTTCATCGTTGAGATTTCGGGAACGGATTTTCTGGAGCTTGGTCTCGTTCAGATAGTCCTCCAGGCCTTTGATCAGTCCGTAAAAGGCCGTCTCTGCCGTATTGGGGATGAAGGAGACAATAGTGTTTTTCAGGTCATTGTCAATGGCATCCAGAACTTTAGGGGCCAGGTTCCGGCCCAGGGCCATCCGCTCCCGATATATATCCGGGTCTCCTCCCCGGCTGAAATAAATTCTTTCGAAGCTGCAGGCCTTGAGCTCCTTTTCTTCCAGAACCGGCTCTATAGACCACTGGCCGCTGGCTTTGGCGATCAGGGCATGTCCCCGGGGCAACTCCCTGACTTCTTCCAGGGGTACGTGGAAGGCGGTCATGATCGCCGGCCTTTCCGAGGCGGCCACGATGAGTTCGTCATCCGCATAATAGTATGCGGGGCGTATGCCATGGGCATCCCGGAGAAGGAAGCTGTCCCCATTTCCGATCAGGCCGCTGCAGACAAATCCTCCGTCGAAATGCCGGGCCGAGGCCCGAAGCACCCGCAGCAGATCCAGCTCTTCGGGCTGGTCTTCGTCTGCCAGGCATAACTGGTAATGAATGGATTCTATCATGGCGCCCAGGTCGCTGTCCCGGACCATTTCGGCGGGCAGAGGCCCCATTTGGGCCAGGATTTCCTCCGTATTGACCAGGTTGAAATTTCCGGCCATAGCCAGATTTCGGGTCGGGTTGATATGGGGCTTCAGAAAGGGATGGCAGAATTCCACCTCATTCCTTCCCCGGGTGCCATAGCGCAGGTGGCCCAGAAGGACCTCTCCCATGAAGCGCAGATACCCTTTCATCAATCCCGGATGCTTTCGGAGGTCCGGATACATCTTCTCCAGATCGGCCACCTCTTGCTGCACATTCTGAAAAATCCGGGCTATGGCCTGGGGTCCGCTTATCCGGAGCCTGTGCATGAACTGGTGACCGGGCTCCACATTCAGTTTTTGGGTGACGATTCCTGCTCCGTCCTGCCCTCGATTATGCTGCTTTTCCATCAGCAGGTACAGCTTGTTCAGCGCATAGAAAGCAGTACCATATTTACGGTGGTAGTAAGCCAGCGGTTTAAGTAGCCGGATATAGGCTAGACCGCATTCGTGGGCAAGGGCATCAGACATGAGAATGCAAAGATAAGAAGGGGATTCCAATTCGCAGAAAAGGGAGGGGAATATCTAGTTCCCATTCGCCTCTAGAAGCTTCCATGGGCAGTCCGGATCCCGAAATAGGCCGATACAATCAGCATCAGTCCTATGCCGCCCAGGCAAAGGGCGGAGAATTTCTGGATATAGAACATGCGGCGAAGAGTCAGTTTCCTGCGGATGGCATCGGCCAGGAAAACCTTGACCAGGTCCAGACAGAGGATCAGTCCCAGGCAAGATCCGAAAAGGGCAATCCGATAGGCCGATCCCGCATGGGCGGTGGCGGCCGCCGCCAACAGCCAGGTGATGAAAACGCCCGGATTAAGGCTGTTGATCAGAAATCCGCTGGCTCCTATGGCCAGGTATCGGGATTTGCTTATCGGCTTTTGCAGCCGATTGGGCCGGCGGGGGGTGAACGGCCGCAGAAATCCCACCAGTCCCATGATGACCAGCAGCCCTCCCCCCAGGTAGGCAATGCGGGTCTCGTACCGAATGAGAACTTCCAGCCAGCTGGCCGCAAAGTTGGCCAGGAGGACAAAGAGGATATCGCTTAAGGATACGCCGACGATAAAGGCAAAACCTGCCCGGTAACTATGGTGCAGGCTGTAGCGGAGAACGGCAAAAAGGGTGGGGCCAACGGAGATGGCCATGATCATTCCCAGCAAAACTCCTTTTATGATCGCATCCAGTATAGCCATGGCTTGGTTTTCCGTGGGGCCGCTAAGCTAAGGGTTTTTTTCTCTCCTTTGCACCAGAACCTTTCTTTGCGCCTCCTCCATGATCTCGAGTTCGACCCAAATATGGGGATAGGGAATCCAGCGCGGCAGCCTTTGCGGCCATTCAATAAATACCGGTCCTTCGGCGGTTTTCATGGCTTCGTCAATACCTGCTTCAAAAGCCTCCTCTTCGGTTTCGATCCGGTACCAATCCATATGGGTGAGGGGGAGGGAACCTTCCTGATTACCCCGGCGGTATTCATGGATCAGGCTGTAGCTGGGGCTTTGCACGGGATCAGCCAAACCCATCTGTTCTCCCCAAAGGCGGATCCAATGGGTTTTTCCGGCGCCCATAGTGCCGCTGAAAAGAAAGTACTTGTCCCCCAAAGTCTTCTCCCTGATTTCGCGGATCAGGGCGGGGGTTTCCTCCAAATGGTATTGGCCTTCAAGAAGGATTTGGGTTTCAGGGTTCATGATTCATGATTCATGATCAATGGGATATTCTCCATAGGGGCGCAGTGCAAATTGAGGAAAATTTCCCGGTTATGGTCCGATGGCCCTGTCCGGGGACCTGGCCAACCCTCCCTGGGCCTGCCCGGGGGAGCAAAAAATCCCTAAATTTAAGCGGAAAAAACACATATCCATGGGGTTCCGATTCCGTCTTCATTCCCTAATAGCTCTTCTCTCCCTTGGGGTCAATATCCTGTTTTCTGTTCAGGAGGCTCGGGGCCAATGGGCAGGGTACGGGCAGGCACCCCAGGCTACCGCTCCCTGGATGCCCACGGGATATTGCCTGCCGGCCCCGGCATCGGTTCCGTTTTCGGATCCCGGCCTGGACAGTTTTTCTTTTTCCCTACCGGATCCCCGGGGGCAGTGGAGGACATTTTGGTTCCGGGACAGCCGGGTAATGGCCCCTGACCTGGCCCGGCGTTATCCCGGGATCAGAACCTTCCAGGGCTATGATCCCCAGAGTCCGGGGATTCAGGTGCGGATGGAATGGACCCCTTTGGGGTTGACTGCGGAAGTTCGGGGTGGAGAAGAGCGCTACTCTCTGGCTCCGTTGCAGGACCAGCCTGATTGGTACTGGGTGTATTCCCATGGGGATCCCCTGGCTCCTTCCCCTTCGCCCCGACAAGGATGTCTGCATTCCCCCGGGGAAGCCGTGTTTGCCAGGGAGAGGCCCTGGATAGCGCAGAGGGAGGATCCGCTTCCCGGCTCTGAGCTCAGAACCCATGGAGAATCGAGGAGGACCTACAGGCTGGCCTTGGCCGCTAATGCCGAATACTCCCAGGCGGTGAGCGGGGGGACACCGACCAAGCCCCTGGTCCTGGCGGCCATGGTCATTTCCGTAAACCGGATCAACGGAATTCTGGAAAGAGAACTGGCGGTTCGCCTGGAGCTGATTCCCCAGACCGAGGACCTCATTTACCTGTTTGAGCCCGATCCTTATGGAAATCATAATCCCTTTCAGGTCCAGACTCAGAACCAGGCGAATATCGATGCCGTGGTGGGGACGGCCCATTACGATATCGGGCATGTGTTTACCACCGGAGCCGGAGGCCTGGCCGAACTGGCCTCGGTTTGCCATCCGGAGACCAAGGCCATGGCCGTCACTGGCCAGCCCAATCCCGTGGGAGACCGATTTGATGTGGATTATGTGGCCCACGAGATGGGGCATCAGCTGGGCGCCACCCATAGCTTCAATGCCCTGTTTTCGGGAAGCTGTCTGGGAAATGCCTTCAGACCGGCAGCCTATGAACCCGGCAGCGGCTCTACGATCATGAGTTATGCCGGGCTCTGTGGCCCTCAGAACGATTATGCTCTGTATTGCGATGATTATTTTCACCGGGTGAACCTCTTGCAGATCCGGGATTTCCTTTCTAATCCCTTGGGAGGCGGGCAATGCGGCAGCACAGAGCCCGGCATGCCGGCACCTTCTTCCCCCTCCCTGGGGCAGCACTATTTTATTCCAGCCCATACCCCTTTTGAGCTCGAGGTGGACAGTACAGAGCCGGGCACCTTCTATAGTTGGGAGCAGTGGAATCTGGGCGAGTTTGGCATTGATTTTTCTCTGGCGCGCGTGGGGCCGCTGTTTCGGTCTTTCCCTCCGCAGCCGGAAGGAAAAAGAGTTTTTCCGCGAATGGAGAGCCTGGTGAATGGCCCCCCATATCCTGGCGAAAGGCTTCCGGACACGGCCCAGGAACTGGTATTTGTCCTTACGGTCCGCAGCCTGGATCAGGGTTGGGGCAGTTTCCGCTGTGCCGAAGACTCTCTGAGGATCCAAGTTATGGATTCCCCGCGCCCATTCTCTCTTATTGATCCAGGTCCTTCCCGATCACACTGGCAGGCCGGGGAACAGGTACAGGTGAAATGGGATCCGGTGGGGACGGCCTCCCCTCCGATTTCCTGTACAGAGGTGGATATATGGCTGTCCCTGGATGGGGGGGGCAGTTTCCCCATTCTCCTGGCTTCGGCCGTGTCCAATAATGGAGAGGCCTGGGTTACCCTGCCTGCCGGGATTTATACCCGTCAGGCCAGAGTAAAAGTCAAAGCCCGCCAGAACCTGTTTTTTGCGCTCAGTCCCCGGGATTTTTCCATCGATCCCTGGCCGGAGTCCCTGAAGGAAATCCCGGTGGACTCCAGTCTGGTGCTCTATCCCAATCCCGGAGGCGATTTTCTGGAGCTCCGGGCTCCGGACACCGAGGTGGCCGAATGGAAATTATTCGATCTGCGGGGCCGGCTGCTGGACCAAGGGGAATATCCCAGGCAGAATCGGATTTCCACGGCCCATTGGGCATCCGGACTTTACCTTCTGGAATGGACATCCCGGACAGGCAAAGGCAGGACTTGGAGAAAATGGCAGAAGCTCTAAGCTAATCCATGTCCAGCACCCCGGCCAGGTAGCGGCCGGTATGGCTATGGGGGATTTGGGCAATTTCCTCTGGCGTGCCGGAGCCGACCAGTTGGCCTCCGTCCTGGCCACCTTCAGGGCCAATGTCGAACAGATAATCCGCCATTTTGATCATGTCCAGGTTGTGTTCGATGACCAATACGGTATTCCCCCGGTCGACCAGTTTCTGCAGCACGTCCAGCAAATGGCGTATGTCTTCAAAATGCAGGCCGGTGGTGGGTTCATCCAGAATATAGAAAGTCTTTCCGGTATCCCTTTTGGCCAGCTCGGTGGCCAGCTTGATCCTTTGGGCTTCCCCTCCGCTTAGAGTCACGGCGCTTTGCCCCAGGCGGATGTATCCCAGGCCCACCTCATCGAGAATCTTGATCCGGCGATGCAGGGAGGGAATCGAGGAGAAAAATACGGAGGCTTCTTCCACCGTCATCTGCAACACATCATAGATGGACTTCCCCTTATAGCGAATCTCCAGGGTCTCGCGGTTGTACCGCTTTCCGGCGCAAGTATTGCAGGGGACGTAGACGTCGGGAAGAAAGTTCATCTCAATGGTCTTTATCCCGGCACCTGAACAGTCTTCGCATCGGCCGCCCTTCACATTGAAGGAGAATCTCCCGGGCAGGTAGCCTCTGATTCGGGCCTCGGGAACCTGGGAGAACAGTTGGCGGATATCCGTGAAAAATCCGCAGTAGGTTGCCGGGTTGCTCCGAGGGGTCCTTCCGATGGGACTTTGGTCGATTTCGATTACTTTGTCGATATGCTGGAGGCCGGTGATACGCTTATAGGGGAGGGGCTGTTGGCGGAACTGGGGATAGACATGGGAGGCCAGAAGGGGGTAGAGGGTTTCGTTTATGAGGCTGCTTTTTCCGCTTCCGGATACTCCCGTGACCCCGATAAGGCATCCCAGGGGGATTTTCAGATCCAGGTTCCGGAGATTGTGGCCCCGGGCACCATAGAGGTTCAGGGTTTTGCCATGGCCTTTCCTTCTCTCGGCGGGAAGCGGGATGGATTTTTCCCCCCGAAGATACTGGGCGGTGATTCCCGGGCCTTGGGCCACGGTTCCGGGTCGGCCTTCGGATACCACCCTTCCTCCGTGGATTCCGGCGGCAGGTCCAATGTCGATCAGGTAATCGGCGGCCATCATAATATCCCGGTCGTGTTCGACCACGATGACGGAGTTCCCCCCGTCGCGAAGTCTTTGGAGGGCTCGGATAAGCTGATCGTTGTCCCTTTGGTGGAGGCCGATGCTGGGTTCATCGAGGATATAGGTAATGCCGGTGAGCTGGGATCCGATCTGGGTGGCCAGCCGGATACGCTGGGATTCGCCGCCGCTTAGGGTCCGGGAGGGCCGGTTCAGGCTGAGGTAATGGAGGCCTACTTCATGGAGGAAATGCAGGCGGTCGCGGATTTCCTTCAGGATTTCTCGGGCTATCCGGCCTCGTTGAGGGTCCAGACCCGATTCCATTTTATGGATCCAGGGCAGCAGTTCCCCTATGGTCATCGAGGCGACTTCTCCGATATGCTTTCCGTCCAGCTTGAAGTGGAGGCTTTCCTTTTTCAGTCGTGCTCCCTGGCAAAGCGGGCAGATTTTATGAGTCATGAACTCCTGAACCCAGTTGCGGATAGGCTCCGAACTGGTATTTCGGAACCAGCGCATAAGCATGGTGGCAATGCCTTCGTATTCTCCGGAGTCTTCCTCCGACCATTTTTGGAATTCCTCTTCTCCATGGTCGGGAATCACCCCTTCGGGGTTGCCGAACAGAATCCAGTTCAGGGAGGTAGTATCCATTTGGGATATCGGCTTGTCCAGGGAAATCTTTTTTTTCCGGGCAAATGACACAGCCTTTCGGTAAGTCCATCCGTTCTTTTCTGCCTTCAGCGGGAGAATGCCCCCTTGCTTAATGCTTTTTTCCCGGTCTGGAATGATCTTGTCCAAGTCGACGGTATATTCGAATCCCAGGCCATGGCATTGGGGGCAGGCCCCGTAGGGAGAGTTAAAGGAGAAACTGTTCGGGGAGGGTTCTTCGTAGGCGATTCCCGTATCCGCACACATGAGTACCCGGCTGAACGGGTGGGTTTTTCCGGTTTCCATATCCAGGATGAACACCAGCCCATTGCCGGATTCGAGTCCCTTCTCCAGGCTTTCTTTCAGACGCTGGCCGGCCTTTTCTTCTCCCTTTAGCCGGTCGATGACCAGTTCGATATCGTGCACTTTGTACCTGTCCAGGCTGATGTTCTGGTCCAGGTCCATTATCTTTCCGTCCACCCGGACTTTGAGGTATCCTTGTTTGCGGAGCTGGACAAAGAGTTCCCGGTAATGCCCTTTTCTTCCCCGGATCAGGGGGGCCAGAATGGCTATTGGGGTCCGGGAAAAATTATGTTCAATTCGGTTCAGGATCTCATGGGTGGACAGCTTGATCATCTTTTTGCCCGTCTGGTAGGAGTAGGCTTCGGCGATCCGGGCATAGAGGAGACGGAGGAAGTCATAGACTTCCGTCACCGTGCCCACGGTGGAACGGGGGTTGCGGTTAGTGGTTTTCTGTTCTATGGAAATGACCGGAGATAGACCGGAAATCCCGTCCACATCCGGTCTTTGCAGATCCCCGATAAATTGTCGGGCATAATGGGCAAAGCTTTCCATGTAGCGGCGTTGGCCTTCGGCAAAAAGAGTATCGAAAGCCAGGGAGGATTTACCGCTTCCGGAAATGCCGGTAATGACGACCAGTTGGTTCTTGGGAATGCTGAGGTCTATGTTGCGGAGATTGTGTTCCCGGGCCCCTTCGATCCGGATAAAGGGAGAAGAAGGCACGGAAAGGGAGGCGCTGGCTTTGTTCATCGATCAAAAAGTCTTGGGCAAAGTTACCAATCTGCCCTCATCTTTGGAGGTGAGGCCCAGGATCTCCTGTGGCCTATTTTTTCCGGGTGATCACATAGTCGACTAAGGATTCCAAGGCTTGGCGGGCCGGACTGGGCGGGAAACGGTCCAGCATGGCTACGGCTTCCTGCTGGTATTGAATCATTTTCTTTCGGGCATATTCAATCCCCCCCGATTCCCGGACCATGCCGATGACTTCTTCCACCTTATCCCTTCGGGTGTTTTGATTCTTTATTATATAGATCATCCTTCGGCGGGTGGTCCGATCGGCATTTTCGAGCGCATAGATCAGGGGAAGGGTCATTTTCTTTTCTTTGATGTCTATACCCCGGGGCTTGCCTATGTTCTCCTCGCCATAATCGAAAAGATCGTCCATGATCTGGAAGGCGATACCCACTTTTTCCCCAAATTGGCGGAAGAATTCCGCGATTTCCGGATCATCGGAAGAGGAATAGGCCCCTGCAGAGCAGGCTGCCGAAAGCAGGGATGCGGTTTTTGCGCGGATTATATCAAAATATATATCTTCACTTATGTCCAGTTTCCGGGCTTTTTCCATCTGGAGGAGTTCGCCTTCGCTCATTTCCTTGACGGCCCGGGAGGTGATCTTAAGTATCTGAAAATCACCGTGATGTATGGAGAGCAATAAACCTTTCGATAACAGATAGTCGCCCACGAGTACGGCAATTTTATTCTTCCACAGGGCATTTATCGAAAAAAAATTCCGGCGGACCATGGCATTATCCACTACATCATCGTGGACTAAAGTGGCCGTGTGCAGGAGCTCAATCAGGGAGGCGGCCCGGTAGGTGGGCTCTTTGATTTCTCCGGCGATTTTGGCGCAAAGGAAGACGAACATAGGCCTCATCTGTTTGCCCTTACGCTTGATGATCAGCCGCAGAATACGGTCCAGCAGAGGATTTGAGCCCTTTACGCTTTCTGCGAATTTTTTCTCGAAAATGGCAAGTTCCGAGCTGATTATACCTTTGACGATCTGCATGAAATTGGCCCCAATATAAGAATATGGGGCAAATCTCGGCTAACCCCCCGAGGAATCAAGGAAAATTTTTGGCATAATACTTGAGTAACGAATCTAGTTATGGGAGCAAAACATTTTTTTAATAATTTTGTTCCTTTCAGTGGCGAACTATACCTTTGCCACATATTGAATAATTTAACCAAAATTGTTTAAATAAACAACTCTGTTATGGTCAACAAGAAGTACCTATTGCTTGCTGGATTCTGTGCTGTGATTGCAGCCCAGCCGGTAACCGCACAAGAAAGTGAATCTACCGGGGCTCAATGGTCAAGCCGGGATATGACGTACCGTGGCGACAGCTACGACGTTTTGGATTCCAATTATGTTCCGAATTCCAGGATGGAACAGCATCGTCGCTACCTCAATCATCAGTATGCCTTCCCGGCCAAGCCCAGAAACATGTGGGAGCTAGGTGTCGGCGGTGGCCTGATGAACGTTAGGGGTGATGTGCGCTCGGAGCTGGGAGGGTATGGATTCCATGCTCACCTGCGCAAAGCCTGGGGACACGCGATTTCCACCCGTCTGCAGTATAACTATGGTATTGCCAAGGGATTGGATGGTACTTTTGCCGGTCCGACCGTGGTGGCCGGTGACCATGCCTGGAACGGCAGGTCCAATGGGTACAGCTATACCCAGAACGGAGAATATGTAGTACGGAACTACCGCACGGAGTTGCATCAGCTGAACTTCGACCTGATCGGTTCCACAAATAATATTAACTTCTACAAATCCAAGATCAAGACCAATTTTTATGGATTTGTGGGATTGGGTGTAAGGGCCTACAAGGTAAGGGTGAACGCCCTGAACGACGGAGGATCCACTTATGTGCCTTATGATTTCATTGCGGCCGGGGACAGCCTGGGCTTCAGCCATGATAACCGCAAGGATTTCCTCAATACCCTTAGGGACAATATGGACGATACCTATGAAACCGATGCGTCCACCGCAGCCGGTTCCAGCCGGGCTTCCATTCTGGACGACAAGCTGGTGGGTTTTGCGCCCAGCCTGGGGGTTGGGGTAGCTTTCCGTCTTGGCAAGCGCGTTAACCTGGCCATAGAAGACCGTTATTCCTTTGGACTGGATGATGACCTGCTTGATGGTCACGGCGCGAGCAATCCCATTTCCAGAAGCTATGATGGACTGAATTATCTTTCCGTGGGCCTGAACTTCAACCTGGGCAATGCCAGCAGAAGCGTAGAGCCTCTCTACTGGGTGAATCCCCTGGATCATCCTTACAACGAGCTGAGCGATCCCCGTCATATGACTCTGCCTGATCCGATTCTGCCTGATGCCGACGGAGACGGAATCACTGACCAGTTCGACAAATGTCCCGGAACAGCTGCCGGTATAGCCGTGGATGCCCATGGTTGTCCCCTGGATACTGATGGCGATGGAGTTCCCGACTACAAGGATAAAGAACTGATCACCCCGACACATTGTCAACCCGTGGATGCCGACGGAGTGGGAGACTGCCCCTGCCCTGAAGGTTGCGGATCCGGAGTTTCTGCCTGCGGTAGCATCGGCGCCGGAAGCATTTCCTTCGATGCCAACTCTTCCAGAATCCGTCCTGCCGCTCAGGCTCAGCTTTCCACCCTGGCTGCCCAAATGCAGGCTAACCCCACATGTAAGGTGGTGGTAACCGGTGCCGGTGCCGGAAGCAAGATCCAGCAGCAACGTTCCTGGGATCGGGTGAACGCCATTATCGAATACATGAGCGAAACCCACTCCATTGACCGGAATCGCTTCATCTTCCAATATGGTCAGGCTGGTGATGCCAGCAGCGTAATGTATCGCTCTGCCATGGCCGGTGAAGAAGGACCTGCCAACGTAGCACCTCCCTTCCCCAACCTGAGAAGGAACTAGGATACCCAGGGGTTTACCCCTTTGGCCATAGATTTTCCAGCCCCCGGTGTTTACCGGGGGCATTTTTGTTTGGGTCGGACCAAACTATGGCACATGGATTGGGTCAGGCAAGTTATCTGCGGGATGGATTTGTCATCGCCCACCCCCAAGCGGACCATTTTTTGAGTATATTCAGGATATAATGGTTGTGTCCTCTTCCGATGGGACACCTTCCAAAAGGAAAAGGGAAGCAAAGGGTGGGGTGGATGAGGGAGTTCGGCCCGCTAGGTAGTTTTCCTGGAGATGAAAAGGCCCTTAATGGCCGGGAGAATGGAGATGATACTGGATCAGTCCTTCCATGGGACTGGCCACCATGGTCCCCAGGCTCAAGCCATATTGTTGGCAGAGGTCCTGGATCCGGTCCCGAAAGGCATAGGCCACGGATCCGGTGAAGTGCAGGGGATGGGACCAGGATTCCCGGAACTTCAGGATATGGGTGAGAAAGAATTCGTTCAGGCAGTCTTCAATAATGTTTTCCACCATGTAGTGTCCTCGATGGGCGATCAGGAAAGGGACAAAACCCGCCAGAAACCTGTTGGGAAAGGGAGCTTCATATAGACGGCCGATAATCTCCTCCAGGGGCTCGGGAAACAGGGAGCGGAATCCATCTTCCAGCTCCGGCTCGAACCGGTGATAGGCCATATACTGGAGCACTTTTTTTCCCATCTGGTTGCCACTGCCTTCGTCCCCGGCCAAATAGCCCAGGGAAATCTGCCGGGAAGCCAAATCCCGGCCGTCATAGAAGGCGGCATTGGAGCCGGTGCCTAATATGGCGACCATCCCCGGGCTGTTTCTGCAGAGGCCTCTGGCCGCGGCCATCATATCCCCATGGACCTCTCCGGTGGCCTTCGGGGCCCATACACGGATCAGGGATTCCAGAAGGGCTTTTTTTCCTGGAGATCCGGTTCCGGCCCCGTAAAAATAGATCCGGCTCAGGGGGAACTGGGCAAAGTCCCAGCAGAGTTCCTGGTTCAGCAGCCCCAGAATCTGATCCGGACTTTGAATGTAAGGGTTTATTCCCTGGGTCTGTTTGCGGATCAGGGGGCAGCCCTGATGCAATAGACACCAGTCCGTCTTGGTGGACCCGCTTTCGGCAATGAGGATCATGGGCATGGAGGAGAACTAGGTTCTGCAAAGATGCAAAAAAAGGGGATCAACCCCCAAGGTGGACTGTTCGGACATGACGGGAAGGCCCAAAGGGCAAATTTCTCGAATACTCATAAATTGAAACTAACTTTGTGTCCTATTCGGTAGATCACATGAATCAAAACAAGCCAGGCCAGATCAAGGTTTGGACTCCGCTGCTCTTCTCATGCGTACTCATTTTAGGCATGGCCCTGGGTTTTCAACTTCGCGACACGCTGCGTCAGAAGCGGGATATTTTCACCATTGTGCATAGAAATGACCGACTGGAGCAGATCATCGATCTGATCAAGGAAAAATATGTGGACCCGGTGGACGGAAATCTGCTTTATGAGGATGCCATCAAAGGCATTTTGAGCCATCTGGATCCATATACGATATATTTCCCCCCGGATGAATATGCCCAGGTGAACGAAGGGCTGGAAGGCGGCTTTTTTGGAATCGGCCTGGAATTCACTCTGAACAGGGATACGATTCAAGTGACGGCCACCATTGCCGACGGGCCTGCGGAAAAGGCCGGCATTCTGGTCGGCGATCAACTGATCCGGGTGGAAGACTCGCTGGTGGCCGGGAACAATACGGATTCCCGGAAGATTGTGCAAATGCTAAAGGGCCAAAAAGATTCCCGAATTCGCCTGAGTTTAAGGGATCCCTCGACGGGAGAGCTAAGGACGGTGGAGATTCAGCGGGATGCGATTCCCCTCTACAGTCTGGATGCTGCCCTGATGTTGGATTCCCTAACGGGATACATCAGGATCAGCCGATTCAGTGCCACCACCTATTCGGAGTTTCGGCGCTCGCTAGAAGAACTGAAGTCCAAGGGGGCTGTGCATTTGATTTTGGATTTGCGCGACAATCCCGGAGGGTACCTGGAGACGGCCTCTAAGATTGCCGATGAATTTTTGAATGGAGACAAACTGATCACCTATACCGAAGGCAAAAGCATATCCCGTAAGGAATACCGAAGTTCCCGTCCCGGTCTTTTCGAAGCCGGCCGCCTGGTGGTGCTGGTCAATGAACAGTCGGCCTCGGCGGCAGAAGTGCTGGCAGGCGCCATTCAGGACTGGGATCGCGGAGTGGTCATCGGGCGCCGCACCTATGGAAAGGGCCTGGTGCAGGATCAATACGACATGGATGACGGATCCGGACTTCGCCTAACGGTCGCCCGTTACTACACCCCCTCAGGCCGGAGCATTCAAAAGCCTTATGAAACCAGTTCTTCGGAGGAGGAAGACCAGGTGGTGGACCATTTTGAGTCCGGGGAGTGGATCGGGGCGGACTCGGTAGTGGTTTGGCAGGATACCTTGGCCTATTACACGGCTTCCGGCCGGGTGGTCTATGGAGGAGGGGGGATTGTCCCTGATGTCTTCGTCCCTTTCGACAGCCTGCGGATTTCTTCGGGCTTGCTCCACATGCTCATGAGTGAAAGCCTCCGCAACCTGGTCCTGGACTATTATTTGTCCCATAGGCAGGACTGGGAGAAATATCCGGATGTGGAGACCTTCAATCAATCTTTTGATTCTGGGCAATTGCTGGAGGCCTATCTGGCCACTCTGGATCCGCGGATTCGCTCCGTGGCAGCCTTTATTCTCCGGGAAAAGGAGAATGCCGAATATTTCGGCAATCAGATGAAAGCCCTGCTCGCTCGGCTCCTTTTTCGGGATTCGGGCTATTATCGCATACAGACCATAGATGATGTCATGGTGCAGAGGGCCCGGGAGCTGATTTATGACAGCACCTATTCAGTCATCATAGGCCGGTAACCGATTCAGCCATTTTATGGTTCCCGGCTGACGGGCATCTGCACAATAACTGCTGATTCCGTTGGAAAGGAGCCAGTAAGGCGCGGGCAAATGCCTATGGTAGTCCAACAGCTGAAAAAGCGTATCCTCGTTGATTTTCACTTCTGGGGATTTGCATTCCACCAGCATCCAGGGCTGGAGGCGGCGGTTGAAGACCAGCAGATCGAATCTCCTGGACCGAATATGTCCGGGGAGTTTTTTTTCCACGGCCAGTGCATTGGGCGGATAGTGCATCTTTTGCAGAAAATGCCGGATAAGCCCTTGTCGCACCCATTCTTCGGGATTCAGTTTTACCCAAAGTCGGCGTATGGGATCGTAGATCTGAACGCCTTCTTCGCGGCGTTCCACGGGCAATCCCTCACCGGACAGATCCAAGGATATCACCTCCCAAAACTAAGACAATTGCCGAAAAGCGGGCCTGGGGTCCTGGGTTTTCCCCTCAGAGGGAATTGCCTTAACTTTAGGGAGTGAAGACCAAACAGGAAATCGTCAAAGACTGGCTTCCCCGTTATACGGGCATGCCCCTGGAGGAATTTGGCTCCTATATTCTCCTGGGTAATTTTCTGGACTACGTGGAACTCTTCGCCCAGAAAAATGGCGTCCCCGTGGTGGGCATGGACAAGCCTATGCCCTGTGCCACGGCCGAGGGGATTACCATAATTCATTTTGGCATGGGTAGCCCCTCGGCGGCCACGACCATGGATCTGCTCACGGCCATTCAACCGGAGGCCGTGCTTTTTTTGGGGAAATGCGGGGGAGTGAAAAAAAAGAATAAGGTCGGGGACCTGATCCTGCCCATAGCCGGAATTCGCGGAGATGGGACCAGCGACGACTATTTCCCGCCTGAAGTTCCGGCACTTCCGGCTTTTGCCCTTCAAAAAGCCATTTCCACGACTATTCGCGATCATGGACGGGATTACTGGACCGGTACCGTATACACCACCAACCGAAGAGTCTGGGAACACGATGAGGCCTTCAAGGCCTATTTGCGGCAGATCCGGGTCATGGCCGTGGATATGGAAACGGCGACCATATTTTCTGTGGGTTTTGCCAATAAGATTTCCACGGGAGCCCTATTGCTGGTTTCGGATCAGCCCATGATACCGGAAGGAATAAAGACCCAGGCCTCCGATCGGGTAGTCAGCCGCCAATATGTCGAAGGACATTTGCAGATCGGCATCGACTCCCTGAAGCAATTGATCCACCATGGCCTTACCGTAAAACACCTGCTGTTTTGATGTCCTACCAATTGGAGGTGCAGGACCTGAGTATTTTCAGGAAAGACAAGCCAAAGACCCCTTTGGTCTCCGACCTATCCTTTTCCTTGCATAAGGGAAAGACCTTGGCCATTGTGGGCGAGAGTGGGTCGGGGAAGACCCTGACGGCCCTGTCCATAACAGGCCTGCTCCCTTCCGGGCTAGCCGCCCGCGGGCAAATCCGATTTTCCAAACCAGAGGGAGAAGTCAACCTAGCGGGTTGGGGATTGGCGGACCGGCGGTGGCGTTCCCTGCGGGGCAAAGATTTGGGTATGGTCTTTCAGGAGCCCATGACGGCCCTGAATCCCGTACGGACCCTGGGCAGGCAGCTGATGGAATCCATAGCTGTCCATCAACCTCGCCATCTGGCCCGGGACCTGGCTTTGTCTTGGATGGAGAAAGTCCAGCTTCCCGACCCAGAGCGATTTTTTCATCGTTATCCCCATCAGGTTTCCGGGGGACAGAAGCAAAGGCTGATGATTGCCATGGCAATGTGCCATCGTCCCCGGTTGCTGATCGCCGATGAGCCGACCACGGCCTTGGACGTGACCATTCAAAAGGAAGTTGTGATCTTGATGAGAAGCCTGGCCGATGAACTGAACACGGCCATTCTGTTCATCACCCATGACCTGGGGCTGGCGGCCGATATGGCCGATGAGGTTCTGCTCATGTACCGTGGAAAAGCCTTGGCCATGGGCAGTGTGGACCAGCTCCTGGTCCGCGGCGAGCACCCTTATGCCCGCAAGCTGCTGGATTGCCGCCCGGGGCCGGAAAAGAAAGGGCGCCCCCTTTTGGGGGAGAACAAGGAATTGGCCTCTTTTTCTTATCCCCTCCGGGGGGAGGGGCCATCCGCTGCCCAGTCCCCCCTGATTCAAATCCGGGACCTGGACATCGAGTATCGTTCCTCACCTCGGGGTATTCGCCGAAGCCGAGATATAGTCAAGGCTGTCGACAGGCTGAGCCTGGACATTTATCCCGGGGAAATTTTGGGACTGGTGGGAGAAAGCGGATCAGGCAAATCGAGTATTGGCCGGGCTATACTGGGAATGACCAGAAACCACCGGGGCCGGATTCTGTACCGGGGGATGGATATCAGCACCTGGACCGCCCGTCAGTGGAAACCGCTGCGGTCCCGCATACAGATGGTCTTTCAGGACCCTTATTCATCCCTGAACCCCCGCCGATCTGTTCGCCAGACCTTGGAAGAGGCGCTTATACTCCATGGCCGGTTTGCCTCCCCCCAAAGGGAAAAGGAAATGATTCGGCTCTTGGACGAAGTGGGGCTACCTTCCTCGGCCCTGGGTCGTTACCCACACGAGTTTTCGGGGGGGCAGAGGCAGAGACTGGCCATTGCCCGGGCACTGGCTACCCGGCCCGATCTGTTGATTTGTGATGAGGCGGTTTCGGCATTGGACCTCTTGATTCAGGCCCAGATCCTGAATTTACTGCAAAGGCTTCGGGCGGAGAAGAAGCTGACCATGCTGTTCATTTCCCATGATCTTTCAGTAGTCCAGTATATCAGTGATCGGGTCCTTGTCCTTTATCAGGGCAAGCGGGTGGAAGAACAGGAGGCCCGGGATCTGTTTGCGCAACCGCGCCAGGAATATACCCGCAGACTTATCGCGTCCATGCCTGGCCATAGGATTCCGGGGGGCGGTCCCTTGTAAACTCAAAGGCCGAGATCGAAGTCGATGCGGGGAATCTGATCGCAATCGACCCTCGAATAGGTCTGGAGGCTGCCGGGGACAATCAGTTCCCGGTCCTGAATCTGAAATTCCAGGCGCAGGGAATCAAAGTTTCCTTCCGATAGGTAATGCCAGTCCAGTACCAGTCTGTTCTCCCGCTTTTCCCCCTTGAGCTTTCCATATCTTGCGGACCCATCCTGGAGATTATGCCATAGGGTCCCCTGTACATGGTCGCCCCTCCAAATCAGCTGAGCGGCAAAAGTGTCCCCCTGGGCGGCCGCGGAAAGATCCATGTAGCAAAGGCTGTCTTCGGGGACATAGGACCACTCTCCGGCTTCTCCCAGGAAGATTTCCATGGGGGAGGATTCCGGTGGGCTGTCCTGCCGTTCCCGGCAGGACAGCATAGCCCCGATCAGAAGGAAAACCCATGTCCAGCCCGGCAGGGTAAACCGGCCTGGGCGGAGGAGACTGTTCTCGGTGGAGAAATAAGGATCCATAGACAATCCGGGATATAAAGTAATTCCTTACAATCAAATCTGGGGCCAGGCAAGAGGCCTGGGGTATGGATCAGTGAATTTACCTCATTTAGAGACAATTTTTCCTTTCGGCCGGGGATCCCGGATTTGCCCCCTTTCGGATCTCGGACTATTTCCTTCCTTAAAGGTACCTACCCGTATGGCTTTCTTTTACCTGAGGTAATCCTTTTGGTGGGCCGGAATAGAGGATGCGTCCTCCTCCTTCGCCGGCCTCCGGACCCAGGTCCACCACCCAGTCGGCGGCCCGGATCAGATCAGAATGGTGTTCGATGACCACCACGGTATGCCCCTGGTCAATCAGGGCATCGAAGGCGCCCAGGAGTTTCTGAATATCATGAAAATGCAGGCCTGTGGTAGGCTCGTCGAAGAAGAACACCCCTTGTTTTCTCTCCAATCCCGACCCTTTTCCCAGGAAATGGGCCAGCTTCACTCTTTGGGCTTCCCCTCCGCTCAGGGTATTGGCGCTCTGTCCCAACTGGATATAGCCCAGCCCCACATCGGATAGAGGTTTTAGGGCCTGATGAATCTTGGGTTCCCTGGAAAAGAATTCCAGGGCCTGATCCACCGAAAGACAGAGTATGTCGTACACATTTTTCCCCTGATAGCGCACTTCCAGGACCTCGTCCTTGAACCGGCGTCCCATACAGGATTCGCAGGGGAGGCGGATGTCCGAGAGGAATTGCATGTCCACGAGGATTTCCCCTTCCCCTTTGCATTCGGCACAGCGTCCCCCGTCCAGATTGAAGGAAAAAACTCCCTCGCGGAAATTCCGGCTAAGGGCCAGCGGCTGCCGGGCCAGAAGACGGCGGATTTCGTCCCAGGCCTTCACATAGGTGACCGGATTGCTTCGGGAGCTTTTCCCAATGGGATTCTGGTCAACGATTTCCACATGCTGGATCCCTTCCAGATCCCCATGCAGCTTTTTGTAGGCGCCCCGGTATTCAGTAGGATTATGGCCCAGAAGGTGGAGGAGTGCCGGGTAGAGGGTCTGCCGAATCAGGCTGGTTTTCCCGCTTCCGCTGACTCCGGAAACCGCGGTGAACTGACCCAGGGGAAGGGAAAGGTTCTGGTCTCTCAGATTGTGCAGGTGGGCCCCATCCAGGTGTATCCAGCCCTTGGGGGGACGGGGGGAGGATGGGCGGCTTAGGCGGAGTTCTCCCCGCAGGTATTTTCCCGTAAGGCTGTGCGGATGGTTTTTCAGTTCTTCGGCCGTACCTGTGGCCACCACTTCCCCGCCCAGGTGGCTGGCCAAGGGACCTATGTCCAAAATATGATCGGCTGCCCTCATGATGGATTCATCGTGTTCGACGACCACTACGGTATTGCCCAGGTCCCTGAGGGACTGGAGCACCTGAATCAGGCGGGCCGTATCGCGAGGATGTAGACCTATACTCGGCTCATCCAGAATGTATAGGGAATCGGTGAGCGGACTTCCCAGGAATTTGGTGAGGTGAATCCGTTGGCTCTCCCCACCGCTTAGTGTGCTGGCTTGGCGGTCCAAGCTGAGGTAGGCCAGTCCCACCCTTTCCATGGTCTCCAGCCGAAGATCGATTTCCTGGAACAGGCGACTGGCCACTTGCTTTTCGTATGGGGTCAAAGAGAGTTCTTTGAGGAATGCCCTCAGACGGTGCACGGGCATGGCCAGCAATTCAGCTATATTCCGCCCGCCTATTTTCACATATAGGGCCTGAGGGCGCAGCCGGGTCCCCTGACAGACCGGGCAAAGAGTTTTTCCCCGATATCGGGCCTGGAGCACCCGGTACTGGATTTTGTACAGATTGGCTTCGACCATTTCAAAGAAGTCCCTGATCCCCTTTATCCGGTCATTGCCTTCCCAGAGCAATTTGGATTCCTCTTCGCTGAGTTCGGCCACCGGCCTATGGACGGGGAATCCCTGTTCACTGGCCCTAAGTATGAAATTTTGCCGCCATTCATCCAGTTTGTTTCCTTTCCACGGGGCGACCGCACCTTCATAGACGCTGAGGCTGGGTTGGGGAATTACCAGATTCGGGTCTATGCCGATGATCTTTCCATGCCCTTCGCAACGAGGGCAGGCCCCGTAGGGATTATTATAGGAAAACAGGTTGGGAATGGGGTCTTCAAAACGAATGCCATCGGCTTCAAAGCGGTGGAGAAAGGAGAGGATTTCTTTTCCATCGACTTCCAGGTAACATTCGCCTCCGGATTCTTCAAAAGCGGTTTCTACGCTGTCGGCGAGGCGGTGCAGATCTTCTTCTTCCCATTCCCGGGTTTTGATCCGGTCAATCAGTATGTACCTGGGGGATTCCCCATCCAGGATGGAGGAGCCTTCTTCCAGATAATCTTCCATGCGCACCAGCGAGGGAGATCCCCCGGGAATATAGAGGCGCACGAATCCCTTCTGCAGGGCAAGATTCAGTTCTTCGGACAGGCTGCGTCCCGGCTGCCGATTAAGGGGAACCAGGATTTTCAGCTCCTGATCCGGCGGGAGATGGCGGATATAGTCGACGACATCGGAAACCTGATCCCTTTTCACTTCCCGTCCGGATACCGGAGAAAAGGTCCGACCGATCCGGGCGAATAAAAGGCGGAGATAATCGGAGATCTCGGTCATGGACCCCACGGTGCTCCGGGTATTGCGGGTGGAGACCTTCTGTTCTATGGCAATGGCCGGACATAAGCCATGGATGGAATCGATATCGGGTTTTTCCATGCGCATGAAAAACTGGCGGGCATAGGAGCTGAGGCTTTCGGCATATCGCCTTTGGCCTTCGGCAAAAAGGGTATCCATGGTCAGGGAGGATTTTCCTGATCCGGAAACCCCGGTCACCACGATCAGTTGATTGCGGGGGAAGCGAACATCGATATTTTTCAGGTTATGCACCCGAGCCCCTTTGATTACAATGGCCTCAGGGGAGGGGATATACGAGTCTGGAGCAGGATGGGAGGATTCCGGTGATTCGGCCGGAATCTGGGCGGCTTTCTTTGGCATGGGATACAAAATTAGCGCCTATCCACCGATTTTGCAGGGCGAATCAGGGAAGTTGCATCAGATCTCCCAAAAAGAATACGTTCTTCCATCGCTTGTCCCCGATAAGATGGCCCTGGGCCACGACGTTGACATTCCATCCCTTCTGCATCACAAAATCATAGAGAATCCGATTGCCCGCATGGATCCGGGCCGTGATTCCGGGAACGGCCGGTACCCGGCTCAGGTCCTGCTGATACAGAAATCCAAACTCCGGGAAGTAGAAAAGCAGATAGTGTGCGGCCTCCCCGCTGGTCGGTCCCATGTCGACGACTTCCATGGTCAAGGTCTCGTCTTTGAGGACCATATGCTGTTCAAAGCTGTCGAGGAGAAGGGGGGCGGGGTTCAGGGTCAGGAGGTCCTTCCAGATCGTATGGGGACTATGGACCAATTCCCGGATATAAGGCAGGGATCCCCGGGGGCTGAGCACGGTGGCCCCCCGACGAACAAATCCCCGGACTCCTCCCAGGAAGGGGAGGTGGTGGTGGCCAGGGATGAAGAACTTCACGAATTTGGCCGGATGAATTTCCTTGAGTTTCATATAGATCAGTTCTCCGTAATTCGTTTGAAGCGGAGCGCCGACCACCACAAAATGATCTTTGAAGGAAACCACCATGGCCCGGGTTCCGGTGATTTCCATATCGATGAAACTGATGAAATCATTGAACTTGGTCACATAGGTATCTCCTGAAGGGAATCGGTGCTTATGGGTGGGCATCCCCTCCCGGATCTGATCTCCCTGCTGGAACCGATGCATTCCGGGCAATTGAGGCATGATCTGCACCAGGTCTTTAAGGATTCTCCTTTCCCGGGTGCTGGATTGCAAGGGGTAGAGGGCGCCCTGGTGGCGCCGGTATCCGAAATATTTTACCTCAAAATGCCTGTCCCCCAAGCTCAGATCCGGCCAGGCAAATTCGATTTTGTGGACTTCGCTGGTCTGGGAATCCCAGTAAATTTTGATCGGACAGGCCAAATACTCATACCAAAGCGTATCCACGGGTCCCGGTTTATAGGATACCAGTTGGGCTTTTACGGAGTCCAGAAACAGGCGTAAGGCGAAATAGGGGCTATATTTTATGGTCCGGAACAGGTAGAAATCGCTGGACAGGGACCCCAGATCCCGAATCTGGCTATCTGCCGTCCAGATCTCGTTGGCCAGAAGCTGATAACAAAGCCATTGGGTGTCGGCAGCGGGATCGGTAAAATAATCTTCCTTATAAAAGAGAGGGTCCTGCTGAAACCGGATGCCCAGATTCCCGGCCAAGGACTGGGTGTCGGTCTGCCAGGGCTGAAAATAATCCCCGAATCGATGGCGCTGATGGACAAACCGGAATTCCATCCATTCCTTTCCCTGAGGGCTATAGGCTTCCAGTGTTCGTTTTGCGGATTCCCGGGCCTGGCTCAGGGCGGGAGTTTGGGCCTGGGATAGGGAAACAGACCCCAGCCAAAGGATCAAAAGGAACTGGAGGTATTTTTTCATGGTGCAAGGGGTTGGGTCCATTCGGAGATCTCCGTTTCCCCATAGCGGGAACCCGGGTATCCCCTAGCTGCCCCAAAAGGGGGACAGGATCACAAATCTAAGGCATTCTGATTTGCGGACTGCAGCCAATCCCCAGGAAGGAGGCCATGAAAAAAGGGCCTACGGCCCTGGGGATATTGACTGATATCGAATTTATTTTCTATTTTGGGAAAAACCGATTACTGATGAAGCCAAACCTGAGCTTTTTCCTATTTGCCCTGGCCTTAAGTTTTGGACTCAGTTCCTGCTTGCCTAGATATGGGGTTCCCCGTCAGAAATTTCATCGACCCAAGCCGCCCAAACATTTTGCTCTTCAGCCACAGGATCAGCAGATTCCTTATAAGGAGATAAAGGAATCCGATGCATGGGATTATAGGGAAGGCTGAATTTTTGCGTCCCGATCCGAATTTGATTTTCCCATGGCAGGGCATAGGGGTTCTCCCGGCTACCCTGTCCCAGTTCGAAGGCTTTGAGTAGGGCCTGGTAGATTTCGGTATAGAAACCCAGGGAGCGAAAAGGGCAGGATAGCCTTTCAAAGGTCTGTTCGATCAGTTCATTGATTCCTTTTTCTTTCATGCCTTTAGGTTTTTTAGGGGGGGGGATGAGGCCCCCGAAGGGCCCCACCATAGGTCTAAAAAAATCATACCCGATTTTCAGGGCTGTATTTGCCCCCACCATTTTCCCAGATTGCATCGATGCTTTGCGCCAGACGATAATCTTTTTCCGTAACCTTATGGCCGGCATCGTGGGTTTGAAGCCAGATTTCCACCTGATTCCATTCATTGGTCCAGCGGGGATGATGCTGGTCCCTTTCCGCGATCTCGGCCACTTGGGACATAAAAGCAAAAGCTTGACGAAAATCCTGGAAGCAGAATTTCCGATACAGGCTGTCGTTTTCTAGTTTCCATTCCATAGTCCATGTTTTTATTTAGGGGGTTGACTGCGATTTGGTTTGCCCCATGTAATCGATTTCTCCTAAAGCCATGCCAAAAGCAGAGACAGAATACCTTATGGGGTAAACCAAGGCGAGAGCGCAGAAATTCCCCTGGATGCCTGGAAAACCTTTAAGTTCAAAATCAAGATCTGCTAGTTTAAGACGGAAAAGCACGGCCACTATCCGGTAATCTTTTTCGATTAGCTTACCTGAATGCCTGTTTCGGCTTCCAATATCCCTAACAAGCTTATAAAATCGGGATGATCATGGAGATAGTTCTCAGGAATATTGTCCTGCGCTAGTTGAGTTTGATCACAGAGGGGAAAACAGCTTTCTGGCTCTTAGGCCACCATACGAATTTACGGATTGCTGGAGTTTCTTTTTATCCATGGATTTTGCCTTGTATTGGACTTTAGACAAAACCACTTTTGTGTCTTCTGCCCGTTACTCAACATTATTCACCCAATCAACCAAAAGAAATTCAGGCGTAAGTTTCTTTGGGAAACGAGGCTTCATTCGAAAAGATAACCGTCTGCCGCCCGATTCAAATTCCCCATGGCGTTTGTGATTATACGCAACGCGCTTATTATAAAGCTGGGTTGTTCCCACTTCCAAGCTATTATAGGCGTTCGGTGAAGTAAGCAAAAATTCATCGTCTTTTAGAAAGCTTCGTGCCAAAACTTTTTCATCTGGCGGCACTTCGCCAAAGACTGTTTCTTTAGGATAGTAGTATAGGCCCTGTCAAAGTTTACGGAGTATTCCTTTATTCACCAGTTCCTTAAGATGACGATCAACCGCATTAGACCATTGGGCAAGGTCAGCCCTGCGATATACGCCCCCTCTTTTAGGATGTCGTGTCAATTCGGTTAATTTACTCATTACGTTGCCTTTTCTATTTATTGAGATAACCCATTCGAACTCATTTAGCCGGTATTTTTATTTAAAATTCATGCAAAACTGTGTCATAAATCATTAATCTACAAAGGATTAATAACTAATAAAGTTAGCGCGGTCATCTGGTATAAAGATAAACGTTGGTTTACCTGTGAACAGATTTCATCCGGTGCGAAGAGCACTTCTTGTCCAATTTTAGAGGAGCATAATGGTTCTATGAGCACTTGGACTATCCCAGTAAAATGAAGTTCGGATGCGAATTCATGAATTGTGGCTTCCGCGATATGTTCCATCGTATGCCTTTACCTGAGGGAGACTTGAAAACAGCGTTCTGCTATCGCGACCCTCCGTATCTTGATACCGACCACCATTACCAGTCCGGTTTTACCAAGAAGGATTCGGAAGACCTCTTTGACCATATGATGTCCCTTCCCAAGGAAATGGGCTATGTCGGAGTTTGATCATCCTTTTATTCTGCATCAAGCCAGATCGCGCAGCCTGAATGTCATTACTGTGATTGATAGACGAGACCTGATCAACCGAAATACGGAAATCCTTGCGACGAACTATGGATTCAGGAGCAAAGGCTGCCCGAATACTTATACTATTGGTTTATAAAAATTTTGTTTTCGCGATTAAAGGTGGAATTTGAATTCCATTCCTGTTTATTTTTTTGTCTCCATGGGTCTATAATCCGGGGATGCAGCCCCCGTATAAGGCCCCCTTGGGAAATCAAAGCCGGTTTGCTCTGGTAGCGGCGTATTTTTCGCGCTGGCTCAAAATGGCGGGTCCCGCTTCGGATTCCGGTACTCTTTCCACCTTTACTTTGGTGATTCCCTGCCTCAGAAAACCCAGTTCTTCGGCAGCCAGTCGGGTGAGATCAATGACTCTCTTGTTGTCCTTATGCATGCGGTCATTGATGCGGACATAGATCGATCGCTTATTGGAAAGATTGGTCACCTTCACATAAGTACCCAGTTTTAGCGTATTGCTGGCGGCGGTGAACCGATTATTCTCGAATATCTCTCCGGTGGAAGTAGGCCTGCCGATGAACTTGTCATGATAATAGCTGGCTATTCCTTCTTCCCGTTCGGGATTGGTGATTTGCCTCCCCTGGGCCATACTGATCCAGCTCAGGGAAACAAAAAGCAAAATAAGTCCAATGGGTTTCATACACATTGATTATTCTGCAATAATAGGTCTTTTTTTCGAAACCTCTCCATTGAGATGCTAATATTTTGTTATGTGTAGATAGCCTAAGGGGAGGAGGCAGGTGATTGGCCTCCTCCCTCCTGGGATTTGTCAGGGGGAATATCAGTATCTTTTCGAATGGCGTTTGGCCGATGAAGGGGATCCATAGGGACCTGATTTTCTTCCCGATGTCCGGGAACTGGGCCGGGTCCGGTCGAATGGGCGGGCTTCCGCCTCGTTCACCCGGATTTTTCTTCCCCGGAATTTTCGGGAAGGAAGAGCTGCCAGAATCCGCTCGGCATCGGCGGCGTTCACGTTGAAATAGCTGCTGAATTCTTTAACGCTTATCCTCTGGAACCGCGAAGGGGCTATATCTGTATGTTCCTGGATCAGGGCTACAAGATCTTCAGGTCCCTGAATTCCGTCCTTGATTCCCAGGTTGATGAACAGCCGGGGGGAGGATTGTCCGTGGGCACTTCGGGGTTTGAGGCCGGTATCGCCGTGGGCATTCAGGTCATCGGCCTGCTGATAGGCGTCCAGGGTGTCCTGCAAATGAAGCCAAAGGAGTTTTTGGATCAGCGCAGAGGCTTCCATGCCGGCTAAGGCTTCTTCCCAATGGGCTTCGCAGATTTCCTGAAATCCTTCCGGAGGATTTGCCTGGACCACCTGCTGGAGAAAATGGGCGATCCGTTTGCGAATCACTTCCTTTCCATCGGGGATGGTCCCTTTGATGAACCGGGATTTGGCTACCCTTTCGATTTGGCGCATCTGCCCAATTTGACGGGGAGATACTATAGAAAGGCAGGCTCCGGATTTTCCGGCCCGTGCTGTCCTTCCGGAACGGTGGGTATAGACCTCGGGGTCGTCGGGGAGTTCATAGTTAATCACATGGCTTATATCCTGCACATCGATGCCCCGGGCGGCCACATCCGTGGCCACAATGGCTTGCAGCGCCTTGGATTTGAATCTTTCCATAACCCGCGTCCGCATTTTCTGGTCCATATCCCCATGTAAGGGACTAACCGCATAACCCAGGCGGATCAGCTTCTCAGATATATCCTGGCAATCCTGGCGGGTTCGGGTGAAAATGATCCCATAGATCCCCGGATGGAAGTCCAGCAGTCGCCTCAGGGTTTCAAAGCGATGGTGGTGCTGGGCAACATAATACTGATGTTCTATGTTTTCGTTGGTGACATTGGCCTGGGCCACCGCATATTCCTGCCAATCGCCCATGAATTTTTTGGCTATGCGCCGAACCTCTGCGTTCATGGTGGCCGAGAAAAGCCAGGTGGACTGCCGCTGGGGACTGATGGACAGAATCTGTTCGATGTCTTCCCGGAATCCCATATTCAGCATTTCGTCGGCTTCGTCTAAGATAAGATAGCGAATATTTTCCAGGGAAAGGGCCTTTCTGTCCAGCAGGTCGATCAGCCGTCCCGGGGTGGCCACAATGACCTGAGGCCGGGAACGAAGCTCCCGGATTTGTCCACTGATCGGGACTCCTCCATAGACGGCAACAGACCGGAATCCGGGCAGGTGCTGTCCGTATTTGGTGATTTCTTCCTGGATCTGCATGCCCAGCTCGCGGGTGGGGCTGAGGATCAGGGCCTGGATCTGCCGGTCCTGGAGATCCATATGGTGCAGTAAGGGCAGTCCAAAAGCGGCTGTTTTTCCGGTTCCAGTCTGCGCCAGGGCAATAATATCGGTTGGCTGGGATAGTAGGGCGGGGATAACTTTCTGCTGAATGGGGGTGGGGCTTTCAAACCCCATTTCGGTTACGGCACGAGTTAATTCTTCTCTTAGGGAGAAGCTCGAAAATGAATTCATTAAATAAATGATCGTTAAATGAGGCGCAAAGGTATGCCTAATTTTAGACAGTAAGGATTTTAATTTGATCGCCAAATCCCCCTGTTCTCCCGGAAAGGGGATAGACAGACGGATTCCGCCGCCTTCAAAAAAATCTCAGCGAATCCCTAAGCAAAGGCTATTTGAGTATGGTTCGGGAGATGACAATCTTCTGGACCTCGCTGGTGCCTTCATAAATTTGGGTAATCTTGGCATCGCGCATCAGGCGCTCCACATGGAATTCCTTTACGTATCCATACCCGCCATGGATCTGCACCGCTTCACTGGTGACCCATTGGGCAATCTCGGAGGCATAAAGCTTGGCCATGGAGGCCGACAGGGTGTAGTCCCTGCCCTGGTCTTTGTCCCAGGCTGCTTTCAGGCATAGGAGCCGGGCGGCTTCCACGGCCGTGGCCATATCGGCCAGTTTGAAGGCAATAGCCTGATGATTGGATATCTCGGTGCCGAAGGCTTTCCGTTCCTTGGAATAGCGCAGGGCCAGTTCGTAGGCTCCCGAGGCTATACCCAAAGCCTGGGCCGCGATGCCTATCCTTCCGCCGGCCAATACCTTCATGGCAAAGGAGAATCCGAAACCGTCTTCCCCTATCCGGTTTTCCTTGGGTACGCGTACGTCCTGGAACATGATGCTATGGGTGTCTGATCCCCGGATGCCGAGTTTGTTTTCTTTGGCGCCCACGGTCACTCCGGGCCAGTCTTTGTGGACGATGAAGGCATTGATCCCTTTATGTTTCTTCTCAGGATAGGTCTGAGCGATCACCAGGTAATAGCTGGCCGAACTCCCGTTGGTTATCCAGTTCTTGGTTCCATTGAGCAGGTAATGGTCTCCCTTATCTTCTGCCGTGGTCCTCTGGGAGGTGGCATCGGAACCCGCCTCCGGTTCACTGAGCAGGAATGCCCCCAGTTTTTGTCCCGAGGCAAGCTCCGTGAGGTAAGTCTGTTTTTGCGTCTCACTGCCATAAGTCTCCAGTCCCCAGCATACCAGGGAGTTGTTCACACTCATGCACACCGAGGTGGAGGCGTCGATTTTGGATATCTCTTCCATAGCCAGCACATAGGATATGGTGTCCATTCCGGCTCCGCCGTATTTCGGGTCGACCATGATGCCCAGAAATCCCAGTTCCGCCAGTTTTTTGATTTGTTCTGCCGGAAATTTCTGCTCTTCGTCGCGTTCGATCACCCCTGGGAGGAGCTCCTGACGGGCAAAATCCCTGGCGGCCATTTGCACAGCTTTCTGTTCTTCAGTGAGTTGGAAGTTCATATATCAAAAAAATAGTAGATTCAAAAACGGTTCCTGCAAACCTACATGTTTAGGTTCTATTGCGCAAATGGAAATTTTTCTGTCCACGCAGAAGGCCAATGGGGGGAGATCCGGGGGCGGGGGCTTAACTTCGTAGCACCGCCAAAATAAGGCCGCATTGAAAGGGAAAGATCACAGCTATTCTCCAGAGCTCTCCGACGAGGAGCTATTGATCCGGTACACAAATACCGGAGATAAGCGTTGGCTGGGCTATCTTCTCGATAGGTACAGTCTGCTGCTCTATGGGCTTTCACTCAAGTACCTGAATCAGCCCCAGGCTGCGGAAGATGCGGTATACCAGGTCTTCCTGCGTCTGCTCTCCAAAACGGAATTTAAGGAGGTCCGGGATTTCAAGTCCTGGATTCTGGTGGTCATGAGAAACCATTGCCTGCAGATCCTGCGGCAGCGCAAGGGGAATATTGAAACCTTGGTCGAGGATCGCCTGGAAGCCCTGGAGGTGGCCGACCCGGGCCAGGAAATGGAGAATGCCCCTCAAGCGCCCTTTCCGGAGCCGGAGCTCATGGTGGAGTGGATGGAGGGATTGCCCGAAGCCCAGAGGATATGCCTTCGCCTGTTTTATCTGGAGAATTGCAGCTATATAGAGATCGCCGAGCGGACAGGATATGATTTCGGGGCGGTGAAATCCGCCATTCAGAACGGAAAGAGGAACCTGAAGATCCGCTGGCAAAAATCAAGGGAGGAAAAATCATGAATACAAGCCCCCAGCATCGTCTATTCCCCGGGGAGGAGAAGGCCCCCCGGTACTGGGAATGGCAGGCCTACCTGGACCGGGAGCTGCCCATGGAAAGGGAGAAAGAAATCGAGGCCTACCTGGACCGGCATCCCGAATTCTGGGCTGCCTTGGAGGAGCTTCAGCGCATCCCTCGAGGGCAGAGAAAAAGGATAAGGAACCGGCTGGGCAGTCGTCTTCAAAAATCCCTGGGAAGGCCCCTGTACCGAAAACGGAAGGTCATGGCTCCGGAGGGAATGATTTGGTATTTGGTGGCCGCGGTGATCCTGTTGGTCCTGGTAGCCTGGGCCTTTTTCCGATTCCTGCAGGGGAATCCCGTCTGATGGGGGCCTGTGCCCCGGGGGTCGCGAAAAAAAATTACCTTGCAAACGAATAGCCCGATGAAGGCAAATGCGGAGGGTCCAAGTTTATGAAGCTTAATGGAAGAAAAATCATTTTAGGGGTCAGTGGCAGCATTGCCGCATACAAAACCCCGCATCTGGTCCGTTTGCTGCGCAAAGAAGGAGCCCAGGTCCGGGTGCTGGCCACCGAGGCGGCCGGGAATTTCGTATCCCTGCTCAGCTTGTCGACCGTTTCCGGACATCCGGTGGCGGTGGACATTGCCGATGGGGATTCCTGGAATAATCATGTGGAACTGGGCCGGTGGGCCGAGCTGATGATTCTGGCGCCCTGTACGGCCAATACCCTGGCCAAGATGGCTCATGGCTTCTGTGATCAGCTTTTGCTCGCCGTATACTTATCGGCCAGCTGCCCCGTATGGGTGGCTCCGGCCATGGACGACGACATGTGGCATCATCCCGCCACCAGGGAAAATCTCCGCAAGCTGAGATCCCAGGGGGTCCGCGACCTTCCGGTGGGCTATGGGGATCTGGCCAGTGGATTGGTGGGCCATGGTCGGATGGCCGAACCGGAACAAATCCTGGAACAGGTTATCGCATTTTTTGATTCCCCTTCCCGGGATTCCCTTAGCGGCAAACGGGTCCTGATTACGGCCGGACCCACTTATGAGCCCCTGGATCCGGTGCGTTTTCTGGGGAATTTTTCCACCGGGAAAATGGGCATTTGCCTGGCCGAGGAATGGGCGACCCGGGGGGCAGAGGTACATCTTGTCCTGGGGCCCAGCCCCTTGGAGCCCCAGGGATCCAAGATTCAGCTGCATAGGGTGACCACCGCCCGGGAAATGCATGAACGGGTGCTCTCCCTTTTTGCCGCCTCCGATTTGGCCATTATGGCCGCGGCGGTATCGGATTATCGCCCCGAATCCAAGGTGGAAAAGAAAATAAAAAAGACCCGGGATGCGTTTTCCTTACCCCTGGTCCGTAACCCGGATATATTGGCCCAGCTCGGATCCCTGAAAAGAGAGGACCAGCTGGTGGTGGGATTTGCTCTGGAAACCGACCATGGATTGGAAAATGCCCAGCAGAAGCGGAGGGCAAAAAAGGCGGATTTGATCGTATTGAATTCCCTGGAGGAGGAAGGAGCCGGATTCGGGTTGGAAACCAATAAGGTCAGTCTGGTTCCCGAACTCGGGCCGGTGAAGGATATCCCCCTGGGCACCAAGGAAGAGATAGCCCGAAAGATTGTCGATTACATTGTCTATGAAATGGATTTTATATAGCCTGGTCTGCTTTTCCCCCTTCGTGGTGGGACTTGGTGCCCTGAATGCACAGGAACTGCAGGTTCAGGTCCGGATCATGCATGAAAAAATTCAGGGGGTGGATAGAGAAGTGTTCACCGGAATGGAACGATCGATTCAGGAGTTCCTGTCCAACCGCCGCTGGACAGAGGATAGCTGGGATCCTGCCGAAAAGATCGAGTGCAATATCCTGCTCAATCTCACCAAAGTCACCGATGGGGACGTTTATGAGGGGACCATGAATATTTCGGCTTCCCGACCGGTATATAATTCGAATTACAGCAGCCCCATCGTCCAATTTGTGGACCGAAATCTTCGTTTTCGGTATTCCCCGTTCATCCCCATACAGTTCGATGAGAACCGGGTATCGGGTACGGATGCCATGGCCTCTAATCTGCCGGCCATGCTGGCCTTCTATTCCTTTCTGATCATCGGTTTGGATTATGAAAGCTTCTCGCCTGAAGGGGGGCTGCCTTATTTCAAAAAAGCTCAGTACATCGTGCAGAATGCCCCTGAGCAAGGCTCCTCGATTCCGGGATGGAAACCCACGGAACCCGATGGCCGCTTCTGGCTGATCGATCAGCTGCTCAGTCCCCGGTTCAAGTCCCTTCGCGATTATTGGTATGTCTACCACCGGGAAGGGCTGGATCAGATGTTCATGGATCCCATGGAGTCGGGAAAAGCCATACTGGAGGGCTTGGTTAAAGTCCGCCAAATGCATCAGGATAATCCGGGTTCCATTCTGCTTCAATTCTTCTTCAATGCCAAAAGCCAGGAAATAATGTCCATTCTGGCCCAGCAACCCCGGGAGACCAGGGGGATTTATGTGACTATGCTTCAGCAGATGGACGTACCAAACGCCCAGAAATATCAAGCATTAAAATGAAGAGATCAGCATGGAATCGATGGGCTCTGCCGGGTCTGCTTGGACTGATTCTGGTCTTGGGGGCTTGCCATCGGGAGGATATCCCTCCTCTGGACCTGGACCGCATGGAGGCTGTTCTTTCGGACATTCAGGAGGCGGAGGTTTATAGCTCCATGATTCCCGATACTCTGCATAAATGGACGAACAAAAACAAAGACAGCCTATACCGATTCTATATGGAGATATTTGCCCACCATAATCTGGATCCTTTGGAATTCGAAAAGGCCCTGGCCTGGTATGCGGCCCGTCCCCGTTTGCTCGATTCCCTTTATCAGCGGATGGCCCGCAAATACCGTCCCGAAGGGGAAACCGGGAAATAGAGGTGGAAAGCCCTGCCCCTGGCCTAGGACCGGGGCAAGAGCGCCAGGGCTTCCCGGATTCTTTCCATGGCCGTCTTCAGGTTTTCCATGGAATTGGCAAAGGATAGTCTCAGGCAGCCGGGAGTGCCGAAGGCGGATCCCGATACCGTGGCCACATGGGCCTTATGGAGCAAATACATGCATAGATCCTCGTCCTGGATAAGGGGGAATTCCCCTCCCTGTCTTCCCAGGAATGCGCTCATGTCCACAAAGGCATAGAAGGCTCCCTGAGGGGGAGATATTTTTACTCCCTCCATGGATTTCAAGGCTTGATATACGTATTCGGCCCGCTGGCCAAAAGCTTTGGTCATGGCCAGGGTGGGTCCCGGGTCCTGGGTCAGGGCGGCGACGGCGGCCCATTGGGCAATGGAATTGGCTCCGGAGGTGAACTGGGCCTGGATTTTCTCGCAGGCCTGGATCAGGGGTCTGGGCCCGGCCATGTACCCTATTCTCCAACCCGTCATGGCAAATCCCTTGGAAAGGCCATTGATCACTACCACCCGATCCCGGATCTCGGGGAATTGGGCAATGGACTGGTGTTTTCCCTCGAAGCGGATGTATTCATAGATTTCGTCGCTGATAATCCATACCTGGGGATGGCGGGCAAAGACATCGGCCAGGGCGGTCAGTTCTTCGCGGCTGTATACGCTTCCGCTGGGGTTGCAGGGGGACGAGAAGACAAAAGCTTTGGTTTGAGGACCCAGGTTTTTTTCGAGTTCCTCGGGCAGGAGTTTGTATTCCCTATCCACCGTGGTGGGCAGAATCCGGGGCTTCCCCTCCGCCAGATCCACCAGCGCCTTGTAGGTCACCCAATAGGGAGCGGGAATCACGACCTCATCGCCGGGGTTGACCAGGCTGAGCAGGACATTGGCCAGGCATTGCTTGGCTCCGGTGGAGACCATGATTTCCTGGACATCGAATTCCAGCCCGTTGTCCCTGTGGAATTTCCGGCGGATGGCTTCCCGGAGTTCCGGGATTCCGGCTACGGGGGTATAGCGGGTCTTTCCCTGATTCATGGCCTCGATGGCGGCCTGACGAATATGTTCGGGGGTATCAAAATCCGGCTCTCCTATACTGAGGTCGATTATCGAGTGGCCCTGGGCTCTGAGTTCCCTGCCCAGCTTGGCCATTTTTATGGTCTGGGGTTCTTCAATTCGCTCCAGTCTTTGCGCAAGTTCCATGATCTGTTCCATATGTTAGCGGCCCGGCACGAAGCTCTGCTCCCGCTTCCTGCCGGTGTTCTCAAAAAAGGGGAGAGGGGTGCAGCGGATCAGAGGCTCTTATAGGCTCCGGTATAGTAAAGGTAAATCGAAAGGGCGATAATGGCCGCAATCACCAGCCCCAAAACCAGAATCGTTTTGCGGTAGGCCTTATTGATATTTCGGGCTTTACGCAGTTCGCTGATATTGTTGATGATGTTTTCCGTGCGGGAAAAAGCCGTTTCGCCTTTGACCACATAGTCATAGGCGCCGAATTTCATACTGTCTATGGCCACTTCGATTTTATCCTGTCCACTGAGCATGACCACCTGGGCCGGGGGATAGGCTTCCTTGATCCGCTTCAATACTTCCACCCCGTTCATGGCCTTGGGGTTATGGGCATTCAAATGGAAATCCAGGACTATGATTTCAGGCTGAAGATGCATATGCTTCAAGGCTTCTTCTCCGTTTTCATATACTTTGATCTCATGGATGAACCGCTCGGAAAGGTAATCCTTGAGCATTTCGTTCTGAAAGGGTTCATCGTCGACGAGAAATATATACCGGTTGTTTCCGCTGGCCATAAATGCTGCTTTATTGAATAATTAGAAAAATAGAGAAAAAATGGCAAAATCCAAATAAAATGAACAAAACCCCGGAAGAGATTTTATTCCGGGCTCCGCTCCCGGTTCCGGGAGGCCTGGTCTCCGATCTCTCTATTCAGTTCCTCGAAGGCTTTTTCGCAGATTTTCTCCAGATAGTCCACCAGATCGGGAAGCCGGTCATGATGGGCCGGCTTGTCGGCGATCTGCTCAATGAGAAAGATCCGCGAATCCTCTTCGCGAATACCCATATAGGAAAGCTGGGGTTTGAGGGAGTGGGCGGCAATCTTCAGCTGGGCATAATTGCGGCTGTCCAGGGCTTCCCTGACCTGACGGATCAGCCGGGGACCGTTTTCCAGGAACATGCGGATGTATTTCATCTTTTTTTCCTGATCCCCTGCGGTGAACTGGGCCAGGAAATTCATTTGAGTGACCTGATCGGGGATAGGGCGCTGGGCATCTGTCGGGGCCGGGGGAGAGGGGTTCTCCTGGAGATTGGCCGCTCCGTTGATTAACACCGATGCCATTTTGAGAAGCAGCTCTTCAGTATGGAAGGGCTTGGACACATAGGCATTCATTCCCGCTTTGAGGTACCTTTCCACGTCTTCGGAAAGTACATTGGCCGTCATGGCGATGATTTTCACTTCCCGGGCCGGGGAAGGCAGTTCCTCCCGGATCTGACGGGTGGCTTCGACACCGTCCATAATGGGCATCTGGATATCCATGAGAATCAGATCAAAGGACTGCTGGCGGACCAGGTCCACAGCCTGCCTTCCGTCATGGGCCACGGTGATCTGGATTTCCGGCAGAAGTTCCTTGAGGGTATCTTCGGCCACCATGCGATTGAATTCATTGTCTTCGACCAGAAGCAGGCGGATGGTGCGCAGCCGGTCCATGACGGCTTTGTTCACCCGGGGAGCTTTCTGGGACACATTGATCAGTCTGGAGGTCTGGAAGGGGATGATCACCGTGAACGTGGTGCCTATTCCCAGCTCACTGACCACGGATATCTGCCCGCCCATCAACTCCACCAGCTCCTTGGAAATGGTCAGTCCCAGTCCGGTTCCTCCGTATTGCCGGGCCACATCTGTGCCGGCCTGGGTGAAACTTTCGAATATTTTTTCCACATAATCCGGGGCGATCCCTATTCCCGTATCGATGATATCGAACTGAATCCAGTTTTTTTCTTCGGATTGCTTATAGGGTTTGACCTGGATTTCCACTCCGCCCTTATTGGTGAACTTGACCGCGTTGCCGGCCAGATTGATCAGGATCTGGTTGAGGCGGGAAGGGTCGCCGATCAGCCGGGTGGGTATGGATTCATCCAGGGTGTATTTCAGGGAGATCTGCTTTTCTTCAGCCTTAAGGATAAGCATGTCCTTTACGCTGTGGAGCACCTCTCTGAGCTCAAAATCTGTGGACTCGATTTCTATTTTTCCCGCCTCTATCCTGGAAAGATCCAGGATATCATTGATAATCACCAGCAGATTGTCGGCTGAAGTCTTTATGGCCTGGAGGTATTTGAGCTCCCGGGGTCCTGGATTCAGGTTGAGGAGCAGCTGGGTCATGCCGACAATGGCGTTCATCGGAGTGCGGATCTCATGGCTCATATTGGCCAGGAACTGTTGTTTGAGGCTGGCGGTTTTTTCGGCGACCTCCTTTTCTTTCTTGGCCAGCTGGATCTGCTGGCGGGTCTGCAGATTTCGCAGCTTATTGAATGTGGTCTGCTGGAAAATATCTTCTTTGAGCCTCTCGTATTCTTTTAGGTGATGATAGGCCTTGGGGATATCCTGGATTCGATCATAGACTTCGGAGAGTGCCTCATGAATACTCATGGTATCGTGTTTCCTTTCGTATTCGTCGGAGAGATCGAATGCGGAGTGCATCAAGGAAAGGGCTTTGGTATAGTCTTCCCGGGAAAAGGCAATCTTTCCCAGATAGAACTGGGAGATGATCTGTACCTCTACGCTGCCCAGTTCTTCGGCTTTTTCCAGGGCTTCCAGCAGGAACTTCTCCGCATAGTCCAGATTGTTCATCTTATAATAGACCTTGCCCAGACCGCTGATGCCCATGACGTGCATGACAGTATCCGGCTCGGAATGATCCAGGTTTTCCTCGAAGTATTTCAGGGCTTCGGCGAACTGCTGCTTCTTGAAGTAGATGTTGCCCAAGATGTGGTATAGCAGGGTGAGCCGGTGCACATCGTTGGCCTTTTCGAATACGGGCAGGCAGCGTAGGGCAAACTCCAGGGCATTGGCATAGTCGTTCAGGTCGTAGTGTAGATAGGCGATGGAGGCCATGTTCACGGACTGGGCGACCTCATCGCCCAGACTTTCGTTTATGGCCAGGGCATTGTCGAAGTAATTCAGGGCCTCGGCCAGGTCGCCCTTGTCCCGGAAAATGTTCCCGAAGTTATTCAACACCCGGGCCTCCAGGGGCTTATTCTTGAGTTGGTGGGCAATCTCCAGGGAGCCGCGGAGCATGGCAATTCCCTCATCATAGTCCCCTTTCTGCCAGAAACACCACCCTTTGATGTTCAGCCCCCTTCCTTTGGCCAGCAGGTATTCTTCTTTTTCTGCCCGAGCGATGATCTCATCGGCCAGGACAAGGGCTTCATCAGCGTCCAGGTTGCGGATTTCCATGGCCATTTCCAGCAGGACTTCGATTTTGGCCTTTTCCGAATGCAGAGCCATGTATTGATTCTGGAGTTCCTGGTACCGATTTGTTTCCATGGAATGAGGATTGAGTGCTTGCTTTTCCTTCCGGGACTTCCGCTTCCGGAAGGCTTTTTGGGGTTCCGGTTCCCGGGGAATCGAAAAACCCCCGACCAGGGTCAGGGGGAGGAGGGGAAATGCCGAAATAAAGGCCGTTTCCCGAAGGAATCAAGGCTTAAGGTGGGAGTGATCCGTCCCAGTCTAACCGTGTTTGCTCTGTTTTTCATAGAGATCATAGCCCTTGTCTTCATAGCTGGCATAGACCAGGCAACCATGGCCGATCAAAGACAGTCCCCAAGCCGCAATGATCCAGGCATGCCAAGGATAGGCCCATCCGTCTTTTCCCATATCATAAGTGGCAAAAAGGATAAGGGAGACGACGACAAAAACGATCAAATGCAGAAAGAAATAGCTTTTCTGCTTTCCGCTGGGTTTGATTTTCGAAGGCATAAGGATGATTTTGTCCCAAAGATAATAGGGAAGCCTGATAAAACGAAATGCCGCCTGGCTCAGGGACGGAAGATCCCAGAGATCCGGGGAAGGGTCCCCTTGGTCGGTTTTGAGGGGTAGGATAGGGGAGATTATAGTATATTACCAAAAATTTTTTCAATCGGAAAGCAGACTATGAGGAAGAATCCAAGAAGAAAATGGGTCCAAATGCTGGCCCGGATGGTGCTCATCCTGAGCCCTTTTCCCCTGAATGCCCAGTATCATATTGCCGGCGATAACCAAGAGCCCGTTAAGCTGTCCCAGGTGGTGGACAACTATATCCGGGAGCAGGAGATCGGGGAAAAAGGGGGCAGCCCCAGCGGCCGGGTGGTCCGGGAGGGGCCTAATTATCATTTTGACCGCTGGCTTTGGTACTGGCAGTCCCAGACCGATATGGAAGGGAATATGGTTTCCCGGGCCAAAACCATGGAGGAATGGAAAAAGTTCCGCGCCCTGCATGCGCTGAAGAAGACTACGTCCGGATCCGGGGCCAACTGGACATTCATGGGCCCCACCACTTCGGCAGGAGGCTATGCGGGTATAGGCCGGATCAATGAGATTCGCTTTCACCCCAGCGACCCGGATTGGTACTGGGTATGCACCGCCGGGGGCGGATTGTGGGAGACCCGGGACAATGGCCAGAGCTGGACCTCGCTGACAGAGGACCTGCCCATACTGGGCACTTCGGATCTGGTGGTCAATCCCCTGAATCCCCGGACCCTTTATCTGCTGACCGGAGACCGGGATGCCAGCGACACCTATAGCCTGGGAGTGCTCAAATCCACCGATGGGGGGGCTAGCTGGGACCCCACGGGACTGAGCTGGAACCCCAGTCAGCTTCGGCTGACCAACGCCATGGTCATGAACCCGCAGGACACCCAATCGCTTTGCCTGGCCACCAGCGCGGGAATCTACAAATCCTTCGACGGGGGAGCGGTCTGGGACCTTAGGGCCAATGGAAACTTCAAACAGGTGATCTATCACCCTCTGGACACCAATATCCTCTATGCCACCACTTACGGCACCAATCAGGCTCATGTGCATCGGTCCGTGGACGGAGGGATGAGCTGGACCGTTTCCGATCTGATGAATAAAAGGAGGATTATGGTGGCCGTTACCCCCTCGATTCCGGACTTGGTCATGGCCGTGGCCGTGGGATCCAATGGCGGTTTGGACGGGATCTACCGGTCCCATGATGCCGGATTAAGTTTCGAGAAGATCTATGGGCCGGTGGGTTGTGCCGGAGATCTGATTTCCTCCCATAATGCCCATAGGCCGAACAGTTGCGGGAACCAGGGTTGGTATGATCTGACCCTAGAAATCAATCCTTCCCAACCGGCCCAGGTCATCGTGGGGGGCGTTAATTCCCACTATTCCCTGGATACGGGCAAAACCTGGACCCTGGCCAATCAGTGGTGGGCCCAGTTGCCCGGAGTGGCCGCCGTCCACGCCGACAAGCATTGCCATCGTTTTCATCCCCTGATTCCCAACCGTCTTTTTGAATGCAATGACGGGGGCGTATACTATACCGATAATTTCAGTTCCCAGATCTGGTTGGACCGTACCAACGGTATGGGCATCACCCAGTTTTACCGCAACGCCACCGGTCCCCGGTCGGGGTCTGTTATCGCCGGAGCCCAGGATAACGGCACCAAAGGTTATTTCGGGGGATTATGGGAGGATCTGACCGGCGGGGATGGCATGGACTGCCAGGTGGACTACAGCGATTCCACCATTTTTTATACCTCCCATCAGTACGGGAATTTTTACCGATTTGTCCATGGGACCTTTGATGAGATGATCTCCGACAATATTCCGAATAAGCCCAGTCAGGGAGCCTGGATAACTCCTTTGATCATTAGCCCCCATAACCCCGCCCACCTGCTGGTGGGGTACAAGAAAGTGTATTTCAGCATGGACAGGGGAAGCCACTGGGTGGAAGTCAGCTCCCAGAATCTGGACGGGGAGTCGAAGAATATCAGCCGCCTGGCCATGACCCTGGCCAGCGATTCCACCATCTATGCGGTAATCGATAACTCCAACAAAATATTCTATACCCACGAGTTTGTTCCGGGTACACCCGTGGTTTTCGATTCCCTGGTGGCGCCCATAAATAAGCCCATTTCGGATATCCTGGTGGATCCCAGGGACAGAAATAGCTTTATATTGAGCTTTAGTGGATTTGGGGGGGTGAAGGCTGCCCGCTATGACAACGGGGTTTGGACCTCGCTGAATCAGGGATTGCCCGATGTGCCCGCGCATTGTCTGGCCATGGACACCTCCAGAGGAACCCTTTATCTGGGAACCAATATCGGGGTTTTCTTTCGGGACGACACCAGCACGCAGTGGTCCCCCTTTCAAACCAATCTTCCCAGCATTGAAGTCACGGATCTGAGCATTCAGTATCATACGGAAGAAATCTGGGCTTCCACTTATGGTCGGGGGCTTTGGAAATCACCCGTTTTGGGAGCCGTGGTGGATAGTTCCAGTCAAGACACCACGAACCGGATCATTTCCCTGGTACCTTATAGCCGTCAGGAGTTTCTGGTGGCCCCCAACCCAAGTTGGGGGGAATTTCGGTTGATCACTCAGGATAGGTCCTGGATAGGGAAAAGTCTGCAGGCGCAGATTGTGGATATCCAAGGGGGAGTTGTCTGGACCGGGGAACTAAGAATCGGTGCCCAGGGCGCAGCATCGGTGCGCACCTCGGGACTCCGGGATGGGGTCTATACCCTGATTCTGAATAAGGGGAACCAGGTCGTGGGCAGACTCAGGCTCATCTTCCGTTCCACCCTTTAGGGAGGGAAGGACGCACAAAGGCAAGGAAATAGGGCAGGCAGGGGTATCCCTGCCTGCTCTATTTTAAGGACAAACAAAGAATCCGATCAATTGCATGTGGTTTTCATTGTCTGAGTCAGGGAGAGTCCGCCCATGCTCATGGTGGCGGTGCCGGTGCCTGCGGCTTCCCTTTCCTTTTTTTGCTTTTTGGATCCGCAGAACTCGGAAGTTTCCGTGGTTTTGGCCGGGGTGCCCAGGCCGATATCCTCATATTCCACCGTAGTAGTGCACTGATAGCATTTTTTGCATGAGGTAAATGCCGACCCCATAATGACCATAGCGACCAATAAAATAACAGGTTTCATAAAAAAAGAATTTTCACCAAAACTATAAAATAGTTCTATTCTTTTCATAATTCGTTAAAAATTAATGACAAACCGCTGAGAATCAATGGTTTGTTGCCTTCAGTTCCCATAGGGAAATAGAGGAATTCCCGAAAGGCCACTGCCTGGCGAACAACAAGGCCCGCCAATCGGGACAAAAAGAACCTGAAGGCCAAAGGCCTTCAGGAGAATTGATTTTTGGGCTAGGCCAGGCCGGGGCAAAAAACCCGGACGACTCGGGTTGTATCAGGATTTGGTAACCAGGGTCCGGCGGCGCCATTTCAGGCTCAGGGAATAGAGGCCAAAAACGGCAAAGGATCCCAGGAGATCGGCCATCAGGCTGTTGCGGAAGAAGGGAATGGCCATCCAATAGGTTTTGGTCAGCCCTGCCCATCCGCTGCCCCATTGGCCAGTGAGGAATGTGCCGAAATTAGAGACCAGGAAGAAAATCAGCGATCCGGTCAAGGTGAATCCCAGGGCAGGGGCCATGCGCAGGGAGGACATCCGGGAGCCCAGCAGGGCCACCAAGGCAAAGCCGAGGTAAACCAGCCCTTGCTCCGGACCGTAGAAGCCGGTGAAATTGGTGAAAAAATGAAAATAAAGATCCGAGGCCAGCAATCCCGCCAGGGGCAGAAGGTAACCCCAGGGCCTTAAGGAAGGAAGGGCCCCGCTGAACAGGGAAAAAGCGACCAGGGGCACAAAATTATACCAGTAGATTTCCTGGGCGATTACCCGGGTGGTCACTATAGACAGAATCAGGATCAGGGATAGTACCCATGTGTTTTGTTTGGTTTTCATTGGACGAACGGCGATTGTTTTTGGTTTCTTAAGCTGGGAAGGGCTATGCCTTCCTTTGTAGGACGAAGTTAAGCAGAAAGTCCAAGGCTGCAAATAGAATCGTAGGCTCTGAGCCGGTGTTCCCCGGGGGCGGGATTCCGCGCCAGGAAGACGGAAATTCAGATTTTCCGGTATTCCTGGCCCTCATGCAACCCCCAAGCCCTAAACTTATTGCCGGCCGTGGCAGTTCTTGTATTTCTTTCCGCTGCCGCAGGGGCAGGGGTCATTTCTTCCGATCCGGGGACCCGCCTGCACCGGCATGCGGCGGGTTTCGGGTTCTTGAGGATCATAATAGTCCTTTTCGTCGGCCGCATAGGCGGAACCGGCCGCTTCCACCTGGGATTTATTGGACCGAAGCTGGCTCATGTCCGTGCCGGGCTGGGGGGCCGTCGCTGCTCTGGGGGGCGCTTCCTGCGCCGGTATACCCGCCCTCAGCAGGAAGGAAAGGATATTGCGGTTGATGTCCAGCATGAGCTGTTTGAACAGGTTAAAGGCCTCAAACTTATAGATCAGCAGAGGGTCTTTCTGCTCATAGGAAGCCATTTGCACGGAGTTGCGCAGTTCGTCCATGGCCCGCAAATGGTCTTTCCAGGACTCGTCGATCATGGCCAGGGTGATGGACTTTTCCAGATTCTGGATCACCGGCCTGGCCTCTCCTTCTACGGCTTCCCGGAGGGGAACATAAATCTGTATTCCCTTTAATCCATCGGTGAAAGGGATGACAATCTGCTGCACCTGATCTCCTTTCTCTTCCAGGATGCGGCGCAGGGTAGGCAGCATCCCCTCCCGGAGCCCTGTTTTCTTTTGTTTGTAATAGGCCCGGGCCTGATCATAGATTTTCTGACCGATCTCTTCGGCGCTGAGTTTCTGAAATGCCGATTCGTCCTCGAAAGGCGGTTCAATGGACAGAGTCTTGAGGACTTCGAGGCGGAAGGCGGAGAGATCGCGCTGGTTTTCGGCAATCATCCCCAGATCCATGGCGACATCATAGAGGGCATTGTCCAGGTCAATGGACAGGCGGTCCCCGAAAAGCGCATGGCGGCGGCGTTTGTAGATCACATCCCTTTGGGCGTTCATCACATCGTCGTATTCCAGCAACCTCTTGCGTATGCCGAAGTTGTTTTCCTCCACTTTTTTCTGGGCTCTTTCGATGGAGCGGGTAATCATGCTATGTTGAAGCACCTCCCCTTCCTTATGGCCCATTTTGTCCATGAGTCCGGCTATGCGTTCGGAACCGAAAAGACGCATCAGATCATCTTCCAGGGAAACGAAAAACTGGGAGGTTCCCGGATCTCCCTGGCGTCCTGCCCGTCCCCTGAGCTGGCGGTCCACTCTTCGGCTTTCATGCCTTTCGGTGCCTATGATGGCCAGACCCCCGGCTTCCTTGACTCCTTCTCCCAGCTTGATATCGGTTCCCCGGCCGGCCATATTGGTGGCAATGGTTACCGATCCCGCCAGTCCGGCTTCCGCCACGATCTGGGCTTCACTGGCATGTTGCTTGGCGTTCAGCACATTGTGCTTGATCTTCTTTTGGGTGAGCATGCGGGAAAGCAGTTCGGAGACCTCCACCGAAGTGGTACCCACCAATACCGGCCTTCCCACGGCCTTCAGGGCCTCAATCTCGTCGATCACCGCCTTGTATTTCTCCCTTTTGGTTTTGTACACCAGGTCCTGCTGGTCTTTGCGGGCAATCGGCAGGTTAGTGGGAATGGTGATCACATCCAGTTTGTAGATTTCCCAGAACTCCCCGGCTTCGGTTTCCGCCGTACCGGTCATTCCGGCCAGCTTGTGGTACATGCGGAAGAAGTTCTGCAGGGTGACGGTGGCGAAAGTCTGGGTAGCGGCTTCCACCTGGACGTTTTCCTTGGCTTCTATGGCCTGGTGGAGTCCGTCGGAATAGCGGCGACCTTCCATAATCCGCCCGGTCTGCTCATCGACAATCTTCACTTTGCTGTCGATAACCACATATTCCACGTCTTTTTCGAACATGGTATAGGCTTTGAGCAACTGCTGCACCGAATGAATTCGGTCTGCCTTCACCGAATAGTCCTGGATCCGTTTTTCTTTTTCCTGGGCGATTTCCTCGGCGGATCCTGGGTGCTTGTCCAGTTCGGCGAGCTGGGAGGCAATGTCCGGCAGCACGAAGAAATCCGGATCTTCCCCCGTTTGGGTGATCAGGGCCAGTCCCTTTTCGGTGAGGTCCACGGTATTCTGTTTTTCCTCGATGACAAAGTAGAGTTCCTTGTCGACCAGGGGCATATGTTTTTTCTGCTCGCCCAGGTAATGGTTTTCGGCTTTCTGGAGCACCTGCCGGTTTCCTTCTTCGGAAAGCAATTTGATCAGGGCCGAGTTCTTGGGGAGTCCCCGGTAGGCCCGGTATAATAATAGCCCCGCCTCGTCCTTGTCGGTTTTTCCTTCGGCGATTTTTTTCTTGGCTTCAATAATGGTCTGGTTGATCACCTTTTTCTGGGCTTCGACCAGTTTTTCAATCCGCGGTTTCATGAGGTGGAACTGTTGTTCCTCTCCTTTGGGTACCGGACCGGATATGATCAGCGGGGTCCGGGCATCATCAATGAGCACGCTGTCCACCTCATCGACCATGGCAAAATGGTGATTCCTTTGCACCATTTCCTCTGGACGATGGACCATGTTGTCCCTGAGGTAGTCGAAACCGAATTCATTGTTGGTCCCGTAGGTGATATCGGCCTGATAAGCCTTTCTCCTTTGGGGGGAATTGGGGGGGTGCTTGTCTATGCAGTCCACGGTCAGTCCTAGGAACTGGAATATCGGTCCGTTCCATTCCTGGTCCCTTCGGGCCAGGTAATCATTGACGGTTACCAAATGAACTCCCTGACCGGCCAGGGCGTTCAGATAAGCCGGTAGGGTGGAGACCAGGGTTTTCCCTTCCCCTGTGGCCATTTCGGCGATTTTCCCTTGATGGAGGACCACCCCGCCTATGAGCTGCACATCGTAGTGGACCATGTTCCAGGTGACTTCTGTGCCGGCTGCCATCCAGCGGTTCCGGTATATGGCTTTGTCGCCTTCGATGCGGATATTGTCCCGGCCCACGGCCAGTTCCCGATCCAGATCCGTGGCCTCCACCACCAACTCTTCGTTCTCCTTGAACCGGCGGGCGGTTTCCTTAACCACGGCAAAGGCCTGGGGCAGGATTTCGTCGAGAGCGGCCTCCAGTTTTTCGTTTCGTTTCTTGCGGATTTTATCGATTTCCTGATACAGGGCTTCCCTTTCCGAGGGCAGGGCATCGGGGTTTTCCTCAATCTGTTTCTGCAGGGATTCCAGCTCCTGGTCCGTATCGGCCAGTCTCCGGGCAATGAACTCCCGGAACTCCCGGGTTTTAGCCCTCAGGGCATCGTGGGACAATCCTTTCAGCTGCTCTGCGGCCTGGTGGATTTCCCCTACTATGGGCTGGATTTTTTTTACGTCCTTATCGGACTTGTTCCCGCCCAGCAGTCTTGAAAAGAATCCAATCATTGATCGTGAATATTATATGGAATATGGGATGAGGTTTTACTCCCCGCTCCCTCCGGGAGGGGGGCATGGCTTTGATTTATTTGGTGGACCTGCCGGATAAACCTGTTCCCCCATCCCCGGAATCCCTGTTCCGGCCGGGAGGCTTTCCGGCTGTTTCCGCTCATTTATTATCCTCCCATATAATGGTCAGGGAGGGGGACAAAGCTAAGCCAATTGAGGATTTCTACAAAGAGGAAAACCAGGGGTGCGGAGGGGGAAAAAATTTTTTCCCGCTGCCTATTGCAGGACACGCAAATTTTTATGTATTTTGGGGATTCATTATAGAAAATGTGCTCAACTATGAAAAGAATCTTCATTTGCTCGGCCGTTGCACTGGCTGCGGTTTTTATGTCTCAAACCGGATTTGCTCAGGACGACGAACTGATCAATGTGTACCGCTGGTATAATCCCGGAGATCATAATTATGTGACCGTGGCCGAAGGGCAGTTTCAGGATGGTCAGATGCTGAACTGGAAATGGAAGGATAAGACGCTGCTGTTTACGGCCTATCGCCACCCCGGTCCTGATCGGGTAGCGGTGTATAGCTGGTATAATCCGGAAACCAAGGATTATGTCAGTGTGGCGGAGGATGAGTTTACCGATGACCAGATGATCAAGATGGGCTATACCAACAAGACGCATCAGTTTTATGCCCTGTCCCGCCGCGGGCCGAACACCGTTGGGGTTTACCGTTGGTTTATCACCAAGAATAACGACTGGGTGACCATTCCCGAGGACGGAAGCACGGACCATTATTTCCGGAAGGGATATCACCGCAAGACCTTCCAGTATTTCGGCATAGCCCGGAATGCGGACGCGGCGGTATACAATCAGCTTTAATCGTTGCCGGCCCTCTAGAAAGGGGGCGGGGAGCGGCCCCGGAATAGAGCCTTTGAGCTGAGGGCCACCAAGCCATTTCGCGGAAGAAACACTCATCAATCATGGGGTTTTCTTCCGCTTTTTTTTATGGGAAAGATTCCCTGGGCTCCAGGGGAACCCCCGGGGGGGCATATGCCCGATCTGGGTTATTTTTGTGCTGATTTGAATCCATGTTGCAAAAACTGACTATCCATCATTATGCCATCATCGAGGAGATGAGCCTGGAGCCCCATGAAGGGCTGAATATCGTCACCGGGGAAACCGGAGCCGGAAAAAGTATAATCCTGGGCGCGCTGACCCTGATTCTGGGGGAGAGGGCCGACCATTCCATGTTAATCCACAAGGATCGGAAATTGGTGGTGGAAGCCTGGTTTGACCTGAAGGAACGCCCCCAGTTCAATGCCTTGCTGGAATCCGAAGGCCTGGATACCGAAGAGACCTGCTGCATCCGCCGGGAGATCAATGCCCAGGGCAAAAGCCGGGCCTTCGTCAACGATACTCCGGTTAATCTTAATCTGCTGCAAAGGCTGACTTCCCGCCTGGTGGACCTGCATCAGCAATTTGACCACCAGGCCCTGGGGGATCAGGATTTTCAGCTGGAGGTTCTGGATGCCCTGGCCGACCAGCAGGATGCCGTGAAGGAATATGCGCTGGAATATGGGCGGATGCAGTCCGCACTTAGGCAGTTGGAGGAATGGGAGGCCCAATGGAAATCCCGGAATCAGGAAGCCGATTATAGGCGATTTTTGCTCGAGGAATTGCAGGAAGCCAACTTCCGCAGCGGGGAGATCGAAGAGTTGGCCGAGGCCTGGAAGAAATGGGAGCATGGGGAGGAATGGATGCGGGTGCTCAACGAATCCCGGATGGCTTTGGAAGAGGGCCCCTCACCCCTGATTCAGGGATTAAGGAAGCTTCAGGCCTCCTGGGAGTCCATTAGTGCCCATTTTCCGGAAATGGCCCCATTGGCTTCCCGCATGGAAAGCCTGGTGCTGGAAATCCAGGACCTGCGCATGGAACTGGAGAGAAAAGGGGAGGAGTTTGATCTGGATCCCCAGGAAGGGCAGCGGCTGGCCGAAAGGCTGGATTTGGGTTACCGCCTGCTCAAAAAGCACGGGCAGGCCGACACCGAGGGGCTGATCACCATACAGCGTAGTCTGGAATCCGATGAAGACAGTAGCCAGGAATTGGAGGATAGGATCCGCGAGGCCAGGGCCCGCATGGAAAAGCAACAGGAGGCCCTGAGGGCAAAGGCCGGGAAGATCCGCAAAGGAAGGGAGAAAGCCGGGGCACTATTCCTGGAGAAAATGGCCGCTTTGCTGCCCCGGGTGGGCATGCCGAATGCGCGAATGGATATCGAATTCCAGGCCTTGCCCCAGCCCGGTCCCCGGGGATCCGACCGCATTGTCTTTCTGCTGGATGCCAACCGAAGCGGACAGTTCCTGCCCGTATACAAGGCGGCCTCGGGAGGGGAGCTCAGCCGGATTATGCTCTGCATTAAATCCATTACCGCCCGAAAAGTCCAATGGCCGACCATGATCTTCGATGAGGTGGATACCGGCACTTCGGGAGAGGCGGCCCGCCAGGTGGCCCTGCTGGTCCGGGAGCTTTCCGCATTCCATCAGATCCTCTGCATCACCCATCAGGTGCAGCTGGCCGCTCAGGCCGACCGGCATTTCTTTGTATACAAAACCCCGGATAAATCCGGACAGGTGCGGACCCGGATCCGCACCCTGGATCAGGAAGAGCGCATAAAGGCCCTGGCCGAAATGATCGGCGGGGATCCTCCGCCCAAGGCAGCCTATGCACATGCCCGGGAACTGGTCCATCAGGTCCAGGTGAAAAAGCCGATCTGAATTAGGGCTCTACTCTATCCGGCCTCCGGCTCAGGGAATCCAGGGCCAGGGATTGCCAGGCTGTCCCCAGAGTCCGGAAATAAAGCATGGGGTCGGCGGGAGGCTCGGCCTCCAGGGGTTCGGTTTCCTGGGTATAATGGAGATAGAGCCCCAGGGTATCCCCTTTCCCTATGGAGGCGTCCCGGTCCAGGAGGACATAGTCCCCCTTCGTTCCGGAAGGCCTGCCCCCACCGGGGATCGAAGGGGATCTTTGGGTCTGACGGGCAGAATACAGGTCCGTATTCCACCATTTCCCCTTTTCGTAGAGGACAAAATCCCCGGGAGGCGCATCCATTTGCCAGACCAGGATAATCCTGCCCTGAGTCCGGGTGGGGGTTTCGGCTCTTCCCGGCAGCTCGGTCCAGGTTTGGGATTCCAGCACGGCAAAAGGAGGTTTGTTCTGCCCGGTCATGGGTTTCTGGGCACAGGACAGGGGACCAAGGGAAAACAGGGGGACAAAGCTCAGGGAGATCAGGGTGCGGATCAGGCGCTGTTTGCTGCTTTGTTTGGGGCGGTTCATGATCGGGGAAGTTTTTTCCTCCCGGGGAGGGTTATTTTTTGGGCGGATGGGTGAGCTTCATTTCTTGGAGCAGCCACCCGGCCCCCCCATATTTTTCAATCAGAAATAAGGTGTACCTAATGTCTACACTGATGTTCCGGCATAGTTGAGGGTCAAAATGGAGGTCACTCATGGTGCCTTCCCATACCCGGTCGAAATTCGTGCCAATCAGTTCTCCGCGGGCGTTAAGCACCGGACTTCCCGAGTTTCCTCCTGAAGTGTGGTTGCTGGCAAGGAAACAGAGAGGCAGGCTATCGTTCATCGCCCAGGATCCGAAATCCTTATTCTCATAGATCTGTATCAGCCTTCGGGGCATATCGAACTCCGATACGGTGGAATCCGCTTTAGCTACGGCCTCGCCCAGGTAGGTCTGATAGGCATCGCTGGACCGGCCGGGGTAGTGGAGGGGTTCCACCTTGCCGTAGCTCAGCCTTAGGGTGAAATTGGCATCTGGATAGAACTCCCTTTGGCGGTCCAGGTGGAGCTGCCCTTTCATGTAGAGGCGCTGCGCATGCTTTTTCCGTTTTTCATATCTTTCCAGGGAAGGATTTATTTCTTCGTCGACCCAGCGGGCTAGCGAAGAGTAGAGCAGATAGGCCGGATCGGCCAGGATGATGGCTGAGTCCCCCGGGGAGGGATTATTCCTTAACCTGTCCAGACTCTCGGGGGAGGAGAAAAGGCTGCCGAATATGTTTCGACTCCAGGATTCCATGTTTTTTCCATGCTGCAAATAAGGGGTTTCCAGGGCGGGGGGAACAAAATCCGGCACGGAAGACATATACAGCGGGATCATTTTTTCAAACACCCGGCGGTCGGTTTCCTTGTCATAATTGCGGAAGAATCCTTCCTGGGCCCGGATCAGGGAATCTAATCCCCGGGCAAGCCTTTGCGGATCCTTTTCCCGGGAATAGAGTTCCAGGAAAGGTTTCAGCCGGGCCGACTGGCGGATGATTTCCACTCCGAACAGGGCCTCCCGGACATATTCGGATGCCCGGATATAGCGTATCGCCGCCAGATAGTTGGCTTCCATGGCCCCGAGCAGGTCGTCCAGATAGGGGTAGCGGTCATCCCGGGATGCCCAGGCCTGGAACTCCTTTTCATAAGCCTGTTTTTTGGCCAGCACCTGATTTTTTTCCAGTCCCATGAGTTCTCCCTGCCATTTTTTCCATCCATTGGCCAGCCGGGCCTTTTTGGAAGTATACTTGAGGAAGATATCCCGGGAGGAGTCCATGCGCTGGTTCCATATGTCGAGTATGGCCGTGCGCACCTGAATGCGGATGGGATTGGCGATTTCCTGTATTTCCCTCAATTCCATAGAGGATATATATTGCTTGGTCGAGGCCGGGAATCCGTAAACCATGGTGAAATCCCCTTCCTGGATCCCTCCGTTGTGGATCACGAAAAATTGGGGCGACACATAGGGTCTGTTGGAGGGATCATAATCGGCGGGTTTGTTGTCCGGGCCGGCGTAGATACGGAAAAGGGCAAAGTCTCCGGTATGCCGAGGCCACATCCAGTTGTCCGTATCCCCACCGAATTTCCCGATCCCGTCCTCGGGAAAGGCCGTAAGGCGGATATCCCGAAAGGTTTCGATCAGGCTGACCCAGTACTGATTGCCGTGATAAAAAGGACTGATCCGGGCCTCCAGTCCGGTAATTTGCTCATATTCTTTTTCCAGGGTTTGGATGCGGCGCAGGATCAAGCTGTCTCGCAGCGGGGAGGACAGGGTATCGGGAATCGAATAGAGGATTTTTTCGGTAACGTTTTCCATGCGGCGCACAAAGCTTACTGTAAGCCCCGGACAGGGGATTTCCTCTTGGGTGGACATGGCCCAGAATCCCCGGGCAAAATAGTCCTTTTCCGAGGAGCTCAGTCCCTGCACGGTCCCATATCCGCAGTGGTGGTTCGTCAGCACCAGGCCCTGGCCGGAAATCACCTCTCCGGTACAACCCCTACCGAACAGGACTATGGCTTGATTCAGGCCGGTTCCCTCAGCATTGTACAGCCGGGATATCGGGATTTCCAGACCCATCCTTCTCATTTCGGCCTCCTGTTTTTCCAGAAGGGGCGGCAGCCAAATCCCTTCCTTGGCCGAAATATTTCCAAAAAGAGCAAACAGAATCAGGAAAAGACAAGTCTTAATAAGGGAAAATCGGATTTTCATGTCAATAAATCTAACCTTAAATAATTATGAAAACTTAGAGCCTGCAAAATGCAGCTTTTCGGCCTCGAAATGAAATAAAAGTAAGGTATTGTTGCAAAAGTTTTCACCGAATAGTTATATTAGCCCAAAGAAAGCGAAACTCTTTTCCATACTATGAGAAAATGCCTATTCTTCATTGCGCTGATTCTACTGACTTCCTGGAACCCGATCATGGCCCAGTATCTTTTTCAGGCGCCGGATACCGTATGTCAGAAGCAGCCGATTCAGCTGATCAGCAACTTTCCCGAAGCCAAGTCGCATTACTGGGGATTCTGTTCAGGTTATATGGTCCGCCGGCCCACTGGGGACAAGATTGACCGGAGAATGGGCGATTATTCGGCCACGGCCCTGGAAATCGTCAAGGAAGGGGATCGATATTATGGTTTTGCCCTTTCCTCGGGAATCAATGCTTTTTTTCGCCTGGATTTCGGCCATAGCCTGGCCAACCTCCCCACAGTAACCAATTACGGGACTTTTGACAATGCTCTTCCCGAGAACCTCAATGACCTCTATATTGTCCGCGATGAAGAGGAGGGCAATTGGCATATTTTCATTACCGCCGGATCCGCCCCGGGGAATTCCGTATTGGCCCGGGTGGACTATTTTGATTCCCTGAACACCGTGCCCAACATTGTCAATTTTGGCAATTTGCAGAATCTGCTTCATGGTCCCCATGGCATTTTTGTGGAAAAAGAAGGCAAGAATTGGTATGGATGGATCGTGAACCGTACCGGAGGAAGCCTGATCCGGGCCGAATTCGGCGACAATGTATCCCGGACCCCGACTCTTGTGGATATGGGACCTACCGGCTACCTCTTTGGGGCCCGAGGATTGGCTCCGATCAAAGACAACGGGGTATGGTATTTTTTCATCCCCAACACCACTACCCACGAACTAGTGCGTCTGGTGCTGGGCCCCTCCCTGGCCATGGACCCCCCTGTGTCCAACTACCAGGTTCTGGGGAATATCGAAGGGGAATTCAACGCGCCTACGGACATATCCATTGTCCGCGACTGCGACAGCCTTCAGGCCCTGATTGTGAACCGGGCCAATCATGAGCTGCTGTCTCTGCGTATGCCCCGGGTAGATGCTCCGGTATCGGAGATGACCATCACTTCCTACGGTAATCCCGGCGGTATCCGAGCTCCGGATGCCATTACCCGCATCATCCGCGATCGGGACAATATATACAGTTTCATTCCGAATAACGACAGCACCATTACCCGTTTGACATTTGCCCAGTGTCAGAACTCCAGTATCTCCTATTCGCTGAACAGCAAGCCGCCGGAGTACAGCTACGATACCCCCCATGTGTATAACGTTTACTACGTCATCGACGAGGGCTTGCCCACTATGCAGGTGGAGTGTCAGCGCATTGTGGCCCTGCCCACCCCGCCCATATTCATTTCCAATGATACCACTATATGCGAGGGCGATACCGTGGGCCTGAGCGCTCTGTCCATCAACACGCTGAGCTATACCTGGTCCCCGGATTATCATATTAGTGCCACTCACGTTTCCGATGTGGCCGTATGGCCCCGCCATAGCACCCGGTACCGGATCGTTCTGCCTTATTCCAACGGTTGTATAGTGGATACCCAGATTACCATCACCGTAAACCAGGTTCAGGCTGATGCCGGTCCGGATAGGCAGATCCAGGACGGGGCCAAGACCCTTTTGGGTGGCCCATATACCTCCCTGGGCGCGCATTATGCCTATTCCTGGCATCCTGCCCAGTACCTGGACAATCCGTTGATTCCCCATCCCACAGCCCAGCCTCCCTATGATTTCACCTATTATCTTCAGGTAAGGGATACGGCCGGCTGCGTGGCCACCGATACCGTGGTGGTGACCATGGAATGCAGCGAGCTGAACCTGGCCAATGCCTTCATCCCCGATGCCGGGGCCCAGTCGGGCATTTCCCGATTCGGGGTACTGAATCAGGGTCTGGTCAAACTGAATCATTTCCGGATTTTCGACCGATGGGGAAAACAGGTTTTCTATACCACGGATCCCGTCAATGAATGGGACGGAAAAGTGAACGGCCAGTGGGCTCCCGCTGGAGTCTATGTATGGGAAGTCGATGGCTTCTGTTATCTGGGCCAAAGACTCCGAAAATCAGGATCGGTCACCCTGATCCGATGAATTCAAGGGATAGGGAAGGATCCCTGCAAAGGCACTGCCCATCGGGCGGTGCCTTTGGTTTTGGCTGGTATGGAATTGATAGTCCCTATTTTTTGATAGCAAAAGCCAATAGGTAAAAGCTTGGTGGGGTGGGGGATTCGGGCGATCTTTGCCCAGTACTAATTTAAAATCAATTTATCATGATCAACCAGTTCGTTACCATCGGTAGCCGTTTCCCGGAGTTCAAGAAGAAAGCGGTGGTTTCCCTAGAGAAAGGAAAAGAGTTTAAAGATTTGTCGAGCGAGGATCTGGCGGGAAAATGGACCGTGATGTTCTGGTGGCCCAAAGATTTCACCTTTGTATGCCCCACCGAAATCGCCGAGTTCAACAAATCCTTCGATGATTTTCAGGATAGGGATACCCTATTGCTGGGTGCCTCCACCGATAGCGAGCATGTGCATCTGGCCTGGAGAAAGGACCATGATGACCTTCGGGACCTGAAGTTCCCCATGATTGCCGATACGTCCAAGTCCCTGGCCGAAGACCTGGGTATTCTGGAGCCGGAAGAAAAGATTGCCTATAGGGCCACCTATATTATCGACCCCGAAGGGATTGTGCGCTGGATCAGCATCAATGACCTGAGCGTGGGCCGCAGCGTACCTGAAGTACTTCGGGTGCTGGATGCTCTGCAGACCGATGAGCTTTGTCCTTGCAACTGGACCAGGGGAGAAGAAACCCTGACCCAGAAGCAGGAGAAGGAATCGGTGGCATAAGGCATGAAATCCCGATCCTATCCATATACGGGTTTTTATTTTGGGGAATGCCCGACCTATGAGGACGGTCGGGCATTCCCATACCCGGCAGGTCGGGCGCTTGGCAACCCCGATCCCCCATCTTTGATTGTTCATCCCTCTGATTTCCGAGTCCTGGGGATCAGGGACAAACTATATATCCATGAAATCGACTTATTCCCCTTCCTTGCTGTCTATGCTCGAAGACTTGCGCATTCCGGTAGAGAAGACCGGTCCCGCCCTCGAGCGCCTTTCCCTGGTGGACAGCCGATTCCTCCGAGACCTGAAACTGAACATTAAGTCCGTGCTGGGCAGTACGCATTTCAGTCCCCAACAGACGGCACTTCTTGCCCTGGCCGTGGCGGTCAATGACCGGAACACGGTCTGTGCCGCGGGCATGGAAACCCTGGCCAGGGAGGCGGGGGCCAGCGATGAGCAGATTGCCGAAGTCTATGCCGCCACCGCCTTGATGGGCACCAATAATGTGTTTTATCGATTCCGGCATTTTATGGCCTCGAACACCTATTATCAGAATCAGCCAGCCGGCATACGCATGTCCACCATGATGAACCCCGTGGGCGGGAAATTGTTTTACGAATGCTTGAGCCTTATGGTCTCCGCGTTGAACGGATGCGAGCGCTGTGTGACCTCTCATGAGGCTTCGGTCAAGGAAAACGGGGGCAGCGAAGCCCAGATTTTTGATGCGGTGCGTCTGGGTTCGGTAATCCGAAGCCTTTGTACCCTGATTTGACCATGATCTGCCTGGGCGCCGGGACCGCTCTCTCGATTTCTCTCTCTTTCTCTTTGTGAGGTTCAGCCCTCGTAAAGGGGGAACTGGAGGATGAAGCTGCTGCCCTTTCCCAGGGAGCTTTCCACCCGTACCCGGCCGTTGTGGGCTTCCACCGTGGTCTTGACATAGCTGAGTCCCAACCCGAATCCCTTCACGTTATGGAGGTTTCCGGTATGGGCCCGGTAGAATTTTTCAAAGACCCGGGACTGAGTTTCTTTGCTCATGCCTATGCCGTTGTCGCGGATGGTGAGCTGAAGTACCTGCCCTGGGTTCTCCGTGAATATGTCGATTTGCAAGGGAAGGTCCCGGGCGTATTTGATGGCATTGTCCAGCAGGTTGAAGACCATGTTGGAAAAATGCACTTCGTCAGCCAGGATACGGTGGCGGGAGGCGTGAAGATGGAGATTGAGCCGACCGTTTTTTTCCCGGATTTGCAGCGACAGGTTGTCGGCCACTTTACGGATAAGCAAATGGGCATCCAGGGGCTTCAGTTCCATGCGCAGATCCTGCTGTTCGGTGCGGGCAGACTGGAGTATGGTTTCCACCTGTTTGTTCATCCTTTGGTTCTCTTCTTTGATCATGGCGCTGTAATAGCGGATCTTCGCCGGGTCGCCAATCACTTTCTCGTTGGTCAGTGCATCGATGGCCAGGGAAATCGTCGCCAGGGGCGTTTTCAGCTCATGGGTCATATTATTGATGAAATCCGATTTGATTTCGGAGAGCTTTTTTTGGGTGAACAGAGTGCGGATAGTCAGGGCGAAGGCGCTGATAATAATGCTGGTGAATACCACGGAGGCGCCGATCATCCAGCCCATTTTACCTAGAATATAATGGCCGTCTTCGCGGATATACAGGTGCAGGGTCTCCCGGAAATTAGCCTTTTCCGGGGTTAGCAGTATGTGCATGGTGGAGGCGCTGTTGTAATAGTCGGGCTGGAATCCGTCGGAGAGAGCAATGGGGGTGCGGAAAATGTTGGTGATGGCGTATTCGAAGGGTTCATGGATATTGTTGGCTTCCAGGGATTGCTGAATGATTTTATCCATCTCAGGGGGTGAGAGCACCTGAGCCGTGAAGTTTTGCAGGTGGAACATTTTAGTCTCCTCATTCATCCAGCCGATCAGGCCCGAGTATTCGATAAACTTGTTCCAGGCCAGAGTGCGGATATCGGATATGGCATGGATCATATCCTGCTCATGCTGTTTCTCCCTAAGGGAAATGGCATTCTGGATCCAGGACATCTGAATGAAAATTATCCCCAGTACCGATAAGGTAATCAGCACCACAATCAACGGAAAGACTTTTTTCATGTACATGGATACCAGATTTGCGCTTAAGGGAAGCCCTCCGGGGCCGGCCTTCTCCTGGGGACGGGGCAAAGCCGCAGGAAAATTACGACAATTGCGAGGGATTGGTGTCCTGCCGGGCTAATATTCCCCCGGAACAAAGATTTTTCCCTGAATAGTTTTATTAGCGGGGGGAAATAATTATTTTTAACGACTTAACCGAAGGAGGGTCCGGCCCGTCGGGCCTGGGATGCTTTTAGGATTATCGTATGAACAAACAAACCCTATCGATGAAACGCATTTTTGGAATCTTTTCCGCCGTATTTCTGCTGACCGCCTGTGAAAAAGTGGAAACACCTCTGTCCATGGAAGAACAGCTCAGGGAAGGCAAGTGGAGGCTTGACCTCTCGTCGACCACCGGTATTCTGAAACAGATTCCCCCTTCCCTGGAAGAACCCCAGCGGGTGGACACCCTGTTTACCGTGGTGGAATACGACAATGACGGCAACCTCATAGCCGATGCGCACCTCAACGACACCCTTTATCTGCGGCACAGCATTCCCGAATGCAAGGCCGATGACTATCTGGTTTTCCGTACCCACGGCAGGGGTGCCCTGGTTACCGGAGAGGCCAAATGCGGCGGCGAGACCGAGGAAGTAGAAATCCAGTACGGAACCCGGCATAACGACACCTACATGTACATTTACTATGCTGGGGACATGTTTTTAGGTTATGATGACTTGGAGGCCGAAGTGCTCGAATATACGGAAGATCGGCTGAAACTGAAATACCGGATTATCCGCAATGCCTCGACTATTCCCCTGAAGGACACGGTATATTACACGGCCACCCTGCTGCGTTTCTGATGCCTTCGGGCGAATGCAGGAGGCTTTATTCGGATGATTTTCCGGTTTCAGGGAATCCATTAGCCGGGCTGCAGGAGAATTTCTCTATTCTTTCCTTCTTCGTCGACTCCCCTGCTCTCCTTTTTGGGGCTATGGGGGACCGCGGGCTCTGCCCCGGTTGGGGATCAATGCTTAACTTTGTACCGCTTTAAAATATATGGAGAACCAGAAAATGATGGACATCTATCTGCCGGATGGTGCCCTGCGGACTTATCCCCAAGGCAGCACGGGATTGGATGTAGCCCAGTCAATCAGCGAAGGGCTGGCCAGGAAAGTCTTGGCCGTGGAAGTGAACGGAGAGGTCTGGGATGCCACCCGACCCCTGCCCGGGGGCGCGCGAATCCGCCTGCTCCGCTGGGAGGATGAGGAAGGGAAGTCCACCTTCTGGCATTCTTCCGCCCACCTTATGGCCGAAGCCATCCGATTTTTCTACCCCCGGGCCAAACTGGCCATAGGCCCGCCTATTGAAAATGGCTTTTATTATGACATTGACCTGGGCGGGGAACATTTGGGCGAAGAAGACCTGCCTCGCATCGAAGCCAAGATGAAGGAGCTGGCCCGGGAGCGCAATCCCTATATCCGGGAGATGAAGTCCAAGGCCGAGGCCATGGCCTATTTTGAATCTCTGGAGGATCCCTATAAACTAGAGCTGCTTGAAGACCTCGAGGACGGTCAGATCAGCTTCTACACCCAGGGGCAGTTCGTGGATCTGTGCCGGGGGCCGCATATTCCCCATACCGGATTGATCAAGGCAGTCAAGATCACCCATACGGCCGGAGCCTATTGGAGAGGGGACGAGAAAAGGCCCATGCTCACCCGGGTTTACGGGATCAGTTTCCCGGCCCAAAAAGAGCTGGATCAGTACCTGGCCATGGTAGAAGAGGCCAAGAAGCGCGACCATCGCAAACTGGGAAAGGAAATGGGTCTTTTCCATTTCTCGGAGAAAGTGGGCAGCGGCCTGCCTCTTTGGCTTCCCAAGGGAGCCATGATCCGCGAAAGGCTGCAGACCTTTTTGCAGAATGCCCAGAAAAAGGACGGCTATCTCCCCGTGATCACCCCCCATATCGGTTCCCGGGAGCTCTATGAAACCTCGGGCCATTGGGAAAAATACGGGCAGGACAGCTACAGGCCGATCACCACACCCAATGAAGGCGAGTCCTTTTTGCTCAAGCCCATGAACTGCCCGCATCACTGCGAAATTTATAAGTCTGCCCCTCGATCCTACCGTGACCTTCCCCTTCGCTTTGCAGAATTCGGGACCGTGTATCGCTATGAACAATCCGGGGAGCTGCACGGCCTGACCCGGGTAAGGGGGTTCACCCAGGATGACGCCCATCTTTTTTGTCGTCCCGAGCAGCTGGGCGCGGAATTTGAGAAGGTGATTGACCTGGTGATCTATGTACTGAAGTCCCTGGATTTCGAGGAGTATACCGCCCAGATTTCCCTTAGGGATCCTCAGGACAGAAAAAAATACATTGGGACTGACGAGCACTGGGCCCAGGCCGAATCTGCCATCATGCAAGCTTGCCAGGCCAAGGGATTGGACACGGTCACCGTATACGGGGAGGCGGCATTCTACGGACCCAAGCTGGATTTTATGGTCCGGGATGCCCTGGGACGCAAATGGCAGCTAGGCACCATTCAGGTGGACTACAATCTTCCGGAACGCTTTGATCTGGAATATGTGGATGCCGACAACATCCGTCGCCGGCCGGTGATGATCCACCGGGCCCCCTTCGGATCCCTGGAGCGCTTTGTGGCCGTGCTTCTGGAACATAGCGGGGGGAATCTGCCTTTGTGGCTGGCACCTGTCCAAGTCAAGGTGCTGCCCCTCAGTGACAAGTATCTGGACTATGCCCGAAGCCTGGCCGCGCAATGGGAAAAGGAGGATATCCGCGTGGATATCGATGAGCGCCAGGAGAAGATGGGCCGCAAGATCCGCGATGCGGAGATCGCCAAGGTCCCCTATATGGTCATTGTCGGAGAAAAGGAAGCCATGGAGAATCTCGTCTCCGTGCGGGCCCATGGAGGACAGGATCTGGGGGCCATGGACCCAAAGGGGTTCCGGGATCGTATACAGGAAGAAGTCCGGGTGGGGATGCAGGGATCCAGCCGCCGGGAAATCCCGGCAGGAGAGGCCCGCAACGGATAGAGAAGCGGAAACTCCTCCCCGCATCGCATTCAGCCTAAAACCCCTATTTTTGTCAGAATATTAAAACAACTTAATGCAGAAAAGACCTAAAGGAAGGCCCTATTTTCGGCCGAGATTGCCCCAGAATGAACATCGACTGAACAGAGAAATTACCGCCAAAGAAGTCCGTCTTATCGGCGAGGGGATCGAACCCGGAGTCTATCCCATAGAGGAAGCCTTGAAGCTTGCGGAGGCGCAGGAAGTCGATCTGGTGGAGATCTCCCCCAAGGCAGTTCCACCGGTTTGCCGCATCATCGATTACAAGAAATTCCTTTACGAAAGAAAGCGCAAAGACAAGGAACAGAAGGCCAAGGCCAAACAGTCCGAGGTGAAGGAGATCCGCTTCACCCCCAATACGGACGATCACGATTTTGATTTCAAGGCCAAGCACGCGGAAAAGTTTCTGCAGGAGGGCAATAAGGTCAAATGTTATGTGCAGTTCAAGGGGCGTTCGATCATGTTCCAGGAAAGGGGAGAGTTGCTGCTGCTGAAGTTTGCCGAGAGGCTGGCCGAATCCGGATCTCTGGAGTCCATGCCCCGATTGGAAGGAAGGCGGATGATTGCCATTTTTACTCCCAAAAAGAAGAAATAACCCAGAGGGGATCAGGAATGGGTAGGGGCAGAGAAAGAGGCGGAGAATCCCTTGGTTCGATGCGTATTCTCCCTTACCTTTGCAGGAAAGGGCCCTTCCGTTTGAACCGCAGAACGGGCCCAGGGAAGAATACCTGTTCTTTCCCCAAGACGTTTTCATGGTGATAGGGTTTATAGGGGCTGGCCTGTTCTCAGGCCGGCTTTTTGAATTGGCGGATGGGAGCCTTCCGTTTTGCAGTTGATCTCCAAAAGCCCTAGTTTTACGCCAAAAGGTCGCAATCGGGAAAATGGCGGGGAGGCTCCGGGATAGGAAGCATAAGATGGGAGGCCGCCGATCCGATTCTGCCCTTACACAAGGATGAAAAGGATGGGTATACGATGGATATCGACGGGACTTGTTTTGTTCCTGGCGCTGGGATCTCCCCGGGCCATGGCCCAGCTGGCCGCCTATACGAATCTCCAAAACCAGGTGATCGTCTGGGATAAAGGCATGATCCGAAAGGTCGATTACCTGCCGCCTTTGCAAATCAAGGTGGGCCGAAGCGTCATTCCTTACTTGGATAATGCCCGGAACTTTAAGATTTACTTCAAAGGGGGGGTGACTAAACTCAATGTGGGATTCACCAATGATTTTCAGGTGACGGACAATCTGGTGGTTTTTCAGAACGCCACCTCGCTACATGTGTTTGATCAGGGCGAGGTCACCAATCTGTCCACCATGGCCAGCCAGTTTTATTTGGGCGACAGCCTGGTGCTTTTTCTCGATGAGATCCGCTCTGAGTACAAGGCCTATTACCAGGGATCCATTTACCCCATCGAAGGATTTCTGGCCGGCAATGCCTTGAATATGGTTAAGGTCTCGGACAATATTGGGGCCTATGTGAATTATGCCAATCAGTTCAGGATATTTTATCAGGGCAAGATAATCCCCCAGGAGGACTATGAGGTGGTGAACTTTGCCGTGGGCCGCAATACGGTGGCTTATGTGGACATCAATCGGCAGTTCAAGCTTTTCCACAAAGGGCAGACTTATATACTCGAGGATTTTCCCCCGTCTTCCTATCAGGTGGGCGACGATCTGGTGGCCTATGTATCCAATGACGGGTATTTCAAGGTTTTTCATGCCGAGAACCTGGAAACGGTCGGGTTCTTCACTCCCGAGTACCGGGTGGTGGACCATGTGCTGGCCTATAAGGATGCCAGCGGATACTTCAAGGTTTTTTATCAGGGGGAGACCCATAGTCTGGAATCCTATTTTCCCTCCAAACTGATCATGGGCTACCATTCCCTGGCCTATGTGAATCAGACCAATATGCTCCGTCTTTTCAGCGAAGGGCAGATCTATGATGTGACCAATGCCGACCTGGAACACTGGGAGCTGAACTATGACGTGATCAAATATCAGATCGGCCGAAACATTTTCCGGATATTTTACAAGGGCAGGGAGTATTAATCTCCCCCAAAGGAGGGGCGGCGCAGCCCCCTCAGAAAATGGGTGCGTTTTTTTATTCTCAGATTCAGGATCCCCTGGGCATCGAGCAGGTCAATGAATACCCCGCCGTTCCCCTCGCTGGAGTGGATAATCTGGTGTTCGTTGACCATGATGCCCACATGGGTTATCGCCCCCCCCTCTTCCCCGAAAAAGGCCAGGTCCCCTTTCTGGCATTGGTGGGGAAAGTCCAGCAGCTGACCATATTCCCACTGCTGGGCTGCATCACGGGCTATGGGCAGGCCGCAGAGGCGGAAGCTCATCTGCACCAGGCCCGAACAGTCTATGCCCCAGATCGATCGTCCCCCCCATCGGTAGGGGGCGTACAGATATTGCTCGGCCGCCGCCACCAGCTGGTCCGCTCCGGCGGTCAGTTCTTTCGCCTTTGCTCTTTTGCCCTTGAACCGCCCGGATATCGTCTTATAGTTGGCCGCCCGGGACTTGATCCCCGATAGGGGGCTGCCCAGAGCCAGGGGCTGAATCTGGTCTTCCCAGAGGATATGGCCCAGATGGGAGGCGCTGATCCAGGTCTCCGGTTTCTTGTAGGTTCTCTCCGGTATGGGTTCCAGGTGATGGTATAGGCACCAGCCTTCGTAATCGTCCCAGGCAGTTCGGATCTTTACCCAGGGCGAATCCAGTTCCACCAGCCGGGCCTTTTCCCCGAAAAGCATTTCGGAAACCTGTTCGCTTCGATGGTTCGGCGCCCGGAGCAGGGGGACCAGGGAGGATTGGGCTCGGAAAAAGGCGTGGAGCATAGCCGGGGATTTTAATTCGCAATATACGGTATTGGGCATAATGCCTTGGGGCGATCCTTCCCCCAGCCCGCTTCCCCATACTCGTGGAGGAATCCTCCCTGAATTTCCGGGGAACTTTATTAACTTAGCGGGCTAAACCTGCCTGACCACTTGATTTGATGGGAAGATACATCTGTTTACCAACTGACTGTCAAGTGGTTAAGAATTATGAATTGCAAAATATAAGATGGATTCTATCAATACGATCATTTTCTCGCTGCTCGGCCTTGTACTGGGCATCGTTCTGGGCAAATTGATTTTTGCCCGCAATACCCGAAGAAAAGTGGAAGAGGCGGAAGCCCAGGCCCGAAAGATCCTGGAAGACGCCCAGTCCCATGCCGAAATGCTCAAGGAAAAGAAGATTCTGGAAGCCAAGGAGCATTTTCTGAAGATTAAGAATGCCCATGACAAGGAAGTCATGGCGCAGAAGCAGAAGCAAGCGGAGGCGGAGAACCGGATCCGCCAGCAACAGCAGAGCATTCAGGAGAAGAATGCCAGCCTCCAAAAGCAGATTAACGAACAGGAAAAGCTGAAAGAAAGCCTGGAAAAGCAGATGGAGGTGACCCGTATCCGGCGCACCGAACTGGAAAAACATTTGGAGGAGAACGTGCGCAAACTGGAGAAAATCGCCAATCTCTCCGCCGAGGAAGCCAAGACCGAGTTAATGGAGGCCATTAAGGAAGAAGCCCGGACCATGGCTATGGCCCATGTGCAGGAGATCATGGAGGAAGCCCGAATCAATGCCAATAAGGAAGCCAAAAAGATCATCATCCAGACCATACAGAGGACGGCGGCCGAACAGACCATTGAGAATGCCATTACCGTATTCAACCTGGAATCCGATGAGATTAAGGGACAGATCATCGGCCGGGAAGGGAGGAATATCCGCGCCCTGGAGGCGGCCACAGGAGTGGACCTGATTATCGACGACACACCCGAGGCCATAATCCTCAGCTGCTTTGATCCTCTTCGCCGCGAGATCGCCCGGCTTTCCCTGCAGCGCCTGGTCCAGGACGGAAGAATCCATCCGGCCCGGATCGAGGAAGTGGTGGAGAAAACCAAAAAGCAGCTCGAAGAGCAGATTCTGGAAATCGGGGAAAGGACCATTATCGAACTGGGTATTCATGGGCTGCACAAAGATTTGGTGCGCCTGGTGGGCAAAATGCGGTTCCGCTCTTCCTATGGGCAGAATCTACTTATGCACTCCAAGGAAACGGCCAATCTTTGCGGAATCATGGCCGCCGAGCTGGGGCTTGGCCAGAAAGTGGTCAAGCTGGCCAAAAGGGCTGGTTTGCTGCATGATATTGGAAAGGTTCCCGATGAGGAAACCGAACTCAGCCACGCCTTGCTGGGCGCCCGGCTGACCGAGAAGGCCGGGGAACATGCGGCCGTGGTCAATGCCGTGGGCGCTCACCACGATGAGATGGAAATGACCTATATCATCTCGCCCATAGTGCAAGCCTGTGATGCCATTAGCGGTGCCCGCCCGGGAGCTCGCCGCGAGATGATGCAGAGCTATCTGCAGCGGATCAAAGACCTGGAGAACCTGGCCATGACCTATCATGGGGTGGAGAAAGCTTATGCCATTCAGGCGGGCAGGGAACTGAGGGTTATCGTGGAAGCCGAAAAAGTCAGCGATCAGGACAGCGATCGCCTTTCCTTTGAAATTGCCGACAAGATCCAAAAGGAAATGCAGTATCCCGGCCAGATCAAAGTAACTGTAATCCGGGAGCTCAGGGCCGTGAACATAGCCCGCTGATTCCGCCCTAGGCCCCTACCTGGGATCAGGATTTTTTGGCACGCCCCGCCGGGCGGGCATCTCTGTCTCGGGGACGAGACTCTTTGACGGAGATCACGGATCCCTTGAAATAAATCTTATCGAGATTGTCTATGGCGTTAAAGGCTTCATAGGTGTCTTTCATGATTACAAATCCGAATCCCCTGGAAAGCCCGGAGTCCGGATCTCGGATAAGTTTTACGGACGATACTTTCCCGAACTCGGAAAACAACTCCTGGAGGTCTTCTGCCGTGGTTTCGGGGGAAAGATGATGGACAAAAAGATTCATGATCAGGGATTGGAAGGATCAGAAATCCGGGAATCGTTTCCCGGGGAGGATATTAAAGATACGGATTTTTGAGGTAATCCCCCCGTGGCGATCCTCCCGGTCCCCCTTTCGTCCAAATTGTCCATTCCAGGAATAAAGGTTAACTTTGCCGTTTTTTATAAGCATTCTCTTTCTATGAAGTTATCTCAATTCAAGTTTGAACTCCCCCTAAATCTCATCGCTCAGCATCCCGCCAAATCCAGAGATGAGAGTCGATTGATGGTAGTTCATAGGGATACGGGAAAGATCGAACATAAAATCTTTAAGGACGTCATCGAATACTTTAATCCTCAGGATGTGCTGGTGGTGAACAATACCAAAGTTTTCCCTGCCAGACTTTATGGGAGAAAAGAAAAAACTGGGGCCAAGATCGAAGTTTTCTTGCTTCGGGAACTGAACAAGTCCAACCGGCTCTGGGATGTCATCGTGGATCCTGCCCGCAAGATCCGGGTGGGAAACAAGCTCTATTTCGGGGATAACGATGAGCTGGTGGCCGAAGTTATTGATAATACCACCTCCCGGGGCAGAACCATTCGATTCCTATTTGAGGGTACGGACAGTGATTTCAAGGGCATGTTGGACCTGCTCGGGGAAACCCCTCTGCCCAAATATATAAAGAGGAAGCCCGATGCCGAAGACAAGGAAAGATACCAGACCGTATATGCCAAATATGAAGGGGCCGTGGCGGCGCCCACGGCCGGGCTGCATTTCAGTCGGGAGCTGATCAAGCGCCTGGAGATTTCCGGGGTGCATTTTGCGGAAATCACCCTGCATACCGGTTTGGGTACATTCCGGCCCATTGAAGTCGAGGACCTGTCCAAACATAAAATGGATGCCGAGTATTTCCGGGTGGAGGAATATGCCGCCCAGATCGTGAATCGGGCCAAAGAGGAAGGGCGCCGGGTCTGCAGCGTGGGGACCACCACCATGAGGGGGCTGGAGAGTACGGTGACGGCCCGGGGGCTGCTAAAGCCCGCCGAAGGATGGACCAATCTATTCATTCATCCTCCCCATCATTTTTATATTGCGGATTCGCTGATCACCAATTTTCATCTGCCGAAGACCTCGCTGATGATTATGGTGTGCGCCTTTGCCGGCTATGAGCTGGCCATGGAGGCCTATCAGACGGCCATAAAGGAGAAATATCGCTTCTTCAGCTATGGAGATGCCATGCTGGTCATCTAGGTATCCCGGCTCCCTGCGGGGCTGAATCAAAATCCCTATATTTGTCAGCAGAGCGGCCCGGGAGTCCTCCCAACCGGGATGAGTGGCCCATTTTCGAATAAGGTATGCGAGCACAGATCGAATCCAGAATAAGACAGAGCATAGCTCTGAAACAGGCCCTTATTTCAGACTCCCGGATCATGGAATCCATGGAGGAGGCCGTGGCCCGGATGATCGCGTGCTTTGCCCAGGGGGGCAAGATACTTTTCTGCGGCAACGGGGGGAGTGCCGCCGATGCCCAGCACCTGGCCGCTGAGTTTAGCGGACGGTTTTATCAGGATCGTGACCCCCTGCCTGCCGAGGCCCTGCATGCCAACAGCTCCTATCTGACCGCCGTGGCCAATGACTACGGTTACGATCAGGTTTATAGGCGTTTGGTCCGGGGAATCGGTCGTCCCGGGGATATGCTGGTGGGTCTGAGCACCTCGGGAAACTCTCCCAATGTGGTCCTGGCCATGAGTCAGGCTCGGGAGCTGGGAATGCACACTCTGGCCATGACCGGGGAAGGAGGGGGGAGGATGAAGGAATATGCGGATCTGATCCTGGCCGTGCCCAGCCGGGACACGCCCAGGATCCAGGAAGCCCATATGCTTCTTGGGCATATTATCTGCGAAGCCGTGGAAGCCGGATTATTTATGGAGGGCAATGAAGGGAATGATGGAAAATAAGACTATACGCCCGGATCGATCCTGGGCCCTGTTTCTGGATCGAGACGGGGTAATCAATGAAGAACTGACCGGTTCCTATGTAACCCGATGGGAAGAGTTCCGATTCTGTGAGGGCAGCCTGGAATCCATGAAAGGATTTGCCCAGCGCTTCGGATGGATTTTTGTGGTCACCAACCAAAGGGGCGTGGGCAAGGAAATCATGAGCCTGGAGGATCTCTGGGATATTCATGACCGGATGTGCCGGGAAATCGAGGAGGCCGGTGGTCGGATTGATAAAATATATTCCTGCACGGCGGTGCAGGACAATGACCGGAACCGGAAGCCCAATGTGGGCATGGGCCTGCAGGCGGCTGAGGATTTCGATCAGGTGGATTTCCGCAAATCGGTCATGGTGGGCAACAGCCGCTCGGATCTGGAGTTCGGACGCAAGCTCGGCATGCATACCGTGCTGATCACCACGAAGCACGAACCCGAAGATCTGCCCCGGGAGCTCTACGATGCCCATTACCCCTCTTTGCTGGGCTTTGTGCGCAGCTTTTGCGCCCCGGAACTGGCCTAGTGCCCTGCCGACTATATCCGGAACTTTGAAGGATTCCGGGGAATATCTTGGAAAAGAAAAAATTATCCTTTACCTTTGCAGTCCTTTTTAATATGGCGAAACAGTCTTTGATCAAACAGGATGGGGTTATCCTGGAAGCCTTGTCTAATGCTATGTTCCGGGTGAGGCTGGAAAATGGGCATGAGATCTTGGCGACCATATCCGGGAAAATGCGCATGCACTACATTCGCATTCTTCCCGGGGATAAAGTGGGGGTGGAAATGAGCCCCTATGACCTCAGCCGGGGTAGGATCATTTATCGATACAAATAATAGAGAAAATCAACAGATTATGAAAGTAAGAGCGGCTATAAAGAAGCGCAGCGCGGATTGCATCATTGTTCGTCGCAAGGGCAGATTATATGTAATCAACAAGAAAAACCCCCGATTTAAACAAAGACAGGGTTAATTTTCCATCATTGAATAATCATTAAACAGAATAATATACATGGCTCGTATAGCTGGTATTGACCTTCCAAAGAACAAGCGCGGGGAAATTGCCCTCACCTATATTTATGGGATTGGCCGAAGCACGGCCCAGTATATCCTGACCAAATCCGGGATTGACTGGGACAAGAAAGCCCAGGACTGGAATGATGAGGAACAGACTGCCATCCGGAATGTGATTTCCACCGAGTTCAAGGTGGAAGGGCAGCTGCGCTCCGAAGTGCAGATGAACATCAAACGTCTTATGGACATCGCCTGTTACCGGGGACTTCGGCATCGGAAAGGACTTCCGCTCAGAGGTCAGCGCACCCGGACCAATAGCCGGACCCGTAAAGGGAAACGCCGCACCGTGGCCGGAAAGAAGAAAGCCCCCAAGAAGTAATCGCCGGGCCCGGCTGGATCCGGTGGGGGTACCGGGGAGGTCAGGGCTTGCGGCCGCCTGAGGCGGTAAAACTCAGATTGATCACCTTATTTTTCAAACCTAATGGCAAAATCACAATCGTCCAAGACCACCGCCAAGAAGCGGAATGTGAAAGTGGATCCCCATGGAGACGCCCATATCAGCGCCACTTTCAACAACATCATTATTTCCCTGACCAACAAATCCGGTCAGGTCATTTCCTGGTCTTCGGCCGGGAAAATGGGATTCCGGGGATCCAAGAAGAACACTCCCTATGCGGCGCAGATGGCTGCCCAGGATTGCGGGAAAGTGGCTTTGGATGCCGGTTTGAAAAAGATCGACGTGTATGTGAAGGGCCCGGGATCCGGAAGGGAGGGAGCGATCCGCGCCCTTTCCAATGTGGGCCTGGAAGTTACTTCCATCAAGGATGTGACCCCCTTGCCGCATAACGGATGTCGTCCTCCGAAGAAGCGCAGGGTATAAGGGCAATTCATTTTTTATTATTTCATCAATCAACCCAATACATACTGTCCCGGATCGGATTTTTCGATTTTTAGAGGAGACGGGGCAGGGAAACAAAAATCGATATGGCAAGGTATACAGGACCAAAGAACAGAATTTGCCGGATTTTCGGAGAACCCATTCTGGGATCTGGAAAGGATCTGGGCAAAAACCCCAACCCTCCCGGTCAGCACGGGAACAACCGCCGGCGCAAGGCGCCCAGCGAGTACGCTATCCAGCTTAAGGAGAAGCAAAAGGCCAAATACACCTATGGGCTGCTGGAAAAGCAGTTCCGAAACACCTATGTGGAGGCCAACCGCCAAAAAGGCGCTACAGGGGAAAACCTGATGCGCTTGCTGGAGTCCAGGCTGGATAACGTGGTCTACCGTATGGGACTGGCCCCCACCCGTCCCGCAGCCCGCCAGCTGGTATCCCACAAGCATGTCATGGTGAACGGAAGCATTGTGAATATTCCTTCCTATCAGGTAAAGCCCGGAGATCAGATAGAGCTCAAAGCAAAAAGCAAACTGAATTCTGCCGTGTTGAGCCTGGTGCGTCCCAAGAATCCCCGGATTAGCTGGATTGATTTCAATGAGAAAGAGCTGAAAGGCACCTTCATGGCGGCACCGGAGCGGGATAACGTCCCCGAGAACATCAAAGAGCAACTGATTGTGGAATTGTACTCCAAATAAGAGACCGGGGAAGGATTCGATAGCGGATGCCCTTCCCTCTCTTTATATGATTCCTTATCTTGGATTCCCACGATCTCTAATAAAGAAACAAAAACTGTCATTTTATGGCCATATTGAATTTCCAGAAACCCGATAAGATTGTGCTGCAGAAGGCAACGGATTTTGAAGCTCAGTTCGAGTTTCGGCCCCTGGAGCCGGGCTATGGGGTAACCATTGGCAATGCCTTGCGCCGGGTACTGCTGTCTTCTCTTGAAGGATATGCCATTACGGCCATCCGCATCGAGGGGGTGGACCATGAGTTCGCCACCATTCCCGGTGTGCTGGAAGACGTGACCGAAATCATCCTGAACCTCAAGCAGGTCCGCCTGAAATCTGTGGTAGATGGAGAAGCTGATCTCGGAAAGATCACCCTGAACGTTCAGGGAAAACAGCAATTTACCGCCGGAATGATCGGGGAAATGCTCCACGATTTTCAGGTCATGAATCCCGAATTGGTGATATGCAATATGGAGCCCAATGCCCGTTTCGTCATGGATATCCATCTGGGCAAGGGGAGAGGTTATGTGCCTGCAGAGGAGAATCGGATTAAGGAGGGAGCACCCATAGGACTGATTGCCATCGACTCGGTCTATACTCCGATTAAGAATGTGAAGTACAGCATCGAGAACACCCGGGTGGAGCAACGTACGGACTTTGAAAAGCTGATCATGGAAGTGTCCACTGACGGCACGATCCATCCCGAAGAGGCCGTGAAGGAAGCTTCCCGCATATTGATCCAGCATCTGATGATCATCACCGACGAGAACATTTCTCTGGATGTGCAAAAAGAAGAGAAAGAGGACGTGGTGGACGAGGAAACTCTGGCCTTGAGGAAGATCCTTAATACGCCTTTGGAAGACCTGGAGCTTTCCGTCCGGGCATTCAATTGCCTGAAGGCTGCCAAGATCAATTCGTTGAGCGAATTGGTGCACTATACCCAGGACGAGCTGATGAAGTTCCGGAATTTCGGTCAGAAATCCCTTTCCGAAATCGAGCAGGTTCTCCAGGAAAGAGGGCTGCATTTTGGAATGGATGTGTCCAAAATCAATCCCAAAAACGATTAATCCCTTTTCGGGTTCGGACCTCCGAACCCTTTTATTCACCCATCTCATAATTCCTGACACGGTATGAGATCGTCGAAAGACATAAAATTTTAGTCATGCGTCACGGAGATAAAGTCAACAATCTAAGCCGTACCGCCTCCCACAGGAGGGCCCTGCTGTCCAATCTGGCCAGCCAGCTTATCGAGCATAAGCGCCTTTTCACCACTTTGGCCAAAGCCAAAGCCCTTAGGGTTTATGTAGAGCCTCTGCTCACCCGCGCCAAAAAGGATAATACCCATAACCGGCGTGTGGTATTCAGTTATCTGCAGAACAAAGAAGCCATAAAGGAACTTTTCGGCACCATCGGAGATAAGATCGCCGATCGCCCCGGAGGATATACCCGGATTGTGAAAATGCCCCGTCGTTTCGGAGATGCGGCCGATATGGCCATGATCGAGCTGGTGGATTTCAATGAGATCTATTCTTTGGACAAAGACACCAGCAAGAAGAAGACCCGGCGCAGCCGCCGTTCCTCTGCGGCTGCCCGCAAATCCCCGGGCGGAGAAGAGACGGCCACGGAAGCCAAGGCAGAAGAGAGGGAGGAAGTTCCCGCGAACAACTCTCCCGGGAAGGGCGAGACCCCTCAGGCGGAAGCCTCTCCCGAAGCCCCTCAGGCCAGCCAGTCCGAAGAGACGGAAGGCGAAGAGAAGCCCCAGTAGACGGATTGGCCTGCGCGATTTTTGGAAACAGGATTCTTTCCTCGGGGGAAGTTTCCTGTTTTTCTTTTGTCCTTAGGGATATTTCCAAATGGGAAAAAACCTTTACCTTTATTTTCTATGAATCCTGGCATTCCTCGTATTCTAACCCTGGTTTTCCTGGGGGCAATGCTTTCCATATCCGCCTGCAATAAGAATAAGGGCAGCCATAATCTGGTGGACCCTCCGGGCGCAGATAGTCTGGACTTTACATACACCGTAAACGGAGTCCGGGACCTGACTATGGAGCAACTCGATGAGGCGGAAATGAAGATCTCGATCCAAAATACGAGTTTCCAGTCCGAAGAGGTGGGCCTGAGAATCCAGGAACTGCCCAGGGGGATGGAGGTGGATTTCAGTCCTGGATATGCCCTGGCTTCTTATCCCGCCACCATCCGGTTCCGGACAGAGCGGGTGGCCACCGGGGTTTATCCCCTGGTGCTGGAAACTTACAGTGCCCATACCGGTATCCAATCCCATCCCTTTCAGATTAGCGTAACTCCCTATTCCAACCATGCCGAAGCTTTTAAGGCGGAGTTCAACGAGAACAGGCAATGCGATGTGACCGGCGAGGATACCCATTCCTGTTTTCTGGAACCCGTGGAGGGCATAATCAACCGGATTCGGATCAAGGGATTCTGGTCGCCTTCCTGGAAAAGCGAGATTATCGCGGATCTGCAGCCGGAGACCGGGAAACTGAATATTCCCCAGCAATGGGTGAACCAGGCCATGATTTCTGGACAAGGGACCTATAATGACGACACCCTCAGACTGGAATATACCATCCAGACTAATGTGTTTGTGGATCAATGCCAGTCGGTGATCAGCCGGCGCTGATCAGGAGTTGGGGTTCCTGGGCGGGAACAGGGAAGAGGGAGGCGCCGCTGCTTGGGCAAACCAGCGCATGCGGTAGGCCTGGACCGCATTCTCTCCTAAATTCCTGGTGAGCTTTTGATTGACCACGGCGCCCACCAGGGCGCCTATTCCGGGAATCAGCTGCAGAAGTTTGGCCAGGTCGATATAGTCCCGGTATTCCATTTGGAGCTCCCGCCAAACCGTTTCAGGATCAGGATATAAACCCGGGTGATGGGCGCGGGAGACCATTCGCTCATATACGCGGCGGCCATGTTCAGGGCCCGAAAAGCTCAACTGGAAAATATCCAGCAGAAAAACCCGTTCGCGATAATCCCGCAGATCGTGTCCATAGTAGCGGGCCAGTTCCGCCAACATGCGGGTTTTTATCCCCAGCCATAGGGGAAGGTCTGCCAGGGAGCTCAGGAATCCGCCCGCACCGGTTATGGCTCCTTCGGCCGCGGCGGTCCGGGAATAAAATTCGATTTTTTGTTTAACCTGCTCTTCAATCCATTCCAGATCCCTGGATAGTACCGGTGGCTTTTGGATCAGTCGCGAGCCGAATATAACCGCGGAGAGGAATCCCTGAAAGCTGCGGTCAATGGCCACATGGATTTTTTCCGGAATGATCCCGTTCCATTTTTTCTGGATCCGGGCGGCCCATTCCTCGGCTTTTCCGGGTTTTCTGTCCAAATGCTGCTGCCAGCGGAGAAGATCCATTCGGGCAAATTCCTCGTATTCGGTCATGGGTAAAGGGTATAGGGTGAGCCTCGCCTGAATTTAGGAAATCCTGGTCAACTGCGAAGGGAAAGCCCCTGTTTAGAGGGATAAGCTTTCCCTTTGCGGGGATTTTATCGAAGTTTTTAGGGGTAATCCTCTGTATATGCTTTATATTTACGCCACTAAAACCATAAATATTTCATATGAAGCGATTATTCTGGAGTCTGCTGGCCCTGACCTTGTTGGGATTCCAAGAGGGGAACGCCAAGGCCCGCCTGGTAGAAAAGGTGACGGCCCAGGCAGGGAAGCTGGTGATTCCTTACGAAAAATATGTTCTGGACAACGGGTTGACCCTGATCATTCATGAGGATCATTCCGATCCTATTGTCCACGTGGATGTGACCTATCATGTGGGTTCGGCTCGTGAGGAAATCGGAAAGTCGGGTTTTGCCCATTTCTTTGAGCATATGATGTTCCAGGGCTCCGATAACGTAGAAGATGAGCAGCATTTCAAAATCATCACCGAAGCCGGGGGGACCCTGAATGGGACCACCAACCGGGACAGAACCAATTATTTTGAAACCGTTCCTTCCAACCAACTGGAGAAAATGCTCTGGTTGGAAGCCGACCGCATGGGATTTCTGTTGGATGCGGTGACTCAGCAGAAGTTTGAGGTGCAAAGGGCCACGGTGAAGAACGAAAGGGGGCAACGATACGATAATCGCCCCTACGGATTGATATCCGAGGTGACGGCCAAAAACCTCTATCCTTATGGTCATCCTTATTCCTGGCTGACCATCGGATATGTGGAAGACCTGGACCGGGTCACGGTGGATGACCTGAAGAATTTCTTCCTTCGCTGGTATGGACCCAACAATGCGGTATTGACCGTGGGCGGAGATGTGAACCCTGCCGAAGTGGTGAAACTGACGGAGAAGTATTTTGGTTCCATCCCCCGCGGTCCTGAAGTGGAGCCCGTGAAACTGGACCCAGTGAAAATCGAGAAAGATCGTTATGTGTCCATGGTCGACAATTATGCTCAATTGCCCATGCTCCGTATCACCTATCCTTCCGTACCCTCCTTCCATCCCGATGAGGCTCCTTTGGATTGCCTGGCCGAGATTCTGGGCCAGGGAAAGAACTCCATCCTTTACCAGAACTTCATCAAAGGTCAGCTGGCGGTGAACGCCGTAGCCATGAATCCGACCAGCGAACTGGCCGGTGAATTTGTTTTTGTATTTGTGCCTTATCCCGGAAAATCTCTGGCCGATATTGAGGCGGAGTTTCGCAAGGCCCTCAAGCAATTTGAGGAGACCGGGGTCCGCGATGAGGACATCGAGAAATTCCGCAATTCCATGGAGTCTAATATGATCTATGGACTGGAATCGGTTTCCGGAAAAGTGTCCCAGTTGGCTGCTTATTACACGTTTACGGGCAATGCCAACTATTTCCCCAAGGACCTGGAGCGCTATCGCAAGGTGACCAAGGAGGATGTGATGAGGGTATATAACCAGTACCTGAAGGACAAGGCTGCTGTGATTGTCTCCCTGACCCCTAAAGGTCAGGAAGATAATGTAGCCGCAGCTCCCAACTATACCGTGAGTGAAGAAGGCTACGAGGCACCGGAATACGGTTATGAAGGCCTGGAATACGTAAAGGCAAAAGATGACTTTGATCGGTCTCAGATTCCGCCAAACGGGGAAAACCCCGTGGTGAAGGTGCCGGATTTCTGGCGTAAGGATCTGCCTGGTCCGATCCGCCTGATTGGAACTCACAGCGATGAAGTTCCGGTGGTTAATCTGTTCATGAACTTTAAAGGAGGGCGGATGATGGAATCCGCCCATAAGGAAAAATCGGGGCTGGCTAATCTCTTTGCCGCCATGATGATGGAAGATACCGAAAACTATACGGCCGAGGAGCTCAGCCTGGAGCTGGAGAAACTGGGCAGCAGCATATCCGTTTCGGCGACCACGGACGATATCCAGGTACAAGTCAAAACCCTTTCCAAGAACCTGGGCCCAACGTTGAAACTGGTCGACGAGGTCTTGCTCAGACCTCGATTTACTCAGGATGCTTTTGATCGCGAAAAGAAAAGGACTCTGGAATCCATCAGGAACTTGAATTCGCGTCCGGAAGTGGTGGCCTCCCAGGTCTTCGATAAAATCATGTATGGTCCCGATCATATATTTGCGGCGAATAGTTACGGCACGGAGGAATCCGTGGCCAATATTCATTTGGAGGACGTGGAAACTTTCTATAAGAATTATATATCCCGCAACGGACTGGATATTGTGGTCGTTGGGGATGTGGGGGCCGAAGTAAGCAACTCCCTGGACTTTCTGAGCAAGTTGCCGGACCATCCGATTGTCCTTCCTGAACTGGGTCCGGCGCCTAAGGTGGAAAAAACCCGGATCTATTTTGTGGATATTCCCCAGGCAGCTCAGACCGAGTTCCGCATCGGGGTGGTGACCGATCTGCGCTTCGATGCCCTGGGAGACTATTACAAGGCCAATGCAATGAACTATCCTTTTGGGGGTGCTTTCAACAGCCGTCTGAACCTTAAACTTAGGGAAGAAAGAGGTTGGACCTACGGGGCCCGCAGTTATTTCAGTGGGAACAAGTACACGGGTACCTATGAGTTTTCTGCGGGGATCAAGGCCGACGCCACCGACAGTGCCCTGGTGGACATATTGCGAATATTCCAGGAATACCGGGAGAAGGGAATGGAAAAAGACGAGCTCCGCTTTACCCAGAACTCCATGGGACAGAGCGAAGCCCGCAAATATGAGCTGGGTTATCAGAAGGCTTTGTTCCTATCCCGGATATTGGAATACGATTTGGATGCAGATTTTACCCGCAAGCAAACCGAGATCCTCAACAAGCTGACTGTTAATGAACTAGGGGAACTGATCCGCAAATATATTCCGGATACATCCCGAATGCATATTGTCCTGGTCGGGGATAAGGAAAGCCTTTGGGACCGCCTCCAGGGATTTGGTTTTGAGGTGGTGGAGATTGACAGGAACGGCAAGCCGCTATAGTTCTTGAATCCCTTCCGCAAGACCCTTCATGGGTCCTAGCAGAATGCAGTCCCCTGGGGCTGCATTCTGCATTTTACCCCGTCGAACATGGCCTGCGGGCCAAAGGGTGGGGGAGCTCCAGGGAGTTTTTCTTCTGTGTTTTTTGGATATTCCTTCGTATAATCCCTGCATTTCCCTATCTCCCCAACGGAAAGAATTCTCCTATTCTGGATATAAGATGTGGCCTAAGCCGGGAGCTTGGTTTGTCCGGAGAACGGGCTGGCAATTCCCGGAATGTCCCTTTCCTCATCTGGATATGAATTTTCCCCGGGGCCGTCCCCCGGCATCGAATTCTGCCAGGATTCATCGGTTGAATCCAGGATAAGTATGGATTTAGCCCCGGTTCTCCTTAGAAATTCTGGTGGTTTAGGAATTCAGGGAGTCTATAGGTATGAAGACAGGCATGAGAATCGGTTTTGACCAGACGAACCATTTCAGCTTTCTCCGGAATGAACAGGGCCGGTCCCCATTTTTCAAATTCAAGAAGCCATTCCTTTCCGCGTTCGGGGTGATAGCGATATAGATGGCTGGTTTTTATCTCATTCTGTTTTTCGTTGATATAGTAGTAAATGGAACTATCGAGATCATTATATTTGAAGGCCATAATATGCCTATTGGTTTCCTCATTATATATCTCCAAGATCTGCCTTTGCTGGTCATCATAAAGCTGAATGCTGTTTGCGATAAGCATTTTCCCGTCAGGCTTCCGATCAAATCGAAGTTCCGTAACAAATTTGGTTTTCATATAAATCGAAGTGCTATCTCCGGGCATCAACAATCGATTAAGCGTATATAGACTATCATTTGCCTTCATTATCGAAACAACTTGCTTATCGATCACAGCAGGCACATGCCGGGTGAAAAAGCTATCCTTTATTTTCAGGGCACCATGGATAGGGTACGGAAACACATCCGGCCCAGTATGGATATAGTAGTACTTCGTTATTTTGAAATCCCTGCTATCTAGTTCACCAATAAATTGGAGCCCCCTAAATATAGTGGCGGGAACCGTTTTACCCCCATATTCAATAGAGTCACTAAAGGAAGCGGTCACCTCAAAAAACAGCCATAATTTTTCTGGATCTTCATCATCCTTGCATAAGTTAAAGATTTCGAAAGGACTTATACCATCTTTTGCCAACTCAGAGGCAGAGATGAATTGATAATCCTTTTCATCCGCGTTTTTTGCCATCGAGATGAGTCTTCGAAAAGCAAGAGTATCTATATGGATTCGGTTTAGTTCCTCACCGGAATAGTAATTAAAAATGAGGTAATCATGGGGAGATAATCGCATTCCTATCATGGAATCTCGAATATGGACTATTGTCCCCGGAAGTTTGTGTATTGTAGCCGTTTTTTCTTCTACGACCACAGAATGAATTTTTGTTGGGGCATTGTCTTCCTCACATCCATGGCACAGGACGGACATCAATAGAATAGACAATCTCATGGAGACCTTAATCACACTATAAAGTAAGGGATTTTGAGGATTAATTAGTCCGGTCCCCTTCATTTTGTCATTTTTTCGGTACCCTGTCCCTCGCTGAGCTTAATTTTCCATCAATGCCTGTTCCCATTTCCTGGATACCCTAAATCCATCCCTTCTCCGACATGAGAAAAGGAGAGCAGGGGTCGCAGGATAGGGAGGACTTTGGGATTGACTAGTTAATCTGCATTCAAAATCCTACATTCGCATACGAGAATTGCCAACAACTTAGTCCACGTTTTTATATCGAACTGCATATATGGAGAAAACTGCTGCCATTCACGTGCCCTATGGGAAGTCCGTACACGGAGAAGCCGAAATAGAAGCTGTTGTTGACGTATTGAGAACCTCCACCCAAATGGGAGAAAAAGTCCGGGCCATGGAGGAAAGAGTGGCCCAGCTTTATGATAAGTCCTATGGGATCATGGTCAACAGCGGATCTTCTGCCCTTTACCTGGCTTCCGAACTGCTGAACTATCCCCCGGGCACGGAAATCATCACCCCGGTACTCACCTTCTCGACAACGGTCTCCCCCCTGTACAAAAAAGGGTGGGTGCCCGTGTACATAGATGTCGAGGAGGGCACTTATAATATTGATGCCTCCCAGGTGGAATCCATGATTGGACCCAAAACCAAGGCTATGTTCATCCCCAATCTAATAGGCAACCTGCCGGATTGGGCCAGGCTTAGGGAAATTGCCGACCGGCATGGGCTTTTTGTTCTGGAGGATTCCGCCGATACCATAGGCGCCGAAATTGGAGGTCGCTCCAGCGGCCGGTTCACGGATATGAGTACGACTAGTTTTTATGGTTCCCATATCATCAACTGCGCCGGAAACGGAGGCATGCTCTGCGTCAACGATGAGCGCTATTACAACCGGGGCCGCCTGCTTCGTAGCTGGGGCAGGAGTTCTTCTCTTTATGTAGACAGCGAAAGCATTGAGAACCGCTTTCATGTGGAAGTGGACGGAATCCGCTATGACTCCAAATTCGTCTTCGAAGAACCGGGGTATAACTGGGAGCCCTCGGAAATGGGGGCCGCCTTTGGCCTGGTGCAATTGGACAAACTGGCCGAAAACATCGACCAGAGGACCAGGAATTTTCAACGCTTGAGTCTGTTTTTCTCCCAGTGGTCTTCCTGGTTCGTTTTGCCCAGGCAGTTGCCGGATTCCCGGACCGGCTGGCTGGCTCTGGCTCTGACCATTCGTCCGGAGGCTCCTTTTGAACGTCGGGACATGCAGATTTTCCTGGAGAAAAGGAATATTCAGACGCGGACTATTTTTACGGGAAATATTCTTCGCCAGCCCGGTTTCCGGGACTTGCCCCACCGGGCCCGCCCCGGGGGATATCCCCAGGCCGATCAGGTGATGAGGGGAGGAATATTGTTGGCCTGTCATCACGGCCTGAGCGAAGAGCAGATTCAGCATTTGGAGGAATCTGTTAAGGATTTTTTGGCCCAGTATGCCTAATCAATCCGTGATCGGGGAAAATTGGACCGGATGCAGGAAGAGGGTGGTGCGGGGATCAAAGGGAAAACTATGGACTTTCTGACCTTTATTTCGGTATTTATACTGACCTATTTGAATAGCCGTCTGGCCCAGCGAAAGGGGCAGAAGCATGTGTTGTGGGCGCTGGTGACCCTGGTGGCCATGTTCACCGGGTATACGATTTTTGCTGTGGCCCTGATGCTTCCGCATTATGAGCTACTCAGCGAAGATCCCAGTGCTGCCCCCCGTATTCTTGGGGATCCCCTAAGGTCCCTTATCCTTTATTTTGGCGCCCTGGGAGGCTATCTTGGCATCCGCTATCTGCTGGAAAGGATGCCGGATTCCCGGGAAGGGGAGGAGAACCGGGACTGATTACCATCCCAGGGTCTGTTTCAGTCGGGCCATTCCGGACTTGGATACCGGTATTTTCTCGCCGGAGCGGATCAAGGCCATATGGCTTTCCCGATCGAAGGATTCTATGCGGGTGATCTGGGATACCGCGACCAAATAGGATCTGTGTACCCGAACGAATGCGGAAGGGTCCAGACTTTGCTCCATGCGGGTCATGGTGCTCTTTTTCAGAAACCTGCCCATCTGGGAGTGAATCCGTACATAATCATCGCAGGCTTCGATATAGTGAATTTCGGTGGCCGGAATGATGCGGATCATTCCGTTTTCCTTGACCACTAGCCGATGATGGTAGCCTTCGTAGACTTCCTGAGGCAGGCTGGGGTTGGGGCCCTGAGGGGAAGGGGACGAAGACAGGAGCTGAAGGCATTTCTGGATGGCCTGTTCCATTCTTTCTCGGGATATGGGCTTGAGAAGATAGTCGACAGCCTGGGCTTCGAATGCCTGGAGGGCATATTGGTCGAAGGCCGTGGTAAAAATCACATAGGGAGGATTGTCCACCAGTTCGAGGAGTTCAAATCCATTCACCTTGGGCATTTGGACATCGAGGAAAAGGATGTCGGGATTCCCTTCTTGTATCATTTTTATCCCCTCAAATCCATTGGCCGCTTCTCCAATGACCTGGATCTGCGCATAGTCCTTGAGGTAGTTGATTACCAGCTGCCTTCCCAGGGGCTCGTCATCGATTACTAGGGCCGTGTACATTTTCTTTCTGGGGGATTTTGATATGGGTAATGAATAAGTCTTCCCTTTTCTCGGTCTCCAGCAAATCGGTCCTTCCGTGGAGAAGATAGAGGCGCCGCCGGATCCCCTCCAATCCGAATCCCGTCCCCTTGAGGGTGGGAAGGTCCCGGTCATAGGGGTTAGCAATGGTGATGGAGAGCATATCCTCCATGCGGCGGATTCGGATGGTTATGGTAAGTGCTCCGCTATGGCCATAGACTCCAAATTTAATGGCATTTTCCAATACGGGCTGGAGCAGAAAAGGGGGAAGGCTGCCCTGCCCCTGGGTCTCGTCCTTAAAATCGACTTTCAATCTGTCCCCGAAGCGGATGGATTCTATGTCCAGGTAGGATTTCATATACTGCAGCTCTTCTTCCAGGGGAATGTCTTCTCGGCCTTCTCTTTGGACGGAGCTGCGCAGAAAGGAAGAGAGGCTGCCGATCATTTCCTGGGCCCTGGCCGGATTGATCTGGGTCAGGGCAGAAATGGAGTTCAGGCTGTTGTACAGGAAATGCGGCTGAAACTTCTGTCTAAGTTTGAACAGTTCCGCATCTTTGAGTTGGAGGGCCGCCGAACTCTGCTTTTTGAAATGATTCTCGAATTCAGTCAATCTTTTTTTGAAAGTGAAATGCGTGGCAATCCAGCCGAAGATCAACCAACTGGTGAAAAACCGATAGGGCATGGAATCCAGCAGCCATTCCAGGTAGGCCGGTTCCTTTCGGCCAAGGATCTCTCTAAGGGCTACCCAGTCCAGGTAGGTGGCCAGGGCGGAAAACCCCGTGGATAGAATCAGGGCATAGATGATGAATCCCGCCCGTGTGGGATAGACACTGAGGGCCAGGAGCATATTCCAGACCAGCAGGCCGATGATCAGGGTAGTGAGTCCGGAATCAAAAAAGGTCTGGGAGACCGGTAAACCCGTATGGGCATATAGTACAAAGAGGTGAAACAGGAATACGGTAGCTCCCAGTACCAAGAACAGAACTCTTATGTTTCGGTTTATGATCAAGAGATGCGATTCAGGGTTGATGGGTTTCCCAAAGCGGACCGGAAATCGGCATAACTTCTTTCACACTGCTGCAGACCAGGCTACCATGCTTGACTTCGAAGGGCTGCAGATCCTTTATGCCGATCAGTTCCCAGGAGACGGGCCGGCCGTGCCGGTCCAGGAAATGATCTTCTTCGTCCAAGGCTATTTTTCGGGCTTTGGATATGGCTTCCCGTTCGTCTTCTGCAAAGATAACGCGCCACTGCTCATCATACTGCTCCACTCCTTTGGGGATCGTCTTGATCTTATAAATAATCTGTACGATATAGGTTTTCATAGAACACAAGGTTTTGTTCTTTGTCTCTTAGATTTAATAGGATTTCACTTCAATGTTCCCGAAATGCACCGTGCCTTTGAGCACCAGGGTGGGATGAGGATCGCCGATATGGGTTCTTCGGAATTGGCGCTGGTCCTCCACGCTGCCCACGGTAGTGTCCATTTCATTGCGCAGCTCCCAATGAGAGGGAATAATCAGTTCCAGCCCTCCGAAGGCCACCCGGGTGTCCAGCACCATGGGCTGTTCGGAACCATCGGCCTGAAGGAGATTCAGTTCCACTCCGCCAAAGCTGACATTGACCTTGCCGCCCCGGAAATCCTTGGAAGTGATGATCTCTTTCCTGCCGCCGAAATGGACGTCGACATTCATTTTCTGCTCGTCGTGGCTTACTACATGAAAGTTCGGACCGCAACGGCCCGAACCGCGGGAGCGGAAAAGGATCATGCATCCCCCGATAATAAAGGCCAGGGGGACCACTAAGGAGGACGAGGAAATATTTCCGATTTGAAAGGCAGGTATGATATGGGCAATACCAATGAAACAGAGGATCCACCAAGCGTGTTTTTGGAAACGGTTTCGTATGCCTATGGCCAGACCGATGACAATCAGCAAATAGGGCCATATCTCTTTCCACCTCAGGTCAAAGAGCTGAAACTCTCTAAGCAGGAGAAAAAGACCTATTCCCAGGATGACCAGTCCCCAGGTCTTTTTTCCCCTGTCCCTACGGTAGCGGGGGATTCGGCTGTTCGGGAATCTATGTACAGAGCTTGATTTGGTGTCCATAACCTTGATTTGCTCCCAAAGCTAGGTCCTCTTTGGTTCAGGGGCGGGCTAAATTAGGTGATTTTGCATGGTGGGGCGGTAAACGGCCCTGGGGAGTCGGTGAGCATGGTCGCTGCCTGGACTCCATGGATTGGGCCCTGGCCATGGGGACATGGATTCATAGATCCCTGCTTTCCCATTTCAGCTGGGGGAAACGGCGTCGGCCCCGGATGAAGAAGTCCCAGACAATGCTTCCGGGATAGAGGCCCTGAGTATTGGGACTTTGGCGGAGACGGCTTACCTGCCTTCGTTTGCGCCACCAATGCCCGAAGCGGGCATAGACATGGAAATGTGCTTTGACTATGGTAAGGGCTTCTTTCCACTGGCCGGTGATCAGGAACCGCATGCCTGCCACCCCATCAAGCAACAGGCGAAAAGGGAATAACCAGCATAGGGTGGGGCCGGATGCGTTTTTCAGGAGCAGAATCAAGTTGTTGCGAAAATTATAATAGAGTTTTTGGGGGCTTCCGTAGGAGATCACGCTTCCCCCCACATGGTATACCGTGGAATTTCCGATATAGCCGATTCGGTATCCCGCATTTTTCAGTCTCCAGCAGAGGTCGATCTCCTCCATATGGGCATAGAGATCCCGATCCAATCCCCCTACCTGATGGTAGGTGGAGGCCCGGACCATAAAACAGCCTCCTGAGGCCCAGAATACTTCTTTGTTGTCGTCATACTGACCCTTATCCTCTTCGAGCACGTGAAACAGCCGGCCTCGGCAGAAAAGATATCCGAGTCGATCCATATATCCACCGGCGGCTCCGGCATATTCAAACTGGGATTTATCCCTCCAGTATTTGATTTTCGGTTGGCATGCCGCCAGGTTTTCGGTTTTTTCCATGGCTTCCCTTAGAGGAGGAAACCACCCGGGGCTGACTTCAAAGTCGGCACTGAGGAGCACATAGTATTGAGCGCAAATGGATTCCAGGGCCTTGGCATATCCATAGGAAAACCCATGGTTTTCCGGAATCCGAAGAATTTTCACCTGGGGAAAATGATGTTGAACATGGTCCGCCGTGCCATCTGTGGAGGCATTGTCCACCAGGAAAACATCATAACAGCCTCTGCTCTCGGACAAAATAAGGGGAAGAAACAGATCATGCCATTTCTTCCCGTTATAGGACAAAATCACCACAGCGGTGTCCTGCTCACTGACCATGGTCCGCTGCTTAACTGTCAGTTGTATTTAGGTTGGTATTGTGTGCTGGGGGGTACTTTAACATGGGCGTTGCTTTCGTATTTATGGGTATAAAGACCATAAAACACGGCCGCCATGAAAATAAAAAACCCGAAATAGAAAAGCTGAAAGAGAAACCTTGATTTTGACGGCTTGCTGTAATTGATATCGGCAAAATTATCAATCAGTTGTTCAGAGGAGGAATTCGGTTGTGCATTCATCTTGGAGAAGGAATTTACCCGCCAAAAATAATAGTTATTCCCTCAAAATCATAATATTTTTACCCCGGAAGGGTTTATCTGCTATGGGAGGGTATCTGAATTGGAAGACCTATTTGATTTTTGCCGCTTTGATCATCGTAGGGGCCTCCCTGTACTATTCCCATAGGCTGGCTCTCAGTCTGGCCGATGCGGAGCGCCGCAATGTGGTTCAGTTGGTCGAAGGGCTGAAGACTCAATCCTTGAGCACGGATCCCCTGGCCATTCGCTATGCCTCCTCGATCGTGGAGGAGAATAAGTCCATCCCTCTGATTTTGGTGGACGAAGGGGGCCGGATTCTCGACTTCAAGAATATCGACACGATTCGGGTGAACCGCGACAGTCTTTATTTGCTTAGGGTCCTTGAGGAAATGAAGGCTAGTTCGGACCCTATCGAATTTGACTATGGGGTGGGAATCAATTATGTCTACTTCGGGGAATCCACTCTGCTTAAGCAGTTGCGCTATTATCCTTATATTCAGTGGGCGACTATACTGCTTTTTCTGGTTTTGGTATGGATTGCCTTCACTTCGGCCCATAGGTCCTTGCAGAATCAGGTTTGGGTGGGATTATCCAAAGAAACGGCCCATCAGCTGGGCACCCCCCTCAGTTCCCTGGAAGGATGGGTGGAATGGGCCAGGGTGCAGGGCCTGGACGAGGCCACGACCTCCGAGATGATCAAGGATCTGGAAAGGCTGAAGCTGGTGGCCGATCGCTTTGGGAAGATCGGCAGCATACCCCGGTTGGAGGAAGAGGACCTGGTCCTTCGCCTGAAGTCCATGGTCCAGTATATGCAGAAAAGAGCTCCCCAGAGGGTAAGTATAGACTATCAGGGGCCGTCTACGGCCATAGTTCCCCTGAGTGGTCCCCTTTTTGACTGGGTTATGGAAAACCTGATCCGAAACAGCCTGGATGCTCTGGAGGGCAAGGGCTGGATCCGGGTTCAGCTGGAAGATCGGGGGAAAGAGGTTTTTGTAGACGTGATCGACAACGGGAAAGGTATACCTCGCCGAGTGGCCAATAAAGTATTTACTCCGGGATTCACGACCAAAACCCGAGGATGGGGACTGGGCCTCTCTCTGTCCAGACGGATTATCCGGGAATTTCATCATGGAAGCATAGTCCTCCGGCAGTCCGAACCAGAGAGGGGGACCCAGTTTCGGATAATATTAAAGCGTTGACCGTTTTTTTTTATTGGAATTTGGATATACTTTTGCCCTTCCTGCGGCGGTGGCGAAACTGGTAGACGCACTACTTTGAGGTGGTAGCGCCCGTCAAAGGGCTTGGGAGTTCGAATCTCCTCTGCCGCACGAATAGAAAATACCGGATTACCGGCAAAGAGGCCGTCTCAAAAGTCTGAGACGGCTTTTTCATTTTATTCGGAGTTGGGA
>CAYPQN010000003.1:0-102394 GCA_964412885.1 uncultured Chitinophagaceae bacterium | reverse complement strand
CCAACTCCGAATAAAATGAAAAAAGCCGCCTCAGACTTTTGAGACGGCCTCTTTTTTTGACGCTTTGACATCCTGGGAAGAACTCTTTGAAAGGGTGGACTTGCCCGCTGCCGTCATCCGGTCCCGATGATGCCATAAATGCAGGGCCGCATAGCTTCTATAGGGTTTCCAGTCTTCGGCCAGAAGAAAAAGGGCCTTCCTTCCCGCTGCCCCTCCCGGGCCATGAAAATTCAGGGTGGATTGGGCAGAGAGCCTCACCCCCAGATCCCCTACGGGCCAAATGTCCTCCCTGCCCAGACTGAAGATGAGGAGCATGTCCACGGTCCATGGGCCGACTCCGGGTACAGGTAAAAGATACTGACGCACTTGATCGTCACGGAGGGAATGGAGGAAGGAATCCTCAAAACCCGTATCCAGGGCATACCGGGCCCAGGCCTTCAGATATTTGATTTTGGCCTGCGAAATTCCAAGGGATCGAAGATCCATGGGTTCTGCTTCCAAAAGCGGAACCGGCTCGGGGGGCTGACCTCCAAAGTATTCCAAGAAGCGTTCCGTGATCACCTCCGCCACCTTCACCGACAATTGCTGACCCAGTATGGATCGGCAAAGCCTGAAGAAAAGCTGATCCTGAAAGCCCACGGAAAGAGGGGGATGGGAATTCAATATCGCGGCCCATCGGGGATCTTGGGCCAGGTGGCGCCCATAGGGAGTGCTCAATGCATTAACCATATTCAATTCAAATTTAGGGTATTTCCCAAAGCGCCCGCAATCCGAGCAGCGCCAACAAAAATTCATTATCCCCATCAATCTGCTATCTTTGCGCCCAGATCAGCCAGCTGAAAAATATCATTCCTATGAAAAATACTCCTTTTACCGAAAAACATCTGGCCTTAGGAGCCCGCATGGCGCCTTTTGCCGGCTATAACATGCCCATTTCCTATACAGGTATAAACCAGGAACACCTTGCCGTTAGGCAGAATGCCGGGGTCTTTGACGTCAGCCATATGGGAGAATTTCTGGTGCGCGGGCCCAAGGCCCTGGATCTGATCCAGAAACTCTGCTCCAATGATGCGGAAAAACTGGTGGCGGGCAAAGCCCAGTATTCCTGTCTTCTCCATGAAACCGGCGGGATCGTAGACGATCTGATCATTTATTGCCTGGAGCCCAATCAGCTCTATATGTTGGTGGTCAATGCCGCGAACATCGAAAAAGACTGGGAATGGATTTCGAAGTGGAACAGCGAAGGAGCTGAACTGGAAAATATTTCTGATGCCACCGGCCTGCTGGCTGTACAGGGTCCCCAGGCTGTGGCATATATGCAGGAGCTCACCCCCCTGGATATTACCCACCTGAAATATTATCATTTTGTGCAGGGGGAATTTGCCGGAGTCCCCAATGTACTTATCAGCGCTACGGGGTACACCGGCAGCGGCGGAGTGGAAATCTATTTCGAGGACAAGGGGGACAATGCCGAGAAAATCTGGACCGAAATTTTCCGCGTGGGTGGTCCCAAGGGACTGGTGCCCGTAGGCCTGGGCGCCCGAGACACTCTCCGCCTGGAAATGGGATTTTGCCTCTATGGCCAGGAGATCGATGAAAACACCCACCCCCTGGAGGCCGGGCTGGGTTGGATTACCAAATTCACCAAACCATTCCTGGGCAGCGAGATTTTGAAAAAGCACAAAGAAGAAGGTGTAAAACGTCGGCTGATCGGTTTTGAAATGATCGACAGGGGCATTCCCCGCCAGGGTTATGTCCTTGCCCGACCGGATGGAAACCCTATAGGCCATGTCACCTCCGGAACTCAGGCACCCAGCCTCTCCAAAGCCATAGGTATGGGTTATGTGCCCGTCGACATGGCCAAGGAAGGCACGGAGATCTCCGTTATGATCCGGGACAAGGCCTTAAAGGCCCGGATCGTCAAGACGCCTTTTTCCTAGGCCAGGGCAGAGGATACTACCCCAAGAAGAGGATACGTCCTATGATCTTGAAATCAGGGGAGGCAAAGAAATTGCCTTCCCTGATTTATTTTTCCCATTAACCTATGAGGAATATCGACTCCTTTTCCCCTCTATTGCCCCATGATTTCTAAACAATTCAATACTGAATCAAAACAGGGCATTATGCCAGGAGGTTTCCCTTTAGCTTTCCGGTATAACGGACTCCCCTTCGACCAGAATATCCATTTAGCTGAGAGGATTCTTTTTAGAGTTTTAAGAACATGGCGGCACCTTCTGCAATCAGGGTTCATCCTTTTAGGATCCAAAAAGTTCTCCTATCAAATTGTACCCTATCGGGTATAAAACATATAATTGAGACAAAATTATACCCGAAAGGGAATATTTATAGGGGCTATCATCCTGGAGGCCTGAGGATGATCTTATTCCTTTGCCCTCATAATCTCATAGGGGGTTTCGGAATCCCGGAACGGAAAATAAACCCGGGGCAATTGCGAATATTCATAACTGCCCCAGGTGGTCACCATGGCGGAACGCTGTGTACGGGCATATTCAAAAGGCGCTGTATCCTCCGTGATCAGTATGGAGGCCGAATACCCCTGATTTACTGTAGACAGGAACCAGAATTCATAGGGGCTGGCCCAAGGCATATATAGCCGGTCAGCAGGAAGATAATCCGTCCCCAGAATATACTTTCTCTGCCCATATTTTGCGATCACCTCTTTTTGATAATTCGTTCTGTCCTGGTAGAGTTCGGCCAGATTTCCTATGCGAACCAAAGCCGCCAGACCGATGGCGAGGACCAAAGTCCCCGGAATCCATTTCCGGCGAAACCGGAAAAGGAAGTGGAATACGAAGGGCAGGGCCAGGAAAAATGCCATGGGCATATAGAGGTTCTCCAAATAGAAATCTTCGGTCTCGGGATTGGGATAGGATATCATGATCAGGCCTCCAAACCCCAGAAGGGACAAGGTCAGCAAGCCCCACTCCCTATACCTTCTCCCAGGCAGATAGAAGCCAGTAAGAAAAAGATATACCAAAGGAACAAAGTAATACAAGCGGGGCAGATTCGCCAGGTAGCGGTGCACGGAAACCGCCCTGTCATAGCGCGGGAATAAGTGAACAAAATGCCTTAACCCCCCGAATGCCTCGGATTCATAAGACTCCTTGAAGAAGAATTGCTTGACCAAAAAAACCGCCAAATAGTACCCTATCCCTGTCCAGAACCAGAATTCGGAAAGGGGGCGGCGGGGAGCAAAATAGCGAAAAAACAGCCAGGCAAATCCAAAAGGGAAAAGGACCAGGGGATGGGCGAATACAAGTACGGGCAAAAACAGAATGAGGACCAGCGCGGGAGCCCATCCCTTTTCGGGATGAAGGCGAAAATAAGTTACCAGGGGGAACAAAAGGGCCGTGCCCAAATTAAGCTCCGAAAGATGCCAGTAAAAATTATGGCTGGTAAACAGGCAGAGATATACCAGCAGGCTGAGCGCCATACCGTAGTCTCTCATCGCCCCGCAAACTCCATAACAAACCGCATAGAACAGGGGAAAAGATAGAGAATACAGGATGGCCACTGTTTCCAGGGGCAGGGATAGATGGATGGCTCCCAAGGGCAACCATTGGGTCAGCAAGGAGATGAAGCGGCCATGGAATATGGCTCCCGATCCCGTTCTGGCCATCTCAAAAAGATAAAAAGCCGCATCCAGAAAGGCCATACGCTCCTGATACCAGACAACGGAAAAAACCATCATTGCTGTCAGGATGATATATCCTCCGTAATAGGCCAGGCGGATCTCCCTGCCTCCTAATTCCCTGAATTCGGTGTCCTGGTTTCTCATCGATTGTGGTGGTCAAGTTTTCCAGGTACCGCTGCCCTAATTCGGCAACAGGTCCTGCAAAAAGTAAATATAAGTTTCAAAAGCCAAATATTCACTGCTCTCGCCGGATTTCCGGGGATACCCTTCCCCAGAGAAGCAACCCATACTACCGCGCAAATAAACTCCTGCAAATGCTAGACTTTAGGGCGGATAGCCCATCCCTTTGAGAAGGGCCAAAACCATAGATTCTCCTAAAAAGCCCAAAATGCCGGGGTTTTTTTCTTTCTTTGCATCGGCATTTTCAATTCTACTCTCATGCTTCCCAAGTACAATCGCGTTCTACTGAAATTATCCGGCGAGTCCCTAATGGGGGATCGTCCCTATGGCATAGACTCCAAAATGCTGGAGCAATACGCCCTGGACATCAAGACCATCATCGACCTGGGAGTTCAGGTGGCGGTGGTCATCGGCGGGGGGAACATATACCGAGGTATGAACGAAGCCGAGACCGGCATTGAAAGGGCGCAGGGCGACTATATGGGTATGCTGGCCACGGTAATCAATGGTATGGCCCTTCAGGCCTCCCTGGAAAAGGTGGGAATCAAAACCCGCCTTCAGAGCGCTATCAAAATGGAACAGGTGGCCGAACCCTATATACGCCGCCGGGCCATCCGCCATCTGGAAAAAGGCCGGGTGGTGATCTTCGGTGCCGGTACCGGCAACCCCTATTTCACCACGGATACGGCCGGTTCTCTCCGCGCCATTGAAATCAAGGCCGACGTGATCCTCAAAGGGACCCGGGTAGCCGGTATCTATACTGCAGATCCGGAAATCGACAAAGAAGCGACCATGTTCCATAAACTCAGCTTTGACCAGGTCATATCCAAGGGCCTGAAAGTGATGGACATGACTGCCTTTACCCTTTGCCAGGAAAACAATCTTCCGATTATCGTATTCGACATGAACCAAGCCGGCAACCTGCTGGACGTGATATCCGGAAAGCCTGTGGGCACCCTGGTCCAGTAGAGTGGAGGACTTCCTTGCTCGGGAAAGCCAGCAGCCGGCATAGTTAGGAGTTTGCGCCAATCAGTACTCATAACAGCCCAGATCCACGGGCGGGATCCTGGGCTTTCCGTCCAGATCATGACTTAGGCCGGGCAGTCCCCGGTCCACCATGGGAGAATGGGCCTGTGGCCTGAAATTGTACTGGTCCGGATCCTCAAATAATGGATCTTCATTGTACCAAATCTGGGAAGTCTGGACATAATCAGGAAGGGGCTTAGCCTTGATCAGGCAATTCTCCATGATCAACCGATATTCCAATCCGGCCGCCATCACCCGGTCCACATAGACCTCTTCTTCCAGGGAACCCCAGACCACCAGATTCTGAAATTGGGCGTCCAGCTCCCCGGCCAGGTACTGACCCTCTCCCTGGTCCAGGTAATTGAGAACGGCCAGACTTGGCTCCTGAATATGGCTCAGCTTATCGCTTCCCCGGTTCACCAGGGTGGAATTAAGGATCCGGTACCGTCCTCCCTGAAGGATGGCCAAGGCCGGTGCTCCCGTATTGTATATCAGGCAATTCTCCATTTCCAGGTGACCGAAAAAACTGAGTAACCCAAATCCTATGGCATTCTCAATCACTGAATTCTCCAGGCGTAGCTGGGGTATAGCGTCTGGAACCCGATCCGGTTCCAGCTGGATCATGGAAGGCAATCCCCGGCCTGTGGTATTTCCCCCGTTCTTCAGGTAGCAGTATTTCATCCGGCTGCCCTGACTGGAACCCATGAAATAAATCCCCCCCCATTCCCCGGGATATCCCTCATATCCGAAATAGGAACGGTCCAGCCGATCTCCCTGAAATACAATGCTATCCCTTCGGCTGCCCTCGGCCAGAAGCCGGCCCCGGACATAAAGCCGGGAGTCCGCATGCATGTATATCCTGGCCCCAGGGACAATGGTCAGGGTTGCCGCCGAGTCCACCAAAGCATTATGCATGATCACATAAGGCTTATCCTTTCCCCATGTCTGGGTGGGAAGGACCGAATCCACTATATAATAGGCATTCTGCCCGTAGGCCGTCAAAGGGAGCCCAAAAGTTTTCCCATGGAGTTCCACGCGAAGCTCATCGAAAACCAGGAAGGGATTATCTTTCTGATCCGGATCAATATTCACGGTGGCAAAAACATAGAGGCTGTCCCGGGGGTCCAGCCGGACCTTTTCCCTGCGGATTCCGCTATGACCATCTATATTCAGATGAAAAAAAGAATTCTCCCCTCCGACCAGGTATATGGCCTGGATCTCGATTGGCTGGTGCTGAGGATTATAAATTTTCACCTCCCGGGTAAAACTTCCCAATGCGGTGAATACGGTATCAAAATGAAGGGTGTCCACGGAAAACTCCACCCTTGCCCCTGTCTCCAGCCATTTCTCCTTTTTGCAGGAGCTCAGGGCCAGGAAAAAAAGAATTATCATCCCAGCGCAGGCCAGATCTAGGCCCTTTTTCCACTTCCTTTCTGACATACCTTTCAAAGATAAGTAAAGCCTCTGTTCCCAAAGCCCAGGATATACGATCCTTCGCAGAAAAATAAAACCTCCCGGATAAGGAGATCATAGGCTAATTTCATATGATCCGAAGAGTTCATTCTCTGTGGAAAAAACGCTACCCCGATGAAAAAATTGTATATAAAGAACATGGTCTGCCACCGCTGCGTTCTGGCCGTCCAGCACTTACTCGACCAGATGGGGATCCAGGCCAGGCAAGTGAACCTCGGGGAGGTAATCCTCGAAGAACCCTTGAGTCCAGAAAAAAGTGCCCAGATCAAAGAGGAACTGGTGAGCCTGGGTTTTGAGCTGATCGACCGGAAAAAGAACCGGATCATCGAAAAGATCAAGCAGATCATCCTGCACCTGGTGCACCGGGAGAACAATGCCCTGACCCAGCCCTTGTCCCAGCTCCTTTCCAGTCAAATTCATCAGGAATACAGTTCTCTATCCCAGCTGTTCTCTCAGGTGGAGGGGATCACCATTGAAAAATATTATATAGCCCAGAAAATCGAAAGAGTAAAAGAGCTGCTGGTCTATGATGAGCTCAGTCTCAGCGAAATCGCCGACTTGCTCCACTATTCGAGTCCAGCCTATCTGAGCAACCAGTTCAAGCAGGTGACCGGGCTCAGACCCAGCCACTTCCGGAACCTTGGGCAGAGCAAAAGAAAGCCCCTGGATAAAATCTAAAAAACTTACAAAACAAAGCCAAACTATCGTAAGGCGGTTCAGGGAAATTGTGGTCAACTTTGTAGGGAAGCCAATTCCCATGACTATGAACACAGATTCCCAGAGCAGCCAAAAAGCCCGCATCCCCGTTTTGGGCATGTCCTGTGCTTCCTGCGCTGCCAGCGCTCAATCCATAATCCAGCAGGAAAAAGGGGTAAAAGAGGCCAGCGTGAATTATGCCAGCGGTTTGCTAAGCGTCACCTACGATCCCCAGGTGACCAACCCAGAAATTCTGAAAAAAGCCCTTCAGGACATTGGGTATGACCTTCTCCTGGAGGAAGAAGGACCTGTGCAGGAGACCTTGGAAGCCCTGCACCAAAAAAAAATTAGGCAGCTGAAGCGCAGAACCCTATGGGCTCTGGCCTTATCCATACCCTTGATGATCATCGGCATGTTCTTCATGGATATGCCCTATGCCGACGAGATCATGCTGATTCTCAGCACTCCGGTTGTCCTCTGGTGGGGACGGGGGTTCTTCCTGGGAGCCTGGAAACAGGCCCGCCATAGGAAGGTCAGTATGGACACCCTGGTAGCCCTGAGTACGGGTATTGCCTACCTGTTCAGTGTATTTACCATGTCCTTCCCCAGGTTCTGGGAATCCCATGGCCTGGAAGCCCATGTCTATTTTGAGGCCGCTGCCGTAATCATCACCTTTATCCTCCTAGGCCGATGGCTGGAAGAAAGGGCCAAGGGCAAGACTACTCAGGCCCTAAAAAAGCTCATGGGTTTGCAGCCCAATACCGTTTTGGTGCTGGATTCCCAGGGGAAGGAGAAAGAGGTCTCCATCGAAGAGGTTCGGCCAGGGGATCGGATCATTGCCCGGCCCGGGGAAAGAATTGCCGTGGACGGACGTTTGGTTTCCGGGGAATCCTATGTGGAGGAAAGCATGCTCACAGGAGAAGCCATTCCCCAGCGCAAATCCCTTGGCGATCCCGTATATGCCGGTACGCTCAATCAAAAAGGAAGTTTTGTCTATGAGGCGGAAAAAGTGGGAAAACAGACCCTGCTTGCCCAGATTATCGAAACCGTAAAACAGGCCCAGAGCAGCCAGGCTCCCGTACAGAAAAAAGTGGATAAGATCGCCGCTATTTTCGTTCCCTTGGTCATAGGGATCGCCGTGCTGACCTTTTTACTCTGGTGGATTCTGGGCGGGGAAAGCCAGGGGGTCCGGGGACTCCTGGCGGCCATCACCGTGCTGATTATTGCCTGTCCCTGTGCTTTGGGCTTGGCCACCCCAACCGCCATTATGGTGGGGGTAGGCAAGGGTGCCGAGATGGGCATACTGGTCAGGGATGCCGAGAGCCTGGAAACTGCCAAGAAAGTCGATACCATAGTCCTGGACAAAACCGGCACCCTCACTGTGGGCAAGCCCATGGTCCGCCATATTCAGTGGGAGACCGAAGACTCGAAGGCCCCGGGCCTTCTGCTGGCCATGGAAAGAGTTTCGGAACATCCCCTGGCCCAGGCCTTGGTCCGTCACCTGGAAGGGCAGGAGCCCGTGACCATAAGTGATTTTGAAAGCCTGACGGGCAAAGGGGTAAAAGCCCGATTCCAGGGGCAGTGGTATTTTGTGGGAAACCTGGACCTCCTTAAAGAACAGGGCATTGCCCTGCCCTCCCATTGGGCGCATAAACAGGCGGAATGGGAAAACTCAGCCCAGACCGTGATAGGATTCGGGGGAGGGGGAGAAGCTCTGGCCCTGGTGGCCCTATCGGATGCCTTGAAGCCTGGTTCTCCGGCGGCCATTGAAGAACTGAAATCCATGAGCATGGAACTCCATTTGCTCACCGGCGATAATCAGGCCCCCGCCGAAGCCGTGGCCAGGGACCTGGGCATTCCCCATTTCAAAGCCCGGGTCCTGCCCCGGGAAAAAGCAGATTACATCCGAGATCTGCAATCTCAGGGAAAAACCGTCGCCATGGTCGGAGATGGAATCAACGACAGTACCGCCCTGGCCACAGCCAATCTCAGTTTGGCCATGGGCCGCGGTTCGGACATTGCCATGGACGTGGCCCGAATGACCCTGGTTTCCGGGGAACTGACCCAGCTTCCCCAGGCCATCCGCCTCTCCCGGCAAACGGTAGCCACCATTAACCAAAATCTTTTCTGGGCCTTCATATACAATCTGATCGGCATACCGATTGCCGCCGGCCTCCTTTACCCGATCAACGGATTCCTGCTGGATCCCATGATCGCGGGAGCCGCCATGGCCCTCAGCAGCCTCAGCGTGGTCACCAACAGCCTGGCGCTAAAATGGAAGTCCCTTCAATAGGCGCGGGATATGGTCCCCATAAGGATTAACCTTTTAAAAATCAGATATCATGGAAAAAAACACATGGAAATTCAAGACAAATATGCAATGCGAGGGCTGCTTATCCAAGGTAAAGCCCGTACTGGACCAGGCAGAAGGCATCAGTTCCTGGCACCTGGACCTGAATCACCGCGATAAAATCCTATCGGTGAAACCCTCGGGGATTAGTAAAGAGGAGATAATCGCCTTGGTGGCTTCCCGGGGATTTCAGGCTGAGGCCATCTCTGAGTCCTGATCCCTCTCTCAGGAGGACGCACCAGGTTTTCCCCGGGAGCTTTTGGATAGCCGTGGGCTAGGCCATATTTTTGCCTGCACGCATGCCAATCACCAGTTTGATATCCGATTTAGGCCTTTTCGACGGAGGGGCAGCCTTGGCCAGGGCCCTGATTCTGGCCCAGAATCCCCAGGAAACCCTCATCGATATCAGCCACGGCGTGGAGCCCCATCATCTCCATCAGGCCGCCTATATCCTGGAATCCAATGGACCGGACTTTCCCCCAAAGACAGTGCATATGGTCCTGCTGGATCTATTCGACCAGTCTCCTGCCCGGGTCCTGGTAGCCCCCTGGCAAGATCATTTCCTCATTGCCCCCGACAATGGGATTTTCAGCCTGCTGCCCCTGCCCAAGCCCCTGGAGCTCAGGGAATACCCCAGTTCCAAACCGCTTCGTCGCTTTGGGGAATGGATGCAGCATGCTGCCGAATTACTGCATACCCTTAGGACCCGGGAGGGTTTGATGGAAACCCTTCCCGCCTACCAGGCCTTAAACCAACCCCAACCCTGGGTTCCCGTATGTGGGGACCACTATCTGGAAGGGCATATCATTTACGTGGACCGTTATGAAAACGTGGTCCTGAACATCCGTAAAGAGCAATTTGAACAGAGGCACCGGGGATCCCGATTCCGGATTCAACTCATGCGCCAGGAAGAAGTCCTGGATTTACATAACGAATATGCTTCCGTCAAAGAAGGTGAAAAATTTGCCCGGTTCAACCGGGCCGGTTATCTGGAAATCGGAATCAAGAAAGGCAGTGCGGCCAGCCTGCTGGACCTGCGGCCCCGCCGAGACAAAAATCTGGTCTACCATTCCATAAAAATCCTTTTTGAATGATCATCCGAGTCGTGAAAATGGAATTCCGAAAGGAGGCCGTGGAAGCCTTCCGGCAACTTTTTGACCAGAGGAAAGAGCAGATCCGGGGATTCAAGGGCTGCCTCCATCTGGAATTACTTCAAGATAGCAAGCAGAAAAACATCATCTGGACATACAGCCATTGGCAGAGCGAATCCGCCCTGGAAAGATACCGCCATTCGGATTTGTTCCGAGATACCTGGACCCGTACCAAATCCCTTTTCTCCCAAAAAGCCCAGGCCTGGAGCCTGGAAAGAATAGATATCCTTGCGGGCATTCCAGACCTGGGCCGGAGCCAAGACAGCTAAAGAATTCAGCCTCCCTGGTCCGCCCCCTCTTCCAGAGCCCGGATAATCTTCTCCTGAACTCCCTTTAATTCTTCAGGGCTCATTTTGTGCTTGGGTCGGCTGAAATTGAGGTCATCGGCCGTATTTATGGGCAGCAAATGCATATGCGCATGGGGAACATCCAAACCCAGCACGGCCAATCCACAGCGGTTGCAGGGAAATGCCGATTCAATCGCATGGGCGATGGGTTTGGCAAATAGCAGCCAGTCGCGGTGAAAATTATCCGGGAGATCGAAAAAGCGGTCCACTTCCAGCTTGGGTACGACCAATACATGGCCTTCCACCAGGGGAAATATATCCAGAAAGGCATAGAATTGGTCATCTTCCGCAATGCGGTAGCTGGGGATCTCCCCGGCTATGATTTTACTGAAAAGTCCTTTCATCCCAGACTGATTTCCTCCACCCGAAATTTTACCACTCCGGCAGGCACTTTCACTTCCGCGATCTCCCCCACTTTACGCCCCAATAGGCCCTTTCCAATAGGAGAAGTCACCGATATCTTACCCTTTTTCAGGTCCGCCTCCTGTTCGGAAACGATCTGATAGGTCAAGGACTTCCCGTTGCCCATATGCGTTAACCGAACCTGACTCAGAATCGATACCTTGGATAAGTCCAGGTCTTTGGTATCCAGAATCCTGGCCGAGACCACGGCCGCTTCCAGTTGAGCAATGCGGGCCTCATGCATACCCTGGGCTTCTTTTGCCGAATCGTATTCTGCATTCTCCTTCAAGTCTCCCTTCTCCCGGGCTTCTGCAATTTGCCGGGCAATCTCCGCCCTCCCCGTGGTCTTCATCTCATGCAGCTCCTGCTTCATGCGCTCCAAGCTTTCCTTGGTGACATAGTTCAGTTCAGACATAACGATATTTATTAATCAATTTACACAAAAAAAGGGCAACGCCTCTGTGACATACAGAAGCGTTGCGAATTATTACGAAAATAGGAAATTTCCCCGAAAATCCACTACCTCATCAGCCGAAGCGAGAAAGTATGGACTCCGTTATTCGGCCTTTGGGTAGGACGATAGGAATAATCGAGGGCCAGGACGGGACCAGATTTTCCAATGCGTTGCAGGACGCTGGCTCCCGCAGCAAAACCGGTATAAAAAGTGGTGCTCTCTTCGGTTCCAATTCCGTTCTCATAGCGATATGCACCTCTAACCTGAAAACGCTCGCGGAATGAATACTCCAGTCCAGCGCCCAGAAAATCATTATTAAAGGAATTGGAAGTAAAGCTGGCCATTACGGTCAAACGGTGCTTTGGCAGGGAATCCGCATCCTGAAGATGATTCTCATCCAGATAAAAGTCATAGGCCGCGCCAAAATTCAGGTAAGTGGGCATTTCGAACTTCTCCGAAGGCGTGGCCCGGTTCAGGGCATAGACCTGCTCATTGCCCGGAGCATCGGTATCGATCATGAACCCACTACCGCCATAGCGCATATTGGTACCAATATTCCTCAGGGTAATCCCAAAATGGAAATTATCCCTCATCCCGGTGATATACTGGATCCCGGCCTCAAAGGCAGCTCCACTGGCATGGGCGTCCGCGATTTGCTCGGACACAAAAGTTGCTCCCACGCCGGCATGGATGCTGTTGGAAAACTGCTTGGCGAAGCCCAGATTAACATTCAGGAACTGGGGCGAAAAAGTACCAATCCCTCCCTCGGGATTGTCAAAGGTAGCAATGGGAATATCCCCGAATCCCATGGACATGATGTTCACCCCCGCCACTGTCGAACTTCCCAGGCGGGTGGCAAAAGCCAGGTTATTAATATTCACACTGGCTCCGCTGAGATAACGGGTATGAGCTACCCCCACCTCCATCTTATCCACCAAGGCCAGTCCGGCCACGTTGGTCTTCAAGGCATCCAAGCCTCCCACATAGGCGGTGTTCATGCCGAATACGCCGGTGGACTTAGCCCAGGGATTAATGGAAAGCTCCGTGGCCCCGGCCTGCCCAATTCGGTCCTTGTTCCCGGCCATTGCGCTCATGGACACGCTCAAAGCACAAACCGCTAACGCCGTTCCTTTTATTAATTTTTTCATATTCTTGTCAACTAAAATTTATTAAAGGTTTATGGAGTTTGCCTTGTTCTAGTGTGAAGAGATATCCATGGGCCTCATCGCACCGAACCAGCGGACCACGGTTTCCCCAATACCTTCTGCCTTTACGTGCATCAGGTACATACCGCTGGAAATGGGCAGCCCCTTGGAGTTCCTCACGTTCCAGTCAATATAGGATACGTTGGCATTATCCTTAGTCAGCCGCTGAATCAGGGCTCCCTCCAGGGAATAAATGCTCACAACGGCTTTATGAGGCAGATTGATAATCCTCACCCGAGTATCCAGACGGTTCAGCTCATAGGGGTTGTATCCGTAGTAGGGATTAGGCACGGCCTGAATCCGGGCCAATAGCTCATCCTTATCCGCATTCGGATTCTCGCTTATAGGCGTCGGCGCCAGATCCTTAGTGCTAAATGAATACAGGGGAAGTCCTTCGTTTCGGGCCGTATTTCCACCGGAGTACCGGGCATATGGCCTCTCCACACGAATTCTTAACCTGGTCTCCGTCGGAATCTGTCCCTCATCCAAAGGCAGGAACTTAAAGCCCTGGTTCAACATGGGGAATCCGGTATAGATGAAGCGGCGATAGGCGGCCTGACGGGCAATCACCCCGCCGTTATATCCATCCATGAAGGATTTTCCTCCATCATAGCGGGTATCCAGAATGTAGATGACATGCTTACCGCCATATACAAAGTTCACCCGATTGTCCACCACAGATATGGCCTCATCGGTGGGATTCCAAATCATATCCCTTCCGTTCTGGGATTCCAGCCAGGAATCTTCTCCAAAAATAATATTCAGCCTCTCTCCGGTCTCATGATTGATGGCATAGCCTGGAAACCAGGAGAATCCGGAATCGGCAGCACTATAAATCGGGTTGCCGTTCGCATCAAGATCCCCGTTCCATCCAGGGTGGGCTCGCGGCTCAAACTTCCGGGCTCCCCCCTGGGCCAGGGCGGGATCTTCCTGCATTTCCAGGACTACCACCCGACTCCATTTGGACCGATCGGAGGTGAATACAATATCGACGCTCTGCAGCCTGGACAATCCTATCTGGGAATTGGCCCGGACAGTCCCGAATCCGCAACCCGGCCGAACCTCATCGGAGCCCATGGAATAGGCTGTCCAGCTCCCTTCGAGCAGGGAATTATTGCTCATCAATCCCTCATAAACCTGGGCTACCGTATCGAAACTATTGTCGTTCCAGTTACACTCCAGGGGCTCATCGGGTGTGCTCTGCACCTGATTTCCTCCGGACCGAATCCAGTTCATCATATCCGAACCTTCGGCATCCTGCACCCCGGCAAGCCATGGCTTGCCCGGATCCATGAAGGTGGCATCAGAACTGATGTACCCATTACCGTTGACTTGATCGTCCCCGGGACGCAGAACCTGACGTATGGAAACGGCCAGACCGTATTCGGCCAGAATCTGTTCGTTCAAAGAGGATATGTTCTTCTCACTATAAATGACCTCGGAGTTTGTCAGGTTCCTGAGCTCCCATCCGGCGGTGAAATTCAGGCCAAGGGTGGTATCTCCCTGCTCCTGTCCGACAATACGGATTTCCCAGTCATGGGGCTTGATTTTTACCGGATCCACCACTTTGATGTCCACCGGTCCCTCCCCAGGCCTGTATACCGGTTCCAGAATACGATGATCGGGGCTGCTCAAGATGGCCTCTTCGGACTCTTCGCTAAGGGAAATGAAGTTCCCCCCATTTCCTTGACCTTCCAGGCGCTTGATAGTCACTCCGGTACCGTAATCGGCATTCAGTACCGTCCCCATATCACCATTGGCCGGGTTGGGCATGGCGGCCACCAAGCTCAGGTTCGCCCCCCCGGCTGCCTTAGAACTCTCGATATAGGCCAGATCCTGAGTGGAATCCTCATTGCGCGGATCAAATCCACCGGTCTGGGTTATGGGATCATAAGTAAAGTCATTGTGGGCATAGGCAATAGCCAGGAAGTAGTAATTCCTGTAGTTGACTATCCGGTTATCCGTACCGGTGGCGAACTGGTCGATGGTCACTTCAAAACTGTGCACGATTCCGCTGTCCTTTCCGACCACTTTTACAATGGGCCTCCATGTGGTATCGCTCAGATCGGTATTGCGCTCATAATTCACGATCCGGGTAATCCCGTTCTTGATATCGCACTGGAAAACCTCGCGGGCATTTTCCGTATTGATCTCGCCATTCTCGTCATAAATATCCGAGGGCTGAAGAGACCCGCTTCTCATCTGGAATACCCTATACCCCTCAAACTTGTACAGGGAGTCGGCTACGATGTCCCGGGCTCTTGGCTTGGTGGTCAGGGCGTTCACCCTGTACTTGGCGGCGGTGTCGCGGCCGTAAAGCTCCCGGTAATTATTGCTGTTCTCCGGGTTGGTAATATAAAATACCAGCTTGCGGTCCATCTCCCTGACTGTGAGTTCGGGAGCTTCCGGACCTTCAAGAGTCTCAAAGTTACGATCAAAAAGGGCCTGGGCCAGATCATCCGCCACCCGGATCTTATTGAATGAGGTATTGGGGCAGCCTCCGGCATCAGATACCCAAATGGCCCCAATGGTCACACTGTTCTCCACTCCCGGATCCAGGCGGAAGGGGCCGGAGGAGTGAATAAAACGACGGTCAAAGGGGTTGTTGTTGCTTGAACACTCCGACCACTCATTGGGCTTGCTGGGATCTCCAGGGAAAACAAATTTGGTAATGGGTCCGGAACCATATCCCTTGGATTGCACGCCGGGGCCTACATAGTCATTGGTAAAGGGCTCCCCGTTGGTGATCGTACCGGTCATATACCCGTACATATGGGTTCCGTTCCGGGGGTTACCGATAACCGTCCAGTCGTTGTTGTAATAAGTGAAAGCCGTCATGCCCAGTTCTTGGGCTAGGGTAACCCCGGCAGAGTCATAGTAGCGAATGGGGCCTTCAAAGAAATCCACCCCTACCATGGGCACCCGGTTTCCGTAGGAAGAAGGCTCTCCCTGTCCATCCTCGCTCTTTCCATTATATAGGATACCGAGGCTTCGGGTGGTATCGCAACCGATGAAGTCATCCGCATAATACCCCAGGTCCGCGTCGGTCCAGGTGGAAATAAACGTACTGTCCAAAGTCAGGCCTCCCCGGTTATGAATCTTGTAATTATAGAATGTAGCATCGTTCAACTGATCGTTGGTGGAATAGGCAAAAGCGCTGGCATGGACTTCTATGCCTATGCCTTCGGTCTGGGATTCCCCTTTGGTATTCCCTTTGTCGTTAAACACCCACCAGATGTACTGGTCGCCTTTAATATCGGGATAGTCCCCATATTCGGCGTTATAAATCCCATCAGGAACCCCGGCAGGGCCGGAAACGTCCACGAAGGGAGCATAGTTCTTGTCATCGGGAATCTCCAGGTTATTGAGGTTTCGGCCGACAGCATTTCGGTTCCCCTTAGCAGGCCATTGGAAAATCGCATCATAGGTCGGATCATTGGCCGCGGCGGCATAATCTCCCAGTTCCCGGAACCGGGCGATATCCTCGGCATTCACTTTCCAGAACCGATCCCATTCCGAACAGGTGGCGGCATCGATTTCGGCATTGGCATCCAAAGGACCAGGCCAATAGTCATTACCGGACTGACGGTAAGTCTGTCCGGCCACTTTCAATTGCTTTTGAGGGTCAAATCCACCGATCCACACCGAACCGGCAAACAGGGAATTCTTCATGGATCCTTTAGGCACTTCATAGCGTGCCACGCTCAAACCATTATCCCACCACATGTCCCCTCCGGTCATCAACCTGGCCCTGACGTTATTGATATCCAGATCTATCCCGGCTTCCGCGGGGCGGCAGGAGGCTGTGGTCTTCAGCTGGCCAACGAGGTTGCCTCCGGAATTCCCTCCGGGACGCCCGGGCACATTGGGCTTGGCTGCCAGTTCGCCTCCCATCCCTACTAAAGAACAAAGAGCGATGACAAATGATGCTTTCTTATACATATTCATAACCTGGTGTGATTAATCAACAAATTTAAAAGTTAAACTGCAAGCCTACGTTGATCCTCCGGGGAATGCCCAGGGCATAAGGATCCATCATCATCAGCAGATAGTGATCCATGAAAGCCTGCTGGTTGGTTTGGTTTCTACCATTGACTATCCCTTGGGGAGAAGTCAAGTACCCATCGTCATCGGGACGTCCGGTATACCCATTGATACGAAGCACGTCTCGGTTGTTCAGCAGATTCTGGATCAACACAAAGGCGTTCACTACGAAAGGCTGCCTGGCCACTTCCCCGTCTTCGGTCTTCCGGGTTCCCATGCCAATTCGGAAATCCTTGTCCACCTTCAGATCTATGTTGTAATGCCAGGGGTAGCGGGAACCATTCAGCTGACCCAACACGGTTCTTTGAGGAGCCGGGAGGGAATAGCGGGTATAGGGTTCACCGCTTCGGGTGCGGAATATGAGGTTGGCTCCCATATTCTGGAAAATATAGGTATTGCCGATCATGGGGCCCTCGTTCAGGAAATAACGGTAGTCCAGGCTCACCGCCAGGTTATGACGGGAATCGAGGTCCAGGGGATAAGCAAAGCGGAGGTCCGGCAATCCGGCGCTGATAAAGTTGGCCATAAGTCCATTGTTGGACACATAGGTTCCTTCACTGGAGTTGGCCGAAGCAGTACCGGATCCACTACCTTCGGCAAACTGCAGGGTATAGGCGATCTTCATCATCAGGTTGTTGGTCCGACGCAGATCATATTTCAAAGTCAGCCCCTTGGTGGTCGAGAAGTCCCGGTTTCCGTAAGTGTAATAGGTCCTGGGCCAGGCATAAAGGTAAGGACGCACCTGGATCATATCCTTTCTTTCCCTGTAGAATCCAGAAATCGTCAGCGCGGAACTCCGGGTCAGCTGTTGCTGGAATCCCACCTCATAGTCAAACATTTTCTGCGGCTTGAGGTTGGGATTGTTCATGATCCGGTTGTCGCTGTTGGACATGAAATAATAATCCGCCGGTGAAGCAAATACCGAGGAGCTGGTGGGGCGCTGTACCATGACGTCATAATGTGCATAGAACAGGGCCACATCCGAAATCGGGAAAGAGAAAGAAATCCGGGGAGACACGTTCAGCTGCGGCTTGTAATCGGTGAACGTGGAGTTGGGATCAAAGGTGGAATCCGTGATCCGCACGTTGGGGTCCACCAGCAGGGGCTGAGGATCCCGACCATTACTGTACTGGCGGAGCATTCCGGGGTCTTCCACCCGACGACCGTATGGATCATACCAGTCGTCCCCATCGCGGTATCCCACTACGGCAGGACGGGTGGATTCATTGGTATTCACGTAGACTACATAGTCGCTTCCCATATTGGAGGGGTGACCGCCATAGAAAATATTGGCCACCTCGTTTCGGGCGCTGCCCAGGGTCCTCACTTCATAGAGGGAATAAGGATCTTTCAGCACTTTGGTATTCGCATCAAAGCGATCAAAGCGAACCCCTACATTAAAGAGGATATCCTTGAACTGGAATTTATCCAGAATATACCCCGCTATGTAGTTGGGACGGAAAGCACCCACTTCCCGGGTAAAGTTTCCGTTTGCATCCTTCTTGGTAAAGAAGTCGTTGAAGTTTACCTGACCGGTTTGGCGATTCCCCAGGTAATCGTAACCCCAATAGGTAACAAACTGATCTCCGTTGTTCAGGAGTTCGTCAGGAGAGAACAGATCCAGGGTGAAGGTTTCGGGATCGTAATTATCCACATCAATGTAATCGGTGGGGCCGGCTCCCAATCTTTCCCGAAGATTGCGGTCAAAATTGGTTTGGGCGGCGGCATTGGCCGTGTGATTATATAATATGGTATCGAATGGGGAGAAAGAAACCAGTCCATTCTCATAATCTTCCCGGGTATAACGCTGTCCGTTGACCAGCAGGATGGGATTAGCCTTGTCCAGACTGATATGCTGATTGGTCAGCTGGCGCATATATTGCCAGATGTTCCCTCCGAAAGCCGGATTGGACTCGGCCGCATAAAAGCGCTCCGTACGTTGTTGATAGTAAAGGCCGAACTCAATGGAGTGCCGGGTCTTGCCGGGCTGCAAGTCAAACGAGGCATCGGCACTTACCGCAAACTGATCATAATCCCTGTACTGGAAAAAGTTCAGCGGCGTACCCACATTGGCAAATCCTCCTCTATGCCCGGTGGCATATACAGAGGGAGGCATATCCCCGTTCAGCAAAGCACCTGAGGCCCGAAGTCCGGCCAGGGTGGTGGGGAGCATGGGCTGCTCATTGAAATACTGGCTGGTGTAGTTTGCCAGAATCGGGTTCATGTCGGAGCGCTCATAGCGCACTCCGCTGGCCAGACGGTCGGTGACCATTACTATACCCACCAGTCCGGTCGTATCGTCCGCCCCAGGGGCAAATACGGTTTGATAGTCCGTATAGAATTTCCCGATATAACCGTAGTTAAACAGGTTCCGTCCATGATCCCGGTTGTCGCGGGAATAATAATCTTTCTGATAATCCGCCTGAAGGGAATAATAGGCATTGGAAATCAGAGGCTTCCTGGTCTCCTCATCCTCCCCTGTAACGGCGGCATTGCCTCTTCCGAATCGCTGGGTCAGCCTCAGGAACCCTCTTCCCAGGAACTGCTCATCCGTAGGCATGGCATTGGGGGTATACAAAGTCCAGCTGCGGATCCAGGCCCGGGTCTTGAAATAGTTCATGTTGGCCCCGAAGGTCAGGGTCACATTATCGGAAAGCTGAAAATCCAGTTTTCCGTTCATTCGGCCTTCAAACACTTCCGAATTGGTCCTTTTCTTTTCCAGCACCATATCCTCCAACCGCACTCTTTCGGCAGCCGGACGGAACGCCGTGGCACCGGTGGGCGTGGACACTGCCACCAGAGGCTTGGCCTGAAGATCGGCCAGCACCTCATCCTTAAGCATATAATTTCCACCATACACAGGACGGCGGTCTTCGTCATAGAGTACATCCACTCCGAGGGCAAATCCTACAACCGGCTTCTTAATTCCGTCTACGCGCTTGCTGAAAAGGGGACCCAAAAGGGAAAAGTTGGCCAAATTATGTCCAAACCCGTCCACGGAACGCTCCAGCAGGACGCTTCCCATGAGATCGCTGGGGGTACCTTTGGTGGTTATGGTCACCACTCCCCCCAGGGCATCCCCATAACGGGCGGAAAGCCCAGAGGTCAGCACCTGCACCTGATCCACCATATTCTGGGCTATGTTGCGGCCTCCGCCTCCCCGGACCTGAACCCCGTCAATAATGTACAGGGTTCCTTCCGAACGGCCTCCGACCATATTCAGTCCTCCATCAGGATTCGCATATACCCCGGCAGCTGTGGAGGCCACGCCATCCGTGGTCCGGGTGGGCATTTTCTCCATTTCTTCAGCCCCAATGGCCGTCGATCCTCCGGGAGCATATTTATCCACCAGAGGAATCTTATAGGCCGTAATAGTCACCACATCCAATTCGGTAACATTGACCTCCAGGGTAGCGTTTACTTCCGTGGTCTGGTCAGGGCTAACGATTACGCCAGTCGTCATATGGGTTTTATATGAGGAATAGGATATCCGAACATCATACCGTCCGGCAGCCAGGGGCTTCACGCTGTAGTTCCCGTCAAAGTCGGTAGCAGCGCCTCCTTTGGAGATTCCCCCTTGCAATACCTGAACGATCGCACCGATGACGGGTTCATTATTGTCATCCAAAACCGTTCCTTTAATTTCACCACTTTGCGCAAAGGCTGTACCCGCCATGCTTACAAAGAGTAGAACAAATAAATAGCGTAGTGTAGGTGCCATGTTCTGCATTAAATAATAATTAACCAAATGATCGGTAAAGATAGAAACTTCTGTTAAAAGTCCGAACTCCTAAAATAATATTTGTCAGATAGCAGGAAATCCTATGCTTTCCTTTATTGTCAGGAAGTTCAGAGGTCAAGGGTTTGCGGACTCCGGGGGAGCAGGATCGGTGCTTTCCCAGCGGTCCAGCTTTTCCATCAGGACCGCGCCCATTCTCTCCAAGGCCTGGTGGCTGTAGCCGGCAATATGCGGGGTGAAAACGCATTCGGGCCGGGCGGCAAGTTCCATATATACCGAACGGGAACTCATGCTCATCCTGTCCAGAGGCTCCTGCTCCCAGACATCGAGGCAGGCGCCGATGATCATCCCCTGGTTTAATCCGGTGACCAGGGCTTCGCGGTCGACCACCGCCCCCCGGGAGGTGTTCACCAGAATAAATGGTTGGGCCATGCGCCGAATAAATTCCAGGTTCAGATAATGGTGGGTAGTCTTGTCCAGGGGAACATGAAAGCTGACGATCTGGGCCTCCGATTGCAGGGTCTGGAGACTGACTCTTTCCACGTGGCGGGGAAAAGGTACCCTAGGCTGGATATCATAACCCAGAACCCGGGTTCCAAAACCCTTCATCAGATTGGCCAGGGCCTTGCCTGTATGCCCCATGCCAATTATGCCCAAGGTCATGGAACCCAGTTCATGGCCCCGGTTTTCCTCCCGGCGCCACAGGCCGAGCTGAAGGTCCAAATGGCTGTGCGTAATGCGTCTGTTCAGGGATATCATCATTCCCAGAGCATGTTCAGCCACCGCCTGGGCATTGCCCTCCGGACTGTTGAAACAATAGACTCCCCGGGAAGCCGCTGCTTCGAGGTCGATGATTTCCATCCCCGAACCCATGCGTCCAATCCAGCGCAGCTGCGGGGCCTGGTCCAGCAATTCGGCGTCCACTCGCACCCGGGTGGAGGTGATCAGGCCCTGACAGTCCCGGAGTTCCCTGGCCGCTTCTTCTTCCTCAATATGGGGCAGATAGAGATAGCTATAGCCTCTTTCTTCCAGCCCAGACAATAGGGATGGACTCACGGGGGCAGCTACCAGTACCCGTCCGGAAATCCTGGTTTGCCTGTTCATGATTGCCAATATTCAAACAAGTTTACAAATTCTACTACGCTGAGTTGCTCCGCCCTGCGGTCCAATCCGGGCCAGTCCATTTTCTCGGGAGGGAGCAGGCCCTTGAGTCCGTTTCTCAGCATTTTTCTCCTCTGATTGAAGGCTGCCTTGATCAGCTGCCGATACCGCCGCCGGTCCCGGATGCCATGGGGGTTGTCCAGATTTATCATGCGCAGCACCCCGCTGTCCACCTGAGGAGGTGGCTCAAAGGCGGAAGGGGGGATGTCCATTCGATATTCCACAGAGTAAAAGGTTTGCACCAGAACGCTGAGAATACCATAGGTCCGCGAACCTGGTCCCGCACAGATTCGTTGGGCCACCTCTTTCTGGAACATGCCCACCAGTTCCCGGACCTGATCCTCCCAGTCCAGTACCCGGAACATAATGGGAGAGGAAATGTTGTAGGGAAAATTGCCGATCATGCGGAAGGGGCCGTCAAAAGGGGGATCGGCGGTCAATATGTCCCCCTGCACCCAAAAGCCTTTGTCTCCCCCGAAACGGGATTCCAGATAGTCGATTTTCTCTTTGTCCACTTCCAGGGCTTTGAATGCCGGCCAGGGCTTGCGGATCAACCACTGGCTGAGGGCTCCGCCTCCCGGTCCCACTTCCAGCAGGGGAAGCGGGGGATCTTCGCTCAGCAGGTCCGCTATGCTTTTGGCCAGGACATCGTCCTTGAGGAAATGCTGACCCAAATGTTTCTTCAATCGGTAGGCTGGATTCATGGGCAGAGAGGGTAGGCAAAGGGTCCCGGCTTGATTTAAGCCCTGGGGACTAGAGCAAAGTTAGCCAGAAACTGGCCAAACTCCGTCCGGGGATTATATCTTTGTGTAATCAAACGAAGCGGAGAATATGGAATTTACTCGATTGGCCAGCCCCGGGAAGCGACATCAGTTATGGTTGATTTCCAGCAGAGAAGAGATTCAGGGAATCAAGGAACTTCCCGACTCGGCCCGGAAATTTCTCCATGAGGACCTGAAGGAGGACCGCCCTGTAAGCTGGGTTTTTGTTTCCGGCAGATGGATTTTTCTCTATCTGGTAAACAAAACTCAGGATTCCCCGGAAACCCAATGGGAAAAAATCCGCAAGGATGGGGCTCGAATCCAATCCATGATCCAGGATCGGGAGCTAAAGGAAATTTACATCCGGAACATGGAAGCCGACAGTCAGGCGGTATACGCCCTGGCCGAAGGCCTTGCTCTGGCGAATTATCAGTTCCGGAGCTATAAAAGCAGCTCCCAAGGAGAATTCAGCCTGCGGAAAATTGCCATGGATCAAAAAGCGCTGTCCTTAGACGAATTTCAACGACTCTCGGTTTCCGTAAGCGCCGTCTATGAGGCCCGGAACCTGGTCAACCATCCGGCCAGCTACCTGACCGCCACCCAGCTGGGAAAAGAAGTTCAAAGGCTGGGAAAAGCCGCCGGATTCAAAGTCAGCTGTCTGGGCCTCAAAAGAATCCAGGCCGAGAAAATGGGGGGGATACTGGCCGTAAACCAGGGCAGCATGGAACCTCCTCAGTTCATCGTGGCCGAATACAAACCCGCCAAACCCCGCAATTCCCGACCTATAGTCCTCGTGGGCAAAGGAGTGGTCTATGATACGGGAGGACTGAGCCTAAAACCCACGGCACAGTCCATGGACCGCATGAAATCGGACATGAGCGGTGCCGCTGTGGTCAGTGCCACCCTATTCGCCCTGGCCCGCCTGGGCCTTCCCCTGCATGTGATCGTTTTGATTCCCGCCACCGACAACCGGCCAGGACAAAAAGCCTATGCTCCCGGCGATGTCATCCGCATGTATTCGGGAACAAGCGTGGAAGTGCTCAACACCGATGCGGAGGGCCGTCTGGTGCTGGCCGATGCCCTCCACTGGGCCAAGCGATACAAGCCGGAATTGGTCATCGATTTTGCCACCCTAACCGGGGCAGCCTCTGCGGCCCTGGGGGAATTTGCCATGGCGGCTATGGGCACGGCGGAGGAAAGCATATACCAACAGCTGGAAATTTCGGGATTCCGGCAGCACGAGCGCATGGTGCGCTTCCCCTTATGGCCTGAATATGGCGATCTGCTTAAATCCGAAGTTGCCGACCTGAAAAATATCGGCGGTCCCAAAGCCGGGACCATCACCGCCGGAAAATTTCTGGAGCATTTTACCGATTACCCCTGGATGCACTTCGATATCGCGGGGAACTCTTTTGCCGGCAGCCGACAGGGATATATTCCCGCCGGAGGCACGGGATTCGGAATCCGCATGCTCCTGGATTTCCTAATCCACTATTCTCCCACTGCATAATCTTATTCAATACGCCTCATGCAAGGAAAAGTTCAATCAGAGAAACCCATTATCGGCATTTCCACCGGTGACCTGAACGGTATAGGTCCGGAGCTGATCATCAAAACCCTTTCCGACCAGCGGATCACCGAATGGATGACCCCGGTGGTCTTTGCCTCCAACAAACTGATCAATTTCTATCGGAAGCTGTGTCCCGACCATCCCTTCAGTTTCAATTCCCTGAAGGACTTCTCCAGGCTGAACCCCAAGCAAAGCAATATATTCAACTGCTGGGAAGAGGAAGTACCCCTTCAACCCGGGGTGTTCACTGAAACCGGAGGCAAATATGCGGTGAGATCCCTTATGGTCGCCACCCAATGCCTCAAGGATGGGCAAATCGATGCCCTGGTCACCGGACCCATGCACAAGGCCAACAGCCAGACGGCAGACTTCCCCTTTCTGGGTCATACCCCCTTTCTCCAGAATCAGCTGGGGGCTCGGGACGTGCTCATGTTGCTGTTTCATGAGCAACTGCGCATAGCCCTGGTCACCGAACACCTCCCCCTGAGGGAGGTGGCCTCCGCCATCACCACCGAGAGATTACAATCCAAATACAAATTGCTGCGCGACAGCCTTGTCCGGGACTTCGGAATAGACCAGCCCCGTATAGCCCTGCTGGGCCTTAACCCTCACTCCGGAGATAGAGGCAGCCTGGGCAAGGAAGAAGAGCAGATTATGATCCCTTGGATGGAATCCTTGCAAAATAAGGGAGCCCAGATTTATGGCCCCTATGCAGCCGATTCCTTTTTTGCCCGCGGCGACCATTCGTTTTTTGACGGTATCCTGGCCATGTATCATGATCAGGGACTGGTGGCCTTCAAAACCCTGGCCGCCGGGGCGGGGGTGCAGTTCACGGCTGGACTGCCCAAGATCCGCACTTCCCCGGACCACGGCACCGCCTTCGATATTGCAGGGAAAAACCAGGCCGATATCCGCTCCTTCCAACAGGCTCTTTTTCAGGCGGTGGACCTGTTGCGGCAAAGGCGGCAATATGAGGAAAATACCCGCCATCCTCTGAGCAAGGGGAAAATCGAAAAGGAAAGACACTGAGGTCAGGCCCGGGTCTCCCCCTGGGGTTTCTCCCCTATCAGGGATTCCCTACCTTTGGGTTCAACAAAAAAGCCTATGATTGCCTTTGACCGATTTGTGCTGGACAACGGACTGAAAGTACTGGTCCACCAGGACGAAAACACACCCATGGTCGCCGTTAACCTGCTCTATAATGTGGGCGCCCGGGATGAGGATCCCAGCAAAACCGGATTTGCCCATCTTTTTGAACACCTCATGTTCGGGGGAAGTCTCCACGCCCCCCAATTTGACCTTCCCTTACAAAAAGCCGGAGGGGAGAACAACGCCTATACCACCAACGACCTGACGAATTACTATATTCAGCTACCGGCCGAAAACCTGGAAACGGCTCTTTGGTTGGAAAGCGATCGCATGCAATCGCTGAACATAGACCCCCAAAGTCTGGAGGTACAAAGAAAGGTGGTCATGGAAGAGTTCAAGGAACATTACCTGAACAAGCCCTATGGCGATGCCTGGTTCCATGTTCGGGAATTGGCCTATAAGCAGCACCCCTATCGCTGGATGACCATTGGCCGGTCACTTTCCCATATCGCCCAGGCCAGTCTCGACGATGTGGCAGACTTCTACAAGAAATACTATCACCCTGCCAATGCAATACTCTGTATTGCCGGGAAAATCCACCCCGACCAGGCCCGGCGGGCCGTGGAAAAATGGTTTGGGGGCATCCCCTCCGGCCCGATAAAGTCCCCTTCCTGGCCACAGGAAGCCCCGGACAGGGAATACGAGGAAAAGACGGTGGAAGCCGATGTGCCGCTGGATGCCCTGTACAAGACCTGGCATATTGGAGACCGCCTAAGCCCTTCCTATATTCCCGCAGATCTGATCACGGAGATCTTGGGCAATGGTTATGCTTCCCGACTTTACCAGGCGCTGGTCAAAGACGAGCCCTGGTTCAGCGATATCCACTCTTATCATACCGGAAGCCTGGATCCCGGACTGCTGGTCATAGAAGGGAAGATCCTAGCCGGAAAAGACCCCCGACAGGCCAACGCGGCCATCGAAGCCCAGATCCATAAGTTGATGGATGAAGGAATCAGCGATCAGGAACTGCAAAAGGTGAGAAACAAAGTCGAATCGGCCATGACTTTCGAAAATATGGCCCTGCTATCCCGGGCAGCCAACCTGGCCTATTTTGAACTCCTGGGTGATGCCCATGGCCTGAACAGCGAATGGGAAAAATACCGGCAGGTCAGCGCCGACCAAATCCGGGATAACGCCCGGTCCATATTCCGGCCGGAGAACAGCCATTGCCTATATTATCTGAAAACGCCCTCTACATCCCATTAATTGATCATGTCCATGAAAGCCCAATTGAGAGAAGACCGCAAAGGGTTGGATAACCGGGTAACCCGATTATTCGGTATATCCTACCCCATTATCGGAGCCGGAATGATATGGGCTTCAGGCTGGAGACTGGCCGCGGCCGTAAGCCAGGCCGGCGGCCTGGGAATTATCGGGGCGGGAAGCATGTATCCCTCCGTACTTCGGGAACATATCCGAAAATGCAAGCAAGCCACTGACCGACCCTTTGCGGTGAATCTTCCGCTGCTTTATCCCGACATAGACCAGCATATCGCCATTATCGAAGAAGAAGGCGTCCCCATTGTATTCAGTTCGGCAGGCAATCCCCGAACCCATACATCGCGCCTTCAGTCTTCCGGAATCCGGGTGGTGCACGTGGTCTCCAGTTCCCGGTTCGCCCGCAATGCCGAAGACGCCGGAGTGGATGCGGTCGTCGCCGAAGGTTTTGAGGCCGGAGGACATAACGGAAGGGAAGAAACCACCACGCTTTGTTTGATTCCGGCCGTAAGGGCCGCGGTAAAAATCCCGGTGATTGCCGCCGGAGGCATTGGCAGCGGCAGGGCTATGTTTGCCGTCATGAGTCTCGGGGCCGAAGGGGTTCAGATCGGCACCCGCTTCGTATGCAGCCACGAAGCCTCTTCACATCCCGCCTTTAAAGAGAGAATTCTCCAAACCGGGGAAGGAGACACCCAACTGGCCCTCAAAAAGCTGACTCCGGTGAGGCTGATCAAAAATGCCTTCTATGAAAAAGTCAAAGCCCTGGAAGATCAGGGAGCGGACACCGAAGCATTAATGCAGCTGCTGGGACGGGCAAGGGCAAAGAAAGGTATGTTCGAAGGAGACCTGGAAGAGGGCGAACTGGAAATCGGCCAGGTCAGCGCCACCATTCAAAGGATCCAACCGGCAGCGGAAATCGTCGAGGAAATCTGGACCGAATTCCTCCAGACCCTGGACCATCCCCTGGATCCTGGGATCTGATCCCTGGAATGATCCCAGGGATCATTCCAGGAGACCGGCGCCGGATTCCCCTTCATCCAAAAGATCAAAGTCCAGCTGCTCCATTCCGGATATCCCCTCAATGGATCCTTTGATCTGGGCGGCATGGAGCAAAACTTTATCCAGCTGTTTTTCCCTGTGCTTCCAGATCTTTTCCATCTGCACCCTTTCTTTTTGCAGGGAGAGCCGCATACTCATAAACCCTTCCCGAATGGCCTTCCACTGCTCGGAGAACTCAGGGCTGATCAGATATTCGTAAAGGAGGGTCATCTTGTCCCCTTTGTTTTCCTGGGCCTGGCTGGCCTGATACACTTTGGTGATCAGATCCCTCAGCACGCTGGCCAGAGGAGCCACCTCGTGGAATCCGCATACCCAAACCCCATCGATCTGCCCGAATTGCTCCAAATCCCGAGGCAGAGCCTGGGATACAATCACGGCCACATCCGCTCCCAACCGGCGCATGTCCTCCTTGAGTTTATCCACCCAATCCATGCTGAACTCCTTGGTCCTCTTGCTCTCATAAATAATTTTTCCGCAGGGCTGCCCAAATCGACTGTTCACAGTCTGAATGCAGTCTGCGCCGCGTACTCCCTTGCCTACTTCCTCGATCCGGTCAAAAGGGAAAGCCTGGCGCAGCAGGTTCTCCAGGGCGATCTCCTGAACTTCTCCCTGCAGTTGCATGGAACCCTGTTCCACTTTCCTTTTCATTTCCTCGGCAAGTTTCCGTTGGTCGGCCAGTTGCTTTTCCAATTCGGCAATCTTCAACTGGGCATTTTGATCCTTTTGCCGCTGCCATTCCTGAACTTCCTTTTTCATCTGTTCCTGAATCCGGGTCCTTTCCTCCATCAGGGTTTTTTCCATTTGTAGAGCCAGAGCCGATTCCTTCTGCCGCATTTCCTCCTGGAGGCGCAGATAGTCCAGTTTCAGCTTCTGGGCTTCCTGTACTTCCGCCGCATGACGCTGCTCCCTCTCTTCCATCCACTTCAATTTGAGTTCGTACTCCGTGGCCATGGATCGGCGCATTTCCTCTTCCATCTGCTTGGTCCACTTGCGGCGCTCCTCCTCTCTTTGCTTCATGAATTCCAGCTCCCGGGCCTCCTGCATGGCCTGAAAGGCTGACTCTCTGTTCTTGAATTCCTCTTCCTTTTTCTTCATCCAACCCTCCACCTCCTTACGGAGCCGGGCTTTGATCTCGTCTTGAACCCTATCAGGGGGCAAAAATTCATGGCGGCACTGGGGACAGGTGATAAAACTCATAATTCGCTGGTTTGGCTTGGCAAAGCCCTAAAGTTCGTAATTAAAAAGAAACCGGAATTGGCATTAAATTTACCGTATGCGCATTGCGAAGATTGTTTTCCTGTTCCTGGGACTTATGGGGCTCTCTCCCTGCCTGAATGCCCAGGTGCCTCCGCGGGCTGAGAAACATTTTCTCCAGGCCATGGAATGGCAGCGCCAGTCCCGGACCCAGGAGGCCATTTCCTCGCTTCGCCAGGCCATACGCATACATCCCCAATACCAGAATGCCTATGGAATCCTGAGTTCCTGGCTTTTCCGCCAGAGGGATTATGCGGAGGCGGCCCGGGTGCTGGAGCAGGCCATGGGCGCCATGCCGAGGCAGAAACAGGCCTTCGTCCTCCCTTTGGCCCGTTGCCTGATTTATCAGGGAAAGGCTCGCGAAGCCCTGACCCTGATTCAATCCCATCCCCAGCCGGACCATCCTGAATGGGAAAAAGTTCGGGCCCAGGCTCTATTTGTCTCCCGGCACCCACTATCTGAACCTGAAGATAGCCTGCAAAAACTGGAAGCCCGGGTGAACAGCCCTTGGCCGGAAATGGCCCCCAGCATTTCCACCGATACCCAAACCTTGTATTTCAGCCGCCCCGGTCCCCGGGGGGATTGGGACCTCTACTATGCTCATCGGGACAGCTGCGGTGGCTGGTTTAAGGCCCTGCCCTTCGGTTCCCCGCCCAATACCCGGGACGATGAGTTTGCCCAGATGATTTCCGCAGATGGCCACTATATTTTCTTTACCCGATCGGATGCCCGCAGCGAAAGCGGATGGGGACGCGGAGGCCATGACTTGTATATGGCCTATACCGGGGATTCGGTATGGACCGTACCCCAGAGCTTTGGCGCCACCATTAATACCTCCGCCTACGAAGGAACTCCCTGGCTTTCGGCGGACAATCGGGAACTCTACTTCTCCAGCAATCGTCCCGGAGGATACGGCGGGCTGGATATATGGGTCAGCCGATTTGAAAATGGACTTTGGCAGGCTCCCCGGAATCTGGGGCCTGAAATCAACACTCCCGGGGACGAAACCATGCCCTTTCTGCACCTGGACAACAGCAGCCTCTATTTTTCCAGTGATGGCCATCCCGGATTTGGTGGACAGGATATCTTTGTATCCCACCGCCTGGGGGATACGGTTTGGGGTTCGCCCGTGAATCTCGGCCCTCCGATGAACTCCCCGGCCAACGAATCGGGAATCTGCCTGGACATTTGGGGACACCGGGCCTGGATGGCCAGTGATCGTCAGGGGGACGAAGGGGAATACGACCTTTATTCCTTTGAAGTACCTGAGCGGATCAAACCCCGGCCCGTGGTAATCATCCGGGGATACACCTTCGACAGTCTCAGCAGGGAAAGACTGACTAATGTCCGGATTCAGGTCAGAAAGCCCCGAGTGGCCCAGCCCGTTTATCAATTCGTATCCAACCGGGGAGACGGCAGCTATATGATCACCCTGCCCCTGGGGGAGGATTACACTTTGCATACCCTAACGGTCCACTACCAGGAAAGAATCGACACTCTTTCTTTAGGCCAAAAGGACAGCACCTATTTTCTGGACAGGAATCTGGCTATGCTGCCCCGGGGCTACCAGCCCCCTACCCGCGATTCCCTTTTATTGGTCGTCCACTATCGGAAGAACCAACTTCATTTGACCGACACCATGGAAAGGGAAATCCTGAACAGCTTGAAACCCTGGATCGACAGAGAAGAGGTATTCTTTCAAGTGGACGGCTATACGGACAACTCAGGAACCCCGCTGATCAATGAAAACTATTCCAGTCTCAGGGCCCATCAGATCCAATCGCTGATTCAGCGCCACGGAAGCCATATTCCGGAAGTGCAGGCCATGGGCTGGGGAGAGGAAAACCCCATATCCTCCAACGAAAGCGAGGAAGGCCGGGACCGCAACCGAAGGGTGGAAATCCGGGTACATTATCCGGACTATCGTTAAGGAAAAAGGGGAATCCCCATGCCATCGGCCGGAATCAGGGCCCCTGCCTAAGGGCGCTTAGACCGAGGATTCGGAAGGTGTTCCAAACCGTTCTTCCACCTCATCTCCCACCAGAAGTACCAGCTCATCGGGTATGGACGGCTGGTGGGAATCGCTAAGATCATATCGCCCCGAGGCCACCCATTTTAAATAAAAACGCGGGTAACCCTTGAGGTTGACTTCATAATGGGTCCCGTCGTGACGGGCCTGGGGGATTATGCTGGCGGTCCGCCAGTCCCCCTGATATCTTATCAGGTGCATCATATCCTTATTCCCTCCTTCCTTTATGGGCGAAGAAACAACGGTTTTGGGAAAAAACACTCGTTGATATCTCCTTAAAAACCAGAGATAAAAATTCATGCCCGAGGAATTTCCCTTCAGGAGTCCTAGCGGGTTTTCCCTTAACTTTACCATCCCATGGACAACTTTTCGGTGCTATTTCAGCAGATTGTGGACCATCCGCTCGCCTCTACCACAGTCATTCTCAATCTGATTCTCATAGAAAGCCTGCTTTCCATTGACAACGCGGCGGTACTGGCTACCATGGTCATGGCCCTACCGGCCCGCCAGAGGAGAAAGGCCTTGAAATATGGAATCATTGGCGCCTATGTATTCCGAGGGCTTTGCCTGTTCTTTGCCGCCGTGCTCATCCAGATCTGGTGGTTCAAGCCCTTGGGCGGAGCCTATTTGATCTTCCTGGCCATGGGATACTTCCTGAAAATGGGAAAAAAAGCTCCGGAAGCCGCCCCCGAATTGGAAGTAGTGGAAAAGAAAAAATCCTGGTGGTATCGAAAAACTCTGGGCGCTTTCGGTCCATTCTGGGCCACGGTTGTCCTGGTCGAGATCATGGACCTGGCCTTTTCCATAGACAATGTGATTGCCGCCAACGCTTATACCAATAACCTGATCCTGATCTGGGTAGGGGTTTTCATCGGCATCCTGGCCATGCGTTTTGTTGCCCAGGGTTTTGTGCGGCTGATCGAAAAATATCCCTTCCTCACCGTCTGCGCTTACCTGGTCATCCTGATCCTGGGTCTGAAGCTATGCAGTTCCCTATTCACGCATTTCCAACCCTGTCATCCCTTCACCGCATTCATGGAAGGACCTCAACCCTGCCTCAAATCCCAGGGTTCGGATCTCCCCCCAGGGGAACATCCGCTGATCTGGGGCGATTTGATTACCTCCCTGCTCAGCCTGGGCATATTCCTCATTCCGGTGCTCAGCTCCCTGGTCCTGGGATTTCCCCGGCCAAGACACCATGAGCTCAGGGATATGTCTGAAGATCAGGAACCCTGATCCCTCCTTTTTCCCGGGAGTCAGAGTCCCGATAGTGAAGGGGCCGACGGTTCCAGGGAACAAAGAACAGATTAGAAGCCCGTCGGGGAATGCTCGGCCGAAAGGGAAGAAGAGGGACCGGGATCCCAGCCTATTCGCCGGCCAAGTTTTCCCAGTCCGGTGAGGCGATGAAGTTCCCATTCCATTCCGAACTCATGATGGGCGCCCGCAATATGGTAATGATGCTGACCATAGCGAATATGGAAAGCCTGAAGATCCAGTCCCAGTCCAAAAGAAAAACCGGCCATCCCCGGTCTTTCCTTCATGGCCATTTCGGATCGCCTCAGATGATTGTAGCCCACCGATACCTGCACCCGCTTCCCCAGCTCGATCTCTGCCCCGAAAATAAAATGCCGGAACAGCTTGTCCGCGAAATAACGCTTTTGCCGGGCATTACTGTCCGTAGGGGCAAAAAGACTGGTCTGGTCCTGGTCCAAGGGATTATCATAGCGGATATCCCATTCATAGAGATGATGAAGGGTGGTCATCAGGCGGAGGGGAAGATGGAGGAATCGCTTGGATATGCCCAGTTGCAGATCAAAAGGCAGAGGCTCTGCTTCCCCCCCCGGTTGATACACTTTGGTCATGAATCCCATGTGCCTGGCCACCATCCCCACCATGAGTAGTCGGCTGCTGTCGTAATAGGACAGCCCCAGGTCCGCCAAAAGGGCGGAAGCTTTGAAAGATTCCAGCATGGATCCAGCCATTTTCAGGCTAAGCCCATAGCGCCAACGCGGTCCGTAGGCCCTGCCGGCCCCCAGACTGAGGGCATAATCTCTTGCGGAGAAATTGCCCAAGGTCTGTCCGATGAAATCCGTCTGCACAAATTCCCCGTAATTCAGGTATTGGACACCAAGGCCGAAGGTGGTTTCCCAGGAGGGAATATCATAGGCATATTGGAGCTGTGCATGGGAAATGGAAGCATAGAAGCGATCATAGGTCAATCCCAAGCGGTTATGGAGAGCGGGGCGCAGAAGAGCAGGGTTCTGGATTCCAAAAGACACATCTTCCTGGGGGGCCGCAATCACCAATCCCCCCAGGGCGGTAATATGCGGACTTCCCGAAAGGTTCAGAAAAGAGAAAGCATGTCTTCCTCCGGTGACCTGGGCCCAGGCCGGGTTTCCCATCCCAGGGGACAGAACCCAAAGGACAAAGGGGAAAAGGATCCGGATCAATGGACAAATTTTCATAGGCTCTAATTGGCGACCCCGGCTCCCGTCCCGGGTCAGGACTGACCGGGAGTTCTTTCCTCTATCAGCCTCTGGCTGACTCCCGTGCTGGAAAACCCTCCGTCATGGAATAAGTTCTGCATGGTGACCATGCGGGTAAGATCGCTGAACAGGCAAACGCAAAAATTGGCGCAATCGGCAGCCGGCGCATTGCCCAGGGGCGAGATCTTATCTGCGTAATCAAAAAACTGGTCGAACCCGCTGACTCCGGAACCCGCCGTGGTGACGGTGGGAGACTGGGATACGGTGTTTATCCGAACTTTCTTGGCCAATCCATAATGATAGCCAAAATTCCGGGCTATACTTTCCAGCAGCGATTTGGCTTCGGCCATATCGTTATACCCAGGGAAGGTGCGCTGGGCCGCAATATAGGTCAGCGCCACCACAGACCCCCCTTCATTCAGAGCGTCCTTTTCCATGGCCGTCTGCAGCACTTTGTGCAGGGAAAGAGCCGAAATATCCAGCGTTTTAAGGAATTGATCGTAGTTGGTCCGGGTATAAGGCACGTTCTTGCGCACATTGGGAGACATGCCAATGGAATGGAGTATAAAGTCTATTTTCCCCCCAAAATGCTCCATGGCCTGGCTAAACAGCGCTTCCAGGTCGGGAAGGGATGTCGCATCCGCCCCGATTACCGGCGCGTCCCCGCAGGCGGCAGCCAATTCCCGGATCTTTCCCATTCTCAGGGCTATGGGCGCATTGCTCAACACAATGGCGGCGCCTTCTTCCACACAGCGCATAGCCGTTTGCCAGGCGATGGACCTTTCGTCCAGGGCGCCGAAAATAATTCCTTTTTTCCCCTTGAGTAATTGATGAGACATAGACTGCAAAACGAATAGTTGATTAAAAATAGAAAAAAATGACCATCCCTCCCTGATTTCCTTTACCTATCCCTTAGAGGATATGCGCCTAAAGAGGGCCAGGGAGGGATGATCTGTCCCTCGCTGGCCCTCAGGGATGTATCAGGCCGACTCGTTCTCTTCCATGTAGCTGGATACAGGCTCACAGGTGCAGATCAGGTTCCGGTCCCCGAAAGCGTTGTTTACCCGGGATACCGAGGGCCAAAACTTATTCTCCCGGATCCAGGGCAGAGGGAAGGCGGCCATTTCCCGGCCATAAGGCTTGTCCCAGGTGTCGCTGGTCACCAACTCCTGGGTGTGGGGAGCGTTTTTCAGCAAGTTGTTCTTGGGATCGGCTTTCCCTACCTCGATTTCCCGGATCTCTTCCCGGATTTGCAACATGGCCTCACAAAAACGGTCCAGCTCGGACATATCCTCACTTTCCGTGGGTTCAATCATAATGGTTCCGGCCACCGGGAAGCTCATGGTGGGGGCATGGAACCCATAATCCATCAACCGCTTGGCCACATCCTCCGCCTCAATATTCGCCGTGTTCTTAAAGGGCCGAAGGTCCACGATGAACTCATGGGCACAGGTGCCTCCGCTTCCGGTATACAGAATGGGATAGGCGGGAGCCAGTCGGGCGCGCATATAATTCGCATTTAAAATGGCTTTCTCCGTGGCTTCCTTTAAGCCTTTTCTGCCCAACATACGGATATATGCATAGGAAATAAGCAAAATACTGGCGGAGCCATAGGGTGCCGCAGACACGGCCCCGGCGGCCTCCTGAAAGCCGGTCCATTCCACATGTCCGGGAAGGAATGGCTTGAGGTGTTCTCTAACGCATATGGGGCCCACTCCGGGTCCTCCCCCTCCATGGGGTATGGCAAAGGTCTTATGCAGATTCAGGTGGCAGACATCGGCGCCTACCAGGCCGGGAGCAGTAAGGCCCACCTGGGCATTCATATTGGCGCCATCCATGTAGACCTGACCTCCCATGTCATGAATGATCTTCACCAGATCCAGAATGGTTTCTTCATAAACCCCGTAAGTGGACGGATAGGTCACCATGATCCCGGCCAGGTTATCCGCGTTTTCGCTGGCCTTTTTCCTCAGATCGTCCATATCAATATAGCCGTTGTCCAAGGCCTTGACCACGACTACCTTATAGCCGGCCATAACGGCCGAAGCAGGATTGGTGCCATGGGCTGAAATCGGGATAAGCATCACATGGCGATGCCCTTCTCCCCGGGACTCATGGTAACGACGGATGGTCAGTAATCCTGCCAATTCCCCCTGAGCTCCACTGTTGGGCTGCACGCTGCAGGCATCCAAGGCCGTAATCTGACAGAGATAACGCGAGATTTCGCTGACCATCTCCTCATATCCCTGACACTGATTGCGGGGCACAAAGGGGTGAATCCTGGACCAATGAGACCAACTCAGGGGAATCATTTCCGTGGCGGCGTTGAGCTTCATGGTGCAGGATCCCAAAGAAATCATCGAAGTATTCAGACTAAGATCCCGGTTCTCCAGCATTTTCATATAGCGCATCATCCGGGTCTCGCTATGATAGGAGTGGAAAACGGGATGGCTCAAATACTCGGACTGACGCCTCAGGCTGACTGGGATATGGGCCAAGGGTTCCTCCTCTTCCAGATCGAAAACGGCAGGTTGCTCAGATCCACTGATTACCGAATAGATATCGGCCAGATCAGACAAGGTGGTGGTCTCGTCCAAGGATATGCCCACCCTGCCGTCACCAAAATAGCGGAAGTTCATTTGGGCTTCCTCCGCCCGCCGGCGGATATCCTCCATCTGGCCCTCCGCCTGGATAACCAGGGTATCAAAATATTGCCCGGCGACCAATTTTTGGGAGGCCTGGCTCAGGCTTCTGCCCAAGGCCCGGGTCAGGGTAGCCACCCGCAGGGCTATTTTTTTCAGTCCTTCCGGCCCATGGTAAACGGCATACATGGCCGCCATATTGGCCAGCAGGGCCTGAGCGGTACAGATATTGGAAGTGGCCCTTTCCCTTTTGATATGCTGCTCGCGGGTCTGCAGGGCCATACGTAGGGCACGCTTTCCATAGGCATCCACACTAACGCCGATTATCCTGCCTGGAATTTGCCTTTTGAATTCCTCCTTGGTGGCAAAGAATCCGGCATGAGGCCCCCCGAATCCCATGGGTACCCCAAAGCGCTGAGAAGAACCCAGAGCCGCATCCGCATCCAGTTCCCCTGGAGGCGTCAGCAGAGTCAGGGCCAGCAGGTCAGTGGCCATGGCCACATGAGCGCCAAGATCATGCATATCCTGGATAAAGGCCCGGTAGTCCTGGACTTCTCCCTGGTCATTCGGATACTGAATCAAGGCCCCGAAGCAGGTTTCATCCAGGTTGGCCTTTCTAAAATCCCCCTTTCTGACTTCTATGCCCAGGGGCAAAGCCCGGGTCATGACGACATCCAGGGTTTGGGGAAAAATATGTTCATCCACGAAGAACACCGGCCTATCCAGCCTTCCTCCGGATTTATTGTGCAGATTAAAGAACAAGCTCATCGCTTCGGCTGCCGCGGAGGCCTCATCCAGCAGAGAGGCATTGGCAATCGGAAGACCGGTAAGGTCCGCCACCACGGTCTGGAAATTTAAAAGACTTTCCAGACGACCCTGGGAAATCTCGGCCTGATAGGGAGTATACTGGGTATACCATCCGGGGTTCTCAAACAGATTCCGAAGGATGACGCTGGGGGTATGTGTATCATAATAACCCATTCCTATATAAGACCGGAACACCTTGTTTTTCAGCGAAATCTCCTTGATCTCCTTAAGATATTCCGCCTCACTGATCCCTTCGGCCACCGGAAGCTCCTCCTTCATTCGAATTGCCGAAGGCACGGTATGATCAATCACCGAATCCAGATCCGGATGCCCAATAACCTGAAGCATGGCGCGGGTTTGGGCCTCGTCCGGACCAATATGACGGGTACGGAACTCCTGTTGCTGAAGAGAAAACAAGTCCATAAAATTTTTGATATTGAATAGGCTGAAATGAATAGGCAAATTTAGGCCAAGGCCCGTGAATTCCAAAAGTCAGGATTCTTCCTCCCCGGAAACCTCATTATCGCCATCGTTCGCCCCTTCTGTACTGCCCATGTCGAAAAGGGAATAAGATAGGGCCCGCGCCCCCTGCCCGGGATCCTTATAGCGAACCTCCCCTTCCCCCTCTTCTGCCCCTAAGCTCCATCGGTAAAGCAAACGTCCCGGGGAGGGGAAGGTCAAACTTACCTTCAGGCCACCGGGACCTTCCTCCCACTGAAAATGCCATTTTCTCCAGGCCCGGATCAGATCCGGGTCCCCTTCCCCTTCCACCTCAAACCAAAGAGGCATGGCCATCCCGCTGAAAGGAATGCCCATGGGAAATGTCCTGAACCATTCCCCCATATGTTCCCTATAGGCCTCGGAATCTTTTCTCTTCAGGGACAGGCGTGCCTGCAGTTCATATACCCGTGCCAGGAACAGCTTTTCATACTCTGGATCCAGGGATTCCCGGTCGGAAAGAACCTGATCCAGGATCCGGCCTGCTGTATCATAATCCCCATTCCGGAAAAACAAGCGGGCCCGGACCCACTGAAAATACTTGTCAATCAGGGGCCTGTTATTCTCTTCTGCTTCTTTTTTCATCTGATTCATGAAAAAAGGCAAACTGAACCCATCGATAAGCTGGGCGATCTCATCCCAGCTGACCGTGCTCTCGGAGGCAAACAACTTGTATATGACCCGCTCTCTTTCAGGATTATTGGAAAACCTTTGGATTATCATATACTGCTTTAGGTAGCGGCGCAACTGAATCTTGCCCATTTCCCAGAGCACCCGGGGATTGTACCACCAGTTCCGATTCTCGAATTTGAGAATTTGTATCCGAGCCCGGTCATGAATCCATTCCAGCAGCTGAAGGCTGAACTCATAGTGCTCCTGACCCAGGGTGGTGCCTATATGCATTTCCCGGAATCCGGAGGCTTTGGCCAAAGCCTGACTCGCCTCGTCCAATCGGCCCGCATAGAGGGCGGTCCGGCCCAGGCCAATCTGATACCATCCAAACCCCGGGGTGGACCCGTTGGCCCGGATCATTCCTTTCATGGTTTCCATTCCCTTCAGGGGATTGCCTTTGTATATGTCCAGAATGGAACTGTAATATGCCCATTCCTTGAGCCGCTTGTCCCGGGAGTCCTGGACGACGGCAGCTTTATAGGCCTTTTCCGCTTCCCGGAATTTACCGCTGATCATAAGGAAAGTACCGTAATTATTCTGCGGGAACTGCGGCCCTTCGGACAGCTTGTCGTAATAGTACCTGGCCGAGTCCAAATGCAGGGCATAGCTGTGGAGCATAGCCTTGTAATGATAAACGGAATTCCGCTCATAGACCTCATAGCCCGGTGCAAAGATCTCCCGGTTCCAGCGTCGGTTCCTCTCCACCCGGCTCAGGGCCGTGTCCAGATAACGGTTGGCCAACTCCAGATTCCCCTCTACGGTTTCGGCCTGAAAGGGGTATTTGGGGCTCAGCAGAAAGCGATTCCTATGGGTGTTCCAGGCCAGGTAATTATAGGCATCCAGATAGTAATCTCTCTGAAAATCCCATTGAAGACATCGCCGCAACAGGGCATGGGAAGCCTGCGGATCTTCCAGATTTTGGTAGCAACTGTTCAAATAATAGGCAATCAGGGTATAATCCAAGTGGTAACGGTATACGGGAAAATAGGTCATCAGATCCCGGGTCCGGGTGGAAAGCTCCCGGGAAAAATCTTTTTCCATCAGATCCAGAGCCCTGGTTAGGGGCTCCACCGCCAGGCTGTACCCCCGGAAATCCGCCGCATGTTCATAGAGGTATACCCCCTCGAACATCCACCCTACATAATACGTACTGTCGATCCGCTTGAACTCCCGGGACCGGGGCAGGGCATCTGCGGACATCATGTCGCTGTCCATCCTCTTGGCATCGATCTCATACCTGCGGGCTTCCCGGGAAGATTGGCCGGTTTGGCCGGGGCTGCGCCCCGGAACCAGGGTAAGCCCCAAGGCCCCCCATAAGGACACGGATAGAATCACTGTTCTCATGAAAACAGACGCATACGGACCAACTTTTCCAGCCTGGGTTCGGCAATCTGATCCAGGGCCTGAACCCGGGCACTTCGGTTCCTGTATACCAGCCGGTGATCCAGGACGGGACGATATAGATGCGCCAGATCATCTTCTGTCACATAATCCCTGCCCCGGATCAGGGCTTGTGCCCGCAGGCACTGTAAAAAGGCGATCCCGCTGCGGATGGAAGCCCCCAGATGGATATCTCCATGTTCCCTGGTGGCCCGGATAATGGAGGTCATAGTTTTCAGGATTTCCTCATGAACATGGACCTGGCGGACCTGCTCCTGAAGAGAAAGGATCTCCTGCATAGTCAACACCTGTTCCATCTGCTTCAGATTTTGGGCAATGCTCAGATATTCCCTGTATATGTCCCATTCCACCTCCTGGTCCACGTAACCGAAATAGATCTTCATGAAGAACCGATCCAATTGGGCTACGGGAAGCGGATAGGTGCCTTCCATTTCCACTGGATTTTGGGTGGCAATGGTGAAGAACATGCGCTCCAGGGCAAAGGTCTGATCGCCCACAGTAATCTGATGCTCAGCCATGGACTCCAGAAGGGCACTCTGGACCTTGGGCGAAGCCCGGTTGATCTCATCGGCCAACAGGATATTACAGAAAAGCGGTCCTTTCCGGAAATGGAAATCTTTGGTCCGGTCATCGAATATATAGGTGCCGATCAGGTCCATGGGCAGCAGATCCGGGGTAAACTGAATCCTCTTGAATACCAGATGATTCCCATCCTCATTCCCGGCTATACTCTGGGCAAGGCTGCGGGCCAGTACGGTTTTGCCTGTCCCGGGATTATCCTCCATGAGTATATGGCCTCCGGCCAGAAGGCAGGTCACTACCTGCTCAATCTGAGTTCTCTTACCCCGGATGACCGTTTCCATCTGTCGGATCAGGCGCTCCGTGGACGGAAGCGGCGGCTCGGGATCCATGCCGGATTCCCAGGGGGTTTCCCTTTGGTCTAATTCTTCCTGATTCATATCGGTTCGCATCTTCCTTGGCCGACTACCTTCCCCGGGAGGCTATCTGGTCTCCATACGCACAAAAGGGACCAGCATCTCCTCCAAAGAAATGCCCCCATGCTGGAAGGTATTTCGGTAATAGTTTACATAATGATTATAATTATTGGGATAGACCAGATAGAGGTCTTCTTTGGCAAATATATAGGTGGAACTCAGGTTCGGTCGGGGCAGGCCCACTTTCTCCGGTTCCCGGAAAGCCAACACATGCTTTTCTTCGAATTGCAGGTTTCTCCCATGCTTATACCGGAGGTTACTGGTGGTTTGTCGGTCTCCAATACATTTGGAAGGGGTCTTCACCCGAACCGTACCGTGGTCCGTGGTCAAAAATAGCTGTAGATCCCGGTCGGCAACCTTCTTCAGAGCACGATACAGAGGGGAATGCTCAAACCAGCTCTGGGTCAGGGAGCGATAGGAGACCTCATCGCCGGCCAATTCCTTCAATACTTCCATTTCGGTGCGGGCATGGGAGAGCATATCCACAAAATTGTATACGATTACCGTAAGATCATTGTTCAGATAATCATGGATATGATCCTCCAAATGCTTGCCCGACTCGTTGTGGGTGACTTTTATATACTGGGTTTTCAACCCTTCCAGACCCCGGCGCTTCAGGTGATCCCGGAGAAACTCCTCTTCGAAAAGGTTCTTACCTCCTTCGGCATCGTCGTTTTTCCATTGATGGGGAAAGCGGCGGGCCAACTCCGAGGGCAGTAAGCCCGAGAAAAGGGCGTTACGCGCATATTGGGTGGCCGTGGGGAGAATGCTGTAATACATCTCTTCCTCGACAATCCGGAAGGTGGATCCCAGTATGGGCTCGAGAACCTTCCACTGGTCATAGCGCAGATTATCGATGACCACCAAAATACGGGGTTTGCCTTTCTCCAGATGGGGTTCCACCTTTCTTTTCAACAGTTCATGGGATTGCAGCGGGCCTTCCCCTTTCTGTATCCAGGAAGCATAATGGCGGGAAACAAACTTGAAAAAGGCTTGATTGGCCTCCGCCTTCTGAGTAGTCAATACCTCCATCATTTCCTGATTTTCGTCCCGGCTCATTTCCAGCTCCCAGTAAACCAGGCGGCGGTATAATTCCTTCCATTCCTGATGATCAGGATCTGAGGACATGGCCATGAACAATTGACGGAAGTCCTGCTGATAAGCCTGGTTTGTCTGCTGGGTGACCAGCCTGCGCCCCTCCATGATTTTCTTCAGGGTGGAAAGCACCTGATGCGGGTTGACCGGCTTGATCAGATAATCCGTGATCTGTCTGCCTATGGCCTCCTCCATAATGTTCTCCTCCTCATTTTTGGTGACCATGACCACCGGAAGATAGGGCTGGATTTCCTTGATGCGCGCTAAGGTATCCAGGCCTGTGATTCCCGGCATGGATTCATCCAGCAGGACCAGGTCAAAGGATCGCTGGCGGATCAGATCCAGGGCATCGTAACCATTGGTCACCCCCTGAACCTTATAGCCCTTGCTCTCCAGGAATAAAACCTGAGACTTGAGCGAGTCCATTTCATCGTCTACCCATAATATCTCTCCCTGCGACTGACCCTTTGCTGCACCCATATACTTGTCATTGATTTAGTGTCTGCCCTTTCCCTATGGGTCTGGGGTAATCCATATACCTAAAGAAGCTTCCTTGCGGAACCCTCTGCTTCTAAAATTACACCCCCCAAAGGCGACTCCATGTCTTTTAACGGAAATTTTGCACTTCCATTGCCCAGGATCTGATCTGCGGGTCAGTATAGGCCATCCCGCAGGAACGCGGGGCATTTATATGTCTTGAGCTGAAAAGAAAGATTGATCATAAAGAGCATATATTGGTCTCGGGAGGCACTGTTTCCCCTCTGCTTTCCAGCCCGGCCCAGGGCCTCTCCGCCCAGTTCCACGGAACGATCCTGAAGCGCGGCCGAGGGAACGGGATGCCGGGGATCGGAAGGGAAACGTTCCCGGCCCACATAGGTCTGGGAAACATCATCCAGGTAATCAGTGAGGGTAAGTCGGTTGGCGATCTCAAATCCTAGGTTAAGTCCCGGCCGGATCCAATACTTTATCCCCATACCTATGGGAAAGCAAAGGCTGGTTTTCCCATAGGTGCGATCGGCAAACTCCGGAGTATTCTGCCCTTCGGTGCCCAAAGGCGCCAAGTAATACTTTTCTCCGTGGAAATAAGTATAGGGATTGTAATAGAATCCGCCTATTCCACCGGTCAGATAGGGTGTAAACCGGCTGTTCAGCTCCCCGGTAAAATAACGGAAGAAATTGAATTCAAACTGAAGGGCAAGTTCCACCAGATTGGATTCGAAATTCAGGTTCCTCGTCCGGGTGTAATAATCCGAAGACAACGCATCGCTATAGCCCACCCGGGTAGCATTCGCCACCAGCCGGGTGGAAATATAAGGGTTCAGGTGCAGCCGCATAAAGGCCCCCAAGGCAGGGTAGGGGGATTTCAGGCCATAATATTCATTCAGATCTCCGAAATAATGGCTGCCGCCCAAGGCTATCCCATATTCCTTGTCGTCATAGAAGGACTGAGCCCCCGCGGAACTGGTCCAGATCACCAGGACCAGGATCCACCATAGCCTGATCTTATTCATACCCACGAATATAGGCAATGAATGCGTGCCGAGGGCAGGCGAAACAAGGGAATTTCTCATTTTTTTATCGACTCAATTGCGGCGATCCACCCCCCAGTATAGTTTCTGGCGGATGGTTTTCAGGAAATTGTGTTCGTCAGGACGAACCAGGGAAATCATAAAATCCTCTTTTCGTACCGCCAACTGCACCTTGCTGGTGATGGTCTCCGTCCGGGAGTCGAGAGTACAGAGGAACTGCTCGGTGCGTCCCTCCACCTCAAAGGAAATCACATTGTCGTCCGGGACCACTATCGAGCGGGTGTTCAGATTATGAGGGGCCACGGGGGTGATCACAAAACTGGAGGTCTGAGGAAAGACCACCGGTCCCCCGCAACTCAGAGAGTAACCCGTCGAGCCGGTGGGCGTGGCCACGATAAGTCCGTCTGCCCAGTAGGTGTTCAGAAACTCTCCATTCAAATAGGTGTGAATCCGGATCATCGAGCTGGAATCCTTGCGATGCAAGGTAAACTCGTTGAGGGCATAATTGGCTCCATCAAAAAGCGGCTGACTGGAATCCAGGTGGATGAGGCTACGCCGGTCCAGCGTATACGATCCTCGGATCAGCGAATGAATAGCTTCCTGGATCTCCCCTTCGGGAATGGCTGCCAAAAAACCCAGCCTTCCCAGATTCACTCCAATGATGGGGATATTGGAATCCCCCACATAAGATACCGTATCCAGCAAAGTGCCGTCGCCGCCCAGGCTGAAGAGCATGTCAGTATAGAGGGGAAGGTCGGCACGGGAAACAAAAAGAGCAGGAGGTTGGGCCAGGGGAATCCGTCCAGCGATCCGCTCATAGAACTCCTTGTAAAAGATCATGCGGATTCCATTTTCCTCCAGCTGCCGAAAAATACTCTTTAAAATGGGAATGTCTCCCTCTTCAAAACTGCGGTTATAAAGGGCAACTAGCATAGGCATGGGGATGAAGCGGCGCCGGCGGTCTAACAGGGGCTATTCGCTGCTCAGATGCAAAAATAATCCTTTTTCACCCAACGGGTTCCAGGCATATTCAAGCCGGAGCTTGAACTCATAGGCCGTAACCAGGTCAACCGCCACCCCCCCGGAGTAGAGAAGCCTGTTGTTCAAGAAGCTGTTTCCAGGGCGGGGGTGGTGGCCATAGCCAAAATCAAAGAATAGCTTCGGATAAAGCCTGATGGGGATCACGGGCAAGTAGCGTAAGGGGAGATTCCGGATCTCCAGATTGATCAACTCGTACTTAATATTGGTCCGGCCTAGCCCGTAATGGGTGCCATCAATCACATAGTACTCATAGCCCCTCAGGTATTCGGCATTCACGCCCATGGCCTGGGACAGGGAATAGGGCACCGATCCGGGAACACTTAGCCTTCCCCGGAGAATATTTGAAGTATACCATCTGGGAGCCCATTTCCGAAAATATCCCCACTCCCCATGCACATAAGCCTGGTAGTTAAATCCGAGTATCCCAGCCCTTCCATAAGCATGGAATACCCACTTGATCCCCTCCAGAGGATAGTTCCAGTTGTCCACTTTATTGTAATCCAGGCGGTAGGTCAGCTGCAGCCCCCTTCTTCTGGGCTGGGATCCATCAAAAAAAACCGGGTTCAGTCCGATCACCGTATCCTCCACCCAAAGATCCTGATACCTTAATTCAAAAAAATGCCGGCTGGAATAACCGGGACGGAAGGTATATATCCCGGCCAGCTCGAACTGCTTCGATATGGGCCTTCCCGGTGTTTTGGCAAAGAGCTGTTTGTTCCGGTCGGTTTGAAATACGATTTCCTCGTTCTCTGCCCAAAAAAAGCTCATTCCCAGGCCATGTTTCTGTTTTTTGTCCACATAGGGGCGCATGTACTCCAGACCAAATTTCCGGGTATATCCCAGCTGGGCCGTCACCCCCAAGGTCTCGGTGTTCCCCCGGAAATTCCGGTGCTTTAGGGTAACCCCCACGTTGATCCGGGTCAGGTCGCGATTCTGCTCCTTCCACCAAACGTTGAAATTCCGGTCGGCCAGCTTGAAGGAAAGCTCCGGAATAATATACCATTGTTCTTTTACCAGGATTTCCAGGTCCAGGGAATCAGCCCTTTGCCAACGGCGAACCAGGGTCACATCGGTAAAAAGCGCCATATTGAGAAGGCGGAGGCGATTCGTCTCTAGCACTACCTCCAACGAGTCCCGGGGAATGCGTGATCCCCGATCTATGCTCATCTCCCGGATAAGTACCCCCCGGCGGGTAAGGCGATTGCCTTCGAAATGGATCTCCCCAATCTGGACCAGGGAACTGTCCGAAAGGGGAAATCCTGCATTCCCTGGATTCTGAGCCCAATGATCCACAGCGGAAAGGAGGAGCATGGACAGCAGAATAACCCGACGGTGAAATCGCCGAAAACCCTTGGGGAAATCGATATAATCACGAGGAGAACTCAAAGCGGTTTCAGGGCTTCTAAACCAGGCAAAACAGGGATGAATATTCCGCGGATCTCCATACTCCGAATACGATTCAATCAAGATTCAAATATAGCCGATTCTTGTCCTAATGAACCAAAATCATTAACTTTAGCTGGCTTTATTCACTGGCTTAGATCTTTGGCTTGCTATGAAATTCATTTTGTCCAGGGGTAAACCCCTTTTTCCCTTTTTTGTGTTGATGGCGCTTTTCTGGTATGGTTGCAAACATGATCCGCCCGAACCCAAAAAAGCCGTAGACGGCAATTTCCCCCCGGAAGTGGCTCGGATTATGATTACCAAATGCGCCACGGCGGGCTGCCATAATGAAACCAGCTACACCGCAGCGGGTGGACTTCGTCTGGACGATTGGGAACACCTATTCAACGGGGGGGCCAATGGCTCTACCATCATCCCTTTCAGCACGGAACACAGCCCTTTGCTCTACTTCATTAATCCGGACAGCAGCCTCGGCATTACCATGGAACCCCGTATGCCCAAGGATGCGCCCCCGCTGAGTGTGGAGGAATACCATATTATCAAAGACTGGATCGCCGCCGGGGCCCCGAATAAACAGGGGAAGCTGCCTTATTCCGATAATCCCGAAACTCGGCAAAAAATATACATGACTATGCAAGGCTGCGATATAGTGGCCGTGGTCGATGCCGAAACCCATGGGGTGATGAAATACATTGAAGTGGGCATAGATCCAGGAATCGAATCCGCCCATACACTGAAATTCGACTCCGAAGGGAAATACGCCTATATCAGCTTCACCAATGGCCGCGCCATCCAGCGGATCAATGCTACCACCGATGAGGTCGATGGTCAGGTGTTGCTTCCCCCGGGGGGTAGCTACAACAGTTTCCATATTTCCGAAGACGGAAAAGAAATGATAGTGTCCAATATGTCCAATCCCGGAAGTGTTTTTCTCATTGATCTGGAATCCATGAGCCTGAAGCAGATTTATGAAGGATTTATCAGCCCCCACGGCATATCCTCCAATGCCGCCTTCGATACTTTCTATGTTACAGGACAATACGGAAACTTCATCTACAAAATGGATAAGAGCGGATTTTATCAGGAACAGATTTCCATTGACGAGAATCCGCCCAGCATCACCTCTTCCCGAAACCCCCATGAAGTCATGATGCATCCGGATTTCAGCAGGTACTACCTTACGTGCGAGTTCAGCCATGAAGTCAGGGTAATAGATCGGCTGACTTCCGAGGTGATCAAGTCCATACCGGTGGGCACCATGCCCAAAGAATTTTCGATTTCCAGGAAATACCCTTATCTCTACGTCAGCTGCGAAGAAGATCGGGTCGTTCCTCCAGCCGGTAGAATTAATTATAAGGGATCCATTTACCGCCTAAATTACGAGACGGACCAAGTCGACGGAGAGGTAATCAAAGGCAAGTTCTCCAATGTTCATGGACTGGTGGTCGATGACCTGAATGGCACCCTCTATTTTGCCAGCCGAAACGTATCCAACGACGGCCCTCCTCCGCACCATACCAGCGCCTGTGGGGGAACAAACGGATACTATCAGGTCTATGACATGCTCACCCTTCAGCCGAAGAACAACAAACGCTACGAGGTACTCACGGACCCCTATTCCATGGACGTCCGGTTCAAATATAAACCCTAAACTGGCCAGGCATGGAGTATTCAGAAGCCCGGCTGAGGGTTTCCCTGCACGGGATCCAATGGCAGGCACCCATAGGCCTCTATCCGGAGGAAAAGAAGACCGGCAATGATTTTGAACTGGACCTGGACGTCGATCTGCCGGCCAGCATGCCCGGTGGTCCCCTTCCATTCCTGGACTATGCCCAGGTCCGTCAATGGGTGGATCAGATCCTGGATAGGCCTGGGGAAATTCTGGAAACCTATGTGCAGAATCTGGCAGAAATCCTCGGCCAAAACATACCTGATGCCCAGCGCATACAGATCCGGTTGAGAAAATACAATCCCCCTTTCCCCGGGGAAACCCGCTACGCCCAGGTCAGCCTGGACTGGCCCTGCGCAAACGCTAAAAGGGAATAGTCCCGCCATGCAGACAACCACAATAGGGGGGGGTGATCTGGATGGAGGAGTTCCCCGATTCCGGAGCCTCCAAAAAGAGATCTGGAATGGAAATAATTTGGCTAGGACAGTCCGGGGAAGTAGAAGCAGATTGATTTCCCAACAGCGAATCGCATTTTGATTAGGATACCGCCAAAAAAATTCTTCCCGTCATGGCGAAGGCCTTTTCTGTTTTTGGTTTCACCCACCGAAAAGCCGGGAATACCGTCTTGGAACCCGATTTCCATCCTTTCTCGATCTAGGCCTGAATGCGCCCTTTAGGCTAAAGGGATTTCGGTCCCTGATCCAGGGCTGCAATTCGGGTGCGGGCCTGCTGCACATGAAGGCTGCCCGGGTAGTGGAGAATGAATTTCTCATAAAGAGCCCGGGCCTTTTCACTCTGTCGGTAATCGAAATCCTGAATCTCTGCCATGCGAAAAAGCGCATCGTCCCCCAATACATCCTGCCCATGCTTTTCCACTATTTCCTGCAAAAAGGAATAGGCGGAATCAATATCCCCCTGATTCCAGGCGATATCGGCTTTCTTCCAAAGAATGTCGTCCCTAAGGGGGTGGTCAGGAAATGCCCCCAATAAGGAGTCCAGGATCTGTTCTGCCTCTCGGTATTGAAGCTGGAAGAGCAGCAGATCGGCTTCGGCAAAACGAACCAAGGGCAGATCATTGCTGTCTGGAGTCTGGTTCTCCATGATCTGAATGGAAAGGGCCATGGCGTCATTGGCTATCAATTCCGAGGTCGAACCCTTGAGCACGGAAAGCTGACCCTGGGCCCAATCAAAGTCCCCGCGAAAATAAGCCAGGCGGGCGTTGCGAAACCGGGCTTCCTCCCCGATAAGATCTTCCCGGTATGCTTTATCCACCTGACTATAGGTCAGGGATGCATCCCAGACTCTGCGGTCCATTACATAAAAATCCCCCAGCCGGAGCTTCATGGGGCCCACCCAGGACCGGGGTAGCCCGGGCCGGGCCAAGGCCGCCTCCAATAGGGAAATGGCTTTGGAAAGGCGGCGCGCAAACAAAGCCTCCAGATTGGCATATTCCAGAACCAACTCCCTACCGAAATAATGGGGCCAGTTCTGCAGGAAAGCCTCATAGTCCCGGCACAATGCATGAATTTCGGCCGTATCCCCGGATCGGGTCTCCTGAATCTTCCGGTATCGAAGGCCCAGGGATTCCGCGCCGGCCTGAACCCTCAATGGCCCATGGGGATCGATTTCCATCACCTTTTCATAAGCCTTAAGCGCAATCTCATAAGCCTGCTCCCGGATCGCCAACTGAGCAAAACCCATCAGGCGCCTCCCATTGGACTGGAGACGGGCATCCAAAGCCTCCACTTGGAACAGGGCCCCTTCCCAGTCTCCCTTTCGCGTATATATCCAGGTCAGCAATTCCGAAAAGTATGGATTATCGGGCTGCTCATTGATTTTCCGGACAATGGCCCTTTGGGACTGCTGCAGCTTTTTGCTGTCCTCCCCAATGAACTCGGAAAGGGCGGATTGAATGTCCACCAGCCCCCCCTGCCTTCCCAATCCGGTATGCAGCAGGGCATCTATGGCCTTGTCCATCTGACCGGTAGCCGCATAGAGTCGGGCCAGAGGCCCGCTATATAGATAAGGATTATTCAATATATTCCGTGCTCTTTCGTAAACCCGGAGCTGATCGGCTGTTCTTCCCAGCCTTCCGAAGGCAAGGGCCATCTGCTGGGTGAGCAGATCATCCCCGTTCAGCCCTTCAATGGCCTTCTCAAAATAAGCTTCGGCCTGTTTTTCCTTTCCCCTCTTCTGGTATATATGGCCCAGATCGACCCACAATACTGGATTCTGGGGCCAAATCTTTCTCTGGGATTCCACCAGTTGCTGAGCGGCCTTCCAATCTTCCTCCTTGATCAGATACTCCAGGTAAATGGCATAATTCTCGCGGTTTGTGGGCTGACGCTCATAGGCCTCCTGGTAAAATCGGCGGCTGCTATTGTCCCCTCCGGAGGATTCGCCGCTCTGTGCCCAAGTCGGCCCCCCCAGGCAGATCAGGGCCGCCAGCCAAAACCCTATTCCTTTCCACCTCATGGCTTTGCTGTTCATCTTAATTTCTTAAAGGTTTTCCTGTCTTCATCATGGCCTCCAACCTTTCCAGGGTTTTCCTCTCTCCGCAGACCTGCAAAAACGCCTCTCTTTCCAGATCCATCAGGTAGGACTCGTTCACCCAGGAGGGCTGAGAAAGATCTCCACCGCAGATCACCCAGGCCAGTTTTTGGGCCAGAAACTGATCGTATTCGCTGATCCGCCCCGCCCGGCGCATTCCGTGCAGCCCGGCAAGCATTCCCCCTAAGGCAGCCCGGCCCTGGACCTTAATCTTATCCCCGGGGCTGGGGGGGCGGTACCCTCTTTCCTTCCAGGCCCGAATCGTCCATTTTGCCTGACTAATGCGCAGATCCTCCTGAAGGAGTACCAGATCCCAGTTCGGGCGAAGATACCCCCATTCCATGGCCTCTTGTGCCGATCCAGAGACCTCTGCCATTCCGAGGCGCCGAAAGTAGCGGTTCAGGTCATTGATTTCGATATCGCCTTCCACGATTCGTTCGCTGGCCCTCCTGGCCATCTCTTTGGTGCCCCCTCCTGCGGGAATCAGACCTACCCCCAGCTCCACCAGGCCCATATAGGTTTCCGCGGCAGCCACCACCTGATCGGCATGGAGGCAGAACTCCAATCCTCCTCCCAGGGTCATCCCATGGGGAGCCACCACCACGGGCACCGAACTGTACCGAATCCTCAAACTGGTTCGCTGAAACTGGACCACAGCTTCTGCCAGCTCATCAAATTCCTTTTCCAGGGCAAGCATGAAAATATAGGCCAGATCCGCTCCTGCACTGAACGACGGACCGCTATTGGACAGGATCAACCCATAGTCCCTGGACTCTGCCCAGTCCAGCGCGCGGTGAATGGCGGAAATCACCTCGGCTCCAATGGCATTCATTTTGGTTTCCCATCCCAGCAGGGCGGTCTCCTCCCCTAAATCATAAAGTCTGGCGGAAGGACCGGTCCATATTATCCGCTGAGGTAGGCGACGCAGAACGGTCCATCCCATGGGTTCTTCCAGGACTGTGGCCGAATCGGTTGTTGGAGAATAAACATCCACACCCTGATCTCCCGCTTGGTAGAATCGTGTTCTCCCCGAGGCCAGCATGGAGTCCACCCAAGGGGCGGGAGGCCGACCCGCCGCCTTCATGTCATTGCCCATTCTCTCCACCCCTAGAATATCCCAGATCTCGAACGGCCCCAGAGTCCATCCAAACCCATGGCGAAGGGCCTGATCAATGGCGTAGGGATCATCGCTGAGCGTAGGAACCAGAGAAGACGAATAGGCGAGCAAACGAGGCAGGTAAGCACGGAAAAAATCCCCAGCCCTGCCCTTCAGGCTGTATAGCCGAGGGATCCGGTCCTCCAGGGGGATACGGGTCTCGGCGCCGATCTCCGGGAATTCCGGATTCTGACGGGGTCCGTATTCCATGGTTTCCCAGCGCAAAGACCAGATCTCGGTACCTTGTTCTCCTCGCTGCTTCTTGTAGAATCCCTGTTGAGTTTTCTCTCCCAGCCATTGGTTTTCCAGCATGGATTGCGCAAAATGCGGCCAGACAAAATAGCCTAGGGCCGCTTCCTGAGGAAGCTTTTCCTGAAGGTGGCGGGCCACCAGGGCCAGAGTATCCAATCCCACCCAATCCGCTGTCCGGAAGGTGGCGGATTTGGGTCTTCCCCATAAAGGGCCAGTAAGAAAGTCTACTTCCTCTATGGTCAGCTTCTGGTCCTCCATGAGGTGAAAGGCTTCCAGAAAAGCATAAACCCCTATCCGGTTGGCAATGAAAGCCGGAGTGTCCCGGCAACGTATTGGTACCTTCCCCAGGAAACGATGGGCAAAGTCGTCCAGGAAATCCATAATATTCGGATCTGTATCCGGACCGCTAATCAGTTCCACCAGCTTCAGATAGCGGGGGGGATTGAAAAAATGCATGCCTGCAAAATGCCGGCGGAAAGATTCGCTTCGCCCCTGGGCCAGCTCTGCAATGGAAAGTCCAGAAGTATTCGTGGTGACCAGGGCGTCTTCACGCCTATGCTTTTCAATCCCATCCAGTACCGATTTTTTGATCTCCGGCCTCTCGGTAACCGCCTCCACAATCCAGTCCGCATCGGCCATGTCCTTCTGATCATCTTCCCAGTTCCCTGTTCTTATCCTTCGAGCATCCCCGTCCAGATAGAGAATAGCGGGCTTGGCCTTCCGCGCCCGTTCCCAGGCCTGTTCCGCGATCCGGCTCCGGGAAAATCCAGGACTTTCCGGTTCCCGATCATCCGGGCGATCCAGAAGGGAGACCTCCATGCCCAGATGGGCAAACAAGGCGGCAATTTGGGTACCCATCAGACCGGCACCGACGACCACCAACTTTCTAATGCCCCGTTTCATAAGCCATGTGATTAGACTCTAAGTTACCGATTTCTCAGGGAGAAGCATCCGGGACTAATGGGGCAAACCCATTAGCCTCCGCCAAACAGGATCAACCGAGATCAATTATATTTGCTGCATGGCAAACATGGAGGATAGAATCCGGGAACACCAGGAAAAGATTCAGGAATTCCAACCGGCGAATGCGGAAGAGCTGGAAGCCTTTCGAATTCGCTATCTGGGGTCAAAAGGCATGCTCAAGGAGCTGTTTTCCCAGATCAAGACCCTGGGTCCTGACCAGAAGAAAGAGGCGGGCAAAAGGCTAAATGCATTCAAACAACTGGCCGAAGAACGCTATGCTCATTTCCATAGTCAACTTCAGATGGATGCCCGGGATGAGCCAGAAGGTCCGGATCTTAGCCTGCCGGGACTGCCCCTGGCCCGGGGTTCCCGTCACCCCCTGTCCACCATGGAAAGGGAAATCGTGCAATTGTTCCAAAAATGGGGGTTTGAACTGGCCGAGGGCCCGGAGATAGAGGATGACTGGCATAATTTCAGCTCCCTGAACATTCCGGCAGACCACCCTGCCCGGGACATGCAGGACACCTTTTACCTTTCCCGAAACCCGGATTGGGTGCTCCGAACCCATACTTCCTCCGTTCAGGCTCGGAGCCTGGAAAAAGGAAAGCTGCCCCTGAGGATTATCTGTCCAGGAAGAGTATACCGGAATGAAAGCATCTCGGCCAGGGCACACTGCTTCTTCCACCAGGTCGAAGGACTTTATGTGGACAAGGAGGTCTCCTTTGCCGATCTAAAACAGGTTCTCTATCTCTTTGCCCGCTCTCTTTTTGGGGAGGAAGTGAAAATCCGCTTCCGCCCTTCCTACTTTCCCTTTACCGAGCCCAGCGCGGAAATGGATATATCCTGCACTCTGTGCAAGGGTAAGGGCTGTTCCTTGTGTAAACATACCGGCTGGGTGGAGATTTTGGGCTGTGGAATGGTACACCCCCATATGCTGGCCAACTTCGGTATTGATCCCGATCAGTATACCGGATATGCCTTCGGTATGGGCGTGGAAAGAATGACCCAAATCCGCTACCAGATCCATGATCTTCGCCTTTACTCCCAGAACGATCTGCGCTTCCTTCAACAGTTTGAATCGATTCCATGATACTGGTCACCGGAGCTTCAGGATTTGTGGGCCAGCATCTCTGTAATCGGTTGATTGAACAGGGGGAGACGGTCAGAGCCCTGTACTTCCGCACCCCACCCCCGCCTTCGTTAAGGAATATCCCCGGCCTGGAATGGGTATCCGGGGACCTGCTGGATGTGCTGGCCCTGGAAGAAATCCTCGAAGACGTCCATCAGGTCTACCATTTGGCCGGGATTGTATCCTTTCATCCCCAGGACCGAAAAAAACTCTGGGAGGGGAATCTAGTGGCCACCCAGAACCTGATTAACGAATGTCTGGAACAAAGGGTGGAAAAGCTGGTCTTCCTGAGCTCGGTATCGGCCCTGGGGCGGAAAGACCCCCAGGAGGAATACGTGGATGAATCCGTCAACTGGGAAGAGGCCGGTCACTATAGTTATTATGGAAAGTGCAAGCACCTGGCAGAGCTGGAAGTATGGAGAGGAATCGCCGAAGGGCTTCCGGCAGTCATCCTCAATCCGGCCACCATACTTGGGGAAGGAGACTGGTCCCGAGGGTCCTGTCGGCTGGTCAGGCTAGTCTATGAGCAATTCCCTTTTTATACAGAGGGGGTAACGGGATGGGTGGACGTACAGGACGTGGTGGAGGCCGCCATCCTGGCCATGACTCACCCCGTCCACTCCCAAAGGTTTATCCTTTCCCAGGGAAATTACTCCTTCCGGGACATTTTCACCCGGCTTGCCCGGCAAATGGGCCGCCGTCCCCCACGATGGAAGGCCAGCTCGCTGACCAGCGCCCTGGTCTGGAGGTGGAATGCCTTAAGAAGGATGGCCGGATTCCGCCATACCAGCCTTAGCCGGGAGACGGCAAACATGGCTCAGCGAAAAATTTATTATCAAGGGAAAAAGTTCATGGAATGGTTTCCGGAATTTCAGTATAGGCCCATGGAACGCACCCTGGAAAGAGTGGCAAAGGCCTATCTGGAGCAGGTCAAGGCGAAAGACGGCTGAAAAAAAATTTAGGTTATTTTCCAAAACATTTGTAATCTTGCGCAATGGAAGCTACACTCTGCTTCCCTCCTTTCATTCAGCAGTCTGACATTTTCCACCTCCACTTTGGATTCGGATTTAAAAAAACACCAGGAATAGGATTACTGTTTTTTGACTTACCCCTTTCTTTTTTAAGAAAAAGATTTTCATGCCATACGACATTGTGAAACTGAACGAAATGCTCGTTCCCGAGCTCATCGACATTGCGGAAAAGATGAACATTCCCCGCCTCCGCAACATGGACAAACAAACCCTCATATACAAGATTCTGGATCAGCAGGCCCTTCAGGGCAGCGATCAGGAAACAGAGCCTGAAGCAGAAACCAGGAAGCGAAAACCCAGGAAACCCAGGGCTCCAAAGCCGGAAACAGAAGAAAAACCCAAGGAAGACTCCTCAAATCCGAACACCGAAAAACCCAGGGAAAAACCAGACCCCAAACCAGAAGAAGAGGAGGAAAAAACCCCCAGGACAAGTTCAGAGGGAAACGAAAACCCGGAGAAAAAAACCACCGGAACCAGAGCCTCCGGCGAGGCCCGCCGCAGGACAAGAAAACCCCGGGAAACAGAGAAAAGAACTATCCCCGATAACCCGGAGTCCAAAGAGGAAGCCCCCCCCAAAAAAGATCCCATAGATCAGAAACCACTTGGAGATCTGGCCGAGGAAACGGCTTCCGATACGGCCGCGGAGCTTCCAAGCCTCCCCGCAGAGTCGCCCTCCATACCGGTGAGCGAAGAGGCCCCCGCCCCTTCCATGGATGCCGAATCTAGCCCGGCTCCCGCTCCCCGGCCCCAGCCCAAAAAAGAGTCCACTCCTGCCATAAACCTGGAATTTGAGGGAGTTGTCCGCAGCGAAGGTGTGCTGGAAATGATGCCCGACGGATACGGGTTCCTGAGAAGCAGTGACTATAATTATCTCAGCTCTCCAGACGATGTTTACGTATCCCCCTCCCAGATCAAACTTTTCGGCCTGAAAACCGGGGATACGGTCAAAGGCACGGTACGTCCTCCCAAAGAAGGGGAAAAATACTTTGCCCTGTTAAAGGTGGACACAATCAATGGCCGGCTCCCTGATGAGATCCGGGATCGGGTACCCTTTGATTACCTCACACCTCTTTTCCCCTACGAAAAGCTTAACCTGACCGGGAAAACCAATAACCCCAGCACCCGGATCATCGACCTATTCACTCCCATTGGGAAAGGGCAGCGGGGACTTATCGTCGCCCAGCCCAAAACGGGGAAGACCATGTTGCTCAAGGAAGTGGCCAATGCCATTGCCGCCAACCATCCCGAGGTCTATCTGATGATCGTCCTGGTGGATGAAAGGCCGGAAGAGGTTACGGATATGCAACGAAGCGTGAGGGCGGAAGTGATCGCCTCCACCTTTGACGAACCGGCCGACAAACACGTCAAAGTTTCCAACATCGCCCTGCAGAAAGCCAAACGTCTGGTCGAGGTCGGCCATGATGTCGTGATTTTGCTGGACTCCATTACCCGCCTCGCCCGGGCACATAATACCGTGGCCCCGGCCTCTGGAAAGGTCCTTTCAGGAGGGGTGGAAGCCAATGCCATGCAAAAGCCCAAGCAGTTTTTCGGGGCAGCCAGAAAAATTGAGAATGGAGGTTCGCTGACCATATTGGCCACTGCCTTGATCGATACCGGCTCCAAAATGGATGAGGTCATATTCGAGGAATTCAAGGGAACGGGGAACATGGAACTCCAGTTGGATCGCCGATTGGCCAACAAGAGAACCTTCCCGGCCATCGACATTACCTCATCGTCTACCCGTCGCGACGACCTACTCCTGGGCAAGGACGTGCTGAACAAGATGTGGGTGCTGAGAAACCATATCTCCGACATGCACACCGACGAGGCCATGAATTTCCTGCTCCGCCAGATGAAGGGCACCAAGGATAACGAAGAGTTTCTGGCGACCATGAACAAATAACCCGGGGAAAGGCCAGCCCCTCCCCTCCAGAAATCCTCCGCCCGGAATGGCGGGGGATTTTTCTATTTTTGCCCCCACTATGTCTAGCCAAAAACAATTGTCCGATATTATAGCCCACGCCAAGGAATATGGCTTTCTTTTCCCTTCCTCTGAGATCTATGATGGTCTGGGGGCAGTCTATGATTACGGTCCCTATGGAGCCGAACTCAAAAAGAACATCAAAGACTTCTGGTGGGAGTCCATGACCCGTCGTGAAGAAAGAATCGTGGGGCTGGATGCCGCCATATTCATGCATCCCCAGGTGTGGAAAGCCAGTGGCCACCTGGATCATTTCCATGATCCTATGATCGATAACAAGGACAGCAAGAAAAGATACCGGGTGGATCACCTTTTCGAACAGCATGCCGAATCCATGGATCCCTTTCAGGCCAAAGCCTTGATGGAAAAGATGGAATCCCTAATGGAAAGCGAAGACTGGGCCGGGATCAAAACCCTGATGGAAGAACAGAAAATGGTCTGCCCGGTATCGGGGACAGCCAATTGGACGGAAATTCGTCAGTTCAACCTGATGTTCGGCACCGAAATGGGCAGTCTTTCCTCAGAAACCCAGAAAGTTTACCTCCGTCCGGAAACTGCCCAGGGTATATTTGTTAATTACCTATCCGTCCAAAAATCCGCCAGACTGAAAATCCCTTTTGGCATTGCCCAAATCGGCAAAGCCTTCCGAAATGAGATTGTAGCCCGTCAATTCATTTTCCGTATGAGGGAGTTTGAGCAAATGGAAATGCAGTTCTTCGTTCGCCCTGGGGAACAGATGCCCTGGTATGAATATTGGAAATCCGTGCGCATGGACTGGCATAAAAGCCTGGGTATACCGGCGGAGCGCTTCCGCTTCCACGATCATGGGAAACTGGCCCACTATGCCGATGCCGCCTGCGATATCGAGTATGAATTTCCCTTCGGACATAAGGAACTGGAAGGAATTCACAGCCGGACCGATTTTGATCTGCGTAACCACCAGTCCCTTTCCGGTAAAAAGCTGACCTATTTCGATACCGAAATCAATAAGCATTATTTACCTTATGTCGTGGAAACCAGCGTAGGTCTGGACAGGACCGTGCTCATGGTACTCAGTGAGGCTTATCGGGACGAGGATCTGTCCACTGAGGAAAAAAAGGATCAGCGCACCGTCTTAAAGCTTCATCCCCGCATAGCTCCCGTCAAACTGGCCATATTCCCCCTGCTGAAAAAAGAGGGACTTCCGGAGATTGCCCAGGAACTGATGGCTTCCTGCCGCTCCTCTTTCCTTTGTTTCTACGAGGAGAAAGATACGATCGGCAAACGTTATCGCCGCCAGGATGCACTGGGAACCCCATTCTGCGTCACCATCGACCATCAAACGAAGGAAGACCAGACCGTCACCATCCGCTACCGCGACGACATGCGCCAGGAAAGAATTCCCATGGACAGGGTAAAGTCCCTCGTCCTGGAATCGATTCATTCCTAAGGCTTGGACAAGGGGGCAAAATGTCCAGGGAGGGAAGAATAAGGACATTTTTCGTAACTTTAGTTCATTGCCTATCATTTAAGCCTTGAAGATCAGTTATAAAAATATAGCCATTTTTCTTAGCTTGTTTGGTATGAGTACCGGACTGCTTTGGGGTTGTCATCCCGACCCGGAACATACGGTCGTGCATCCGCCTCAAATCCGTTTTGAGGTTCCTGAGGGATGGCCGGAGCCGGCCTATAAGTTTGAGCAAAATCCTCTGAGCTGGGACGGATTTGAGTTGGGACGCAAGCTATTCTATGATCAGCGCCTGTCCAGAGATCAGTCCGTGTCCTGCGGGAGTTGCCACCAGCAGTTTGCCGCCTTCGCCCATAAAGATCATGACCTAAGCCATGGGGTGGACAATCTCCTGGGCACCCGGAATTCCCCGCCTCTGTTCAATCTGAACTGGCATACCAGCTATTTTTGGGACGGTGGGATTAATCACCTGGAAAGCCAGCCTATAAACCCGATTGAGAATCCGGTGGAAATGGACGAATCCATTCCCGGCATTATCGCCAAAATGAAGGCCGACCCGGAATACGGCCTCATGTTCGAAAAAGCCTTCGGCAGCCCAGAAATCAATTCCCAGAGAATTTTCAAGGCCCTTGCCCAGTTCATGGGCATGTTGATCTCTTCCGACTCCCCTTATGACCGGTACATGAATCAGCGCCCTGGTGGGGAACTGTCGGCCTCGGCCCTCCGGGGCCTGAACCTTTTTCGGGAGCACTGCGCCACCTGCCATAAGGAGCCCCTTTTCTCGGATTTCAGTTTCCGGGACAATGGCCTGCGTCCCAATGCCGTCCGGGATTCCGGAAGAGCGCACATTACCTTAAAAGCGGAAGATGTGAACAAGTTCAAGGTACCCAGTCTGCGTAACCTCCGCTATTCCGGACCCTATATGCACGACGGACGATTCTATGCCCTGGAGGAAGTCCTGGACCATTACGTCAAAGGAATCCAGCCGAATCAAAATCTGGATCCCAGCCTGAAGGGAGGCATTCCCCTAAGCGAAGAAGACCGGGTGGATCTTCTGGCCTTCCTCGATGCCCTCAATGATGAGACTTTCATCCGGGATAAGCGTTTCGCGGAATATAAGCCCCCGCAATAAAGAGGAGCAAAGCCGGTAATCCTCCCTGTGGCGGATTCTCCCCTAACCCGAAGGAAAGAAAAAAAGAATGGACGGTCCGGATACGAAATAGTCCTTTTCCTCTATTTTCTTCAGAGGTAAAAAGGGGAAGGGGAACTGAAGGGAATTAATCCAGATTATGCCGGATATCGGCGATTTCGATGATTTGATACACCTGATTGACGGGATGTACCTTGCAGACTGTTTGCTCATCCCGAGTGTGGAACCGAACCCACACCTTGTATCCGTCATGTCGGTATGCAGAGGGAAGGTATTCAGGCATAAGCTCCCGCTGATCTTCAGTCAGCCGAATGATATAACCACACCCCCCGTGGGCAATGTCCCCGGTATCCACTACCATGGCTTCCTTAAGGTCTTTGTCCTTTTGACAGGATGTCCAGGCAAAACTGATGGCCACCAGGGCAAATAATATTTTTCGCATGACAGATACTTTGTTGGGCAGTTATTGCGCAATGAAAATACAAAAAACATTCAAAGTCGCAATCATGGCTGAAACTTATAGCCAATTCCCCGAACCGAGAGAAAATGCCGGGGATGCCGGCTGTTATTCTCGAAGTACTTCCGGAAATTCAGGATAAAATTATCGATAGTCCGGGTGGTGGGATAGACATTGTATCCCCATACCACATGAAGTATATGTTCACGGGATATGACTTCCCCTGCGTTCTCCACCAGCAATTTGAGCAATGCCACTTCCTTCTTGCTGAGCTCCTGTACCTGGCCATTCTTGTCCACACAGGTATGGGCGGAGAAATCAATCTCCCCCCCTGGGAAAGAAAACCGGTCACTGACACTTTGGGGATCCTGAAGCCGTCGGTTCTTTTCCACCAGCTTGCCGACTCTCAGCAGCAGCTCCTCCAGATTAAAAGGCTTGGTCAGGTAATCATCCCCTCCCTTCTTCAGTCCTTCAATCCGGTCGGCTGCGGAGCCCCGGGCGGAAAGAAAAAGAATGGGCACGGGATTCTGTTGCATGCGAATGGATTCGCAAACCGACACTCCGTCCATATCGGGGAGCATGATATCCAGAATGATCAGGTCGAAATATTCGTTTTTGACCTGCTGCAGTGCCTCAGGCCCTGTCCGTGCCGTGGCCACCTCGTACCCCTCCAGTTCCAGGTTGAGCTTCAGTGCCTCCCGAAGACTTTCTTCGTCTTCGACCACTAATAGAGATCCTTTGTGCTTATGCTGATTCATCATGGGGAGCTCTGCAAATTTAATTCAAAATAGGAATAGGCGGACCAGGACAGCCATTGTCCACTGAATAAGGAATCCACACATATAAAAAATGCGCTAATCGCCTAAGCATTATAGTCATCGCCGACAAATCGACTGACCTTGGCCCCAGGGATAAATCCCCTTGCTGAGACAAAAGATACGAATAAGGGTTGCCCATAGACCTATTCATCCCCCGCCGGGGCGGGATAGGGTGAAGAGGGGAATAGTCCCAGGCTGGGTCCCCGGTCCAGGTCCGGAATCCACACCAACCCGGGCGCATATCCTGGCCTCAGCTGCCCGAGAAACCCATCCATCTGCAATGCCCTGGCCCCCCCATGGGTAGCCCAGCCCAGCAGCTGTTCCCATTCCAAAAAGGGGAATTGCTCTTTGAGGGTGCGCAGCTCATCTATCATGCTCAAATCAGCGTTTGAGGCCAGGGAATCCGTTCCAATACATAGGTGGGCACTCCGGTCCAGCAGTTCCTTAACTGCCGGCAGCTTCCCTTCAATAAAAAGATTTGCCCTGGGACAAAGGCACCAGGAAAGACGAGGATACCGCGCCAAAGCATGGTCCATGGCACGCGGGGACATATAGGTATTATGGACCAGCAAAAGGGGATGTGCGGGGGATATCCACTGGCTGTAACCCGTCCAGGCATCCGTTCCTGTAGGCGAAAAACGCACTGGCGCGGGAATCACTTTTTCCAGAAACCTACGGAAATCCCCTTCTGCGGACTGATAAAGTAAGTCTTCCTGATCCGATTCCAGGTTGTGGACCGAGATCAGGGCATTAGGGTCCCATTGGTCGATCCATGAAAATAAGTCCCGGGAAACCGAATAAGGAGAATGAGGCACCAGGGACTGAGAAAAATAATGTCTTCCCTTTCTGCCCAGGGTAAAGGTTTTAAGCATGTCCATCCCCCGGGATCCGTATTCCTTAGGATCCCCTTGCCAGCCAATGAGCTCAATAAAACGGTGCAAGTGGAAACGCTTATCGATTCCGGAATCCATGGAGGCCAAGGTATTGGCTATATCGCCGAGGGCGACCACTCCGCTGGATGCCATTTTATCCAAAGCCTGGTCCATGGAGGCCTTGATCTCTTCACCTTCGGGTTCCTCCCGACGCAGACTCATTACCGACTCCAGAAATCCCACCAACCCCAGGCCCCGGGGTATTCGCCCTCTCATGTATGACAATTCCACATGTATATGGGCATTGACCCAGCCTGGGCAAAGTATGCCTTCCAGCTTGCGGTCTGCCTGACCAAGATTCGGTCCCAGACGAAGGATCACCCCCGATTCATCGACTTCCACTTGAGTGCCTTCTTCGCACCAACGAGTGCCATCAAACAGGCGGTCAGCGGATAAGATCATGGTCAGGGCTTTGAAAAATGCTTTAGAAACACCACTTCATGAGGCTCCAGATGCCTCCATTTCCCCCGGGGGAGATTTTTCTTTGTCAGTCCTGCATATAGCACCCGGTCCAGCTTGATTACCTCATAGCCCAGAGATTCAAAAATCCGGCGCACAATCCGGTTTCTGCCGCTATGGATCTCCAGACCCAGCTCCGTGCTTTTGCCCAGATAGGCGATATCGTCCACGGTAACCGGACCGTCCGGTAATTGCAGCCCGGAGCGAATCTTCTCAAAATCCACCCGGCTCAGGGGTTTGTCGATTTCCACATGATAGACCTTCTTGATCTCGTAACTCGGATGGGAGAGACGCTGAGCCAGATCTCCGTCGTTGGTCAGCAAAAGCAGGCCCGTGGTATTGCGGTCCAGTCGACCTACCGGATAAAGTCTTTCCCCCCCGGGCAGGGATACCAGGTCCATTACTGTTCTCCTTCCCTCTGGATCATCCGTCGTGGTAATGTATCCCTTGGGCTTATTCAGCAGCACATAACTGCGGTGTCTGCTGGGCTTGAGTTTTTTTCCGGCTATGGTCACCTCGTCGAAGGGCTGGACCCGGTAACCGGGATTCAGTTCCAGGACACCATTGACTTTTACCTTTCCCTGCTTTACCCATTCGGCGGCTTCCCGGCGGCTACACTGATCACTATGGGCAATATATTTGTTTAATGTCATGGCGCCGGCAGGGTATTCGCGGGTTTCCTCTGCCTTTACCTTATCTTCCTTTTTTACCGGTATGCGTTTCCGGGAAGGCTTTTGCTCTTCTTTTGGAGCCTTTTTTCGGAAAGGGCCGCTAATCTTTTTATCTCCCAATGGAAAAGGCCGATCAAAGTCCAGGGGAGCAGAAGAAGATCCAGGCTTCTTCCCCAGACGAAAATCAGGGGTTTGCCGGCCTTTTTCAGGATGGAGAGAGCGGGAGGCACCGGCGGATCCCCGGTTTGCCGGCGATTCGGTTTCCTTTTGCTTTCTCCTGGACTTATCGGAATCGGAATGGGAGGATTTGGCCATGGGCATATTTTCTTGTGAGGAGGCACAAAGTTAAGCTCTTTCCCCGCTTCCCTCCGATTGTTCTTGGCGCTGTCGCCTTGACCTCGTGAACCCCATCCCGGTTTCCATTCCGTCAGGCTCTGCTCCAACCCTACCCCTGGAGGACACCTTTCCCAAGAACTATCCCGGGGAAATCCACAGAATCCACCGAAGGACCCAGCACAGCGGAAGCCCCCCCCTCTCCGCCCCATTGGATCTTTTGGAATTAGGGAAATTCTCCCTGGGCTCCTATTCTGAACCGGTGCCGCTTCGGCAAACGGGCATTTCTAAATCATGATATAGGTTTCGAGAACCTCCCTGAACTTATCGGGATCTTGAAGCCCGTTCACTCCCATGAGCATAATCATCAGGGCCACAAACCCAAAGAAAAGAAGAGAGAGGACTAAACCCACTATAGCGCAGATCCTTCCGATCTTAAGCTGGGAATAGGAAGAGGCCGTGAACTCGGCCGGGCTACGGTTATACCGTTTCTGCTCCTGCCTGGCCAGAACCAGGGCTATTACCCCTAGCAGAATACCCATAAAGCCATAGCAACATACCCCCAAAAGGGAAAGTATACCCAGGACCAGGATCAAGGTGGAATTGGGTAGGGGACGCAATAAATGGTTGTCCTCTGCGTATCCATAGGGGTTGTCCATAGAACAATTAAAGGTTGGTGAGCTTATAAATATAATTCAAATAAACTAAAATGCTGGTAAAGATAAAATAGACGACCAGCCATTTCGGGTTCCATCGAAAACCAGTGAATATATAGGCAGCGAAAAGGAAAAACTGAAGCAGCACGCCCGGCCAGGGGGGATAGACGGCCATGGATTCGGCCCATTCCCCGCGCAAAGCCAGGACAATGGCCCGCTGGAACCCGCAACCGGGGCAGTCCATACCCAGAAAATAGCGAATGGGGCAAGGCAGGAGCAGGGATTCCAGATCCATGATCAAGAGAACTTGGGATGCTCTACTTTAGCTGAGACATCCATGTCGGCCAGTTGTGTCTGAAATGCGCGAATGTCCTCTTTGGCCCGCTCCCAGATTCCCTGAAAGCTTTCCCATTGCACCCGCGCCAGTTCTTCATCATGGTGCTGACGGGCATTCTTCTCCATAGCTTCCAACAAGGGCAAGGCCCCGTCCACATGCACCAATCCAAAACCGGATTTAAGTCCATGGGCCATGACCTCCATGGCCTTTGGATCCCAGGACTCGGCCACAGCCAGCTGATACTCTTCCATGAGTTTCTGAGTTTGCCCGCAGAATAATCTCAGAGTATCTAAAAGGAAGCCCGGTTTTCCTTCTCCCAGCTCAATGATGTATCCAAAGTCAACGATTGATTTCCACACTTCCTCTAAAATAAAAAAACTCCGCCTAAAAAGGGAAGAGGAGAGAGGAAATTCTCCATTTTTCTCCGGAAAATTTCCTGGAATTTCTTTTCCATGCGGATATCGCCACTCAAATCCCCCGACCACCAAATGGAAGGATAAACCACCATGGTCCGGACTCTTTTCCCAGGGCCCTCTCGGGGAAGATCCCCCAAAATGTCCCGGCGGACCTCCTCCACGCCCAAACCCCCTTCCAGAACGCCGTTACCGGATGATTGGATCCAGGTGCTGGCCCAGCCAAAATAGAAATCAGACAAGGATTCCGGATCTGATCGGATATCTATGGGTCCCAAACGGAAGACTAAATAAAAAAAACTTGAATAATAGCCCTCCGCCTGAACAAATATTGCCAATTCTGAGTTACTTTTGTTTCCCTTAGGGATAGGGAAATAAGGACTGTTTTGCCCGGGAAAAAAGCGTCCATAAAAGAAAATCGAATGCATATCCTATATTGCCTTCGTCGACTTACAAATAAAATCAGGTATGAAGTATAAAATACGCATCTTACCGAGATGGTTAATATTTCTATTGGATCTGTTCTTTGTTCAGTCCGCTATCCTTTTTTCCTATCTTCTGAGATTCAATTTTAAGTTAGAAGAGCTTGTCGTATACAATTTCTCTCTGATCCTGAGTTTCACTTTTCTGGTGAACGGCATTCTGTTCTACCTGCTGAAAAGTTACTCGGGGATTATCCGATACACCAATATTGAAGACACCTTCCGGCTGCTGATCGTGAATTCCATTGCCGCCGTATTCTATCTGTCGATCAATTTCCTGGTTACCTATTCGCTGGACGGCCCACTGCTGTTTCCGGTTTCGGTGGTGGTGATCAACTTCTTCATCGCCAATTTCGTGTTGATCACCTACAGACTGACCGTCCGTTATTGCTTCCGTTATTACCAGATGCATCAGGAAGGCCGGGACGCCTGGCCCATGACCAAGGCCGCGGTCTATGATACAAATTCCCATGGTCTTCAGACCAAGAAGATGATCAATGATATTCCCAACAGCGGAATCCAGGTGGTGGCTTTCGTCGATGACCTGCTCAGCAAAAGCGGGAAACTCATGGAAGGGCTGCCCATATACGACTCTTCGGAGATGAGTTTCCGTCGGCTCAAAGAGGAAGGGGTGGGCCTATTGATCATTGCCCATCAGGAGATCTCCAAAGACAAGTTGAATCAATTGGTGGACACCTGCCTGAAATTCAACATTAAGGTGCAGCAGGTGCCCCCGGTGCAGCAATGGCTGAACGGAAAGCTGGATTCCGAACAGCTGAAGGACATTCATATTGAGGACCTTTTGGAAAGAGCGGTGATCCAGATCGACAATGACCGGATACATTTTGAGCTCAAGGCCAAACGGATTCTGGTTACCGGGGCCGCGGGATCCATAGGCAGCGAACTGGTTCGCCAGCTTTGCCGATACAAACCCTCTCTAATTGTCCTTTGTGATCAGGCGGAGACGCCCATGCATGAACTCTATTTGGAAATCCGCGAGAAATATCCCGTGGCCAACATCAAAGCCTTTGTGGGCAGCATCACGGATAAGGTACGCATGGAGCAGCTTTTCGAGATCTATAATCCCCAGGTAGTCTTCCATGCCGCCGCATACAAACACGTCCCCTTAATGGAAGACAACCCTTCCGTGGCCGTGATCAACAACGTATTGGGTACCAAAGTGCTCAGCGAGCTGTCCGTATCCCATCAGGTGGAGAAATTCGTGATGGTCTCCACAGATAAGGCGGTCAATCCCACCAATGTCATGGGGGCCACCAAGCGCATAGCGGAAATGCTCACGCAAAGCTATTACACCCATTTGAAGGAAACCGGAGCCAGTGAGGCGGGAACGGTAACCAAGTTCGTGACCACCCGGTTCGGCAATGTCTTGGGATCCAACGGAAGCGTTCTGCCCCGGTTCAAGCATCAATTGCGCCAAGGAGGACCGATCACGGTGACCCATCCGGAGATCACCCGCTATTTCATGACCATTCCCGAAGCTTGCCAGCTGGTGATTGAGGCCGGAGTCATGGGCATGGGCAATGAAATCTTTGTTTTCGATATGGGCAAACCGGTGAAAATCGTAGATCTCGCCCGAAAACTGATCCGACTCTCAGGCAAGGAACCTGATGTGGACATCAAAATCGAATTCTGTGGACTGCGTCCAGGAGAAAAACTTTACGAAGAATTACTGAATAACTCAGAGAATGTGATGCCCACCTATCATGACAAAATCATGATTGCCAAGGTAAGGGAATATGACTATGAGGAAGTGGTGAAGAAAATCGATCGTCTGATCGCCAGTGCCCACCAGCACTATCGCCTGGAAACCGTAGGGTTGATGAAGGAATTGGTTCCCGAGTATATTTCCAACAACTCCGTCTACGAAGTCCTGGAAGAAAAAAAGCTACCCGAACAATCCTCTGAATCCTGATCCACTTATTTCCAGATGGCCCTCAGGGTAAGCCAGATCACCTTGAAGTACTGGCCCAAACCTGGATTTTGGATATAGGCCAGATTGGCTTCTATTTTGGCCGGCATAATGACCTCAATATAATAGCGTTCCGGATCCGGCTGCTTTGCCAGGATCTCTCCTTCCCGAATATAGGCAATAGAGGCATAATCCGTCATCCCCGGCCTTAGTTCCAACACTTTTCTTTGCTCTTCGGTGTAGAGATCCACGTATTTGCGGACCTCCGGCCTGGGGCCGACCAGACTCATTTCTCCGCGGAGTACATTGATTAGCTGGGGGATCTCATCCAGTTTGTAGTTTCGGAGAAACTGCCCCACCCGGGTCACCCGGGGATCTTCCCTGCCCAGAGTCAGCAGGCCTTCCGACTCCCGGTTCTGACGCATGGAGCGGAACTTAATCATATAAAAGGGCTCGCCGCCCCTTCCCACCCTTTCCTGGCGGTAAAATACCGGACCCGGAGAATCCCATTTCAAGGCCAAGGCGATAATCAGCCCCAAGGGAGCAAACAGGATCAGGCCCAGAAGGGAGAACAGCAGGTCAAAAAAACGGATCATCCTTTGATTTCTTCATGGAAACGGATGACCAATGAGGCAATGTATTCTACCTGATCATCCTCGAGCTGGGGATAAAGAGGCAGGCTTATCTCCCTGGAGTAATAGGTATAGGCCCGGGGGAATTCCTCTTGCATATATCCCAGGTTCCGGAAAAGACTGAGCTTGGGAAGGGGAACGAAATGCACGTTGGTGGCCACGCCCGACTCCCCCATCTTCTGGATCAACAAATCCCTTTGGGCTTCATTGAAGTCCAGAATCTGAAGCATAAGCAGATGATGAGAGCTTTGCCTGGGCCCGGATTGGCCTGGCTGGATCTTTGCCCACTCATGACCTTCAAAACATCGGCGATAAATCTCATAAATTTCCCGTCGACGGGGAAGAAGCAAAGTCTCATATCGGCGGATCTGCGCCAGGGCAACGGCAGCACAAAGGTCTGGAAGGTTGATCTTGAGCCCGTCGCCGATGATGTCGTAGCGCCAGTTCCCTTCCCGCGTTTTCTCCAGCGCATTACGGGTCTGGCCATTCATGGAATGGATTTTCATCCAGGACCAGGTCTCGGCATGGTCCATAGGTTCGGGAAGATGAAGGGCAATAAGTCCCCCTTCCGCGGAACTCACATTCTTGCTGGCATGAAGCGAGTATATGGAAATATCCGCCTTCCATGCAGAAGGTCCTTCTCCATAGCGGGCGCCCAGGGAATGGGCAGCATCGGCCAAAAGCAGGGGCCGGCCCAAGGCCTTTTGAATCAGATTATTGGCCTCAAACCCTATGCGGTCGCGGACTTCCTGAATCAGGGCAAGAATGGGTTCATGGAGGGCAGGCAGGCCACCGATGTCCACGCCGATCACGGCCCGGGTGCGGGGATTGATCGCCGACCTTAGGGCTTCAGGGTCCAGGGTGAAATCGTCCAGCACGTCGACCATGACCGGCTTGGCACCGGTATGGAGGACGGAAAGGGCAGTGGCGGCATAGGTATAGGCCGGAATCACCACCTCATCTCCCGGCCCCAGTCCCCACCACTTCCAGACCAGGGCGGCCCCGGAAGTCCAGGAATTGACTGCCAGGACATGGGAACAACCGGTAATTTCAGCCGCCATTTTTTCCAGCGCCGCTACCCGGGGGCCCGTGGTGATCCAACCGGATTCCAGAACGGCCTGCACTTCCCGAATTACCTCTTGGTCTATATAGGGAGGAGAAAAAGGAATCTCCTGATTACTATCTTTCATGGTCAATAAAAAACAGGATTCGGCGAATCCAAAAAAATTCCGAAATACGATTCGGAATTCCCTGGTTTGCTGTCCCAATAATCCATCTAAAATACCACAATTTCAACCAGATCTTTGAATTTCAGAAACCCGGCCTTGAATATTATTATTACCTATCCATGGCGAAGCCCTTCGGCCTCAAATCCCAGAAGAAAGGCGGAAAGGCGCTCAATTTCTCCTTGCCGGGAGAAATGCATTCGGGCCGCCTGGAGACAGCGTTGGCGATAGACCTGCCGCTGCCCGGGGGATAGGCGGGCAAACCGGGAAATCACCGTTTCCATGTCCTCATAGGCTCCGGGCTCCACCGCCCATCCCAGCTCATGGATCTCAATCAACCTGGCCCCCTCTCCGCCTCCGGCAAAAACTATGGGAAGACCTGCCGCCATGGCTTCATAGATCTTGGAGGGCACCGCCCCGTAAATCGGGGTGACCAGAGGAATAAGCGTGAGGTCATAGGCTTTGATCACCGAGGGGACTTCCGCTCTCCTCAGATAACCATGGTAATGGATGCCCCGATCCGGACTATCTCTTAGAAAATCCACTAAAGCCTGCTTTTCCATTCCCTCTCCGTAAATATGGAACTCCACGCCCAGGCGGGCAAAATCTATGGACCGGCAAAGCGCCAGAATACCTTGGGCCAGCCCCAGAAGTCCCGCATAGACCAGGCGGACGACTCCGGGATTTGCGGGAAGGGGGACAGGGGGGGCCGCAAAGCGGTCCAGGTCCACCCCGTTGCGAAAAAGATGAACCCGCCTTCCCCCATGGGCTTTGATATGCGTCACGATCTCTTCGGACTGACCCAGACATCCATCGGCTTTGCGATACAGTAACTTCTCCAAGCCCAGAAGGCGTCTATAGGTATAGCCCTCCGAAATCGCCCCCAGGCGATAAGCCGACAAGGGCCAGAGATCGGAAACATTGAGCAAAAACCGGGTTCCCGATCCCCGGGAAAGAATCCAACCCGTCAGTCCTAAACTCAGGGGAGGCGATTCGGTGATCAGAAAATCGGGCCGGAAGCGGATCAGCGAAAACCAGGCGGCAAGGGCCGAAATACTGAATGAGGCCATGCTGAAAATCCGGGGCAGAACGGAGGGAGAATTCGAAGGCCAGATCGGATACCGGTATACCGGAATCCCATCTATGGTTTCCCGGACAAATCCCTTCCCCCGGTATGCTTCATACACTTTTCCCCTGGGGTAATTGGGCATGGCCGTGTAGACCCGGACTTCCCATCCTTTTCTCTGCAACCCCCGGGCAGTCTCATAAAGCCGGGAGGGCGGAGCACCCATTTCCGGCGCAAAGTACTGACTGAGTATGGCAATCTTCTTATTCAACGGGAGGAAATTTCGCAGTAAAAATGCTGCTTTTTCCCCAGGGGATGCGGAGGAATCTGATCCAGTTGATGAAATTGGACCGTCCAGGCATAGCCGAGTATATCGGAGATCCAGCTGCGGATATGCCCTTTCTCTTCTTCGCGAAGGGGACGGGAGGACGTATATTCGATCTCCAACTGGTCGATACGGGTTTGGCGCACCCGAAACTCCGTTACCGGATATTGGGCCATAAGCATCTGGCGGGCCAAATAGTAAAAGTTCAGGCCGGCGGCGCGTCCTCCCCCCGGCAAATGGATGAGATCGCTGGTCCTTCCTTTCATCTCTTCGATGAAATAACGGCCTCCTGCCTCCCCTCTCCGGATCAGGTCGCCGGGCTGATAGCGGATCAGGGGATAGGCCCGGTTGAACAAAGAGGTGACGGTCGCCTCCCCTTCCTGATCCGTACTCCTACCCTGGTCATCCAGGACCTCAATGAGCAGGGTTTCCTGGTTCAGATCAAACCGACCCTGCCGGTCAAAGCCCAGCAGGCAGAGTTCGCTTATTCCGTACTCCCGGATCGGATCCCGATGAAAGGCACGGCGGATTTTCTGATGATCTTCGGGAAGGCAGAGCTCAGAGGTGAGAATCACCTGCTTCAGCGCCAACTGTTCACCCGGTAGGGACTGCTCCACCATCCAATCTGCAATATGGGACAGCACGCTGGTATAGCCGTAGAAATAATCCATGTCCCCTTTCTGCCATCGGGCCCACCATCGCCAAAGCTGCTCCTCGCTCAGGTCATGGACCGGGAAGCGGCTCCGGTTCATCAGCCTATCCTTGAGTCTTTCCCTGGCCGCCGATATCCCCCCGGAGGGCATTCCATAGAACCGGGCCTGATGATCTGCCCATCCCAGTCCGGCCTCCCGGTACCGGGATTCGATCAGGGCCCAGGTCATGGCATGGGCATAACTGTCCTTGAAATAAACCATGGGCTGCCCGGAACTGCCCGATGTCGATCCCCTATAGCGTCGACCTCGGAAGCGGGTGACCCGCTGTTCCTGGGGAGCCTGAAAATCCTTCCTAGTCAATACGGGAAGATCTTCCCATCGATCCGGGAACCGGAGCCCGACCTTCTCCCGGTACCATGGATTGTGCCGATAATGATAGCGGGCCATTTCCCAGGCCTTTTTCCTCTGCCATTCCCTTCCCTGCTCCGGTCCCATGGATTCTATGAAAGCCAGTTGCCTCGACGCTTCCACCAGGGGTATTCCCCATAGTCGGAACAACCCAATAATCCTCCATGGCCGCTTTCCTGCGCTCATTCCCTTTCCCATAAGGCTATCCATTTCTCCTCTATAGCTGTCCAGCCGAAGGATTCGGCCTTCATTCTTCCGGCCTGGCTCAGGCTGGAGACTATGGCGGGATTTTCCATCAAAAATAATACGGAGCGGGCCATATCCTCCAGAGAAGCCACTAACCACCCTTCTTTCCCATGGCGGATCATCCGGGGGATCCCCCCAGTCTTCAGGCTAATCATCGGGAGGCCCAGAGCCAGGGATTCCAGAAGACTGACAGGCATGTTATCCACCCTGGAAGTGTTGATAAAAATGTCCGAGTCCCGGCTGAGCTCCGCCCATTCGGCCTGAGACATGGGGCCAAGGAATTCCACCTGGTGCTCCAGTCCCCATTCCCGGACCTTCTCGCGACAGTGGGCCAGAGATCCGTCCTTGTCCGGACCGACCATACGCAGCATAATATCGGGAAGACGGGGCTTTAGCCTGCGGACCAGATCCACGGCCATCAGGGGTTGATATATGGAGGAAAATGCCCTTACCCATAGCAGGCGGGGCCCCGCATGTCTTCTGAGTTGAAAAGGAAAGTACTCCAGATCGATTCCATTGGGGATGATCTCGTAGGCAAATCCCCGGGAATCCATGGCCGGAGCCAGAAAGTCCGAAACCAGAATGTTCTTCCGGCTGCGGCCAAAAAACCGCCGGCAGATCCGAGGGGAACGAACCATTCGGGACTCCAGGTCCCCACCATGGAGTATGGGATAATAGGGCTTACCCTGAGCCCTGGCCCATTCCCCGCAGATCCAGGCATAATGGAAGGCCAGAGTACTGTAGGTGTCAATCAAGACCCGGTCTACCTTTGCCATGTTTTCCGCCATGGTCCTGGCCATATCCAGAGCCCGGGCCCAGGGCCGGGGATCCCCGCTGGCCAGGATCAACTCAAAGCCGCGGTTTCGAAGGCGGGGGGAAAGCCGATCGATCAGCGAGGGGGAGCTATTCTCCCCCGACAACTGGTTTCCTATGTAGAGAATTCTGCCTTTCATGGATGGATGGCTTTCTGCTTGCCGGCATTCGGCACCCCCCTGCGGTAGCCATAAAGGGGGGCTGCGGCCAGCCAATAGAGGATCAGGGTAATATTCGTCCTCATGGCCGAATGCAGACTGCTGCCCAGAGACAGGAGGAAGAACCCTGCCAGAATCCAGGCCAGAGCAGGATTCTTCTGCCTTCGGCACCAGCTCCAGGCAAAGCCGACCAGAATCAGGCTCACGGCTAGTCCCCCCATTCCATGCTCCGCCCATAGCCTGCTGAACTCCGTATGAGCGGCCGCCACCGGATAACCGTACCGGGGACGGTTCGGCATGGACTGGCCCGGGCCTATCCCGAATAAAGGATAATCCAGGAACATGGCCCAGTCCGTGCGAAGGATATCGGTGCGACCGGAGGTGATTACCCTCCAGTCTTTCTCCCGGGTTCCGGCCAGAGTGCCGGGAGTTTCGCCCAGGTAGCGAAGCCATAAGGCATTGCCTGTCCAGGCATTTATTTGGATAAATCCGCCGATGGCCAGCACAGTGACCAGACCAAGCCGTAGAAGCTGGACCCATATCGGCCCTCGCCGGGAAAAAAAATAGGGAATCGAAAGGCAGAGGATGGCGGCGATGGCCATCAGCATGCCTCCCCGGGAAAAACTCAACATTCCCCGAACCAGGAACCAGGCGGCCAGCATATAGTTCATCCAGATATAGGGGAAGAAGGGACGGCGGACTACCAGGAGGACCGCGGTCAGGAATAGGCCCAGGCCCAATATGGTGGACACCTGATTGGAGCCAAACCCATCGGTGAGTTCTACGGATGCCCCCGCTCCGAATTTCAGTTCCAGATCCAAGGGATTGTGAATGGAAAGGTAAACCAGAACCCCCACCAGGGGCCAGAGTCCAGCCCGGAGGCAACAGAACCACTGGTTCAGATTCCATCGCTGGCGGGCCAGGAGAAATAGACCCAATCCCAACTCGACAATGGCCAGGGCATTGAATACCCAATCCCCAAACTGAAACTGAGGGAGCCCCACCCATAAGGAGGGAATAAGCAGCAAGAGGATCCAAAAACCGGAGGAATAGGCCGATGGCGCCCCTCCCCTCTGCCCCAGATTCAAAACCAACAGAAAAAGAAAATAGGCCAGGCTGTATTTTCCGACTTCATAGGGCAGCGGGATCTGATCCTGCATCCGGCTCCAGACTTCCAGTCCCGGAGTCATGGCCATAGCCATCCATATCCGGTCAGGACGATTTCTCCAGAATTCCCAGAGTGCCCATAAACCCAGGCCAATCCAAACGGCGGCCAGCAAAGCCGGGAAAATGGCCATGGCGATTATCCCCGCCCCGGCGGCCAACTCATAGCGCACCGCGGGTCTCCTCTGGCCCTGGGCTGAGCCTCCTTCAGAATAGCGATGCCGGGAAGAGATCCCGGGCCATGATTTCCAGATATTTTTCATAACTATAATCCGCGGCCCGCGCCCGGGCCCCTAGGCTTATCCTCTTCCATCCCTCATCGGCGATCACCCGGTCCCAGGATTGGTTCAGGGATTCCCCGGGGCGGATAAAAAAGGCATTATCCCCTTCTATCCAAAGAGATTGGAGGGATGGAAATTCCGGGACCAGGGGAATGCACCCTTGAGCGGCAGCCTCGGCCACCACCTTGGGAAAACCTTCGCTTCGGCTAGGAAGCACCAAAAAATCGGAATCGGCAAACACGGCGTTGAGTTCCTTTCGGGCCAGGGCACCCAGAAACCGGATTTCCACCGGCCCGCGGTATTGGGCGACCCGCTGCCGGACCTTCTCTTCCAATGGCCCACGGCCGGCAATGGCCAAAGAAGCCAAACCAGGCATACCTCCGGGTTGGTCCAGCGCATCCAGTATATCGATTATCCCCTTGTTTTCCTGGAGATTTCCGGCAAAAACCCAGCGGAAGGGAGGGGAAAAGGTTCTGTTCCTGGATGCGTCTTCGGCCAATTCCCATTCTCGGCGCCACAGACAGGGATTGGGCAAAGAAAGGATGAATTCCGGATCCCCGTCCCGGCGGGCATTCACCGAAATTCTATGCCTTTGGCCCGCCCTTCCCCGAAGCATCCATCTCTGAAGGGCATAGGAGCAAGGAGGCTGGGGATGAAGCCAATCCCCGGCATATTTATGCCATGAGGGAAGATTCCCCGGGAAGAGCAAATTCAAGGCAGCCGGGTGGGACGGTGCCCGACTGTGTACCAGGTCGGCTTCTTTCCTTGCCTTTCGGATCTCCCTCCAGATCCGGGGCAGGGCCGCCAATACCCGGAACTTATTCCCTTTGGGATAGTCTATCCGGGGCAAGAGGCGCAGCTGAATCCGGGGATGGTTTGCCTGGACGAAGTCCGGGCTTCTTTTTCCTGTCCTGGCCCCAATCCAAATGATTCTGCCCATGGCCGAAGCCAAAGCCTCCACTTCCCGCCATACCGGTTCATAGACATAATACATCCCCTTCTCCTCCACCATAGCGGTATCGGAAACGATCAGTAGGCAACGCGATGATAAATGCTCAAACATGCGTTAAAATAATCCTGAGGTCTACAGTTCTCCATAAAAAAGTCCCGGGCTTCGGAGCGCCGACACCCCGATTGCCTCAGCATATCCAGGTTCCGAGACCAGGTTTCCAGATCGAAGCGGTCCACAAAGAACTCAGGAAAACGAGGACGGATCCTGGCCGAAGCGGACCCGGTGGGATAGGCCAGGAAAGGCATTCCCTGGGAAAGGTATTCCCAGAGGACCAGAGGGCCGCTTTCCCGAGGGGCGCAATGGACTCCGAGGTCATAGTCCTGATAGGGTATAGGACGACCGTCGGTGATGATCCGGATCTTATCGGTTCCGGCAATCAAAGCCTTCAGCTTCCGATAATAGTTTGAATCCCTTATCTGACCATAAATGGTCAACTTCTCCATTCTCCGCTCAAAGAGGCGGATGGCAAATTCCAGGTTTTTCCCCGGATATATATTGGAGACCATCAAGGCGGAAGGACCTACTGGGGTACTCTCCGTCCAGGGCGGCGCCCAAAGGGGCTGATTCTCCAGCAGGAAGCTCCGATTCCCATCCAGGCGCAGGTAACGGCGGGCCCATTTCAGTTGTCCGGGATCCACGGCCAGATAGTATTGGGGCCGGAAAACTCCCTTTAGCCGCCAGGGCACCGCATCCAGTTCTCCTACTCCCAGGTGATCCTGAATCAATATCTTATAGGTTCCCCGAAACAGAATCTGGGCGGTGCGCACATAAGCATAAACATGGCGCATATGGGCATGTACCAGGTCGTACTGGGCGCACACTCGGTGTAATTCCCACAATTTGTACAGCGACCATTTGGATCGCCGGTCCAATATATAAACCGGAAGGGAATCCGGAATCCGGGAAAACCAGACTCCTCCTCTGCGCAGCACCATCACCCCCAGGTCCAGGGACTTATCCTTCAACCCCTGCAACTGGTCCAGAAACACCCGTTCGGCCCCGCCGGCATCCAGGCGGTCGATTATGTGCATCACCCTTATCCCCACCTTTTCTCTTTATTCTTATCCAGGGCTTCCCTGGCCTCCCGGCTTCGGATCCGGTACTCCCGGACAAAGCGAGGGATATAAAACAAAAAAGCCAGCAGCCTCAGTCCCTTGGAAAACAGATTCCCGTCCATACTCAGCTGCCCCAAATATTTAATCCAGAGATATTGCCTGACTTGAGGCCAGGGAAAGTACTTGGCCGCCAAATAGATTTCCGAGGCCGTAGGGCCGACGAATACCCGCCAGGATTTACGGGACATGTTCCGGGTGATCACCCGGGCCCTATGGGTACGCAGTCCCCCCATCGGTGCCCGATGGTGGAATACCCTAATGCCTGCATCATGGATCATCAGCGCTCCTGCCATATGGCATCGCATGGCCAAGTCATGGTCTGCGCGGATGGTGCGGTTGAAGAACATATCCATATATCCGGTCTCCTCCAGCAGAGTCCGCCGCACCAGGCATATGGGGAAACTGTCGCTTATGGATCGGTAAGGTGGGCAATCCTCATAATGGATTCCGGCTTCCTCCACAAATGCCGCCACCATATCGGCCTGATAGAATTGCTGCACGCCCAGAAGCCGGTCCAGAAAGTCCGGGGCGATCTGATCGGCATCGTCTCCTAAAAAAAGCACCCACTGGCCCCGGGCTTCCTCCAGAAGTCGGTTCCAGGCAATACACTGGCCGCTATCCTCCTGGGGGAAATAACGCAGGGGAACCTGCCCCCTGTAGGCAGGCATTTTCCTTTGGTTTTCGGGAGTCTGGTCGGTGACCAGAATTTCCAGGGGAGCCAAGTCCTGGGCGTCCATTTGCTCCAGTTCCCTTTCCAGATAGGGATACCGATTCAGAGTAGGCGCCAGCACGGATATAGTCTCTCGGCGCAAGGCTTTTAATTCGGGTTGGGAGGCATGAATCCGAGGGCGGGGCCTCAAGGGAGAGGGGAGTCCCGCGACAAGGGCTTCCGCTATCCGGAAATAATTTCCGGACTGAAGCGCATACCATAGCCTCCATTTTCTCCCGTAGAACCGGCAAACAAACTGCCATTGCTGATCTTCCTCTATGACCACCTGCTCCAGCGGAGGGTGGGAGACCAGATCGGGGCTATATCGGATCAGAGCTCCAGATTTCCAAAGATAATAACCCATATCCAGGCCCAGGGCCTCGACCTGGGTGTAGGTCGGATGCGTAGACATGTAGTCTTCAACGAGCTCTCTGCGGATCAGGCAGGCCCTAAGGCTGATCCGAAAGCTGGAATGAACCCGGTCCAAGGGTGCGTCCTTATGGTATATCCAGGTGGGCTCCAGAAAATTCAGGCAGGATGGAGCCCCCTGCAGGCCAAGCTTTAGCCCGCCATGCCAGGCATCCATAGGCGTTGCGGCCAGTTTCCGGATCTTGTCGGCCGGCGGAGGGCCCCCATCCCGGTGCCAGAAGAGGATATGACTGGCCTCGGACCGGAGCGCATGACCCAGGGAAGGGTCGACAGGCAAGAGGTCCCTATCTCCGATCCACAGTTCCCCTAAGGACCAGGAAAACTCTGATATTTCACCTCCCCATACCAAGAGGTCCACCTTTATCTCATCTCCATTGAGCATAGACCTGATCAAAAAAATCCTCAAATTCAATCCACAGACGCTCCAGCCCGAAATACTGCCTAACCCGCACCTGCCCCTTTTGCCCCATAGCCCGGGCCTGATCCGGATTCTGGCTCAGCCAGAGGATCTTCTCGGTCAGGGCCTGGATATCCCAGCGGGGGACTACAAATCCTGTTTCCCCATCCCGGATGTTTTCGGCAATCCCATCGGCGGCCGTGGCCACAACGGGTAGGCCCATGAGCTGGGCTTCCAATAGGGCATTCCCGAATCCTTCCGAAAGGGCCGTATGCAAAAATATATGGGATTGGGCCAGGGCATGTGCCACCTGATCCCTGGACAAAGGGCCCACCAGTTCCACCTGTTCTTCCAGCCCCAGTTCCCTGACCAGGAACCGCAGCTTCTGAGCTTCGGGTCCATCCCCGATCAGCCTATAACGGAAAGACAGTCCCTGGTCCTTCAGTCTGGCCATGAGCTGCAAGGCCGTACCATAATCCTTTTTCCAAACCCATCGGCCTACGCTGACGATTTCCAGTCGCTGGACAGGTAGTCTGGACGAAGACCCCCCGAACAGGTCCAGAGGGATCCCGGGGGCTATGCACCGCATGACGCCCTGGTCTTTGTACCCCCGGCTCCTGGCCCGGTTCAGCAGGTCCTGACCCAGGAAATGAAACCCAGCCGCCCGGTTCCATACCTCCTGGTAATAGTCGGGCTGGTCCAGTCCCATATAGTTCAGGTCATATCCCCGGAAACTTACCGAAAGCGGAACAGGGAAATGCTTTTGAATCCATTCCATGTCCCGGGCCAGGGTCCCGAATTCAAAATGGATCTGATCAGGCCGGATATGGAATAGCGGCCAATAGCTCAAGGCATTCTTCCAGGGTCCCCCGAACAAAGCCCGGCGAAATGCCGAAGAACGGAGAATCAGCCACAGAATGCAGAACCCGTTCTCCAGGGCTGAGCGAAGATCATAGACTCCGGAATAGACGGACTTACCCTTTTTCGGCAATCGGCAGATGCGGTCTCTTCGGTCCCAGACCATAAGCGATACCCTGTAACGGGACTGAAGCCCCTGCCATTTGTCCATCAGGAATCCGGACTCCAGAGGGGCTGAATGCATCACCAGGACGATTTTTCTTTTTCCGCGCATAAGGAATTCAAAGTCTTTCCAGAAACTGAGCCAAGGTATGCAACATGGACAGGGTGTAGCCATTGGCCGCCGTCGGCCTTTGACTTACCTCTTCGGCCAGGGCTTCCATGATCCGGGGGGAAAAATACTCCCTTATCCTTCCCTGACGAAAGAGATCCTGCAGATTCCGCCTTCCTTCCCGGCTAAGGTAATGGAGTTCCCAGTTTCGCTGGACCCATCCGTTCTTCTGGCTCATCCTCCAAATCTTGGATCCAATCCGATATAAGAGGCGGCGGTTGTTCCAATTCTGATAATGATAGAGATCCCTGCCGTATTCCTGCCAGACCACCCGGGAGAGATCAGGATGAAAGTTCTTGAGGTAATCCAGCTGAAACTGCCTGCCCTGCTGCCATTCCCTGGGTATGCGCAAGAAAAGCTCAGATACCCGGCGATCATAAAAAGGCAGCAGAGGGAATATTCCCTCCTGATAGGTCCTTATACTGGCTAAGGTCCAGCGGAAAGACCAGGCCTCCGTCTTATAAATCATAAGGCTTAGATCCGGGTTATTCAGATAAGCATACCGTTTTCGAATTTCCCGAAATTCTTCCTCCAAGGCTTCTTTCGGCTTCGATCCGGATTCCCGGGGCGCATGATCCCAGAACCATTGGGCGCCTTTTTTGATCAACTTTTTCTCCCAGGCCTGATCGATATCAGGATAGGATTCCAGGTTCAGGGTATCCATCCATAGGTCGCCCCAGTGGCCGCAGAGCACGGCTTCGCCAGCGGATTCCAGATATCTGGATATGGCGACCTGACGGGTGCCGTCCACGGACTGAAAACCCTCGGTCGAGCGCATAATCTGGTCCAGATTCTCCCAAAGATAGGGGCGGATCACCCATTCTTTGAAGGCGAATCCCGCCGTCTGGGCCAGAGCCCGGCCGATACGGATTTCCGGGGATCTCCGGTAATACCCATAGCTATAGGACTCCAGCTTCCGGTATGCTCCCTGCCCATGGCGGACCAGTCCGGCCAGGGTTCGGGAATCCAACCCTCCCGACAAGGGAAGGACAAGTGCTTTTCCCTGAGATCCGCCCCTTACCACTTCGGACATGGTGGAGGAAAACGCCTCCAGGGCGGAGTCGGGCGAGGCATATTCGGGGGAGTAGAACCAGTCCCAGTACCGGCGCACCCTGACCAGTCTCAGATTCCGGTCGAACCGATAGATCCTGGCCGGGCCCAATATGCGGATCGAGGATATATAGGTAGATTCCCGGGGGAAATAACCCAGACTCAGAAAACCCATTATGGATTTCCAGTCCAGGTTCTTTTCCGAGGCCCGGGCAAGAGTCAGGAACTGAGTGGAGAGACGGGGATAGGGTGCTGAGTCATAGTAAATGTGCATGGTGCCATGCCGGTTGGTGATTACCGAAATCTCCTCCCTTTCTCTGTCCAGAAGAATGAGCAGATAGTGTCCCCCGGGATCGGCAAAATCTGCCCGGATTTCCCGGGCATAATCCAAGACTTCCCTGGCCAGCATAACCATGTCCACCGGTTCATAGAATTCCCCCAGCACCGCCAGCTCAGCTCCCGGGATGGACTGGGTTTTCCATGCCTGGGTGGAAGGGTATGTCGTCGTGGTCCAGGCCGATACCGAGCCCGAAAACCAGGGCTTCCAGTCCTGGTCTCCCCGGCTGTTCTCCCCAGGTCCGTCATGACGGACTCCTATCCACAGATCTCTATAGCAACTCATGATCCTTCATTCAGCAGTCGGCCATACAGGGCCTCAAAAGCCTGGGCTTCCTTATCCAACCCATGATGGGTTTCGATCCATTCTTTTGCCTTCCTTCCTCTTCTTCGGGCCTCGCCTTCCCGGGTCAGTGCATCCAATACCTGTATTCTCAAATCCTCGGGATTTTGGGGATGAAATAGCCAGCCGGTCTCTCCGGGACGGATCAAGTCCCGGATTCCCGCCACATCCGCTCCTATGCAGGGAAGCCCCATGGACATGGCCTCCATCAGCGCCACCGGGCAACCTTCTTCATGGCCACCATAGAAGCCGGTGGGCAGTACAAAAAGGTCGGCCTCCGTCAGGAGATCGCCCACGTCCGCGACAGATCCCTCCATCCATACTCTATCCTCCATATCGAATTCTCTGATCTTGTGCCTCAATTGACTTAGGTATTCGGGATCCCTATGGGCGCCGGCTAAAATCAGGTTCAGTTCCTTCATGGAGGCCAGGGCCTCGATCAAGGTTCCCTGGTCCTTGGGGCGCACTACCTGGGCCAGACAAACCAATAAGGGTTGCTGCGGACGCGGGAAGAAAGAGCGGAAATAGCCCGGAGGCTGAACCCCCGTTCGGGGCCTTTCCACCCCGCCGGTTATCCAAACGGCTTTTTTTCGGTAGGGGGAGGAAGCAAAGAATCGCTTGAGCATGTCCTGGTTGCGCGCCACAATGGCCGATGCCATCCAGGACTTCAGCTTCCAGGCCTTCCTCCCCCAGTTCATGTTCTTCTTGGTATAGACATAGGGTATGCCCGCCATTCGCGCCGCCAGGGACTCCGAGAAATCCGAAGACCAATGAAAGGACTGCCATAACCTCAGTCCCTCCCCTTTCAGAAATTGCGCCAAAGCATAGGCATCCCGGATCCTTTGGCCCATAGGGGAGGACTCGGGGCTGGAAAATGGCCGATGGATCAATCGGTAACCTTCCCGGACCAGTTGCTCGTAAAGGGCTCCACCGGGCTCATTGACCCCAATCCAGGGGTCAAATCGACGCCGGTCCAGCCGCCGGATAATGTGCACCATCTCCATTCCGCTGCCTGCGGTACGAAAATTGGGTATGGTGAAAAGAACAGGAACCGCCATAATCCAAGGGTTTATATTCTCCGGGCAAGGGGGTCCCGAAGGCAAGATTCAATCTGCGCCAAAGGACGCTCAAGGAATTCGCTTTCGACCCAGGCCTTAGCCTGCAAGCCCATTTCCCGAACCTGGTCCCGGTGGGAATATGCCCAGCTCAGGCCAGAGCTGATTTCCTCAGGGCTGCGGGCATGGATCATGGGATACAGCCGGGAATATTGGCGGTAGAGGCCATCCTCCCTATGGTGTATCACGGCCCGACCCCGGATCATGGCTTCCATGATGGTGCCGAAACTCAGGTAAGATCTGCCGAACTCTCCGGAGCCCAGATCCACCTGATCGATCAGACAGATCAGGGCACGGCGTTCCATTTTCTCCAGCCATTGAACGGCATGGCCAATCCCCAGCTCAGCAATCAACTGCTTGGAGGCCTCCACATCAGAACCATATTCCAGCATAACCAGGCGGGGGCTCGCCTCGGGATGCCTACGGAGAAAATCTCCGAAGCCCAGGATCAAGTGATGTGTATTCTTGGAAGTGAAATCATTGTGATAAGTCTTCCATTCCTGACGACCATGGTAGAGCACCACAAAATCCGCCCCCTCCCGGATGCGGAGTATCTGCTCCCGGACCGAAGAGGGCAGCTGAATCATTCTGTCTTCGTGTTCATAGGCAGGGGGATAGATAAAGGGCAAAGGCAAAGCCAGACGCTTCCCCCGGGGATCCAGTCCCCGAAGCCGGGATTCAAAATCTTCATTGGTGTAGTCTGCCATAAGATAGGGAGCTTCCCGGATGGCCTTCCGCAGGTAAAAGGCCGCCGTTCCCGCTTTCATCAACGCATAAGGCAGCCGTCGCCTGCCCGGCAGCAGCCGGGCAGCCCATCGCTGGGTCCAGCGGAATTGCGCAGGGAGATAGGCATACTTATATACATCGGATCCATAGGGAAAATAGATCCGGAATGAAAAACCAGCTCGGCTGGCCACTGCGGCCTCATCTCCCTGACCCAGATAAAAATCATAGCCCTCCAGTTCCTGGCGGACCTGGTCAAAGGGCGCATAGTAGAACCCCCGTTCCAGCCAGTCCACCGGCTGGACAATCTCCATATCCCGGGCATCAAAACTATCGGTGGTGGGATGGAAATGAGGACTGCGATCCGCAAAAAACAAGCGGACTCCGTATCCCCTGTCCCGGAGATGCCGGGCCAGGGCAAAAAAGTTATTGTTCATATTCCCCACCAGGGCAATGCGTGGCTTCATATTCCAAACCAGATTCTGTACCAGGAGGCTGCCCGGGGAAAACTCTTATCCATAAACTCCCCGATTTCCCCAAGCCCCCGTCGGTATAGTTTCCTATGCCAGAAGGTATAGGCCGAGACAAAAGCAAGGGAAAGGAGGATAACCCGTATCCAGGGCGGCAAAGTCCCGCTGGCCAGGACCATCATCCATGGGACCAGCAGGACGGTGATCCCCAATACCGACAGAAAATGCGGCGCCAAGTCCCGATACCATTGAACCCAGGGCTTCTGCAGAACGGACATGACCTGCATGATGCCCATATGCTGAAAACTCAACTTCACCACCACCAGGCCAATGGCCAGTCCCACCACTCCACCCCAATAAGCGCCCAAGCCCACGCAGATCAAATGGCAGGGCGTGTAATAGAGGCTCAACTTCCAGGACCGAATATTCTGGTGGAAGGAGTTCAGCACCGACCCATAAGAATTAGTCAATGCCCGGAATCCCGAATAGATAAGCAATATCTGAAAAGGCAAAACGGCCGAGTCCCAGGAAGGTCCGTATATCCATTCGACCAGAGGTCGGGCGGAAAGGAAAAGCATGGCCAGGACCGGAAACAGAAAAAAAGCCAGGGTTCGGCCATAATCCCTCCAATGGGCATAGAATCTGGGCTTGTCCTCCACATACCGGGGAAGCACTGCCGAAAGAATATTATTGGATATAGCCGATATCGGGGCTGGAATCATCTCGGCAAGTTGCAGGGCAATATGATAGAATCCGAGCACCTCCAGACCCAAAAACTTCCCCAGTATCAGCCTGTCGCCCTGATCTGCCAGCCTGCCTAAGAGATTGGCCCCGATCAGCGGGCGGGTAAATACAAAGATTTCCTTCCACCGCCCCGTGTACAATCGATTTCCCGGATTGATCCCCGCCGCCTTGTAAAGAAAGAATGTGCATACAGGCTGAAAGACCAAAAGGGGCAGGACCAGACTATAGACGCCCCAGCCCAGAAATACAGCCACCAGCTTCCCTGCGGCGATAAGAAAGATGAAAGGGGTCTGAACCCTGACCTGTCGATCGAAGTCGAGATGCCGGCTCAGCCAGGCTTTGGGGATGATTTGCATCTGGGAGAAGAAAAACACACCGGATAAAATCCAAGCCAGGTTGATTATGCGCCTATCCCCATGTACCGACGACCAGAAGGGGGAGAAAATCAAAATAGCGGCCACGATTACCAGACTGAGACAGAAATTGAACCAGAAGGCCGATCGGAATATCCGCCGCAAATCCCGGCCTCTGTAGGCCAAAAGATACTCTGCCATCCCCGAACTGCCGAAAAACGAAATCAGCACTATCCCGGCCTCAGTGATCGCCACCAGCCCAAAATCATATGGACTGAGCTGACGGGCTAGAATCACCATAGCCGCCATACCCACCACCTTCTCCAGCAAATTTCGATAGAGAATATGGGTAAATCCTTTTCGAATCTGTTTCCCGGTACTCATTTCCCCGTCTTGGCGACGATTAAGGCCGTCTTGAAACCCAGACCAAAATTCATGTCCATGGGCAATCCGGATTAATCCAAAACCTTAATCTACTTCTTAATCTCCCTGCTGGGGAGGTGAATCGGGGGGAATGGGATGAACTCCCTTATCATCCAGCCGATATTCTTCTCCGGACTCAGGGCAGCGGGCTATGCCATTGTCCCCAAAGTCCAGCTTATGGCCATAGTGGCTCACCCAGCCGATCTGGCGACCAGGGTTTCCCACGACCAGCGCGTAAGGAGGCACTGAACGGGTGACTACAGTCCCGGCCCCAATGAAGGAATAGGCGCCGATTTCCACTCCGCATACTATAGTGGCATTGGCCCCAATGGTAGCTCCTTTACGCACCCAAGTCCGAATGTATTGCCCCCGGCGATTCACTGCGGCCCGGGGTCTGAGCACATTGGTGAATACGCAGGAAGGTCCCAGGAACACATCGTCTTCACAGATCACGCCGGTATAGACCGATACATTGTTTTGGATCTTCACATTTCGGCCCAGCTTCACTTCGGGAAATACCACCACATTCTGTCCAATGTTGCATCCGGGCCCTATTTCGGCCTCAGGCATAATATGCGAGAAATGCCAGATCCGGGTGTCAGGCCCTATATGGGCTCCCGGGTCGATCACCGCCGTCGGATGCACAAAAAAATCAGGCTTTCCCATAATACTCATGTTTTCCATTCCGCCTTTGCCTGCGGGGATTAGATATCAAAATAACCTCGACCTTCTCTGGTTTTCACCCCATAATAGGCGGTCATGCTGGCCGGCATTCCATTCAGAATAAGTCCCATGGCGGAAAACTTTTCCTGGCGATACCAGGACTCCAGCTGTTCCACCTGTTGCTTATAGGTGTATCGATCCCGGACTACAAAGAGGTGCAGGTCAGCCAGGGGGGCCAAAATGTGGGCATCGGTAACCAATCCCAGAGGAGCCGTATCCAGGACGATAAAATCATACTCCTCCCTGGCCTGCTGAAGGAAGCTTTCCATAGGGGAGGAGAGCAACAGCTCGGCAGGATTGGGGGGCAGGTAGCCGGCCGTAATCAAATCCAGGCCGGTGCCGAAGGGATTTTTGGTCCGGATATCCCGCCAGTCCGCCTTTCCTATCAGAAAATGGGATATGCCTTGTCCCTGTGCCAGTCCCAGATCCTGACTCAGCCGGGGTTTCCGGAGATCCAGTTCCACCAACAGTACTTTTCTCTCCGACAAAGCCATAGTGGCCGCCAGGTTCAGGGAAACAAAGGATTTTCCTTCTCCGCTCATCGAGGAGCTGATCAGCACCACTCGATTCTGGGATCCGGAATGGAAAAACTGAAGATTGGTCCTTATGGTTCGGAACTGTTCGGCAATCACACTGCGGCTCCCCTGCTCTACCACCAAAGGAGTTCCGGATGAGGACAGGCTGATCATGCCCAGAATCGGAATATCCGTGCGGCTGTCTAAGTCCTCCCTCCCTTGAATGCGGCGGTTCAGCAGGGTTCTGCCCATCAGGAAAGCACTGGGGATCATCAGTCCAAAGGCCAGGGAAGCCATATATATGCGCGGTCGGTTCGGGCTCACGGGCCCCCCGCGTCCTTCCGCCGCGTCGATCACCCGGGCCCCGGCCAGCGTGCCGGAACGGCTCAAAGCAGTTTCCTCGCGCATCTTAAGTAAGTACATATACAGTTCCTGCTTAATCTTCTGCTGGCGGTAGATCTCGACGAAAGCTCTTTCCGTACCGGGTACACCCTTCAATTTGGATTGCAGTTCCGAAGCGCCTAAACGCAGACTGCGCACCTGCATTTCCAGATTCTTCCTGGTCCCCTCCACATGCTGGGCCACCTGGACTTTTAGAGTCTGAATCTGCCTGTCTATGGACTCCATCTGGGGACTGCCTGGCGTGAAGGACAGGGCGATCTGGCTTCGCTGCTGCTGAAGTTCATTATAGTTCTTGATTATCTCCTGTAATCCTGGATCCATGGTGCCCAATCCAATGGGAATGGGATCGTTCATCCGGGAAGGACGGTTGAGGAACTGGCTCAGGGACTCCAAAAGCTGAAGCTGTACTTCATGGTCCAGGAGGTCTTTGCGCATCATCTGACTTTCTTCAATGAGCGCCCGGGACTGCTCCGAAATATCCACCAGTTCCCGGCTGGTCTTGAAAGCCTCCACCTCGGATTCGATCTCCCTGAGGTCCCCGGCTACGATCTCCAGCCTTTCGTCAATAAAGTGCAGAGTGGACAGGGCGGCACGGTTCTGTTCTTCGATTTTGGATTCAAGATAAACCTGCATAATCTGATCCAGAAGATCCGCCCCCCTTTCCGGAAGGGGATCCAACAAACGCAGAGAAATCAAGTTCACCTTATGGTTCACCGGAGCGACTGTCAGGGCTTTGAGAAAGGCATTGCCCGCCGCTTTGGTGGGAATCCATTGAATCTTCCACTCTTTGTCCTGCGGGAGGGAATGGCCCTTTTTACCGGCCTCCATACGAATAGTGGCCATTGGCAGTTTTACCTCTGATCCGGGACTGATAGGCCAGGTTTTTCCTTCATATTCCAGTATGTATCCCTGTCCTTGAGCCCTCCTCAAGGCAAACTGGAACGGATCGATAGCCTCTTCGGCCCCGGACATCATGGAAATACGGAACGGGAGGGTTTTTCCGTAGCGCTCCTGATCCCGTACCCATCCGGGAACCCAATAACGGAACTCCAGGTTCAAGTCCCGGACGGCCTGGCGAATCAGGGACTTGGACTTGAAGATTTCCACTTCGTTGTCCACGGTTTGCTGACCTCCGCCCATGCCCAGGTTCTCGAACAGCCGGGCTTCCGCTCCCGTGGAACCCGAAGCCTCCACCATCAGACTGGCCTCTACCTGATATATGGGCACGGTGGCCTTGAGATAAAGGTATCCCAGCCCCAGGCAAAGGGCTAAAGACACCAGATAGACATAGCGGAAAGACCAAAGGAGTTGCCATGTCTTCCAAAGGGCCTTTTGCGCTTCAGTCTCTCTGCTCCGGCTATCGTCAAACAAGGGTTCCACCATGGATTGAGTTCAAGGATCCAAACAAAAATAGAATACTAAGGGCGGATTAGTCCATTCCAGAATACAAATTCCTCTCCATTAATTGCCTTGGGTCGGGGAAATGAATCAGCACACCGGCACCCTTTTTCTGATATACCACCATGTTCCCCACGGCAATGGACGAGGCCCCGGAATGCACCGCCTCATGGAGGTCCTCCAGATCAGAGGCTCCTCCATGGGCCATGACGGGCACGCGAACGGCCTGGCTGACCTTGCGGATCAGGGGGTGGTCCAGTCCTTCCCATGTTCCTTCCCTGTCTATGGAGGTGATCAGGATTTCCCCGGCCCCGCTTTCTTCGATCCGCCGCACCCAGTCCATAAGTTTGCCGGGCAGCTTTCGAGTCCCGCTTTCTATATAAACCCCCTCCTTCCCCCATAGGTTTCGCTTTACGTCTACGCTGACGATAATCGACTGAGCGCCAAATCGAGCGGCCATAGCCTCGATAAGACCCGGATGAGTATAGGCAGCCGTACCCAGGATAATTTTTTCAAATCCCAGGGACAAAAGTCTTTCGGCCTGATCCGGGCTGCGAATGCCGCCCCCATAGGACAGCGGCATAAAGCATTCTGTGGCCAATGCCTGCAGCCATTCCCAGTCGGGTTCTTTCCGGTACAGGCTGGCCCGGATATCCACAATGGCCATTTCATCCACCTCGAGTTCATTGAAAATCCTTACTGTGTTCAGTGGGTCTCCGATATAGGCGGGATTCCGGAATTTCACCGTCTTGACCAAACTGCGGTCCAAAATCTGAAGCAAAGGGATAAGTCGGGAATTCAATGACTTAGTGTAAAGAGCTTCCTTCCAGGGACCGAATGGGTACCAGGGCTTTCAATCCCCAGGACAAGGATTCGATTTTAAGATAAACCATATGCCCTCTGGTGTGCAATACTTCCCCTTCATGAGATTTAAGAGGACCTTCCTCGATCTTGACCCGGTCGCCGGTCCGGGGCACCCATTCTATGGGCAAGTCCCTGTATTGGTTCAGGAAATGGCGGATCCTTTCCATTTCCGCCGCTTGCACCCTTCCGGGCAGACCGTTGTATCGAAGAAAACGAATTACCCCCGGGGTACTGAGAATTTCGTTTTGATGAGGAACCACTGCCTCCAGTTCGATAAAACAATAGGATGGGAACACGGGAACCCATACTTTCTTCTTTCTATCCGACCATTGCCTTACTTGCAACTGGCGCGGACAGAACACGGAGTATCCTTTCCCTTCCAGCCGCTGAAATACTTTCATCTCATGGCGGGGCTTGGTATGCAGAACATACCAGCACTTTTCAGGTTTCGGCTTATTCATATTCATCTCCCATTAGGGCAAGGCGTTGCCTTCCTCAGTCCCATGAAGATTGAGGCCAGCTCACCGCGCAGAAGGCCGGTTTCCGTAAATATAGGGGAATTAAGCTTGGGCATCAACTCTGATTTTGACTATAGGTAGTGCCCAGTCGGGCATTTTCAAACCTATAGGCCTTCAGGGTTTCATGGAGGGGGCCGCAGACCAGGGACTCCAAATTCTTCACATGACGCTCATGATGCATGTCCGTGCCGGCATAGCTATAGAGACCCGCTTCCAACAAGGCATGGGCCATTTTCCTTATCGGCTTTCCATAGTAACCAGAAAGGGAGAGCAGGTTGAGCTGCAGAAAACAACCTCTGTCCTTCAAGTCCTCAAACACCTCCATCCGGTCCAGAAAATAGCCATACCGCTCAGGATGGGCTAGAATGGGTACATAGCCCTCGGATTGGATTTCGAAGATCAATTCCTGCAATCCATGAGGAGCAAACATGAAGGAAAACTCCACCAATACCCTGTTCTCCACGACCGGCATGAGCTGTCTATGGCGAAGAAGCTTCATGAAGTGCTCATCGATATAGTACTCCGCCGCCGCCCGGATGGGCATGTCTATGCCTTCCCCATGCAATGCTTCTCTGAGTCGCTCGAGACCTTCTTCAATGATTTCCCTGGAGTTGGGGTAATGATCCGATTTTATATGAGGGGTGGTCACCAGGCCCTGATAACCCAGTTTCTTCAGACCACGGATCAGCTCCAGGCTCTGGGCCATATCCTGGGCACCGTCGTCTATGCCCGGGATCAGATGGGAATGCATATCCCAAGCCAAAAACCGCAAATCTCCCTTTCCCTCTCCGGTAGACGAGGGTTTAGGTGACTTCTTTCCCAAACCAAAAAAGTTCCAATTCATACCAGGCGCCTCGTAGGTGAACAAATGTACGATTTATGAGGCGCGGGGGAAAGGGCAAAGAAGAATAAATACTTCTTGGAGCAAAACCGGGTTCTGGCCTTAGGCACCACGGAGCTCTCCAGCAAGACTCAGCAACCCCATCCTGCAGCAAATCCATTCTCGGGTTTACCCCAATCTTGGCCTTGCATATCCCGGGGATACCGGCTATAGGAAAAATGCATGGGGGCGCTAGCCCAAATCAGTCTTAAGATCCCATGGGAGTACCGTAAAGGCAAAGCCCCTCGGAGAACTCCCAATTTGGATAGTCCATGTTCTAGTCCAGGCCAAGAGAAAAGCCAGGCCTCTACTATAGAGAAGCCTGGCTTTATTCCCTTTCCCGGCCTGGATTCCTCCATAGCCCCAAAGGGAGCCTGGGAATACCGGCCTATTTGCGTACCTGGAAGGACTTGTGGTGCAGCCCGCCCTTTTCATCGGTTATGCGCAGGAAATAGTTTCCGGAAGGCAGCGCAGCCGGCAAATCGATGCGAATCCTATTTTGCCGGGAAGCGGGCTTTCCTTCAGAGACTTTGGCACCCATGGCATTGAAAATTGTCCATTCCTCCACGGACTGTCCCTGACCCGGTTCCAGATAAAGCTGATCCTGAGTGGGGTTGGGATAGAGCAGGAATTCCGGCTCTTGAGAACCCAACTCACTGAGTTGTAGCGGAAGAATTACCATCGCCGTATCCGATCCACAATCATTGAATACGACAAGCTTCACTTCCTTGTTGGACTCATTATAGTAGTGCTCCACGGTACGGGTGGACTTCTGACTACCGTCGCTGAACAACCAAAGGTATCGGTCCACATGCTGATCCCCCGCCGGAGACAGCCTGAACAGGGTCGGATTCACTCTCACATAACTGATTCCAACGATCTTGGGCAAGGGATCCAGATAAATGGCCACAGTATCCCGCCCGGAACATTGGGGTCCCAGATTCACCTGAACCCAATATTCCACGGTGGAGGGATCCACCTCTATGGTCCGGGATGTGTCTCCCGTGCTCCACAGGTAAGTGGCCCCCGGGTATCCGGCATCCAGAACAATGGGATCCCCATCCGGTTCGCAACGGGAAGTATCATTACCCAACTGTACCTGGGGAGGGCCTAGGGTAATCGGTATGGCCTTGGATACAGTACCGCAGGCCTGATTCCTCACCTCGACCGTATATACACCCGGATCCTTTACATCAAGGAAAGACTGATCGGCACCCGGGATATCAATTCCATCCCGTCGCCATTGATAACTGAGTCCGCCTCCGGCGTTGGCTTGGAGAGTAACACTGTCCCCGGGACAGAACTGAGTGGTTCCCTGAGGATAGACCTGAGCCCCTGGAGGGGAAACCAGGTTGATGGTTACCGGCTCTGATTCGACGGTAATGGAGGTCGCATTGGAAATCGACACGGTGTAATTGCCTGACTGAGCCACCTTCAGGGTAGGTTGAGACTGACCAGGGATTACCACGCCATTCCGCTTCCAGGTATACATATAACCCGGACCCAAATTGGCCCTGAGGAGTACAGAGTCCCCCGGACAGAAAACCCGGGGATTGGCTCGGAGTACCGCCGAGAAGACCATGTCGTTGTCGACACCGGTAAAGTATCCGAACTCATCCAGTTCCTCCACATGAATCGTATTGCGATCCACATCCGCCGTACTCTGATCAAAGTTATAGGCCACCCAGGGATCAGGCAGATTCTGACGGATCATTTTCAAATCCGTTTCACTGTTGATCGTCCCCAACCAGGGATCCTTGTAATACAAGTTCAGATCAAACATATAGGCCGATCCGGGTACCTGCACATCGGCATAGAAATACATATAGCTATTCGGGCTGACGTGGGTGATATTCGGGGCAATGGTTCCCGTATATGGCTTCACCACAATACTGTTGGGCTCCGGAGCATTGGGGTGCCAATATATAGTGGCTACTGTATCTTCCCCGAAGGTGAAGATCTGAATATCTCCTGCCGTGGCGCTGGAAGGGAAAGCCTCCGCATCGGGGGGGATGGAGGTGGGGGTGAACTCCACGGCCCCAATATCGGGAACTCCGTCTTCCCGCTGCGTTACCCGGGGATTACCGAATATGTCCTTATCATTCCCCGGAATATGCACGCCTCGTCCATTCAAAGACCAGGAAGCGGGATTACTTGGATCCGGTCTGGGGACCTGCAAGGACTGAAATCCTGGATCATGGAAAATGGAGTTCATATCCTGCCCTGTCTGCTCCCTCCATTCGGCCAAAGTAGAGGAAGCAGGGTTTGAAGATTGGGTAACCAGGGTCGACCCGCTCGTATAAAGATTATTGTAGTCAAAATTACTGTTGATGGATTCCAGGAGTTGGCCATCATATACATAAAGGGCTGGCCCCCCACCCGGGTTAGAGAACACATTGTTCACCATGGTCACATCCCCATAGGAAGAGGTCAAATAAATGTACCCGGCATAGGAGCCTGTGGCGGTACTGAGCACCTGAAAAGTATTGTTGTACACCTTCTGGTGGTTGCTGTAATATAGACGGAAAGGCATGCCAGTGGACGAACCATTATCCACTACGACTATATTATTAGCCGTAATCACCGGTTCCGAGGCGGTACCGTCGGAATAGTAATTATAGATACCATATTTGGTTCCTGTTCCTCCCAGATAGATCTGATTGCCCACGATTTCCATTCCATTGTCATTGTAATAGGCATAGATTCCGTATTGGGTAGAGGTGCTTGAGGACTCGATCAGGTTATCCCGGTATTTCAGATTTCCCGAATACCTCAGATAGGTAGGATAGTAATACTGATCAAGGAACTGATTCCTTTCCACCACCCAATCTTCTGCCAGAGAAGTAGCCCCATAGAGATAGAATCCGGCGGCCCCGCGCTCCACAATGTTATCCTGGAAAACATTTCCCTTTCCGTCCACGCCATTGGCATAAATCCGGGCAGCGTTCGTGGAACTGGAGTTCAACACCGGTCCAGTAATCACACAGCCTAATACGCTGTCATAAGATGCCGACCCTATGATTTCAAAAATCCGGCCATAACTGGCATTCAATGCCTCCAGGGTGAGATTCCGGAAAGTAATGTAGGAAGCATCCTCCAGTTTCACTAGGTAATTGTCTGCGGTACCAGAGGCATTGAATTCAATGAGCACATCCGCCGGGTTTCCCGTAGCAGACTGGAATGTCACCCGGTTCGTCGCCGAAGCACCGATCACTTGGGGAATCGCAATCTGTTCCGGATAGGTACCTGGGGCAATATCAAATACGACGGGTCCGGATATTCCGCAGGAAATAGCGCTCACCGCATCTTCCAGGGAAATGAAATTCGTGGCGGAAGGAGGCAGGGAAGGATCCACCGTATAGGTTCCTCCGGGCATATTCGGGTTAACGGTCACCTGGACGGTGGAGGAGGTCGCGGAACTTGTTCCGCAGGTCACCTCAGCCCTGAAGTACCCACTAGTCGTCATATTGTGCGTATAGGCCGGAGAGTTGGAGGGACTGCCCACATCTGTAAATGGTCCGGTGGGAGAAGTGGAAAACTGCCATTGATAGGTCTGCCCTTGTCCATAAGAGTTCCCTGTCAGCCCAAAATCCACCGGTTCCGAAGCACAAACCACTGTACGGCTCGCAGTCGCCGTTCCAGCGGTGGGCGGGATGGTACAAGGTCCGCCGGGCACATAGGTAATCCGTATCTGGGGTCTCACGGTACGGGCATTATTCAATGTCGTACTGGCCGTTGATCCGCAATAAGACAAGGTACGGTTGCTGATCGGGTCTTTCACCCAGGAAAATCCGGCCGTAGTCCAGGGGTTGGTGCCCGAAGACATGTCAAAATTGACCGAAATCTCCAATGCCCCTCCGGTATACACAAAGGGCGTAGTGAGCGGGAAGGCCACCCATCCAATAGCGGAGGACACCGATGTATTGGAAGAGCTATATACCTGCGTGGACCCAGCAGTCAGATTAGCCCAGGTTTGGGGCGGAGTCTGCACCGAGGTCAGCGAGGAGTTCGCCATATAAATCTCGAACAGAAAGTTGGCATTGGAAGCCGCATTATTATCCTTGTTCCAGGCGATTTCCGTAATCACCGCACCAGTAGGCAATGCCGCCAATTCAGAACTGGTATACAGATAGTGGTGCCGGGAATAGACAAAATTACTGGAGGCAGAAGACCTATACATAGGTCCAGGATCCCCGGTAGCCCCATTGGAAGATGTCCCCGACTGAGTTCCTGCACCGATGATAATGGGGGTTTGGGCGAAGGACATGCCGCCACCCAAAAGGATTAAGAATAATAATAACCGTTTCATAGTCACCCGTTTTAAGGTTAAGGAGTTCGGCCTGCGAACTCCGAATACTCATTTAGTCTCTTTTTATGTTCAGTCTTTCGGATTTGATGAAGTTTCCTTTTTGATCAAAAATGGTGATCATGTAGATTCCCGTGGGCAAATGGCCAACGGAAATCGTCTTTTCCTCCACCGGACCCAGTACCCGTCTTCCCTCCATATTGAATAAGGACAGAGAAAGATCAAGCTCCGACTGAACCTTAATCTGTGAACTGGCCGGATTTGGATAAATCCGGATAGATTCCTCCAAAGAAAGTTCTCCTATATGCACCGCCGGAATATAGATCTTGTCCGATCTTCCCGGGCATTCCCCGTCATAGACCACCACTTCATATTCCCCGGGCTGTGTGGCAGTATATCCGAATGTGGTCGCCCCCGCAATGGTATCTCCATTATGGAACCACTGATAAGCGCTATAGACGCCCGTAGTCAGCAACATGCCCTGCCTTTGGATGACCGGCTGGGGGGGCGGAACCTTAAACACATCGGTGCCGTTGGAAATCACTTCGGGGCAGGTGCCGGAAGCTACCACCACGGAATAATTCCCAGAAGCCGTAACCGTATAATTCGGTCCCTGGGCGCCTGGAATCTCCTGGGCATCTTTTCTCCAGCGGAAAATCAAATTCGAATAGGGAGTCGGGGGAATATCCAGGCTCAGTACCAAACTGGAGTCTTCACAAATAGTCATGGCGGTGTTCGGTACCACCTCAGGCATGGGCAAGGGCTCTTCCTGTATCAAAGTATCCGGGGAAGTCCGGCTGCAGCCCACATTGGTCACCGTAACGGAATAAGATCCCGTTATGTTTACCTCCAATAGGGAATCCGTGGCTCCGGTAATCTCCATGCCGTTCATTCTCCATTGATAGGACAGGTCATCTCCTGACTTGGCTTTCAGGAACAGCGAATGGCCAGGACAGAAATACGGGGCCCCATCCAGGCTTATGGTCACATCCGGCGGGCTCACCAGATCTACGATTACCGGCTCCGACTCTTGGGTGCTGCTGCCCCTTTGCACCCTTACTGAGTAGCTGCCTGGGCTGTCTACCACCAGTTTATCCTGAATGGCCCCGGCAATGGGATTTCCGCCAAAATACCACTGATAGGTAATCCCCGGTCCAATGTTCGCCTGGAGTTCAGTGGAATCGCCAGGGCAAATATAGCTGGACTGGAAACTGATCAGGGCACTGAGAATTGTATCGTTATCAACCCCGGTGAACTCCCCGTCGGTTTTTACATTCTCCGCTTGAATGAAATTCAGGTTGGTCTCGGAACTGCTCATTCCGAGGTTGAATGCCGTCCAATTCCCCGAATTGAATCGCTTGGCCAGTTTAAGATCCGGCTCGGATTGGATGGTCCCTAACCAGGGATCCTTATAATATAGGTCGAGAAGATAGGGGTCAAAGGATCCGGACATCTGAATGTCCGAATATATGTACATGTAGCTATATGGGCTCGCCGTTAGAAATTGAGGAGCGATGGTACCCGTATATTGGCGCACAGAGACCGCTGAAGGCAAAGAGCCGACCGCCGGCCATTCGATCCGGGCTACCGTATCCTCCCCAAAAGTGAATACCTGTACAGATCCAGACACCGGGGCGGCGGGGGTTGCCACGGCCAGCGGAGGAACGGAAGCAGGAACAAACTCATAGGCTCCGATATCCGGTACTCCATCCTCTCTTTGGGTTACCCGAGGATTGCCCAGAAAATCCCGGTCATTCCCTTCAATATGAATCCCCCTTCCGTTCAAAGACCAGGAGTTAGGGTTGGCCGGATCCGGCTCCAGGTTGGAGGCGCTGGTGAATCCCGGGTCGTAGCTGATCGAGTTCCTATCCAGACCACTGGCGTCCCTCCATTCGGATAGGGACTGGAAGGTAGAAGAGGGGCTTCCCTGCTGCACAATGTATTGCCCAGTGGAATACAGATTGTTGTAGTCCATCAAATGGTCATTGGAGTTCATCACCGACGAACTATAGATATAGGCAGCGTATCCGCCACCCATGTTGGCAAACAAGTTGTTGAAGATCTCATTGCCTGAATAAGTTGTCGTATAATAGAAGTAACCGGCAGCAGCGGATGTGGAGGTGGAGTTCACCCGCACCGTGTTATTATAAATCCGGACGTTGTTGCTGTAATAATTCCGCAATCCATTGGCGGTACTGGTTCCGCCACCGACAAGGATCACATTATTGGAAATCACCCCTTTATCTACGGGATCCCCGTCGCTATAATATATGTACATGCCGTACTTGGTGCCCGTGCCGGTCATGGTGATCTTATTGCGCGAAAAGTCCAGCTTCCCGTCACAGTAGTAACTATAGAATCCGTAATGGGTAGTGGTGGAACCCGTGGATATCTCATTGTCCGTGATCACGGGATCAATGAGATAGCGTAGATAAAGGGAGTAGTTGTTGGCATTCAGAATCCGGTTTCCCTTCACCACCCAGTCCAGGGCATCTCCTGTGGAAACCCCATAGAGGTACATGCCATAGGCACCATTGAGAATCTCATTATTCAGGAATACATTCCCTACTCCATCCACGCTGTTAGCAAAGACTACTGCCCTCAGATTACTGCTGGACGTTGTGGTCGGGACCGTCAGAACACAGCCTATTATGCTGTCATAGGAGGCATCGGCTTCCAGGGTGAGTACCCGCTCATATGTCGCATTGGTCGATTCCAGAGTCATGTTTTTTATGGTTACATAAGAGGCCCCACTCAGGTTTACCACATAGTTGTCCGCCGAGCTATTGTTGAAACGAAGGATCACATCACTGGGATCCCCTGTAGCCGACTGGAAGGTCACCCGGCGGGTTGGCGAAGCCCCCAGTATAGGAGGGATGATGATCTGTTCGTTGTATGTGCCCGAAGCAACTTCAAAGACCACGTTGCCGCTGATGCCACAACTCAAGGCATCGATAGCGTCCGAGAACGAATTAAAATTAGTTCCCGACGTGGGGGAGTTGTGGTCAATGGAATAGGTTCCTCCCGCCAGGGCAGGGTTCACCTGTATCAAAAGAGTATCGGAAAAGGAGGAGGTGGTATCACAGGTTACCCTCGCCCGAACATAGGTGTTTACCGTCGGGTTCAATACAGTAGAGGGAGTGGTGGAAGAAGTTCCCAGATTGGTAAATGGACCTGCGATTGAAGGAGCCGTTTGCCATTGATAGGTTTGTCCCTGACCGTAGGAATTCCCGGTTAAGGATAGCTGAACCGGTTGGTTTTCACAAACCAGGGTATCGGAAGCCGTCACCGTCCCCGCGGTCGGCGGGCTGGTGCACGGTCCCCCGGGAACATAGGTAATTCGGAACTGAGGGCGCACCGTGCGGGCATTACTCAAGGTGGTGCTGGAAGTGGACCCCACATAGGAGATCGTTCTACCCGAAATATTGTCCCTGGCCCAGGAGAAACCGGCAGTTGTCCAGGGACTGCTCCCCTGGGATATATCAAAATTCACGGAAACTTCGAGTGCACCCCCGGTATAAACAAAGGGAGTGGATAAGGGAAACACCACCCATCCGATGGTAGAGGATACGGAAGCCGAATTCGAACTGTAAACCTGTGTGGAACCGGTAATCAGATTAGCCCAGCTCTGAGGGGTTGACTGAACCGTCGACAAGGACGAGTTCTTCATATAGATCTCAAAGAGCATATTGGAGTTCGTGGCCGCGTTATTGTCTTTATACCAGGCCACATGAGTGATGATCGATCCCGTGGGCAGATTGGTCAACTCAGAGCTGGTATACAGGTAATGATGCCTCGAATACACAAAATTACTGGTGGCCGTAGACCTGTACATGGGACCGGAGTCGCCGGTGGCCCCGTTGGATGCCGTCCCCGATAGGGCACCGGCTCCAATTGTCACATTTGTTTGCCCTATGGCTATCGATGGTGCCATAGCGAGGAATAGGAGAGTAAATAGCTTTCTCATCATCAAAATATATTTTCATTCTTCCGGACTTAGCCCAAAAGAATCAAACCAGGAATTCCTGACTATTGTCGGGCGAGTCGATACATGGGTAATGCCCTCTATAGGTGCCTTCCAGTTTCTTATTTCGCCTTAAGAGGAGACGGAATGGTTTGTCCCTACCTCATTTATTAATATATGCACCCTCTCTGGGGTTAAAATCTTTCTGCGGGCTTACAGAGATACCTTCCCTTATTAGGATAGACCTAGTCTAAATCAGGTCGGTTGGCCCCTGCAATATAAATTTTATTTTTCAATTAGCTTATCATTATTTCAATATCAATTTTGTTAAATGAGTCATATTTTGCCGGACTCATTTGTGCATAAAGGTTTCCGCAATTTTTAGATTGGGCTAATAATAGATATTAACATCATAGGGGCGTAGTCTGGTTATAGACCCACCCTATTGGCCGATAAGAGTATTCCAATGCCCTGGAAATCAGTAAATGGATATACCCGACCTGAATTCCCAATCTGATACATGAAGTATTCGCCAGCAGGGGTAAATAATCACCTCAAGCGGTCAGCTGCGAAAGGCAGTTAACCGCCCAGGGCGGAGAATTTCACAAAAGGGCCAGGTCAGCCCTATCCTAAAGAGAAAGGACCGGGCGATGCCCGGTCCTTTCCTATTACCTAAACTCAAAAAATTATTACTTGTTTCCTTCTACATGCAGCTCCAGGTTGATCATAGGATTGATGAACTTGTCTCCCAGGCTTTCGTCATTACCATACACAATACCCCATTGAGTACGATCGATATTGAAGTTGGCATGAGCCAGCACCTTCGAATCATTGTGTTCAATTTTAGCGGGGAAGGTAATGCTCTTCGTGATGCCTTTCATGGTCAGGTTACCTGTTACCATGTGGGTGGCTTCTTTAAGGATAAGGTCTTCGGATTGTTCTACTCCTTCGGTTACGTTAGTAATTTCAAATACGAATTCCGGGTAGGTTTCTGCTTCAAAGAAGTCGCCGCTCAGCAGGTGAGCACGCAGTTTGGAGTTTCCTTCTTCATCTTGATCCACGGGTTGGATAGAGGTGGCATCCAGTACAAACTTTCCTCCTGTAACGGCGTCACCGGAAAGTACCACGGTTCCTTCCTTGATTTGAATGGTTCCGGTGTGGGTACCCACGGGCTTTGTGCCAATCCACTGTACTTTAGAGCTGTTCAGATCGATGGGGACTGCCAATCCATCAACGTTTTGAGTTTCCTGAGCATCAGCTACCTCGGCATGGTCAGCTTTAGGCGCATCCTGGCAGGAAGCGGCAAACAACATAGCGGAAACACCGCCTAAAAGGAAGAGTCTTTTCATGACGAAATTGTTTTTGGTTAATTAGAGTGCGAAGATAAGGGAGATACCGATAAAAATCCTGAATTGAACTATTCAATTGTATCTATTGGCTTATTGATATTCCCCAGCATCATCCCTATTCGGAACGACTTGGCGCCCATTAGTTATATACTAATATTCTATTCACTGATATTCAGTGACGAATAACTGTATTAGGCTGATCTACCTGCCTTTCGGTATAGATGAATCCCGGTATCGTTGATTTTCAACTGATGGATTTCCCCCAGGACAAGGGCATAATTGATCGGTTCGTGTCCGCTCGGGAAACCGAAGCCAACGGGTATGTGCAGATCCTGGACGTGCGCACTAAGGATTTCCTCCAGACTTTGTCCAAAAGGGACCACGGTATCCTCGGTATCGGAAAAGTCCCCGAAAAGAATGCCACTGAGGCCATCCAGCAATCCTGATCTCCTGATTTGATACATCATCCGGTCAATCTTGTAGAGGCATTCGCCCACGTCTTCCAAAAAGAGGATCTTTCCCCGGGTGTCTACGGCCGAAGGCGTGCCGATCAAATGGGTGAAAATGGCCAGATTTCCTCCCACCAGGGGACTTTCTGCCTCTCCAAATTGATTGAAAGGATGGGCAGGAACCGAATACTTCTGTTCCTCCCCGGCCAGAGCCCGGAAGAAACTGTCCATCCAGGGGGTATCCAATACCTCCGGACGGAATCCGTTGCACATGATGGAATGAATGACGGGAATGTTCCATTTGGCCAAAATATGTCCATGCAATACACCAATATCGCTAAATCCGCAGATCCATTTAGGATTTGTCCGAAATGAGGTGAAATCCAGCCGATCGATAATACGGCTGGTACCATAGCCCCCTCTCCCCATGAGAATGGCCTCCACCTCGGGATGATCCAGCAGGTGCTGCAGGTTATGAATCCTTTCGTCGTCTGGGCCGGCAAAATAATTCCGCTGCTCCTGGTAACTGCCGGAAATCAATGTCCTGAATCCCCGGGACTCCAAATAGGCAGATGCATAATGAATCTTCTCCTCGGGCACAAAGGATGCCGGGCAGGTAATGCCTATCAGAGAACCGGCTGTCAATGGTTTGGGGCGGGGATAGTCATTCATAGGAAAAGAATTGGGGATAGTCAAATCAGAATATGTATCACCTGGTCACGGATTTCCAAGGGGTAAGTCTTGAGCTTGTATTCCTCTCCGCTGGTATTTCGGCCATTTTTGGGATCAAAACGATAGGAATGTACCGGACAGACTATATGATTCCGGTGATCCAACCACCCCTGGCAAAGGTCTCCGGACGCATGAGGACAAATGGCCGAAACAACAAAGACCTGATCCTCCACGGAGACTATGGCCAGAGCATTTCCCTCCAGGCTTAGGGGTCGGATCTCCCTGTTCACCAGGTCCTGAATACGAATTCCCGTGGATATCCATTGACTCATTACCTACTGATTCCTTTTGTCCCTGAAGAATCTCTTGACGATTTCTAGACAGGAATCCGCCAGCACTCCCCGATCCACCACGGTCTTTGGGTGGAAGGGCCATTTTTCCCGGGTGATTTGTTCATATCCGTTCTTGGGGTCAGCAGCCCCGAATACCACCCGTCCAATCTTGGACCAGTATAATGCCCCACAACACATTAAACAAGGCTCCAGAGTCACATATATTGTCGCTTCGGGCAGATACTTGGCCCCCAGTTGATCGAAGGCAGAGGTCAAGGCAATCATCTCTGCATGGGCTGTGGAATCCCGGAGCATTTCGACCTGGTTGTGACCTCGGGCGAGTATGGATTGATTATGGACTACCACTGCGCCTACAGGGACCTCCCCAAGATCGTAGGCCTTCTCAGCCTGTCGGAGAGCTTGCTTCATGAAATACTCATCTATATCGCCGTCTATCAACATAGGGCATTTATTCTTTGTTTCGAGTATCCATGATCAGGGTAACCGGCCCTTGGTTATGGATCTCGATGTCCATATCCGCCCCGAATTGACCGGTTTTTACTGGCCTGGAGCTCCTTTCTCTCACCGATTCCACAAAATGCTCATAAAGGGGAATGGCCTGTTCCGGTCTGGCGGCTTCAATAAATGAAGGGCGGTTGCCTTTCTTGTAAGAGGCGTGAAGGGTGAACTGGCTAACGACCAGAATTTCACCCTCGATATCCTGAACAGAAAGATTCATCAGGCCCTTCTCATCGGAAAAGATGCGAAGGTTGGCCAACTTGGCCGCCAGCCATTCCGCATCATCTTTGGTATCTCCCTGGTGCACCCCCACCAGCACCATCAAACCGAATCCAATCTCGGCAGTGATCGATCCTTCAATCCGGACCTTTGCCTGGCTTACCCTCTGAACTAATACGCGCATATTCTTAACCCATTGCTCGAATCGGCCTCAAATTAAGGGATTGCGGTTAATTTTGCGGAATGCGATCTTATTCTTCTCCTGATACCATTGTGGCCCTGGCTACCCCTCCTGGGCAGGGAGCTATCGGAATCATCCGGCTTAGCGGGGCGGCGGCCTTCCCCATTGCCAATGGGCTGGTCAAGAACAAGTCCTTCGAATCTTTACCCAGCCATAGCCTACATTTCGCCCGAATCATACATCAGGGAAGACTGGTGGATGAGGCCGTGTTCAGCCTTTTCAAGGGGCCACAAAGCTATACGGGCGAGGACGTGGTAGAGATATCCTGCCATGGATCGCCTTATATCCTGGATAAAGTCATTCAACTATGTCTGGAGTTTGGTGCCCGGCTAGCCATGCCGGGTGAGTTCACCCAAAGGGCTTATCTGAATGGCAAAATGGATTTGGCACAGGCGGAAGCGGTGGCTGATCTTATTGCCGCCCAAACGGAAGCAGCACACCGAACCGCCATGAATCACCTTCGGGGAGAGTTCAGCAGGGAGCTTATGTCCATGAGGGAGGAATTAATACAGTTCAGTGCACTCATCGAGCTAGAACTGGATTTTGCCGAGGAAGATGTGGTCTTTGCAGACCGCCCAAAGCTCTATGAACTCCTTGGCCGCCTATCGAAAACCACAGAGGATCTCTTATCGTCTTTTAAAATGGGCAACGCGCTGACCCATGGCGTAAAAGTAGCCATAGTAGGGAGGCCCAACGTGGGAAAAAGCACTTTGCTCAACGCCCTGCTCAATGAAGAAAGGGCAATAGTCAGCAATATCGCAGGCACTACCCGAGATACCATAACCGAATCCCTGAATATACAGGGAGTATTGTTCCGGCTAATGGACACAGCTGGAATACGGGATCATAGCTCAGATGCTATTGAGCTTTTGGGAATTGAGCGCAGCAAAGCCCTTATCCAACAAGCCGATATTGTTCTCTACTTATTTGATTTGAAAGAAGTGGGGAGGGAAGAGCTGGAGAGCCAGATTCAGGAATTGGACAAGAGTGGGATCCAGTACCTGCTTATTGGCAATAAAATGGATGAACACCAGAGGCCAGATCTGGAAGGAATACCCTTAGTCAGGATATCCGCCAAAGAAAAGGCGAATATAGACGGACTGAAAGAGGAAATATTCAAAAAAGCTATTGGCAAGGACCTGAAATATGAAGGTTCCATGGTAACCAACATCCGCCATTACGAAGCCCTAAAGCAAGTCCATTCCTCTCTGATAGACGTGAAACGAGGTCTTGATCAATCCATATCCGGAGAACTGCTGGCTCTGGACATTCGAAGGGCTCTGCAATATCTTGGGGAAATAACAGGTGTCGTGACGAATGAGGATAGGCTCGACTATATTTTCAGCAAATTTTG
>CAYPQN010000002.1:0-162429 GCA_964412885.1 uncultured Chitinophagaceae bacterium | reverse complement strand
ACGTTGATAGGCTACAGATGTAAAGGTGGTAACATCAAAGTCGAGTAGTACTAATTGCCCGTAAGCTTTAATTTTATTACTTATGGTGTAGATTTACTTTAATGCTTTTTTAGCTGACCCGATATGTCAGATATTTTGGATCTTATAGATCTTATGGTGGTTATACCGAGGGTGTTCACCTCTTCCCATTCCGAACAGAGAAGTTAAGCCCCTCATGGCCGATGGTACTGCAACATCATGCGGGAGAGTAGGTAGCTGCCATATTTTTTTTGTCGCCCCGGTATAGGTCATTATGCCGGGGCGATTTTCGTTTAGGCCAGCGAAGAGATTTCCCGAAATCCCCGGAGGAGGAATAGGAATCGGCCCTGCGGACAGACTGACGGGAGGCTCATCTGCTGTGCAGACAAAGGATATCCGAGGCGAATCGCTGTCAATTCCCTAAATTTGCTATAAGTTTCCGGATTATATTATGAATAGGGAAAATGCACTGCAGCGGGATGGTCCTCCCGTGGAGGCCAGCAAGATCCTTTCTGCCCTGGAGAGGGTGTCCCAGGCTTTTCGCACCCTTCTTTGGCTGGAAGGTAAGAAGCGATCCCTGAATCCCATTCAGATTCAGATTCTGGCCTTTCTATGGAAGCAGCCTGCTTCCCGGCGGAAGGTGTCGGCCATTTCCGAAGCCTTTGATTTATCCCGGGCTTCGGTCAGCGAAACGGTCAAAGCCCTGGCGAAGAGGGACCTGGTATTCCGCGAGTCGGATCCCCGGGATTCCCGCTCCTCCATACTCAGCCTGACCAGTTCGGGAATAGATGCGGCTTTCGAAACTTCCGCCTATTCTTCCAAGGTTTTGGAATCCCTGAAAAAAATGGGTACGGAGGAAAGAAGGCTGCTGTACCTGACCCTGAATCAGTTGATTCTTGATTTGAATGCTTCGGGGGTGATCACCGTGCAGAGGATGTGCATGAACTGTCACTACTACGAATCCAGGGGAGAAGCGCATTACTGTCATCTGCTCAAGCAAGAGCTAAGGGTGGGAGAGCTTAAAATGGACTGTGCGGAACATGTTCCCCGCAAGGGATGAGTTCCGTTTATCTTTTTCGGCGATAATCCCCTCTTTTCCAGGCTTCATAGAACTCTGCCCAGGCCAGTGGGCTGAACAATGACATAGGTTTTTGCTGTCCATAGTATATGGCCTGCTGGGACATACCCTGTTGATATGTGGCCTGGGATTCCCGGCCGTCCCGCGGCAGGGAATAGGCCAGTGCCCTTAGAATCAGTTCATTGGTGTTCTTTCTAGCCATCTCGTACTGATCATCGGGGATATCCCAATATTTGAAGGCATAATGGAATTCTTCCCGGCTAGGGAAGGGACGGATTATGGTCTCGGGAAGATAAAACGTGTCTTGAACCATGAGCTGAATCATGGAAAAGTACTGGCCGCTGATCTCTTCTGGGATGACGGCATACTGTTCCCGGAACCCCAGGCAGTGAAAGTCCAAGGTGTCGCCTTTTCGGGCTATAATCGAGAACACCCCCCGGGAGCTGGATTCCACGCCCCGGTTCTGATTTCGGACTACCACGGTCACGTTGGGAATGGCCCGGAGGCTGTCCGAACTCATGGTGACCCCATTGATCTGCACCAGATTCTCCATGGGGTGCTGAGCCCGGACTCCCAGGCCCAGGAAGAGGAGCAGGCCGACAACCAAAAGGTAGGGTGTGCGCATCATGTTCCAAAGTTAAGTTCTTCCCCGGAACTACTCCGGTCAATTTCGGTATGGCATCGGGGCAAGGGAATTCGCGGCGGTTTCCGTAAAGACCATTTAGATGCCGTATTTTTGCAAGGCATATTGCAGTGGAACAGACCATAGAACATGATTATGAATAAAGAGCAAGTGTTGGCCGCATTGAGTACGGTGCAGGAGCCTGACCTGGGCCGGGACCTGGTCAGCCTGAATATGATTCAGGAATTATCCATAGAGGGAAACAGAGTGGAGTTTTCGGTTATGCTGACCACTCCGGCCTGTCCTTTGAAGGAGAAAATGGAAAGAGACTGCCGCCAGGCCATAAATGAGATAGGAGGCGATTCGGTGGAGGTGGTCATTCATATGAAAGCAGAAGTGGGATCGGGCAGAATGGACCCCAAGGAAGTCCTGCCCGGGGTGAAGAATATTATCCTGGTGGCTTCCGGAAAAGGAGGTGTGGGCAAATCCACGGTATCCGTAAACCTGGCATTGGGCCTTTCCCAGGAAGGGGCCAGGGTAGGCATATTGGACGCCGATATTTATGGCCCTTCCCTGCCCATTATGCTGGGAATCCGGAATCAGCGGCCTAAGATGACCGAGGTCAACGGAAAGGGGATGATTGTGCCCATAGAGCGCTATGGAATCAAGGTCATGTCCATTGGGCTTCTGGTGGATGAAAGGCAGGCGGTGATCTGGAGGGGACCCATGGCCAGCTCAGCCTTGAAACAGTTTGTCAAAGATGTGCTTTGGGAAGACCTGGACTATCTGATCATTGACCTTCCACCGGGCACGGGGGATGTGCATCTGACCCTGGTCCAGGCCGTTCCCGTAACCGGGGCCGTAATTGTATCCACCCCCCAAAGGGTGGCCGCCGCTGATGCCCAGAAGGCCATCATGATGTTCAATCAATCCCAGATCAAAGTGCCTATTCTGGGGGTGGTAGAGAATATGGCTTATTTTACCCCGGCAGAACTGCCGGAGAATAAATACTACATTTTCGGTCGCTCCGGTTCCCTGGAAATGGCCGAGCAATTTGAGCTGCCTTTCCTCGGGGAAATTCCCCTGATTCAATCGGTAAGAGAAGGCGGAGACAATGGCATTCCCGCCATTCTGGATGATCAGGTCCAGGCTAGGGAAGCCTTTATGGGCCTGGCTCGGGAAGTGGCCCGTCGGGTATCCATTCTGCATGCTCAGCCCTCTGCCTCGGTGGAATCGGTTTAGGATTCATGCGGGACCTTCTCCTTGTCCAGGAACGAAAGGACATAGGACAGCAGCATGACCGAAAGGGCGCCGATGACATTCAGCCAGAGGAAAGAGATGATCTCCAGGTTGTAGATGATTATGATCAGGGCTTCGGTGATCAGCGCGGAGATCACCACGGACCGGGCACCGGCGGATTTGATGTAGAAAGCCACCAGAAATATTCCTAGTATGGTGCCATAGAACAGGGAGCCCAGAATGTTTACGGCTTCGATCAAGGAGCCCATGCGCGCGGCGAACATGGCCACGGCGATACAGAATATTCCCCAGACCAGGGTATGGAGGCGGCCCAGCCAAAGCTGGCGGGACTCGGATATCCCCTGGGTTCCGGAAAGCAGGTGTATGTCCATAAGGGAGGAGGAGGCCAGGGAGTTCAACGCTGCCGATATTGATCCCCAGGAGGCGAGGAATATGACGGCAAAAAGGAGGCCGACCAAGCCGGCGGGAAGATTTTTCTTCACGAAATAGAGGAATATGTAGTTGGTATCGGTGACGTCCGGGGCAAAACCGTACTCCTTGATCGTGGTCTGGATCTCCTGGCGCAGTGTCTTCATTTCCGATTGGGCGATCCGGAAAGCCTCGAGTTGGCTCTCCAGCTCGTCGGCAGACCAACTCCCCTTGTTTTGAATCAAGGCATGAGCCTGAGTCTGGAACTGCTGCTGTTTTTCCTGAAATCGGCTGTCCAGGGCAGCGGCTTCCCTGGGCATAGTCTGCTGGAACTTCTGGTATGCGGATTCGTTGAAATAGGGAGGGGAAGGCTGAAGGCTGAAGAAAGCAAAGAGCAGAGCGCCGATCAGCAGAATCGAGAACTGCATGGGAATCTTCACGATACCGTTCATCAGCAGTCCCTTACGGCTTTCGTCCACCCCTTTCCCCGTGATATATCTGCCCACCTGACTTTGGTCGGTACCAAAATAGGAAAGGGCCAGAAAGAAGCCGCCGATCACCCCGCTCCAAATATTGTACCGGTCCGACCAGGAAAACTCCGTTGTGATCACGTTCAATTTTCCGGTTTTCCCGGCCAGATACAATGCGTCCTCCAGGTTTACCCCGGGGGGCATTCTCTCCAGAATCAGATATCCGGCTATGGCCATGGAGGCCAGGATAATGGTGAACTGCACTTTTTGGGTATGGGCGATGGCTTTGGCCCCTCCTGTATAGGTATATATGATCAACAATCCCCCCACCAGGATATTGGTCAGATAAATATTCCACCCCAGGATGGACGAAAGGATAATAGCCGGGGCATAAATGCTGATCCCTGTGGACAGAGCCCGGGAAACCAGAAAGAGAAATGCGGTCATCAGCCGGGCCCTGCGGTCAAATCGCTGCTCCAAATACTCATAGGCAGTGTATACGTTCAGCCTCTGAAATATGGGAATGAAGGTGACGCTGATCACAATCATGGCCAGGGGCAGCCCAAAATAGTATTGAACGAAGCGCATCCCGTCCGTATAGGCCTGACCGGGAGCGGAAAGGAAGGTAATGGCGCTGGCCTGGGTGGACATAATGCCCAGCAGCACCACCGGCCAGGGCATGCTCTTGTCGGCGAGAAGATAGGTCCGGGCACCATGCTGATTCCGGCTCTTGAATATCCCGTAGATCAGCACGGCCGCCAGGGTGAAACAAAGCACAAACCAATCCAGTGTACTCATGACCAATACTGGGTAAAAAAATAGTAAAACAGAATTTGAGCCACCAGGAAGATCAGCACCATCCAGTACCAGACCCGCCAGCTTCTTCTCGGCCTATTGCTCATGGATATAGGGGTTTTTACCGGCGGAAAGCAGATTGATCAGCAGTCTTATGGCCCCTGTATGTCCGGCAGGGAGCTGGCGGAAAAAGGACAGGCCCGTATAGATGTACTGCCCCTTTCCATATGGGGTGTAAAGCAAAGAGCCTTCCAGCGGAGCCTCTCCCTGATCATGCATACGGAACAGGGTCTGATATCGGGAGTCCCACTGATCGGCAAAATACAGCCCTCTTTCCTGAACCCAATGATCAAAATCCGCTTCGTCCAGGGCGTTGGGGAACCGCAGCAAAGGATGTTGAGGATAAATCCATTCCACTTTGGCTTTCTCTTCGGTTACCCGTTCTCGGGAAAGGCGGAAAGGGTAGGGCCCCAGTACCTCGGTCTGGAGCGGCCGGTTGGTGTTGTATTGCATGACCAGGGTTCCTCCTTCTTTCACATACTGGAGTAACTCCGAGATCCATAACCCGGCCTGAGCTTCGGTATTCAGAAGCCGGACTCCTGTCAGCACGGCATCATAGGCTTTCAAGTTGGCCAGGGTTATCTGATCCCCTTTGAGGTGATCGACTATAAGTCCTGTCCCGCTGAGGATTTCGGCGCTCTGATCTCCTGCCCCGGGGATATATGCTATGCGCTTTACGGCCGAATTCCAGTATATGGGAATGCATTTTTGACTGGCCGGGCGAAAATACTGCTGGGTGGGAATATGATCATAGGAGATCAGGTATTGGCTCAGGGTGTAGCGCTTGGATCCGGCCTCCAGATAGGCTTCCAATTGGGCCGTTCCGCCGGTGGGGCCCGCCGGATGCGGGGAGATCCGGATGCGGATCAGGCTGTCCCTGCCGGAATCCAGATGGAGATCCTCCCTTTCGGTAAGTATTCTGCCGTCCTGATGAATCACGAGCCTCCCTTTTTTCAAAGGCTGATGGGCACGCAGGATAATCTCTGTTTCCAGGGAATCCCCGGGATGGAACCAGAGGATTTCGTTTCGGAAATTCAGGGTATAGTCCGGGGTCAGGCGCAGCGGCTCAATTTTGTCCCCGAAAACCGGATCCAGGGTTTTGAACGATAGAGGCAGATGGAGGGTAAAGGAATCGCCCAAGACGGTAAGGTTCAGCTTCAGGCCAAGCGGACTGGGAGTTTCGGGAAGGCCAATCCATTCTTTACGGGGGATGGTATAGTGAAAGGGGTCCTGAGGGGGGGACTGAAGCCAGTACGGCTGAGTGGGGGGAAGGTCCGAAGGAAGCTCGAGATTCCGGGTCCACTTCACCAGGCTGTCCATGCCCAGTTTCTGGTTCAGGATTTCCTTCCTGCCCATCCATTCCAGGGAAATCAGGCTCAGCGGATGGGCCGACCGGGCTACAAATTCGAAATGAACGGGGATTTGCTGGCCGGCCTGTACTTCGGGCCGGTCATAATAGGCCAGGGCCATCAATCCCGAAGCCTGCAGGATCAGCCGATCCAGATCCTCCAGCTTCTGATCTTTCCAATATCCCTTGGCTTCCGCCCGGATCTTTGCTCTCAGCTGGATCAAGCCCGGAAGAGATTTTGCGGGGTCCCGGAAATCGAATTCTTCGAGCAGACTGTCGATCATGGCGGAGATTTCCGGGGCTCCGGCCCGGGCCCAACTGAGTTCAAGACCATCAAAAAGATCCTCGTTTAGGGCAGGGCCTTCCCATACCCGGAAGTATTCGACTTGTTTTCCGGCTACACTGGGGGTTCCCGCGCCCTGGCTTCGGTGGATGCTACGGCTGATTCCGGCCAGTTCTCCGCTGCCCATCCCCTTGTGGGGGAGGAAGTCTCCGATTTCCATTTGGAAATCGTCTTCCCGGGTCGTGTTCCGGTTGCCGAAACGGAACCCGTTGAATAGCAGCCTGTAGGGTTTCCATGCTTCAAAAGGTTGGTCGGGAAAGGCCCGGGGATCTCCGGCCATATGATAGGCGATCCGGGCCAGAATGGCGGAGCTGGAATGGTGGCCATGCCCGGCTTCGGCCGTGGGCGGGAATCGGCAGATCATCATATCGGGGCGCAACTTTCGGATCACCCAGACCATGTCGTAGAGAATGCGCAAGGAATCCCAGTTTTGAAGCGTCTCCTGGCTGGTCTTGGAATAGCCGAAATCAATGGCCCGGGTAAAGGCCTGCCGGGCCCCATCGATATTTCGGGCTGCCAGCAGTTCCTGGGTCCGGATCAGCCCCAAAGCAGGTCCTTGTTCCGACCCCAGAATATTCTGGCCCCCATCTCCCCGGGTCAGGGACAGGTAAGTGACGGGCACATGCTTTTTCCCTTCCAGCCAGGCCAAAAGACGGGTATTTTCATCATCGGGGTGGGCGGCCACGTAGAGCACATGGGTGAGCCGGTTAAGCTGGGCTAAGTTCCCGTAAATGTCTGCCGCCGCGCCGGGCTGGAAGGATTGGGCCTGGCTGGCCGGGCCGGCAAAGGAAAGGAGAACGGTGAACAGAAAGATATACCTCATCTTGTTTTGCCTTTGTGATAAAAAGCGCTTACCGCAGCAAACAGAAGTATGCTGCGGTAAGGCCAGGGGTTTGGGTGCCGGAAACCCCGGCGGGATCAGGGTCGGCAAACTCTCTGGAGAGAGAGGATGCCGGTCCCGAAAAGAGGATTATTTCAAGGCCTTGATCAGCTCTTGGTTTTCCGTGGTGTAGTGGGCCTCGTTCGGAGTGCCTTTAGCGGTTTCGATGGCTTTTTCCGCAGCCTTGATGGCTTCCTCTTTTTTGCCTATGGCTTTGGCGATCTTGGCTTGAAGGTCCCACATGTAAAAAGCCTCGGGGTTATCCGCTGTGGCTTTGGAAACGTATTCAAAGGCTTTTTCCAGGTTCTGGTTTGTGGAATAATAATAGCTTGCGGCCCGGAAGTAAGGGATATTGGGTCTTTCGATGGCTTTCTGGATGGCCAGATTGATTTCCTGGGCATTAGTGGACTTGATCGGAATGGAGACCTTGGTTTTGTCCCAGATCAGGTCCAGGTTGCAGGCATCGAAGCTGAGATTGGAAAACTGAATGGTGAAAGTTTCCACGGTATTGGGCAGCGTTTCGGGCTTTACTTTGAATCGGGCCAGGTCATCGCTGGTTTTGTAACCTCCGGCTCCCCAGTTGCCGATTCCTTTGTTGATAATCACTTCCCATTCGTCCTTTCCCGGAATCGTATACAGGGCATAGTCGCCGGCCGGAAGCTGGACTCCGCCTATGTTCAGGTTCTGTTCGGTTTTGATTCGGGTGGCGGCATTGGCCCCGGTGCGCCAGATCGTGTTATAGGGAACCAGTTTTCCGAATATCACCCGATCTCTTTTGGAAGGCCGGCTGTAGTTGATTTCGATTTTGGAGGTGGAGAACTCCTGAATGATGGTGGAGCTGGGGCTCAGAGAGGGCAGAACCAGTTGCTGGGCCTGAGCCGTGGTGAAAATCATGGAAGAGGCCAGAATGGCCAAGGAGAATTGTTTCATAGCTTTGCGATAATTTTTTGATTAATGGCTCAAAATTAAGCTTTGCCCGCGGTTCCCGGTGAGATTTTTGTATTTTCTTTGTGTTCAAGCGGCCTGCAGGCCGAGAACTTGAATCCTGGAGAGTAGAGATCTTAGGGAATCGAGGGTATTAGGAAAACCCAAAATGCAGATTATGAGTAAACTGGCGAACCTGGCCATACAGGTTCTTCCTTTGGGAAAGCAAGGCGCAGAAGCCTATGCCATCATCGATCAGGCCATTGCCCAGATCCAGACCTCCGGACTGAACTATTCCGTCTGCCCCTTCGAAACGGTGGTGGAGGGAAGTCTGGAAGAATTGCTGGACCTGATTCCCCGGATTCAGCAAGCCTGTTATCTGGCGGGAGCCCCGCAATTGCTGATGCAGATCAAACTGCATTTGAGCATGGAAAGGGATCTGACCATGGAGGAAAAACTGTACAAATATTCCTGAGCCCCACTCCTCCCTGACCATTATTTATCAAATTCTCCATTCATGAATCGAAAGGAACTGGTGGCGGAAATCCGCCGGAAGAAATCACTGCTCTGCGTGGGACTGGATACGGATCCGCTTCGGGTTCCCCCGGAGTTTCAGAAGGAACCAGACCCGGTCTTTGCCTTTAACCGATGTGTCATTGAATCCACGGCAGACCTGGCCGTGGCCTACAAGATCAACACCGCCTTTTATGAAGCCAGGGGTAGCGCCGGATGGGAGACTATGGGCAGAACCCTGGAAATCATCCCCCGGGAATTGTTCACTATTGCCGATGCCAAAAGGGGGGATATAGGGAATACGGCCGATCAGTATGCCCAGGCCTTTTTCTTTCAGTTTTCATTCGATAGTGTCACCCTCTCCCCTTATATGGGGGAGGACAGCCTCCGGCCTTTCCTGGCCTATGAGGGCCGGTGGGCCATAGCCCTGGGCCTGACTTCCAACCCGGGAAGTGCGGATTTTCAGAAGCTGGATTGCGGGGGAAAGCCTTTGTTCCGCATTGTGATGGAAAGACTGGCGGAATGGGGAAGCCCTGATCAACTCATGTTTGTGGTCGGAGCCACTCAGGGAGAGCAGCTCAAGGAGATCCGGGGATGGTTCCCCGATCATTTTTTTCTCGTGCCGGGTGTAGGGGCCCAGGGAGCTGAAGTCCGGGACGTTTGCCGCCAGGCCATGAATGCCGAGGGGGGATTGCTGATTAATGTTTCCCGGGGCATACTCTATGGCGGTCAAGGTCAAGATCCGGGAGAGAGGATCCGCCGGGCAGCACTCCGCTATCATAAGGAGATGGCGGAATTTTTCTAAAGACAGATTCATCCGGCCTTCGGAGCCTCATGAAACTCCAGGTGGATTTGAATCTCCGGATGAAGACTGTATTTCACCGGGCAGCCAAGAGCCGCCTGCCTAAGTATTTTTTTGTCTCGGTCGCTGAGCGACGGGCCCCTATCGGGGTAGAAGATATCGATGTGAATTTCCCCGATCCGCCTGGGGTCGGCATACATGATTTTTTTCATGCGGGCTTTCATTCCCTCCAGGGATATGCCATATTCCCGGGCGGAAATACCCATAATCGTGAACATGCAACTGACCAGGGCCGTGGCCACCAGATCCGTGGGGGAGAATCGTTCTGCCCTGCCCTGGTTGTCCAGAGGGGCATCGGTCTCTATCAGGGATCCGGAGTGTTGATGACGGGCCAGGGTTCGAAGTTCGCCCAGGTATTCCAATTCTGCTGTCATAGGGTGGGTATTTTTCTTTCTCCCCGGTTGGGAACCGGGATAAATGTCGCCAATAAATCCCAATTTACCGACAAAAGGGGATTCGGGAGAGCGGGTCCCAGAAATAAGGGAATCCGGGCATGATCTTGCAGTGATATGAATTCCTTAAGTTTGTATATGCACATTTGGAGAATCGGTGGTTTGCTCCTGCTCCTTTCCGGACTGTACCTCGGTCCTGGCCAGGAATCCATGGCGCAGATTCCCTCGTGGACCGGGGGGGACAGCCTGGGCCAAAGCCTTTCGCGGAAGTCTCCTGCCCGGCCAAAGCCCATCCGTACGGAGTGGAGCCTGGGGTTAAGGCTGAAATCCGATGGTTGGGCTCTGTTTTTTGATAAGGGCTGGGTGAAATCAGAAGAGAAGAACCGGGACTATTTTCACCATACCCGGTTCATGCTGATAGAATTGGAGGAAATCCGCCATCCCAAAGAGATCAAGAGAACCAACAACCTTCTTCCGGGCAGTTCGGAGAAACCCAGACAATTTATTTTCGGTAAAATTCATAATTTATATTCTCTGAGGGCCGGCTATGGGTTCCGCAGAATGATTGCCGGAAAGCCTGAGCCGCAGCATGTTTCCATTCACTGGACATACGGGGGCGGTCTATCGCTGGCTATGCTCAAGCCCTATTACCTGAAGCTGCTCATGCCCGCCGGGGACATACAGGAACTCAAGTATTCCGACAGTCTGGCCGAAACCTTTCTGAGCCGAAGAAATATTGTGGGCGGCGCGGGATTTTCGAAAGGATTGGGAGAGATTACCATGGTGCCCGGACTGTTTCTGCGCACGGGATTGCATTTTGATTTTGCGGCCACCAAAACGACCAAGCTGGCCCTGGAAACCGGAATTACCGGGGCTTTCTATTCCAAGCCCCTGGAGATCATGGCTTTTCAGGAAGCTTCCCCCTTCACCCTGAGCCTCAATGCTTCCCTGCAATTTGGCAAACGGAGGCAATGATCGTAATTTGCAGCCATTATGCAGGAGACTGAATCCCACCAAAAACTGAAGTTCACGCCCTGCTCCGGTTCGCCGGACAGTGCCCAGCCCCGAATGAAAAAGCCGGATTGGCTAAGGGTTAGACTTCCCACCGGCGAAGGCTATCGCCAGGTTAGATCGCTGGTGGACTCCCACAAGCTGCATACCATTTGCGAAAGCGGGAACTGCCCCAATATGGGGGAATGCTGGGGGGCCGGAACGGCTACGTTTATGATCCTGGGGAATATTTGCACGCGCTCTTGCGGATTCTGCGCCGTGGCCACAGGCCGGCCGGAACCCGTGGACTGGGATGAGCCCCAGAGGGTGGCCGAGGCCATATATCTGATGAAGGTTAAGCATGCGGTGATTACTTCCGTGGACAGAGACGAGCTCAAGGATGGAGGATCCCAGATCTGGGCCAATACAGTCAAAGCGGTCCGCGCCCTGAATCCGGACACCACTCTGGAAACCCTGATTCCCGATTTCAAGGGGCAATGGGAGAATCTGGAACGGATTATCGAAGTGGCTCCGGAAGTGGTATCGCATAATGTGGAGACGGTGGAAAGGATGACCCGTAAAGTTAGGATTCAGGCTAAATACCACAGAAGCCTGGAGGTCCTTCGGCGACTGAAGGATGCAGGGATCCGGACCAAGAGCGGACTCATGCTCGGACTTGGGGAAACCCGTGACGAAGTGCTGGCCACCATGGAAGACCTTGTGGCCAATGGACTGGACGTGCTTACCCTTGGTCAGTACCTGCAACCCACCCCCCGCCATCTCCCGGTACTTCGTTTTGTACATCCCGATGAATTTGCCTTTTACCGGGAAAAAGGTTATGAAATGGGCTTTGATTATGTGGAAAGCGGACCTTTGGTGCGGAGTTCCTATCATAGTGAGCGTCATTTGATTCCCGGGGAAGGCAGAAGAGCCTGGGAAGCCTCCCGCAGTGCTTAGTTTTTTTGCCCTGGAGTTTTTTATCTGCCCAGCATGAATTAACTTCCGAAAAGGGAGAAGGGGATTTTCAGTTCTCTCCGGAATCGTTGATTTTTGTTTATGGGTCATTTGCCGAAGCTGATTGAAGACCTTGCCCTTATCCTGATGGCGGGGGCAATGACGACTATCATTTTTCGGCGCATTCGGCAGCCCCTGGTGCTGGGTTATATTCTGGCGGGATTTTTGGTGGGGCCCCATTTGTCGATGACGCCCACCGTGGTGGAGATCGGGAACGTGGAGGTGCTGGCCGAAATCGGGGTGATATTCCTTCTCTTCAGCCTGGGATTGGAGTTCAGCTTCAAAAAGTTGATGCGGGTGGGAGGCTCCGCTTCGCTCACCGCTATGGTGGAAATCCTCTTTATTGTTTTGGCAGGGTATTATGCAGGCCAGTGGATGGGCTGGTCCAATATGGACAGTCTCTTCCTGGGCGGGATGTTGGCCAGCTCCTCGACGACAATCATTATTCGGGCCTTTGACGAGCTGGGCGTGAAAACCCGCAAATTTGCCCGTATCGTTTTCGGAGTGCTTGTGGTGGAAGATATAGTGGTCATCCTGCTCATGGTCCTTTTATCCACCATGGCCGTCTCCCAGCAGTTCGAAGGCTTGGAGCTGCTGGCCACCGTGGCCAGGCTGTTTTTCTTTTTAGCTCTCTGGTTTATTCTGGGTATTTTTCTTCTGCCCACCTTTCTGGGCCAGGTGAAAAACTGGATGGATGAAGAGACCACGCTGATTCTCTCCATCGGGCTCTGCCTGGGCATGGTGGTCCTGGCCACGGCGGTCGGATTTTCGGCGGAACTGGGCGCTTTTATCATGGGGTCCATCCTGGCGGAGACCACCATGGCCGAGAAAGTGGAACAGGTGATCAAGCCGGTGAAGGATTTATTCGGCGCCGTATTTTTTGTTTCGGTGGGTATGCTTATTGACCCCGTGGCCATCATGGAGTATAGATGGGAGGTGCTTATCGTGACCATACTTACGCTTTTCGGAAAACTTTTTGCCACCAGCTTCGGTGCCTTGCTTTCCGGACAACCCCTGAAACAGTCGGTGCAAATCGGCATGAGCATGGCCCAGATAGGGGAGTTTGCCTTCATCGTAGCGACTTTGGGCCTCAGCCTGGGGGTGATCAGTGAATTCCTTTTCCCCATAGCGGTGGGGGCATCGGCCATAACCACCTTCACCACGCCTTACCTCGTGAAGTATTCCGATCGGGTTTATCAGGGCCTGGAGAAAATGCTCCCCAAACGGTTGATTCAATTTGTTCAGCACTACAGTTCCAGTACTCAGCATATCGGTTCGGAGTCCAACTGGAAGGAGGTGGCCAAGGCTTATGCCCGAATCCTGGGGACCAATGGATTTGTTCTGGCTACGCTGACTCTGATCTCCCTGAATTTTTTCGTTCCTTTCCTGGATATTCAGATTGATTCCTATTGGACTTCGCGGATTTTAGCTCTCCTTATTTCCCTGACCCTTGGTCTCCCTTTTCTTTGGGCCTTCATGGCCAGGCGGCCGGATGGGTCAGCCTACCGGGAACTATGGTTGGACAAGAAGTACAGCAGGGGGCCCCTGCTGGTGTTGGAAGTCTCCCGCTACGTGCTGGGTATCATTCTTTTCGGATTCTGGGTGGATAGGCTGTTTTCGGCTACCACGGCCATTCTGGTCGTCGTCCCCATCACTTTTGCCTTTCTTTATTTTTTCTCCCGGCGTATCCAACAGTATTATCAACGCATCGAAGGAAGGTTCCTTACCAACCTGAGGGCCCGGGAGATCTTCATCGAAGAGCAGAGGCAAGGTCCGGGATCCTGGATTCTTCAAGGGACCCAGGACCTTCAGGCCAGGCTGGCCCCCTGGTCTGCTTATATAGTGGATATGGTGGTCGGACAGCATGCCGTCTTTGCCGGGATGACCTTAATGGAATTGCAGTGGAGGGAGAAGTTCGGTATAAATATAGCCTATATCAAAAGAGGGGATATGCTGATCCACGCTCCGGGCCGTAACGGCCGGGTGCTTCCCTTTGATCACCTAGGGGTGATCGGCACCGAAGAGCAGCTGAGCCGGTTCGGTCCCAGCTTTGAATCCCGGGCTTCCCTGAAGGAGTCCAAAGCCGTTGAGGATGTGGTCCTCGAGAATTTACTCATTGAGGAGTTCAGCTCTTTTTGCGGGATGAGTATCCGGGACTCGGGAATCCGGGAGAGGACCCACGGCCTGGTGGTGGGTATAGAAAGAGGGAACCGACGCCTGCTTAATCCTGAATCCACCATGGTCCTGGAATCCGGCGATATGGTATGGATCGTGGGGGATCGTCATCGAATCCAGAAAATGAGGCAGACCAAAGGGAGGAGTAGCTGAGTCGGGCTTTATTTTACCGGGATATCCAGGGTGGGGAAAATTGGGCTATCTTCATCTCAGAGAAATTCCCCCTTTTCGGGAATCCCTCGACTAAATGGGCATTTCATGCAAAAGATGAACTATATCATACCCCCTACGGCCCGGATTGGTCATGTGCATTTGAAGGTATCAGATCTGGAATGAGCCCTGGGCTTTTACCGGGACCTTCTGGGTTTTGAACTCACCCAGAGAATGGGCAGTCAGGCGGCTTTTCTTTCGGCTGGAGGGTATCACCATCATATCGGATTGAACACTTGGAATTCCCAGGGTATGCCCCCGGCTTCCCGCAGAGGGGTGGGTTTATACCATACCGCAATTCTCTATCGGGAGAGGCGGGAACTGGCCGTGGTGCTCCAGAGATTACTGGATGCCGATTATCCCTTGACCGGAGCCAGCGACCACGGGGTGTCCGAGGCGCTTTATCTGGACGATCCCGATGGAAACGGAGTGGAGCTGTACTGGGACCGACCCAAGGAGAACTGGCCCCGCCTAAGGGATGGAGAATTGGCTATGTTTACCCAGGCGCTGAACATCCCGGATCTGCTTTCCACTCTGGAGGGCTGATTTTATCGGCGGGAGCTTGTCGGTCTTTTTTTCCGTGCCGGGCGGACTTCGGCAGAATAGGTGAATGCCAGCTCATCGTTGATGTACAGGTTGAAGGGATAACTTCCTTCACTATAGAAGGGCACCTTGATGATCAGGCTGTCTCCTTTGAATTCAAATCGGGATTCCACTTTCTGCCTGGTTCTTCCGGTGACGTCAATCCGCTGGATTTGTTCAGGGTGGGCAGTGACAAAGCGCATTTCGGTAGTGGTATCGTTGATCGCCCTGACCCGGTCCCGGATATGACTGGCCGGATAGACTTCGTATTTCATGGCGGCCCTTTCGATTATGGGGGCGTTGGTGAATACGGCTTTGTTTGCGGGCGTATCCAGGAACTGCATATCTCTTTTATCGGGATAATGGCTGAGCACAAATAATTGGGGAGGAGGGCAGAACCATACATCGGTTTCATCCCGGGTGAAGAACCGGCATTTGCGATCGGTAGTCCCTGCGGACAGGGAAACATCCAGTAGGCACCATTGCCCGTTTATCCGGACTCCATTCCAGGTATGTTCTGTCCATTTGTTGAGATTTCGGATATGGCGGGGATCGGATTTATAGTGTCCGGGAATGACTATTGCTTCCAGCCGGGCCAGCCGGGCCATGGCCACATACAGGTTGGCCATCCCCAGGTGGTTTCCGCTGCGACTATTCAGTACGGCGGAGGCCGAAGGATTGTACGATCCCGGGGATCGGTCACCGAGGCAATCATAATCGACGTGATGGCTTATCCAGGTATAAATCGCCCGGGCTCTCTGCTTCTCCGAAAGGGTTCTCCTTTTGGTAATGGTATCCACGATATATTGAAGAACATGTCCGTCCAAAGGACCAATACCGATTACGTACTCGTCCAGTTCTTTTTCGGTTTTGAAATCCAGATTCTGGGCGAACAGGGAAGGTCCCAGCAGCAGGGCAAGGAGTAGACTGAGAATGCATTTCATTTTCTGTGACACTTAGGTCACTAATATAGTATATACTTAACGGAAAATGCAAAAGGTTTTCGCTGAACCAGGTATAAGCCTTCATATTTTTGATTAATGCCCGTTCTGCCCTATCCTAACCAATCCAAAACCTTTTCTGGCGGAAATGAAACCCCGCCAGGATAATTCCTTTTGGCGAAGAAAAGGGAGGAAAGGATTTAGGCAGTTTTCTGAAGTCACCTCCGTTCCTTCCGGGCCGCCAGGGAGTACTGGATCAGGACACCGGGCTGGCCTCTTCGGTTTCTTCCACCAGATCGGATTCTATTCTCAGGTTTTCCATAATGAATTGCTGGCGGCTGGGGGTGTTTTTACCCATGTAGAATTCCAGCAGTTTCTGAATCTGGGATTCCTGGCTGATCAATACGGGCTCTTTTCGGATATCCTCGCCGATAAACTGGGCAAATTCATGAGGAGAGATTTCCCCCAGTCCCTTGAATCTGGTGATCTCTGGCTTGGGTCCCAGCTCGGCCACGGCTTTCCTTCTTTCCTCCTCGGAATAACAATACCGGGTCTCCTTTTTGTTTCTCACCCGGAACAGGGGTGTTTCGAGAATGTATACATGGCCGTTCTTTACCAGGTCCGGAAAAAACTGCAGGAAGAAGGTCATCAGCAGCAGTCGGATATGCATACCGTCCACGTCCGCGTCTGTGGCGATAATAATATGATTGTATCGAAGTCCTTCGATCCCTTCCTCAATGTTCAGCGCGTGTTGAAGCAGGTTGAACTCCTCGTTCTCATAGACGATTTTTTTGCTCAGTCCAAAACAATTCAAGGGTTTCCCTCTTAGGCTGAATACAGCCTGGGTTTCCACGTTGCGGCTTTTGGTGATCGATCCAGATGCCGAATCTCCTTCGGTGATGAACAAGGTGCTTTCCAGTTGATTTTGGATAAAGGCTTCCCGGTTTTTTGCCGGAGGGGCAGCATTCAGATGGACCCGGCAGTCCCGGAGTTTCCGATTGTGCAGGTTGGCCTTCTTGGCCCGCTCATTGGCCAACTTACGGATTCCGGACAGTTCCTTTCTTTCCCTTTCACTTTGCTCGATCCTTTTTTTCATGGCCTCGGCCACTTCAGGATTCTTATGCAGGTAGTTGTCCAGCTCCCGGGAAAGGAAATCATGGACAAAAGATTTCATCGACGGACCCGATTCCCATACATAGGCCGAGCCCAGCTTGGTTTTGGTCTGGGACTCGAATACGGGCTCCTGGACCCTCACGGAAATGGCGGCGGCTATGCTCTGGCGGATATCCCCGGGGTCATAGTCCTTTTTGAAGAACTCGCGGATCACTTTGACAAACATCTCCCGGAAAGCAGACTGATGGGTGCCTCCCTGAGTGGTATGCTGTCCATTGACGAAAGAATATATGTCTTCTCCATAATCGCTGGTATGGGTTATGGCCAGTTCGATGTCTTCCCCTTTCAGATGAATGATGGGATAGCGCAGGTCTTCTTCGTTGACCTTCCGCTGAAGCAGGTCCAGCAGGCCATTGCGGGAAAGGTAATTGCGCCCGTTGAAATGAATGAGCAGCCCGGCGTTGAGGTAGCAGTAATTCCAAACCTGATTCTCCACATAATCTTCGATAAACCGATAGTGGCGGAAGACGGATTCATCGGGAGTGAATTCCACCAGAGTGCCATTCGGTTCATGGGTATCGCTGATCGGGAATTCCTTTTCCAGTACCCCTTTGGCGAACTGGGCGGATTTTTGCTTTCCGTCCCTAATGGAACGGATGAAAAAGCGATCGCTCAGGGCATTGACGGCTTTAGTCCCCACTCCGTTCAGTCCCACGGATTTCTGGAAAGCCTTGCTGTCGTATTTGGCTCCGGTGTTGATTTTGCTGACTACGTCGACCAACTTGCCCAGGGGAATCCCGCGGCCATAGTCCCTCACACTCACCTGTCCGTTCTTTATATGGATGTCAATCCTTTTGCCCGCACCCATGGTGAACTCGTCTATGGCATTATCCACCACCTCCTTTACCAGAATGTATATGCCATCGTCCATACTGCTTCCGTCGCCCAGCTTACCTATATACATGCCGGGACGAAGCCGGATATGCTCCCTCCAGTCCAGAGAGCGTATGCTGTCCTCGTTATATTCCAAGTTCTGATTCTTCATATTTTTTGTCCCCTGTGAATTGCCCGGGGAAAGGCATTTTTTTCGGTGAATGGAAGCTGGTCCGCCTCCTTTTCTGCATGCGCAAAATTAAGGAAAAGGAGAAATGGGCTTTCGGCTAATGCAGAAACATAGGGATGGCCAAAAGGACATTTCCCCGCGGTCATGAGGTTGCGGCTCATTTTTTCAGCATTTTGCGGATGAATCTGCCCGCCTTGCCGATGGCATCAATCTGGTCGCTGATCGTGTCGATCAGCGCCGTATCTGCCTGCTCGATATTGCCCATATTGATTCCTGATTCCACCTGTTTGGGGTAGATCAGCAGGAAGCTGGTATCGGTGAAATATTTGCTCAGGTGGTTGGGGAGCTTATTCTGCTGGGCATGATAGGAGTTGTTCCCCTTTCTGGAGGCCACGACTACAAATAAGTCATTGGCTTTGATTTCCCGGCTGAGAATCAGAAAATCTTCCCAGTCAGAGAATTCCGAATACTGAATCTTCAAGGTTTCCGCCCTTCGTTCACAGATATTCTGGATGAAAGGGAGGGTCAGGGCATCGGCAAAGAAGTGAATGGACATGCCTCCTTCCCGGGCGATCATGATCATCTGATTGAGCCAGCGCAGAAATCCCGCTTCGGTTTCAGCCTTGGGCGGGGCAACGACCACCATCCTCTTGAGGGTGTTTATCGGCTGCACCGGCTTGTAAACGAAAATGCTGTCGAAGCAGCGCCTTACTATGCTGCCCACTATGGGTCCCAGAAAATTTTTGGAGTCCTCTCCTTTGTGCAGGCCGATGATCAGGTCTGTGATTTCCTGTTCCTTTATGGTGTACACTATGCCGTTGCTCACGCTGGAATCATAGCGGGTCAGCGGTATTATGCTGTCGTCTGAGGCATGGGCATGGGCGATGGCGGATTCCAGGATTTTCTTTCCCCCTTTCTTGGTGGACTCCGTAAGCTTTTCCTCGTCGATGATATTGAGCCCGTATATGGGCACCAGGCTTTTTTTCGGTTTCAAGCGAATGCCCAGATCGACCATATCCTTGACCATATCCGGATAAGCCAGGGCCAGCATGATCCTTTCCTGACTGGAGGGATCCCCGCCGTTTTGGCCGATATCGGATTCCCCTTCCAGCACCAGATCTTTGGAGGCTTTCTCCACCACAAAGGAACTCACCGCGCAGCTGACCAGAATCAGCAGAATGGTTCCATTGAGTATATCCTCATTCAGCAGGCGTATGGGTTCTCCCGTGGCCGATTCCCCGATGATGATATTATAGCCCACCAGAATAATGGCCAGGGTGGCGGCAGCATGGGCTGTGCTCAGACCAAAAATCATTCGCCCCTCAGCCGAACTGAGCCGGAAGGCTTTTTGAGTAATCAGGGCCGCCAGGTATTTCGTGGCCAGGGCGGCGGCAATAATCACCGCCGCCACCTTTAGAGCCCCCCATCCCTTAATCAGGACGCTGACGTCGACCAGCATGCCTACGCTGATCAGAAAAAAGGGAATGAACAAGGCATTGCCCACAAAGTCGATCCGGCTCATCAAATAGGAAGAGTGAGGCACGAATCGGTTAAGCACGAGTCCGGCGAAGAAGGCCCCGATGATGGCCTCTATGCCGGCGGCTTCCGCCAGGAATGCGGCCAGAAAGACCATGGCCAGCACGAAGATATATTGGGAGACGCTGTCCTCGAAATTCTTGAAGAACCAGCGGATGATCAGCGGAAACAGGAAGAACACAATGCAAACAAAAAGAATGGAGGATATGCCCAGCTGTACCCAGAAACTGCCGGATACTTCTCCTTTGGCCATTCCGGCAATGGCGGCCAGGATCAGCAGGGCCAGAATATCCGTGATCATGGTGCCCCCCACGGTCATGGATACGGCCCGATTTCGGGTGACCCCGTATTTGCTGGCTATGGGATAGGACACCAGGGTATGGGTCGAGAACATGCTGGCCAGCAAAATGCTGGACATGAGCCCATAACCCAGGATATAATAGCTGGCCAGCAAGCCGAACCCTAAGGGAAGCACAAAAGTCGTGAGGCCAAAGACCAGAATTTTTTTCGTATTTTTTTTGAACTCCCCCAGGTCGATCTCCAGACCGGCCAGGAACATGATGTAGAGGAGGCCTACGGTGCCGAAAAGTACGATGCTCGCATCCCGGCGCAGCAGATTAAGCCCATAGGGTCCGACGATGACGCCAGCGATGATCAGACCGATGATATGCGGAACCTTGATCTTGTTGAAAAGGATGGGGGCAAAGAGTATAATGAAGAGGACCAGCGAAAAAATAATCACAGGATTCTTCAGGGGTAGGGTGAAGTCGATGGGCGACAAGATGAACATGACCAGAGGTTTTGCTTAGGTGGATTTATCCGCAGTGAGCGCGTAGACAATCTTGCATCCGGGGGGGGTTATTTCCCGTATGCCTTCCATCTTGTTCTTTCCGCTCCGTTTCAATTCTACCCGGATATTGTTCTCATCCATTAGGCTCAGTCCCCCGGTTCGCAGGTATCCATTATAAATCCTTACCAACTTCCTGCCTGAAAATGCCTTGGCAATGATCATTCTGTCTTCCCCGTACTTGATTTCCCATTGCTCGGTCCTGGTGTCCCCAATGGCGGACCCTTCACAGCTGGTTTCCTGGCAGAGCATTTTCACCGTCCATTTGCCCACCAGGGATTCATCATAGATATTGGTGGAATCAATCTGCTTGCGGGTGCTGTCCAAGGCAATGACCATCTGCTCCAGTTCATACTCGCGCAGGTTGAGCTGCTGTTCGCGAAGGATCAGGTTTTTTTCTCTCAGGGCAATACTCTTCTCTTTCTCTGCCAGGGCCTGTTCCCGTTCCCGGATATGGCAGGAACTCAGTCCGGCCAGCACCAGGGTCAGGAAAATAAGGATAAGTCGATTCATAGGTTAGTGGGCTAGTGGAAGAAGAGGAAATTTACGATTATTATAGCGACTGAACATTGGTTTTCCGGGGAATTCCCGGGCAGAATCTTCTGCGGGGCAGATTCCGGCAAACCAGGCCGGTGACTTTATCCCATGTAGACGAATTGCCCTGGGTTCGGGCCTCTGTCTTAAGGGGCACCCTATTTCTACTCGAAATAATCATAGTATTTCTGGTAGGAAAAATGCAGTTCATGGACTCGCTTCATGGCCTCGTCTTCGTCCCGGGAATTCCTTAGGCCTTCAACCATTTCCAAATGGGGGTGGAGCCATTTATGCAATTCATCATGGCTTTTTCCGTCCATAGTGCAATTCTTGATCAGCAGCTCGTTCTGCTCTTTCAAGGCATCGGCCAATCGCTTGTAATCGGTTCTCTCCTCGTCGATATAGGCTTTGACCCATTGGGCCCCCTGGCTTACAAAGGGTTTCATTTCCTCGTTCACTTTCCACTTCTCTCCATGATTCGTTTCCAGGGGGGTCTGGGTGTCCACTTGAGCATGGTGATGGGGGTGCTGGCGGGTTTCCGGGGACTGGCAGGCACCCAGAAAGATCAGGATGGAGCAGGCTATGGTAATGGTTTTTTTCCTCATGAGTCCGCTTTGTGGTGAAAGAGAATTTCTTCCGGGGAACCATGCCCCGATGGGAGAACAAGGAACAAAGATAAGGATTAAACCAGGGCTTCTGTCCGGGAATTATCCTGAGGATTCCATTCGCCAAATTCGGGGGCGCATCCAATCTCCTGCCACGCGATGGGGTATGAACCGGTTTTCGGGCCAGGGCTCAGGAAGCGGTTCCCCGAACGGTCAGAGTCAAAAAGAGAAGCAGAGGCGAGTTTGGGCCGCCCCTGCCATTCTTTTATTGCCGATTCAGGGATTAGAATTTCCATCCGGTGGTCAGGACAAACTGATTGGATTTCTGCTGCATTTCCGCTGAGGGAACATCGATCCATCCGTCGGAGGGATAATAAAGCGAATAGGGCTGCTCCCACTGGTTCCACCGGGAATGAACCAGAGCCAGATCCAGGAACCAGTTGGCGAAGCGCCAACCCAGGCCGGCGGAGAAGTTCATTCGGTGAGACTCCGTATTCTGATCCTTAAAGGGAGATCCATAATAGCCAAAACCAAGGCGCCCCATGAATTGATCCATGCGGCCTTCGGCCCCAATGCGGAAATTGGAGCTGCTTCCCAGGCGACTGCGGATCTGGTCGTTGATCAGGTCCTCATATTCATCGAACTCTGAGCTATAGTGGAAGCGGGCTGTACCATAGCCCACGTATTCATAATCCGCGGAAACAAATCCATGCTGACCCATGAGCAGGGAGGCGCTGAGCACGGCTTTCCATGGGGTGGTCACCCCGTAATCGAACACGTTGTCGGGAATGTCGACTCCGGACTGAAGCGTATAGGCCGGGCCGTCCAAATTGGTGGCCAGGGAAGTAGATTCGATTTCGGAAAGGGAGAAATAGGTGGGCGTATGCACGGCGGCCCCAAGGCGGAACTGGTCATTTACCCGGTAAATCATGCCCAGTTTCAGATTGAACCCGCTCCCGCTGATGTCCAGGTTTTTGCGGTGTTCCAGAAACCGGAACTGGTTATTGGGATCTTCCGTGGCATCGGATTCCCGGAAACGGGTGTCCCGGGAATAGCGTACCGAGGGAATGCCCAGGGTGGCTCCCAGCATGAGCCGGTCCTTGTAATTTCCGCCAAGGGAAAAGACCAGCTCCGAAATTCCCCCTCTTTCCTTGATGGTTTTTTCCTGGATTAATCCCTGGGTATAGTCCACGGGGGTATAGAATCCCAGGCTGTCTTCGTTGACGATGTATGCCTGATAGCCCTGACCGGCCAGAGTGGAGAGATTCTCCAGGTCTTCCGGATAGTTCATGGCATCGATGAGGAAGATCTCAGAATAAGAACTGGTTTGGTTGTACCCTTTGTAGCGACTGTCCCGGTTGAAATCCGCAATCCGGTTGAACCCAATTCCAAAGGAAGTGGATTTCCAGGGTTTGTTTTGCCGGCTCTTTCCTTTAGGCATACTGGTGAATACCCCGCCCAGATTGTTGATATTGAACCGGGCATTGCTGGAACCGACCTGCTGGCCTCCATACTGACTCTCCTGGGATAAAAATTTCAGCGAGGGGCTGAACATGAATTCCGAGGAACGGTAAATGCCTATCCCCGCCGGGTTTACGGAAAGGGTGCTGAAATCTCCACCTATGGAACCTAGGGCTCCGCCGAATCCCAAGGACCGGGCCGTTCCCTGGACCATAGTCTGGGAGTAGCGATAGATATCCATTTCATCCTGCGCATGAAGCGAAGGGCTGAGACAGCACTGGGCGATAGCCAGTGTTCCGATAAGGAGATACTTCTGCATAAAACATTTTTCTCTTTGACAAAAAATAAGGGGTGCGGGTTTAACGGAGAGAGCAAAAAAATGCATCCCCAGGTCGAGTAGGGCCAAACTCTGCCCCAGCCTCCCTGATCAGCCCATCAAAAAATACCTAGCGACGTCCACCGTAGCGCTGCCCTCCCGATGAGCGAGGCGCTGATCCTCCGGAAGAGGGCCGGGAGGCGGGAGCCGAATACCGGGGTGCCGAAGGGGCAGGGGTAGCCTGCATTCTCTGGTTGCCGGGGTTGAAGGTCCCGGAAGAAGGGGCCCGACGACTTCCTGCGGGCGGTGTGACGGGCTGGGTGCGCATGGGCGGACTGTTCTGTATCCTTTGAGGGGAAGAAGGGCGGATACCCTGAGGGTTGGCCCTCCTTTGGTCCGGAAAACGGCCTGAAGAACCCGGATCCCGGTGCAACGGAACCGGACGGCCTCCTTCGGTGGCCTGGGGGTTGGTCCTCAACGGAACCGCCTGGCGCAGGTCCCTGTTTTCTCTGGGGGCGTTCTGATGGCTCTGGGGGGCTGGCCTTCCGGCGCGGGGGTTGATCTGGTTGACCCGGGGTCCATAATTCACTTGGCGGCCATAACCTCCGCCGGCATGGTATCCGTCATGAAACCCATGATAATACCCTGGCCAGTAGCCTCCTCCATATCCATAGTAAGGGTAGGCTCCCCAAGGATAGAACATTCCCCCGTAGGGGTAGTAACCCCAAGCCGGGTATCCGCCCCAGTAGGGGGTCCCCCAGCCCAGGTGGATGGAAATGCCGGGACCAGCCCAATAGGGTCCCCACCAGGGATCATAGAAGCCATGCACCCCGGAAAAATAACCAAAGGAATAATGGGGCCGATAGAATCGATGAATCTGCCGGGTATAGTATCCATCCTCCTCGCCGTCGTAAGCATAGGGATCCTCCTGCCCGCGATAATCCTGGTTCCTATCATGGGTTTCCCCGCTATGCTCTTCTTCGTGATAAGACTCGGGGGAATCGCTGGGTGTATAATAAATATCGTCAAAGAAACGCTGATTCTCCTGGGCATAGGAAACCCCTTGCGCTCCCAAAAGGATCAGGCTGATGATGAAGGGGATGAGTTTCATGGCTATGATTTTATTCGGTGTTTATACCTTGTGAAATTACTACTTTTGCTCCATCTGACCTAAAAACCACTGTTCCTAATCAGCGAATCGGTACGATATGAGTAAAATATTAACATCCCGTCAACAGGACTATGCCCAATGGTACAATGATCTGGTACTCAAAGGCGGACTGGCGGATTATTCCTCCGTACGGGGATGTATGGTGATCAAGCCATACGGCTTTGCCCTTTGGGAAAACATGAAGGAGGAGCTGGATAAGCGATTCAAGGAAACAGGGCATCAGAATGCCTATTTTCCCCTGTTTATACCAAAGAGCTTTTTCAGCAAGGAAGCTGCCCATGTGGACGGTTTTGCCAAAGAATGTGCGGTGGTCACTCATTACCGGCTGAAGAACGATCCCGACGGACAGGGAGTAATTGTCGACCCGGAGGCGAAGCTGGAAGAAGAGCTGATCGTCCGACCGACCTCGGAGACTATAATCTGGAGCACCTATAAGCAATGGATCCAATCCTATCGGGATCTTCCTTTGCTCATCAATCAATGGGCAAATGTCGTTAGATGGGAAATGCGCACCCGGCTGTTTCTCCGCACCGCGGAGTTCCTCTGGCAGGAAGGACATACCGCTCATGCGGAAATGCAGGAAGCCCTGGAGGAGGCAGAGCGCATGCTGCATGTATACGCCGATTTTGCCGAAGAATACATGGCCATGCCCGTGATCCGGGGAGTCAAGACGGCCAGTGAACGCTTTGCCGGTGCCGAAGAGACCTTCTGCATTGAAGCCTTAATGCAGGATGGCAAGGCCTTGCAGGCCGGGACTTCGCATTTTCTGGGGCAGAACTTCGCCAGGGCTTTTGATGTACAGTTCCAGGATAAGGACAACAAGATGGATTATGTATGGGCCAGTTCCTGGGGAGTATCCACTCGTCTGGTCGGGGGACTGATCATGACTCATGGAGATGATAAGGGGTTGGTCATGCCGCCCCGTCTGGCCCCTGTGCAGGTGGTGCTGATTCCCGTTTACGGCAAGGAGGGGACTTTGAATGAGCAAATCGTTCAAAGATTGAAGGAAGAGGCGGAGGTCCTTCAAAAATCGGGTATCCGCGTCAAACTGGATCTGGATGAGAGCAGCCGTCCGGGATGGAAATACGCGGAGTATGAGCTTAAAGGGGTTCCCCTTCGCCTGGCCATGGGGGCCAGAGACCTCGATAAAGGCCTTGTGGAAATGGCCCGAAGGGATAGCGGGGAGAAGGAACTTATCCCCCTGGAAGGGTTGGGGGAACGGCTGAAGGTGGAGCTGGAGGCTATGCAGGCCCGACTCCTGGACCAGGCAAGAACCTTTCAGCGGGAGCATACCACCCGGGTGGATGATTGGGATTCGTTTGTCCGCACCCTGGAAGAGAAAGGGGGATTTGTGCTGGCGCACTGGGACGGCAGTCCGGAAACCGAGGCCCGGATCAAGGAATTGACCAAAGCCACTATACGCTGCATCCCTTTGAACAACCCCCGCGAAGAGGGCAAGTGTATTCTAAGCGGAAACCCGTCGACCCAAAGGGTGGTTTTTGCCCGGGCATATTAGCCCAGGCAGGGATTATTCTCCTACCGTATTTCCCAGCGGACTTTCCGGAGCATAAAGGGCATTGATCTGCGATTCAAATTTTTTCTCGATCACGGCTCTTTTGACTTTGATTGTAGGCGTCAGCTCTCCCTGCTCTATAGTCCATTCCCGGTCCAGCAGCAGGAATTTTTTGATCTGCTCCGGATGACTGAAATGCTGGTTGCCTTTCCGGATTTCGGAGGCGATCAGTTCGATCACCGGGAGGGCTTCCGCCATTTTCCCGGCTTCATCGGGCAGGCGAACCTGTCGGGATTCAAAATAATGGCGGATCTGGGCAAAGGCGGGCACCACCAGAGCGGCCACGAACTTCCTTCCCGCTCCTACGACCATGAGCTGTTCAATGAATAGGCTTTCCTTCATCTTGTTTTCCAGAACCTGGGGCGCCACGTATTTGCCTCCGGAGGTTTTGAACATTTCTTTTTTTCGGTCGGTGATTTTCAGGAACCGGCCCTCGACCCAGGTGCCCATATCTCCGGTATGCAACCATCCCTGATCATCTAAGACCTCGCGGGTAAGTGCGGGCTGACGGTAGTAGCCGACCATGACATTTTCTCCCCGGCAAAGGATTTCGCCGTCTTGGGATATACGGACTTCCACACCCGGTATCACCGGTCCCACCGTGCCCATTTTCCTGTCCTCAGAATGATATTTATTCACGGAGATTACCGGCGAGGTTTCGGTGAGTCCATAACCTTCCATGATCACGATTCGGGCTGCGCTGAACAGGCGGATCAGCCGCAGTTGGCAGGCCGCCGATCCGGTCACTATGGCTTTAACCTGCCCTCCCAGGGCAGCCCTCCATTTGGAAAAGATGAGCTGATTGGCCAGCCAGAGCTGGATCCTGTAGCCCAGGCTTCCTTTTTCCTGATTGTCGAATCGATTCCCCAGACGGAGGGCCCAAAAAAACAGCCACCTTTTTACTCCCTTCAGTTCCAGCCCCTTATTGAAAATCCGCTCGTAGACCTTTTCCAGGAGACGGGGAACCGTGGTAAAGACTATGGGTTTTAATTCGCGAAGATCTTCGCCTATGGTCTCCAGGCTCCGGGCATAATATATGCAGACTCCGGAACGCAGATATACATAGGAGACCATTTTCTCGAATATATGATTCAAGGGAAGAAAGCTCAGGGCACGGTCTCCTTCCCGGGCAAAACAGAACTCGGGCAGGCAGTTCCGAATATTGGAACAGATATTTTTGTGGGTGAGCATCACCCCTTTGGGGTGGCCGGTAGTACCGGATGTATAAATGATGGTGGCCAGATCGGTTTCCGTGGGTGCCTGCTCGAGGGAGAAAGCAGAGGGATCGCCGGTGTCCAATAAGGTTTTCCAGTCCCTGGCCCCATCGCAGGGGTCGAAACTGTACAGATGGCGGATCCGGGATCCGGTTGCGCTCAGGGACCGGAATCTTTCCCAGGCTTCCTGTCCGGAAACAAATAAGGTATCGATGGCGGTCTCCTCCAGGATGTATTCCAGTTCACTGAGGCTTATGGTGGGATAAATCGGGGTCAGGATGGTTCCGCTGATCTGAGTGGCCAGATCGGTGATGATCCACTCGGGACGGTTGGGAGAGAGGATGCCGATTTTCCGGCGCTCCTGACCGGACTCAGGAATCCCGGCCAGGCCTTGGAGGATCATCCCCCTGGCAAGTCTCCGCGACTGATCCCAGACTTCCCTTGCCGAATAGGTTTTCCATTCCCCTTTCTCGAAGGCGGCCAGCATGGGCAGCTCCGGTCGGGACTCTGCCCGATGTTTAACGATTTCAAATAACCGTGTAACCATAGGCTAAACTTACAAAAAAAAAGAGGCTGTCTCAAAAGGGCAGCTTCTTCCTACTCGATTCGCGGCGGTTACCAGGGTTCAAGGGAATATTCCCAGCTCTTCGTAGGCTACTCCCACTTTGTTTATGGCCACTATGAAAGCTGCCGTCCTCATGTCGGATACTCCGTGGTGGAGCATGGCCTCCCGGATCTCATGATAGGAGCCCATCATGGTGTCTTCCAGGCCGGAGTATACCAGGTCCACTTCGTCGGGACCGTGGAGAATCTGGGTCTTTTCCCGGTCGCTCACCTTCTTTCCGGTAAGGGATTCCACCATTTTTATTATGGATCCGTTCTGATTCTCACTGAATCGCTTGTCCATACGGCCGAAGCGTACATGGCTCAGGTTTTTTAGCCATTCAAAATACGAAACGGTCACCCCGCCGGCGTTCAGGAACATATCGGGGATGATTTTGGTGCCCTTGGCATTCAGAATTTCATCAGCCTCGGGGCTGAGCGGACCGTTGGCGGCCTCGCCTATGATCTTGGCCTGGATCCGGGAAGCATTGGAGGCGTTGATGGCATTCTCCAGGGCGGCAGGAATCAGGATGTCGCAGGGTTGCTCCAGGGTATCGCTGCTTTGAGGGAAATCCACAGCTCCCGGGAAACCCAGAATGGATCCGGTTTCCTTTCGGTGCTGAATCACGGATTCGAGGTCCAGTCCCCGGGGATTGTATATCCCCCCTTCGTATTCGGCGATGCCGACCAGGATGGCTCCGGCTTCCTGGAAAAAATGGGCTGCATGATAGCCCACATTGCCCAGGCCCTGAATGATCAGTTTCTTGCCTTCCACGCCGGGGGAAAGGCCCAGGGGCTTCATGTCTTCTTCTATGGAGCAGAATTCCCGGATTCCATAGAACACGCCCAGTCCCGTGGCCTCGGTTCTCCCTCTTACCCCACCTTGACTAATGGGCTTTCCGGTTACGCATCCCAGGGCGTCGATATCCCCGGGTTTTAGGGAGGCATAGGTGTCGGCAATCCAGCTCATTTCCCGGGCACCGGTGCCATAATCCGGGGCAGGGACGTCGAGTCCGGGACCTATGAAGTTCTTCTTCACCAGTTCCGAGGCATAGCGCCGGGTAATCTTTTCCAGCTCGAAGGTGGAATAGTTTTTGGGATTGATCTTTATTCCTCCCTTGCCTCCGGCAAAGGGCACGTTGACAATGGCGCATTTGTAAGTCATCAGGGCAGCCAAAGCCATGACTTCGTCCTGGTTGACGTCCAGGCTGTAGCGGATCCCCCCCTTGCAGGGAAGCTTATGATGGGAATGCTGAACCCTATAGGCTTCGATGACTTCGATCTTATCCCCGATACGGACCGGGAACTTCATTTTGTATACGGAATTGCAGGCCTTGATTTGCTCGAGAATGCCCTTTTCAAAGCGCGTATAGGAAGAGGCCTTGTCGAAGTTGCGCTGAACCCCTTGAAAGAAACTGTAGGGGATTTTGGGACTATGGGCAGTGGTGGCTTCTATCATGGATTAGATTTGTGTGGGAATGGATTGGATTCTTCTTTAGGGATCTGGTTTTCCAGTCGGCTTATATTCTTTTCCAGCCGGAACATATATAGGATAATTCCGGCAAATATGGTGAGGATCACCAGAACAACCACATATATTTTGCCGCTGGAACGGAGCAGGTCCGCCATCTCAGGCTGGGATTCCTGGGCCATAGCCGGAAAAGAGAGGGATAGAAAAAAAAGAATGGCGGCAAGGCGCTGAAAAAGGGACGGAATTCTGAGTTGGCGACCCTGGGCCGCGGGAGGGAAATGGATGGAGGGAGAGGGTAGGGGGCAGCTACGGTGGCCGGTACGGGTTTGTCCGAATTTTGTAGGAGAAATGGGTTCAGTTGAGATCATGGTCCAGTCTAGTTTAATTGCTCGTTCCGGTATTTGGCCCAGTTCAGCCGGACGGCCAATTCCGTTAACCAAAGCCCGAACAGAAACCACCCCAGTATGGCCGGGTAGAATACCCAGCGCATTCTCGCATCCAGGTCGTACTGATTGAAACCGGGATTGCCTCCGCTTCCGGGATGGAGTGAGTCCACCTGCTTGGGGAGAATATAAAGTAAGGGGATTATCAAGGCAAATGCAAAAATATTATAGACGGCACTGATTCTGGCTTTTTTTTCTTCTTCCTTTATGCCGGTTCTCAGAATCAGATAGGCAAAATAGATGAGCATCCCCAGGGCGGTTCCCAGTTGTTTGGGGTCATTGCTCCAGGGTTCCCCCCAGGTGAATTCAGCCCAGATCATGCCGGTAACTATACCGAAAACACTGAACCAAACCCCCACTTTGGTCAGTTCTGAGGAAATCAGGTCATCTTTGGGTTTTCCGGTTTTCAGATAACGAATTGCGTAAAAGGCCGCCAGGGCAAAAAGTAGAATCATCACAAACCACATGGGTACGTGGTAGTATAAATTCCGGATGGACTCGTTTAAGATGTGCAGGCGGGGAACCGGGAGCAATAATCCTCCGACCAGTCCATAGCCCATGAGGATTATGGATAGCCACTTCCACCATTTGATCCGCATAACATCTTAATTTGACGCTAAGTTAGGGATTAGCAAGAATTTCTCCACAGATTCTCCCCATCCTCTTCGGGGAAATTCCGGGAAAAGGGGAGCTATTCCTGCCATAAGTATGGGAAGAGCAGAATCCCCAGCAAGGCGACCATCAGGTCCATGGCCAGCAGAAAGGCCAGGCCGCTGTACCATCCGGGTTGCTGGACCGGAGCCAGGGCGGAAAGGGACAGATTGCTGAGAAGCAGAAGCAGGGGCATGACCAGGGGGAATCCCAGTATGGCCATAATGGCCGCATTCTGCTGAGTGCGGGCGGCAATGGCCGAAAGAAAGGTGAAGACCAGAGAAAGGCTGAGGCTGCCCAGCAGCAGGAGCGCCACAAAGGCCCCTGGCCTCTCCAGGGGATTGCCCAGAAAAAGAAAGAAGAGCAGCAGGCTGAGCAGGCTAAGGGAGCAGAGGATGAGGATACTGTACACCGATTTGGCCAGAATAAAGGTGCTGGGCTTTACCATCGTATAATAATATCGGAATCTGGAGGCTGGTTCCTGAAGAAAACTCTTGGCCACGGCATTCACCGAAACGAATAATTGGGCTATCCAGAAAAGGGCATTCCAGACCTGGGAATCGGGTTCCCCGTTCAGGAGGTAGAGCACAAAAACCGTGGACCCCACATAAAGTAAGGCTCCGTAATAGGTGTGCTTCTGCCGCCATTCCAGCAACAGGTCTTTTTTAATCAGGCTGATCAGGGCAGAGGACTTCATCTCGGAGCGAAGATAGAATTCCTTCCTCACTCCCAGGGACAGGACCAAGAATAAAAAATGCATCCCCCTATTGTGTAATTAACTCATCTCCCCTATCTTTGCCGTCCCTTCGTTCTTTTCATGTCAAGCGGAAGTAGCTCAGTTGGTAGAGCATCACCTTGCCAAGGTGAGGGTCGCGAGTTCGAGTCTCGTCTTCCGCTCTTCCTTTTTTCTCCAAACCAAGAGTTTGGATTTTTTTTTGCCGGAAATCAGCAAAATACCTCGGTGATGGTCGGCATTCCGGGGAGACTAAGGGAAATCGGCACATCCATGCCCTGGTGGTGGAATTGGTAGACACGAGGGACTTAAAATCCCTTGGAACGCAAGTTCCGTGCAGGTTCAAGTCCTGTCCGGGGCACGAAACGGGACAGATCATTTTTTCAATGGTTTGTCCCTTTCTTATTTGAACCCAGGGGCTTCATAATCCCATGCATTGAGAATAGGGTTGCTTGGTTGTGGCGAGCGGTTCCCCAATCAGGAACACCTAAGCAAAGAGGCTAGGCCGTAGAACCCATTTTCGCCCAGGGGAATTATGGCCTGCTCCCACCCCTTCCTTTTTTAGAGAAAACAGTTAGGTTCAACCCCAAGGCATTTATCTAATCAACTAAGCCGCCTCAGAACTCTGAAGCGGCTTATTTGGCATTCTTCGGGCAGGGAAAGTCTTTCCTTCTTGCTGTCCATTTCTTATTCCTCTTCTGTCGATTCCCCCGATGGCCTGCCCGAATCGATTCGGGACCTCCTGGAATGGAGATCAGGGGGCATTCCGCATCAGGACCCTGTGGCGATGCACGGAACCGTCGTCCAGATAGAAGACTAATATATAAATACCGAAGGGCAGGTCTCCCAGGAAGAGCGGCGCCCTGGGCTCCGGAAACTGGCGGAGTCTCTGCCCATTCACAGAGAGCAGGTCCAGTCGACGGACTTTTCGGTCTCCCGTCTCCCAGTACAGGTGCCCGTCCACCGGATGGGGTCCAGGAGCCAGACCCCGCCATCCCGGTTTAGCCCTTATGGATTTGGGTAGTCCACCATCGGCACAGTCTTCGGCCACCAGCCGGATATGGTAGTTCCCGTCTTCGTAGCAGCGCAGGTATCCTGCCGGTTGCCGGCTGTCGGTACCGAAGCTAAGGCACTGAGTGTTGGGAATACACTGGGGGAGAAACCCCGTAAACAGGCCTCCGAGTCGATCGGCATAGGCGCCGGATTCGGGGGGACCCCAATTCAACTCCAGAGTATTGTGTTTTTTATAGCTGCGGGTATAATAGGTTCTGAGTAAATGCTGATCATAGAGCACGGCCTTTATGGAGTCCACGATGAAACAGAAGGTGCTGTCTCCCCAGTCGCCGAAGAAAGCATTCCCTCCTCCCGGGTCGATCAGGGGCAGGCAGATACTGTCCCCTTGGCGGGCATTGAATATATATAGAGGTGTAAATCGCCCAAAATACGGGTTGTAAATGAAACTGGTGTCGGACCGGGTGAATACGGCCAGACTGCGGAGGTCCTCCACGGCCAGGCCATGGTTTGCCCATTCGGGCTTCACCCGGGCCTCCTGGCGGATAATCCGGGCTTTCTGGCCTTGAATCACCGTGTCTCCGTCCGTGTAACAGTAGTAGGTGCCATAGCCCATATGTTGATGCCAGCGAGCATGGGCGGCGGGGAAATGGGCCTGTCCCCGGACGGTATCGGCGGGAAAGGCGGCAATCAGAAACATTCCGGCGTAGGCCAGATGGCGGCGAAAAGAAGTTTGTAGGCGCATGGTTAGGATTTTTCTTCGAATTTACCCCCGGCCAAGCATAGGGTTTTAGGCTGATTTACGGCGGAGAAGCGCTCCAGGTGCGGATTTCGGCAGTATTTTTCGTCCTGGAGGCATTTTTTTTCAAAGGGGATGGCGAGGGGGCAACAGGGTGCGAAGGGAGGGGAAGAGGGCGGCGATAAGGGAAAGCCGGACCGGGGCCAGAAGCGCTGAATCCCCGGATTCATGCGGGGATAGGCCCCCAAAAATTTTTGCATTCTTTTAACCGGATTATTTATCTTTACCCCTTGTATGATTAATTGGAAACCATAATAAAATCGAAATGGTGAAGAAAGGTATTTTGTTATTATTGGCCTCGGCATTCCTGACCCAGTCGGTCGATGCGCAGGTTTGCGGAACCGATGAACTTCACAGGGAGCTCATCCAACGCGACCCCAAGGTGGCAGAAATTCAAAAATCGCTGGATCAGTATCTGCGGGGTGCCCAGTTGAAGATCACCGGTCCCCTCGAGGACTACCTGGCTGCCAAGGAAGCAGAGTATCAGGCTGAAACGGCCACCAAACTCTATATTTCCGTGGTAGTGCATGTGGTCCACGATTACGGGAGCGAGTATGTGTCGGATGACGACATCCACCAGATGATCACCAATCTTAACCGGGTATATGCCGGACAGAATGCCGATCTCTCCGGTGTGATTTCGCCATTCCAGCCTCATGTAGGAAACATGAACATCGAATTCCGCCTGGCCAGAAAGGATCCTCAAGGGAACCCCACCACCGGAATTACCCGCCATCATTCCTATTTGACCCGAGGAGGGGATGATCAGGCCAAGCTTGGGCAATGGGATCCATCCCGGTACCTGAATATATGGGTGGAGGAAGTGATTGGGCGCGGAGTGGAAGGCGGTACCGTACTGGCCTATGCCACCCTTCCCGCCGGTGCAGCCCAATTCCCCTATTCGGACGGGGTGATGGTGGCCGCTCCCTATCTGCTGGGCAACCTCAAGACCATTGAGCATGAAGTGGGACACTATCTAAACCTATATCATACCTGGAACAGTGGTCTGACCATGGCCGGTCAGCAGCCTTGTGGTGATGATGAGGTGGACGATACCCCCCCCACGGTGGGACATCTGTCCACCTGTCCGCTTTATGATTCGGTATGTGCCAGCGGATATGTGAAGGAGTACTTCTATGCTCCGGACACGAATTCCACTCCCGTGGCGGTAACGGTGGATTACCCGGATACCACCAATGTGCAGAACATCATGGATTATTCCAACTGTCCGGTTATGTTCACCAAGCAGCAGGTGATGCGCTCCCGCGCTACCCTGAAAAGCGCCGTGGCCAACCGGAACAAGTTGGTGGACCCCTATACACATGAAGTGACGGGGATTATGAAACCCGCCAACGATTTGCCTCCCGTGCCCGCTTTCTCGGTCGAGAGAGGTGCTTCTGCTACACCTCTTTCTTCCCGTTCGTTTTTTCTTTGTGAGCAGGATAAGGCTTTCCGCTTCCGCAACCAGAGCTGGAGGGATACGATTACCAGTGTATCCTGGGAATTCCCCAACGGGAATCCCTCGACTTCCACTTCCATGAATCCGGAAGTAAGGTTCAATCAGTCAGGCTGGGCCACGGTGAAGCTCACCGCCACCGGAAACAACACCGGTTCGGCCACCATCGAGCAGACCCCTGTATACGTAGCCAGCAAGAACGCCATCCAGCCCCTGGGGTATATCCAGGAGTTTGAGGAAGGCCAGAACGGGGCTGACCAATACCCGATATTCAATTACTACAATAACAACCAGCGTTGGGCCATGACCTCGGAAACCGGGTATTACGACAACAGCTCCATGGTCTTCCATGGATATGACGGAAGGAGATTCCCCAACACCATTGTGGGCACTCCGAACGGAGATTACGATGACTTCTATACTCCGGCTTTTGACCTGAGCGGCATGTCCAGCGGAGACTGCAACCTGAACTTTATGTACTCCGGTGCTTACCGCACGGTAAAGTTGGAACTCATGCGAGACGTGCTGGAGATTGCCTACTCCACCAACTGCGGTGATTCCTGGATAGTGCTGGACAGCATGAAAGGAAGAACCCTGGCGAACAAGGGTACTTATACCGGACGGTACCGTCCGCTGTGGACCGGAGATTGGGCGCTGAAGAGCATCCATATTCCGGAATCCGCCCGTCAGGAGCGCGTATTTTTCCGTTTCCGCTACAAGTCCACCGCGGATGAAACCAATGTAGGCGTAGGGAACAACTTTTATATCGATAGGCTGAACATCAGCAACAACCCCCTGGGAGTGAACACCCTGATCTCTGAAGAGTCCAAGGTGGCCATAGTGCCCAACCCCACTAGCGGTAACGCTTATGTGGTCGTGCAGTCCTTCCAGGATGAGGAGCTGAGCATCCAAGTGGTGGATATCACCGGTAAGCTGGTATACGAAACCCGGACCCGAGCCTTAGGCCCGATCACTCGGGTGGAGATTCCCGAATCCGCGATTTCCGTCAAGGGCATTTACATGGTGAAGACCTTCAGCGGCAACCAGATTCATACGCTGAAGCTGGTATCCCAATAAGATATCTGCTTCAAGGAATAAGGATTAAGGGCCCCGATTCGTCGGGGCCTTTTCCCTATTTTGGAACAGGGGACCCTATCCCGGAAATCCATTTTGTGCAGAGCACCCCGGATTTACCGGGATTTGCACTATTTTTAGCCCTTTATTTCCGAGATAGGTTTGGGTTTTCAATCATTAACAGTTCATGGCATCACCGGTAATTTCTTTGCAGGACGTCCATATTTTTCAGGGGCAGAGCCTGATCCTGGAGTCCGTCAATTTTGAAGTCCAGGGCGGCGAGTTTGTATACTTGATCGGGAAGACCGGAGCGGGGAAATCGAGCCTGCTCAAAACCCTGTACGGGGATCTTTACCTGCGGGAGGGAAGGGGAGAGGTCGTGGGCTTTGACCTCAAGAAGCTGAGCTGGAAAACCGTCCCTCAGCTGCGTCGCCATCTGGGTATCGTCTTTCAGGATTTCCGCCTTCTCAGTGACCGCAATGTTTATGAGAACCTGGAATTCGTTTTGCGGGCTACGGGATGGAAGGACAAACAGCGGATCCGGGAGAGGATCGAGCACTTGCTTGGCCGAGTGGGGCTGAAAAACAAAGGCTTCAAAATGCCCCATGAAATGTCCGGTGGCGAACAGCAAAGAGTGGATATCGCCCGGGCCCTGCTGAACAAACCCAGCCTTATTCTGGCCGATGAGCCTACCGGAAATCTGGACCCCGAGACTCGCGAGGAGATCATGGACCTGCTGCTGACCATCTGCCGCGACTATAAGACGGCCTTTATCATGGCCACCCATGATTATTCCCTGATTCAAAAATATCCTGCCCGTGTCCTTAGAGTGGGTCAGGGAAGGGTGGAGGAAGTTTCCTCCCAGATCTGGTGAATTAGGGTATCAACCCCTCAGGATTTTCTTCAAGTGTTTCATTAGGCTGTAGGTCCACAGGAAAGGGAGAAGGGGGAGCCGAAGTGGACGGCGGAAGGCCATATAGGTATAGGTTCTGATTTCGCCTTTTCGCATTTCCCAGCGGCGGTGGCTGATTCCTCCCGGACTGCCTATAGGTCTGCCCAGGCGGGTGAGGACAATGGGCAGATAATACAGGGGGGTTATTTCAGACAGCCTCAGCCAAAGATCGTAGTCTTCCAAATGACGCAAGTTGTCCCGGAAGCGGGGAAGCAGATCCCGGTGTACCAGGACCGATGGGGTGGCCATGGGATTGCGATAAAGTAGTTTGATCCAGGAATATTGATAGAGCTTGGTTTGGGCCGGTATCGGCGGGAATTCTCCACCGCCCACCATATGATCATGGAAAAGGAATCGAATCTGCGGATGCTCTTTCAGCAGGGCTTCCAGCAGGAATAGCTTTTCAGGGTGCCAGCTGTCGTCGGCGTCAAGAAAAACAATATAGCGCCCCCGGGCCCTTTGGATGCCCGTATTTCTGGCCTGCCCGGCCCCACCGTTGACCATTCTCCTTATCCATTGAATTGACGGATCCGGGTATTTTTCCTCCAACCCAGGGGTCCCGTCCGTGCTGGCGTCATCGACCACGATGATTTCTTCCGGTTTACGGCTCTGTTGCAGACAGGAATTCAGGCTGTTTTCCAGGGTGGAGACGGCGTTGTAGGCCGGAATGATCACCGAGAAGAAAGGGGTGGATTCAGAGGTGCTCATCGAATAGGTTTTGGTATAGGGCCAAAAGGGATTTTTCTTCGTGCTGCCAATGGTACTTTTCCCTGGCCCTCAGGGCATTCTTCCTTAGTCTCTGATAATAGGCCTGATCATTCAGCAGTCGGTTTAGGGCCTGGGCTATATTTTCCGGGCTGGGTTCCTCCAGTAGGGTGGCCAGCTCAAATTCGGCATTCATTTTCTGATATTCCGGATAGGCCATGGCCAGTTGGGGAATCCCTTGATGCATATAATCAAAGAAACGGTTGGCCAGGGACAGGCGATTGCTCAGGGATCCGGCTACAAATAAGGTAATCCCTATATAGGCTTCCCGGGTGTAATTCAGGAGTTGATCGGCGGGCAGGTATCCGGTAAAATGAATTTTATCTTTCAGGCCTTTTTCCTTGACCAGTTTCCTGGCCTGGGCATAGTAATTGCCCTCCCCGCAGATGATGAGCTCCGCTTCCACTTGTCCCATGGCTTCAATGAGCTCGTCAAAGCAACGCCCCTTGTTGACTGCTCCCTGATAAAGAATATACTTTCTGGACTTCTGCCGGGGCTCAAACGGCTGCCAGACGGTGGCATTTCGCACGATGGCATAGTCCACTCCGTATTTTTCCCGGAAAAAGTCCCTATAGCTTTCGTTGACCGTATATCCCCAGCGAAATTGGGGAACCGTATTCCTTTCCAGCCATCGCCATATAGCCTGGATCCGGGGCCGGGATGCGGATTCTTCGATTTCCGGGAAGAGTTCATGGGCATCATAGACCCGGGCTATGCCTTTGATCTTCGAGGCAAGATATACAGGAAGAATAGTGTCCAGATCGATGGCGCAAAGCGCATCTGCCCTTCGGAAAATCAGGAAAACAAAGAGCTTCAGGTTGAAGAGCAGGTAGAAGAATTTTCCCCGGTCAATCCACTGGGGAATCCTGATCTGGGTATAGGGGGCGGGGATCAGGGCTTTGCTGGAGGGCCTTTTTCTCCCGACCAGGCAAACCTGGTATCCGGCCCTATGCAGGGAATGGCAAATCCGGCGCATGCGCTGATCGTAGTTTGGATCGGCGGTGATGGTCAGCACGATTCTTTTCATGACTCCGGATCGATATGAAAGCTGATTTTTTTTCCCGCCACCATCGCATAGGGCGGGGGGAACCCCGGCATGGACGTGGCCCGGATATGTCTTTCTATTTTTTCTGCATCCCAGGAAAGATCAATGCGTTTCCACTGTTGGATTTCCTTGCGGAAATGAAAGGAGGAGCCCAGGCTGGGCACCAGATCCTTTTGGGGAAGGCGACGGAACTGACCCCGGACCAATGGCCCAAGGGTTTGTTCAAAAAGGCGGCAGGAGGCCTGCAGGGTGATTTCATAGAGTTCGCCTACCCAGCAGGAATCCGGTATAGGGAATCGCTTTTGGAAAAGAATATCCCCTTGATCGGTTTTTTCCTCCATGATATGCACGGTGGTGCCGAATTCTTTTTTCCCTTCGATAATGGCCATGGAAAATGCGTTGGAACCCCGGTATTCCGGCAGAGGAGCCATATGCAGGTTAAGGGGGAGCCCGACTCTTTTCAAGTGCTCGGCTCCCAGGATCTGATGATACTGGACGGAATATAGCATATCGGCTTCCGGAATCTGGTCCAGATCCCGGAATACGGGCACTCCGTGGGCTCTGGCCGTTTCTTCCCAAGGGGGGGCAGGATGATTCCCCCGGTGATGGTAGAATAACCCTCGGCATTCCAGGTTCAGGGCTTCTCTTTGGGAGAGCAGGTACTGAAAGCAATGAAATCCAACGGGCTTGGCCCCTAGGAAAACCACTGAGTATTTGGCCATGGGACAAAAATAGCCAATTCAGTCTGCTCATGGTCGGGGAATCCTTTCAAAAAAAAGCAGGGGGGTGAATTCCCGGAATGGATGCCCTAATTTTGGCCATATGGCGGTGAGGCGAATGCTCATACTGACCAACCGAGTACCTTATCCCCTGACCGATGGGGGTAACCTGGCCATGGACGCCACCCTTTCGGCTTATTTGGATTCCGGTCTGTCCGTCTATCTGCTGTCCATGAACACCCGCAGGCATCCGGTCTCCCAGGAGGTATGGTCCAGGCTGTATCCGGGACTGGCCGGAAAATCCATGGTGTCGGTGGACAATCGCATTGCCCTGATACCTATGCTCGGAAACTGGATTTTCTCCCGCCTCCCCTACCATGTTCCCCGGTTCCGGGATCCGGGTTTCGCCCGGGAGCTGGAATCGGTGATCCGGGAATTTCAGCCGGATTTCATCCAATTTGAATCCGTTTTCCTTTCCTCCTATATTCCCCGGATCCGGGAGCTGACCCCTGCCAAACTGGTGCTGCGGCTGCACAACCTGGAATATCAGATCTGGGAAAGACTGTCTTTGAGGGAGACGGGGCCGATTCGTAAAGCCTACCTGAGTTCTCTGGCCCGTCGAATGAGGCGCTATGAGGAGACTGTTTGGAATCTCTACGATCTGTTATTGCCCATTACCCCTGAAGACGGGCGCAGACTGGCGGAAGCGGCAAGGGACAAGCCTCAGGTTTGTTGGCCATTTGGCTTGAAGGAATTTGGGGAGGGAAAGCCGCAGGATCGTCCCCTCCGCCGGTTTTACCACCTGGGAGCCATGGATTGGATCCCGAATCAGGAGGGGATAGACTGGTTCTTGGTCCAAGTCTGGCCCCGGATGGAGTCCGTTATGGCTGACGGGGAATTTCATTTCGGAGGCCGGAACATGCCCCCTCGGTTCCGGAATTATCAGAGAAAGGGTGTTTTCGTCCATGGGCAGGTTCCCTCGGCCCCGGATTTTATCCGGGATATGGACATTCTGGTGGTGCCCCTTCTGTCCTCCGGGGGTATCCGGGTCAAGATTTTGGAGGCCATGGCGGCGGGGAAGCTGGTAATCAGTACCCGGAGGGGTATGGAAGGGATCGATGCCCTGCCCGGCAAACATTATTTTCTGGCCGATTCCCCTGAAGCTTTTCAGGAGGCGGCCGAGCAGATCCTTTGCCATCCCGCCAGGGTCAGGGAAATGATCCGGGAAGCCCAGGACTGGGTAGCGCAGCATTATGCGAGCCAGAAACTGGCCCGCCCCGTCCTGGAGGCCTTGGAGGGCTTAAAGGCGGGCCAGCGGGATTAGGTCCGCCAGGTCCTGATTTCGGACAAATTCATCTGGTTTATTGAAATTATTGATCCGCAGATTAGGGAAATGGGCTGAATTGGTGGTAAATTTACCTCTTATTCGTAAAGACGGAAATCGGATTATGCTGGATACCATAGAATCTGCCCTCGAAGACCTGAAGAAAGGGAAGTTGGTTATCGTGGTCGACGATGAGGACAGAGAGAATGAAGGAGATTTTGTCACCGCCGCGGCCAATGTCACCCCCGAAGTGATCAATTTCATGTCGAAACACGGCCGGGGGCTGATTTGTGCTCCGGTGACCGAGGAGCGTTGTGAAGAGTTGAACCTGAACCTGATGGTGGAAGACAATACCGTCCTTCACCAGACCCCGTTCACGGTTTCCGTGGACCTCAAGGGACAGGGCTGCACCACAGGGATATCGGCCCATGATCGGGCCAAAACCGTGCAGGCCCTGATCGATCCCAAGACCCGGCCTGAAGATCTTGGCCGCCCGGGACATATATTCCCGCTGCGGGCCCGTTCGGAAGGCGTGCTGCGCCGAGCCGGACATACGGAGGCCACGGTGGATCTGGCCCGTCTGGCCGGATTTGAGCCGGCGGGGGTGCTGGTGGAAATCATGAACGACGACGGCACCATGGCCCGGTTGCCGGAATTGATGGAAATAGCCCGGAAATTCGATTTAAAGATCATATCCATAAAGGACCTGATTGCCTATCGCCTGGAAAGGGAGACCCTGATCCGGGAAGCTGTTCGGGTGAAGATGCCTACCCGATACGGGAACTTTGAGATGATTGCTTTTGAGCAGACCAATTCGGGGGAATATCACCTGGCCTTGAAGAAGGGGGATTGGGAGAAAGACGAGCCCGTGCTGGTGCGGGTGCACAGCTCCTGTTTTACCGGGGATACCCTGCATTCCCTGCGCTGCGACTGCGGAGAGCAGTTGAATGCGGCCATGAAAATGGTCGAGGCCGAAGGAAAGGGTCTGGTCCTTTATATGAACCAGGAGGGCAGAGGCATAGGCTTGCTCAATAAGCTCAAGGCCTATAAACTTCAGGAAGAGGGCAAAGATACCGTGGAAGCCAACCTGGCCCTGGGGTTTAAGAATGATCAGCGGGATTACGGCGTGGGGGCCCAGATCCTCCGCCATCTGGGTATTTCCAAGATCCGGCTTATGACCAATAATCCCCGCAAAAGGGCAGGGCTTCTGGGCTATGGCCTGGAAATCGTGGAGAACTGCCCGATTGAGATCAAGCCCAACCCCTACAATGAGTTTTATCTTCAGACCAAAAGAGATAAACTCGGCCATGAAATCCTCAAATAAACCTGTGTCGATCTTTAGCAGCCTTGAATATCCTCTTTCTTGCGAACCGGGTGCCTTATCCTCCTTACCGGGGGGATAAGCTGAAGATTTTTCATCTGGCCAGGCATTTATCCCGGAGGCATGCCCTGCACTTGCTTTGTTTTGCCCAGAGCCGGGGAGAGATGGCTTACCAGAAGGAACTGAAACCTTATTTCCAGACAGTCCGTTTTGTTCCCTTGCCGGCCTGGAAATCTCTGGCCCGCACGGCCCTCCATGGGTGGGGACCCCTGCCTTTCCAGGTGGCCTATTTTCGTTCTAAGGCCATGAAATCGGCTTTGGCGGAACTGAAGCAGCAGGTCCCTTTGGACCTGATCCATGTTCAGCATATCCGCATGGCCGAATACCCCCTTCCTCTGGACCATATTCCGGCTATTCTGGATATGCCTGATGCATTTTCCCTTTACTGGTCCCGGAGGAAGGAGAGGGAGAAATCCTGGCTGGCCCGCTGTTTTGCCTCGATGGAATACCGGCGGCTTCTGCCCTATGAAGGAAGAATGCTGGCCGCCTTTCCCAAGGTATTAGTTTGTTCTGCCGAAGACCAGGACTATCTGAGGGAAATGCATCCCCGGGCCCCCATAGATCTTTTGCCCAATGGGGTGGACCTGGATCATTTTTCCCCCCGGAGTCAGGATTATGACTCCCAGTCCCCTATATTGTTTACCGGCAATATGGACTATGCGCCCAATGTGGATGCCGTGGTGTATTTTGTCCATCATATTCTGCCCAGAATACAGAAGGAAATTCCCCAGATCCGATTCGTCATCGCCGGACAGCGGCCGGTGAAGCAGGTCCTGGACCTCGCTTCGGAATCGGTCACGGTCACTGGATTCGTGGAGGACCTGGCCGGAGTTTATGATCAGGCTTCGGTGCTGGTTTCCCCCCTCCGTTTCGGGGCAGGAACCCAGAATAAGGTATTGGAGGCCATGGCCATGGGGGTCCCCGTGGTTTGCAGTCCCATAGGTTTTCGGGGCTTGGGTATCGTTTCCGGACAGGGGGCCTTCATGGAGGAGAACGATGCGGATTTTGCCCATAGAGTGGTCTCCCTAATCGGTTCCCCGGAGCTCAGAAGGGAGACCGGTCAAAAAGGAATGGAGCTTGTCCGCAACCGGTTCGGATGGGAGGCTGTATCGGCCAGGTTGGAATCCATAATGGAAACATTGGTCTCCTCCCGGCTCCCCTTTCGGTAAAGAATAGACCTTCCGTCACTAGGGGAAAATCAGGGGGTGGATCCCGGTGGGATAGATTTGCTTTCCTCTTGCTGGTCCTCGGATTTTCTCTGCCTTCTCTGTTCTTCCACCTGCTTGCGGGCATAACGGGTTCCGAAGAAAAACTCTTCCAGATTGTCAAACTGCCTTTTCCAGGAAATCCCCATTCCCCCCCGAGATAGGTTATCGTTGTTTATGGCGTCGAAATTGCTGGTCCGGAATATATATCCCCGGAGGTTGCCCCCTTCCCGGAACTGGTATTGGATGCGGAAGTCTCCGGCCGGATTGAAGTAGTTCTTGTTGCCTTCGGCACTGGGCCTTCCCCAGTCGTAAGCATTCCCGACCTCAATGCTCAGACGGTCATTGAGGAAGTTCTTTCTCAGGTCCAGGCTGATCTCATTGCGGCTACCGGCCATGGATTGGTCTGGTCCCATTTCCGTATAGCTGTATTGTTTGTAGCGCAGGCCAAGGCTGAGATTCTGGTCCCCGGTGATCCGGGAGACGATATTGGTCAGTTGGGAGGAGGCGGTGGCCGAAAGGATCTCACCGGCATTGCTAAGTACTCCTGCCCGGGCTCCTCCCCCTATGTCGTTCACCGGGGAGATAAAGCTGTTAATCAGCAGCAGGGAAGCTACTTGGTTGAACAGCTGAGTCTCATCCAGGTTGATGCGCATCAATTTGGTATAGGCAATGGATCCGACCATCCTTTTGTCGGGGAGGTCAATCTTGAAGTGCAGGTCCGGCTCTTCGAGGGAACCCCGCATGGAAAGCAGGATATTCACATCCTGAGGGGCCATGGTTTCGGATTCTTCCCGGGAATCAGACTGTAGGGCCGCTCTTTCCGTCATGTCCAGCAGATCATATAGCCGGGTCTGGGTGGTATAGGTGCCCTCCACGTTCAGTTCGGTTTGGCTAATAGGCCCATTGAAGCTGATCCGGCTTCCGGGATTCAGCTGGAAGGTGCGGCGGAATAGCAGTTGTTTGAGCGTAAATACATAGCTTCCTTTTTCTATGTCGAAAAGTCCGTAAAGCCGGATATCGTCGTCGGAGGGAATTTCCAGGTTCATATTCCCGGTGCCCACGGCATGGATGGCATCACCGGTGCTGGGGTCCAGGACCAAGGTGACCTCGGCCAGGGGGTTGAGCAGGGCATTGATGCTGATCCTCAACTTGCTCCTTTTGACCAGCTCGGGTTCCGTCTGCAGGGAGTCGGGGGACTTGAAATGGACATAATGATAACTTCCCGCTCCGGTTCCGGTCACAATAGGGATATACAGATGGGATTTTTCCACCGGGGTGGCCGAAGAGATCCGTACCGATATATCGTCCATCGGTCCGGAAACGGAGAGGGACTGAAATCCGGCCACCAAATTACCGTAGAAAGCCTGACCGTCCGAGGCCTTCAGGTTCACTACTTCGAATCGGGGGGACTTTGCCTGTATGTTTAGCCTCAGGTTCTTGAAACGGTTATGGCTGATCCGCCCGCTGAGGTCGGCGGGATTTTTGAACTGGTCGAACAGCTTTATGTTGCCCAGGTTGATTTCCTGATTGTTGATCTCGATGTTGGCATGATGGATCTCATAGCGGGTGCCCAGGAAGTCTAGCCTCATCCGCGCATCGTCCAGACGGACCAAACCCTGCACATCGGGCCGGGATCCGGATCCCTTTAGGGAAATAGTCCCGTTCAGCACTCCGCCCAATTCGCTGACAAATCCGCGCAGGAAAGGGGAGGCCCAACTTATCGGGGCCTGGGAAAAGACCAGCTTACCGTCCAGTTTCTGAGTGGACTGACTGTCCAGGAATACCAGATCTCCAAAACAGGTGATGGATTGGTTGCCCCGGAATATTCCGGATTTCTCCTGGATCTCCAGGCGGTTGGATTTTCGGTTATACCGGCCAAAGAGACGGACATCCCCCAGGGTATCCTTTCCGATGGCCACTGACTGGGCCTGGATGCGGGCTCCCACCCTCAGCGAGTCAAAGAGATGGTGCACGGCCACTTCCCCGTTCAATATACCTTGCCATTCCATGTCTTCGGTGGGCAGAAACCGCTTGAAGCTATTGAGCTCCAGGGACTCGATCTTCAGCCTTAGGGCGGCCCGGGAGTCGGTGGAGTCTGACTGAATGGACAGGTGCTGGTGACCACTGCGCAGGTGGAACTGGTCTACCCAGAGATATTGTCCGGCATAGACCACCTGGCTTCCGTCCGGGATCAGCCACCGCTTTTGGTCGAGATAGAATTCGGAAGGCGATAGGCGGAAGTGGAGGCTGTCGGCCCGGGCAAAGGCCATTCCATTTATGGTGGCGGTTCCATAGGCCCCTTTTTCCTCTCCACTGGGATAGGTGGCAATACTGAAGCGCATGGAATCATTGCCCAGGGTGGTGGTCAGGCTAAGGTTGCCTGCCAGGCTGCCCATTTGGGCCAGTTCCGCCTCGGCATGGATGCCGAGGATTTGAAAGTCCCCTTCGGTGAATATCCGGGTATTTTCTATGCTCATGGCATTGACAGCACCATAGGGGATCCGGGCCTGAAAGGACAGGCGTTGGGATTCGGTATTGAGGCTTCCCTGAATCTCCGAATGACTGAATCCCCGAATGCTGGGACGGATTACCGCCAGAAGGCTGTCCACGGCCCGGGTGGTCAGGGAAAACCGCAGATCCTGGCGGGGAGCTTCCCCTTCGGGCTGAGGAATATAGTTGGGAAGGTAGCCACTCAGATAATACTGAACGGAATTGCCCAGGGTGGACAAGTGGAAGTCCCCCTGGAGGTGGGCAGAAAGGGCGTTGCTTTCCACCCGGATTTCCCTTTTCCCTCCGGGTTCCTGGGTCGATACCGCATATACGGAATCCAAGTCCAGGCGGTGATTCTCCCGGCGAAGGTTGATATTGTACAGCCGGGCATAGCCCTGGAACTGTTCCAGGCTGCTTCCCATGAGGTTGAGGTCAAAGTCCGCACTGCCGCTCATGGGCAATTCGCTGAATTGCAGGGCCTGGAAATCTCCGTGGAGCAGATGGGCCTGGGCAATGATTTCCACGCTGTCCCGGTTTCGGAAATCCAGGGATCCATTGAAGGAAAGGGCGAGATTGGGGTCGTTGACTATGGCCAGTCCGGTGAATCGGTTTTGCTCCAGGACTCCGTCGGCACTAAGGTTCTGGTAGGCATATCCATGGAATCCCAGCTCCTGAAAATGGGCTTTGAGCTGAACCTGGGCGGTCTGGGGATTCAGGGCCTGCCCTTGAAGCGATGCCCGGCCATCGATTATACCCCATTGCGCATTGCGAAATAAAGTGCCCAGTTCGAATCGGCTGATGACCAGATTGCCTTCATAGCGGGGTTCCCCCCTTCCTTTGTCCCAGTAATTCAGGTCCAGGCCCAGGGCGCCCATATTGGTCTGGATGCGCGCATGGGTTTCGAAGGCGGCCAGCGATCCCCTCAATTGCCCTTCGAAATGGAAGTGGGTCAGTTTTTCCAGGGCCAGGCTGGGATGATCCTGCCATTGGGGAACATAGTGGAGAACCCGGGGGCCAGAACCCATGATCGTACCTTGGTAATGGATCCAGGTGTTTTGCATATCGGGAAGGCCACGGATTTCCATATCCCCTGTAATGCCGCCATAACCATCGGTGATTACCAATCCTTTGCCCCGGAGCTCCCCCACTCGGCCCCGGACTTCCCCTTTGGCCCGGATCACCGATTCCTTGCCTTGAAGTGCGGGCACGAAATAAGCCAGATCCCTGAGGTCCAGGTGGCTGTTTTTCAGCCGGATATCCATTAGGACCTTGTCGACGTATCGTTGGAAATCCGCAAATCGCCCATAATGCATGGCATAATAGTTCTCGAGGCGGGATCGGGGAGTCTCGAGCCGCAGGTCTTCGCATAGGGTAGCATTGGGGGATAGGCGGAACCGGGTGGATAGATGGCGGATTTCCAGTCCCCCCCTTTCTTTGGCCGAAAGATTTTCTATATGCCCGCTCAGGGTGTCGTCCCGGAGTTCCAGGTCCCTGGCCAGCAGGTTTATGGAGCGGACAATCAGGTGTTCGGGATCGAATTCCCCTTTGCGGCCCGGACCTTCATTGGCCTCCATTTGGAAATGGGATTCCTGGATCTCGATTTTGCCCAGACGGATTTGCCATCCATCGGGGTTGAAAGGGGTCCAGCTAGTGTCCGCAGGGGAATGGGTAAGGGGGAGGGGAAGGGCGGTCGCTGGCGGCAGCGGAGCTCCCCCTTCATAGGAGCGGGCTATGTAGCTCAGCCCTTTGGCTTCCAGAAGCCGGATGTCGATGATTTTCTTAGTCCAATCCAAGCCACGGGCATCCAGGCGGAAGGAACCCAGGGACAGATCCAGATTCTCTCCTTTCCAGGCATCCCGCATGCGGAAGTCCAGGTCTTTGAATTCGATGTCGCGCAGCTGGAACTCTATAGTCCGGGACCCCGAACCGGGTTCTGTCCCGGAGGAGGAGAAAGCATCGAGGAGGAACTGGAAATTCCATTGATCCGAGCCCTTTTCGCGGCTGATCCGGGCTTTGGCCTGTTCGAGGCCAGCATAGCGGATCTGGGCCTTTCCGGATCCGAACTGCAGAATATCGCTGACCCTGACCTGGAGTCTGCCGGCATAGATCAGCGTGTCTCCCTGTTGATCTTCCAAATAGAGTCCTTCGAGACGGAGCCGGTTGAACCAGCCTATATGTATTCTCTGAATTTCAAAGGCGGTTCCCCATTGCTTGGATCCCCACTGGGTAATTTGGCGGACGACGAGGTTCTGGAAAGAAGGTAGATACAGAGCCAGGCTGAACAGCAGGAAAAGGCTGATGAGAATCAGCAAGGTATTGCGAAGGAGTCGATATATTCTTCTGAGCACAGCCAAAGCAAAAAGACAAAAATAGGACGGCTCGGGCATAAGCCCGCCAGTCTATATGAAAATAGGGATTTTTTCAGGGCTATCCTTCCCCCTTTAATTCAATTCTCGCAAAAGGGCAGTAATTTCGGGCCACTGACCGAATCCGCCATCGGATTCGGGTTATAAACCTTTTCATCAATGAGAAAGAGCTTATTTTGTTTCCTTGTTTTATTCTATTTAGCGCCCTGGACCATGGCCCAAGATCAAGCCGCCTTTCGCGGAAAATATCCCGAAACCCGTAAATCCGATCAAAAAGATGTATTCTTCGGCAAGGAAGTCGCCGATCCCTATCGATGGCTCGAAGATGACCTGTCTGAAGAAACCAAAGATTGGGTGAGGCGACAAAATGAAGTCACCTATGCTTATCTGGAGCAGATTCCATTCCGGGAATCCATTCGCCAACGCCTGGAAACCCTGTGGAATTATGAAAAATATTCGGCGCCTTTCCAAGAGGGGAATTACACCTATTATTTCAAGAACGACGGGCTGCAGAACCAGTATGTTCTTTACCGGGAAGATGCCCAGGGGAATACAGAAGTATTTCTGGATCCCAATGAGTTCTCGGCGGATGGTACCAGTTCTCTGGCCGGCATAGAATTCAACAAGGAGGGGAGCCTATGCGCCATACAGATTTCCGAGGGAGGATCAGACTGGAGAAAGGTGGTGGTGCTGCAGACCAGCGACGGGAAGAGGATCGGCGATACCCTAAAGAACGTTAAGTTCAGCGGCCTTTCCTGGAGAGGGAACGAGGGATTCTATTACAGCAGCTATGATGAGCCCGAGACCGGATCTGCCCTTTCCGGCCGAACCGAACACCATAAGCTCTTTTTCCATCGCCTGGGAAGGCCTCAGTCCGAAGACGAGCTGATTTTCGGAGGGGAGGCTACCCCGCGCCGGTATATCGGGGGGCAGGTCACTGAGAACGGGGATTTTCTGGTCATTACGGCGGCCAATGCCACCTATGGCAATGAGCTCTATATTCAGGACCTTCGTCAGCCCGGGTCCCCAATCCTGCCTTTGGTTACCGGATTTGAACACGAGCAGGATATTGTCTATGCTGCCGAAGGCAAGCTGTTTATCCTGACCAATGAGAATGCCCCCAATCGACGGCTCATGGTTACCGACGCCGCCAATCCCCAAAGAGAGAACTGGAAGGAACTGATCGGGCAGAAAAACTTCCCCTTAACTGTGTCTACCGGGGGGAATAAACTCTTTGCTCGCTATCTTATGGATGCGGTCTCCAAGGTGTTTCAATATGACCTGAACGGAAACCTGGAAAGGGAGATTCAGCTTCCGGGCCTGGGTACGGCCTCTGGATTTTCCGCTAAAGCGCAGGAGAAGGAAATATACTATAGTTATACCTCCTATATCGATGCGCCGACCATTTTCCGTTATGACCTGAAATCGGGGGAATCACAGGTATACAAGAAAGCGGACATAGCGGTGGATACCGATCAGTTCGAAAGCCACCAGGTATTCTATCCTTCCCGGGACGGGACGACCATTCCCATGATCATTACGCATAAGAAGGGTTTGGTCCTGGACGGGAAGAACCCGACCATGCTCTATGGATACGGGGGATTCAATATTTCGTTGACCCCTTCATTCAGCATTTCCAACCTGGTGTTCATGGAGAACGGGGGCGTATATGCCGTAGCCAATCTGCGGGGGGGAGGAGAATACGGGGGGGACTGGCATAAGGCGGGGACCAAAATGAACAAGCAGAATGTATTTGATGATTTTATCGCCGCCGCCGAGTATCTGATTCAGCTGGGATATACGGATTCCAGCCGTCTGGCCATATCCGGAGGATCGAACGGAGGACTGCTGGTCGGCGCCGTTATGGCCCAGCGCCCCGGACTGTTTGCCGCATGCTTTCCTGCCGTGGGCGTACTGGATATGCTGCGCTACCATAAGTTCACCGCCGGGGCAGGATGGGCTTTTGACTATGGCACGGCCGAGGACAGCAAGGAAATGTTTGACTATCTTCTCGGATATTCCCCAGTGCACAATTTGCGTTCAGGGACCTGCTACCCAGCCACTCTGGTGATGACCGGGGATCACGATGACCGGGTAGTGCCGGCGCATTCCTTCAAGTTTGCCGCGGAACTTCAGGATAAGCAATCCTGTTCCCGGCCTGTTTTGATCCGTATTCTGACCAATGCCGGTCACGGAGCGGGAAAGCCCACCTCCATGATTATTGAAGAACAGGCGGACAAATGGGCCTTCCTCTTCTATAATATGGGGTTGACCTATGAATCGAGATAGAATTCTAAGAGAAAATCCAATAACCCTAAGTGAATAAGGAGGATATGCGTTTCAGATCCCATAATTGCGGGACCCTGCGCCTGGAAGATGCCGGCAGGGAAGTAAGCCTCTGCGGATGGGTGAGTGCCATCAGACGCTTCGGCGGCCTGGTATTCATCGATTTGCGGGACCGATATGGAATTACCCAACTGGTCCTGGACCAGCCCGGAGCCGGGGGAGGGCAGGCCGAAGGCCTCGGCAGGGAGTATGTGATCCGGGCTCAGGGGAAGGTCAGGGAGCGGTCCAGCAAGAACCCGGACCTGCCCACGGGAGACATAGAAGTGGAAGTGGATCAGATCGAAATCCTGAACCCTTCCCGTACTCCCCCCTTTACCATAGAAGACCAGAGCGATGGAGGTGAAGAGCTTCGGATGCAGTACCGATACCTGGACTTGCGCCGGCCCATTTTGCAAAAGAATCTGGTCTTGAGGTACAGGCTGACCCGCTGCGTCCGCGACTATCTCCATGATCAGGGGTTCATGGAAATCGAGACTCCTTATCTGATCCGTTCCACCCCGGAAGGCGCCCGGGACTTTGTGGTTCCCTCCCGCCTGAATCCCGGGCAGTTCTATGCATTGCCCCAGAGCCCTCAGACCTTCAAACAACTGTTGATGGTTAGCGGATTTGATCGCTACTTTCAGATCGTCAAATGCTTTAGGGATGAAGATCTGAGAGCAGATCGCCAGCCCGAGTTCACGCAGATAGACTGTGAGTTGAGCTTCGTAGGCCAGGAAGACATACTGCAGATCTTCGAAGGAATGATGATCTCTGTATGGGAGTCGGTAATGGGAATTTCCCTGGCCCGGCCCTTCCCTCGCCTAAGTTTTGCCCAGGCCATGAGGGATTATGGCAACGACAAGCCGGACCTGCGCTTTGACATGAAGATCCAGAATCTGAAATCTCCCCTGGAAACCCGCCTGCCTTTTCTGAATCAAAGCGGTTTTGCCCTTTTTGATCAAGCCGAGTCCGTTTTGGCTCTGGTCGTGCCCGGAGCCGGGCATTACTCCCGAAAGCAGATTGACGAGCTGACCGAGTGGGTGAAGCGCGCCCCCCGCCATATGTCCGGACTGATTTACGGCAAAAGAGAAGCAGAAGAGTCGGGAAGGACCAGTGTGGATAAGGCCATCGGAGCCGAAAGGGGAATGGAGATGATGAAGGAGGCAGGCTGCCTACCCGGAGACCTTTTTCTTCTTTTGGCCGGATCCGAGGAAAAGACTAGAAGGGCCATCAGCGATCTGCGTCTGGAAATGGGCCAACGCCTGGGCCTGAGGGATCCCAAGCATTTTGCCCCTCTGTGGGTGGTGGATTTTCCTCTTTTCGAATGGGACTCGAACCGCTCCGCCTGGGCTGCCCGCCACCATCCTTTCACGGCGCCTCGCCCGGATCAGCTTTCCTTGCTGGATCAAAAGGATTCGCTGGGCTCCATTCTGGCCAATGCCTATGATCTGGTGATCAACGGAAGCGAAATCGGCGGCGGGTCCCTGAGGATCCATCGCCGGGATATTCAAGAGAAAATGTTTGCTGCCCTGGGCTTCACGGCAGAAGAAGCCCGACAGCAGTTCGGATTTCTTATGGATGCCTTTGAATATGGAGCTCCGCCCCATGGAGGGATAGCCCTGGGTCTGGATCGTATGGCGGCCGTTTTGGGGGGACAGGAAAGCATCCGGGACTTCATGGCCTTCCCCAAGAACAATGCAGGCCGGGATGTGATGCTGGATGCGCCGGCACCCATTGATGAGCAGCAGGAAAGGGAGCTGGGACTCAAAAGGGGAAAATAAACCCGGCTTTGGGTTTTGAATTATTGTGGACTATATTATCTTTATACGGTAATTCCAGTTTATGAAGAAGTACTTATTCGGTTTACTGTGCTGCTGGGGCTTTTTCCTGGCGATTTCGGCCTGCAACAACGGACCCTACGAGGCCAATCCACAGGAGCCCAACGCCCTGAATCCATTGAATGAAAGTACAGCCGTGGACCTGTTCCTCGGGAATATGGTGGCGGACGTGAATAAGACCCGTACCGGATTTTACCCATCTTATTTTCATCGGGATACGGTGGAGGGTTCCAATTCCAGGTTGATTGTGGGCCACCGGACCAATGATCCATTCAAGCACACCCTCTACATTTACATCAATGAATTCAAGAACCTGCAGGAATACCTTCCGAGCATGGTCTATACCTTCATCGATACGGTAAGAGGGGATTCGGTTACGCCTTATTTTCCCAAGCCGGAAACCTTTGAAGTGAAGATACTAGGTGAGGAAGACGGCCATATGAGGGGGACATTTTGGGGGACTTTCTATCCCATGACCCCCTATGATCACCTGCCCGATTCGATCGTTTTCGAGAATGGCGAATATTATGTTCCCGAAAAGCCATGGTAAACTGCTTAGGAAATTAAGGAGCCGCCCCAAAGGGGCGGTTTTTTGATGCGCCGCCATGGCCATACCCTAGGCGATGGAAATTCGCTTGAGGGGTGGGTGTCATCCCATGAGGACCATGAATCCTATAAGGCATTTACCCCTGGAAAGAGACGGGAAGCCATGGGAATTCCCAGAATTACTCAGACGGCGGCTAGCCCGGGTGGAGATTCCCAAAAGTGTTGGGACAGAAGGCAAGGGGGCATATCCCCGGTAGGGGGAGCATGTTCGGACCGGTTTCCCCGCCATGGGTTAATCCTTATGCTCGGCCAAAGAGGAAGGGCCGAGCGGCTTTTCGGCCCGAAACGGGTATTCGCCCATCTCCGCCCATTGGGGGGTATAATAAAATAAAAAGCCAAACCCCGCAGGGATTTCCTACAGGGTTTGGTGTTTTGTCCATGGGCGGCAGGCCGCTGGGCCTGCCCCATAATCTTGGAGGAATTACTCGAGCTCCACTTCGGCACCGGCTTCGGTAAGCTTGGCTTTCATTTCCTCGGCTTCGGCTTTGCTCAGCCCTTCCTTGATGGCTTTGGGGGCACCGTCCACCAGCTCTTTGGACTCTTTCAGTCCCAGACCGGTCAGTTCTTTTACGATTTTCACCACGCCAAGCTTGGAAGGTCCAGCGCTCTTCAGTACCACGTTGAAGGAAGATTTTTCCTCCGCTGCAGCACCGGCTCCGGCATCTGCTCCACCGCTAACGACTACTGCGGCCGCTGCGGGTTCAATGCCATATTCGTTTTTCAATATATCGGCCAGTTCCTGTACTTCCTTTACGGAAAGGGAAACCAGCTTTTCGGCGATTTCTTTGATTTCTGCCATGATTTTTTTGGTTTTTGTGGATAATTAATGGAATCTATATTGGTGACTTGGAAGCCGATATTCGATTCCGGCAGGGCCATCCCTGTCCGGAAAGGTTTATTCCGCCGCCGGAGGGTTGGATTCCTCCTGGGTTCCGGAATCCGGGGCAGGAGTATTCCCTTCTGCTTCGGCTTCCGGGGTAGCGGACGCCTCTTCTCCTTTTTCCGAATGATGGAGCAGGGCGGCGATGACCCGTTTGGCGGGGGACTGGAGCAGACCGATCACTTCCCCGATCAGTTCCGATTTGGTCTTGATCTTGGTCAGCGCCTGGAGTTGATCGTCTCCGAGGTACACTTCCCCGTTGATGTAGGCGGCCTTCAACCGGGGTTTTTCCCCTGCACCCCGAAAGGAGCTGATGATCAGGGCCGGTTCCTTGGGGCTTTCGCTGAACATCAGGGCAGTTACCTGGTGCAGAGCGTCGTAAAGGCCGCTGTATTTTTCCGAATCCAGGCTTTCCAGGGCCTTTTTCACCAGGGTGTTCTTTGCCACCTTCATTTCGACCTTCTTGTCAAAGCAATGGCTTCTGAGCTGGTTGATCTGGGCTACGGTCAGGGATTCGGTATCGGTGATATAAAAGTTCTCGTACTGAGAAAATTTTTCTTTCAGCAGGTCAACGAGAGCGGATTTTTGATTCGGTGTCATGTCTAATAGTTTATATGTTGGGGAAAACCGGCGGGGAATCAGGAAACGGTTTTCGTATCAATGGAGATTCCCGGACTCATGGTCGAGGCCATGCTGATGCCTTTGAGATATACGCCTTTGGCGGTGGCGGGTTTCATTCTCACCAGAGTGTTGATGAGCTCCGTGGCATTTTCGGCCAGTTTTTTGGGCTCAAAGGACACTCGGCCTATGGAAGCATGAATGATTCCGGCTTTGTCCACTTTAAAGGCAATTTTCCCTCCTTTTACATCGGTTACCGCCGCGGCCACATCGTTGGTCACGGTACCGGTTTTGGGGTTGGGCATGAGGTTCCTTGGTCCCAGTATCTTACCCAGACGTCCGATTTTGGGCATAACGGAAGGCGTGGCGACGATGACATCGATATCAGTCCATCCGCCTTCGATCTTGGTGACGAATTCGTCCAGTCCCACATAATCCGCTCCGGCTTCGCGGGCTTCCGCTTCCTTATCCGGGGGACAGAGGACAAGCACCTTTTTGGTCTTTCCGGTTCCATGGGGAAGACTTACCGTTCCCCTCAGAGCTTGGTCGGCTTTTTTCGGGTCCACGCCTAAGCGGATGTGCACATCCACGGAACTGTCAAACCGAGTGCAATTGATTTCCTTTACCAGGGCTGCTGCTTCCGCCAGGGAATAGGCCTTGGTTTTGTCTATTTTTGATTCTGCTTCTTTTCTTTTCTTTGAGATGGCCATGGTTAGCTTGTTTTAATAGGTGAACCCAGCGATTAGTTTTCCCAGGGGGCATTGCCCTCTACGGTTAAACCGATACTTCTTGCCGTGCCGGCTACCATACGCATGGCACTTTCCACGGTAAAGCAATTGAGATCGGCCATTTTGTCCTTGGCGATCTCCTCCACCTGGGCCCAGGTGACTTTCCCCACTTTGTCGCGGTTGGGTTCCTTGGACCCCTTGTTCACCTTGGCGGCCTCCATAAGCTGGACAGCTGCCGGGGGCGTTTTGATGACGAACTCAAAGGATTTGTCGGCAAATACCGTGATGAGAACGGGAAGTACTTTCCCTTGCTTGTCCTGGGTTCTGGCGTTGAATTGCTTGCAGAAGTCCATGATGTTGATTCCCTTGGAACCCAGTGCCGGACCGATGGGAGGAGCAGGATTGGCCTGGCCTCCTTTGCACTGCAGCTTAACGTAGCCCGTGATTTCCTTAGCCATTTTTTTGTTTTTTGGTTTTAACGAATTGTATAAAACAACTCTCCCAAATGCTAAACGATACGAAGAGCAAAATGAGAATTGGACGGCAAAGGTAAGAGTTTTTGGGCTATAGTCAAAAAAAAATTCTTTTTCCTCTGTTACGGTATCCGGGGCATGGGGAACCCTGACCCAGGAAGCCGAAGGTAAATATTAGAGGGGATTCAGGCTTTTTTCTGTATTTTTGGTTTTTGTTCACCAATTCCGACCTTTTGCCCTGATCCGCCCGGACAGGGGGCGGATCCCCCGGAAAAAGGGGCTGTCGCCAGAAAGGGGGGTCGTCAATATAAATGATTTTATTTTAGATGGGATGTGGAAACTGCGGAAGCGGAGGCTCTGGGAAGCCGGCCGGCTGTAAGGGCAACGGAGGCTGCAGCTCCGGGGGATGTAACCGGATGAATGTATTTGATTGGCTCAAAGAACTCCCTCTGCATGACGGAGTCCGTCCATTTTCCATACTGGAAGTCAGCTTCAACCGTGGAAGCCGAAAGGAGTTTTTCCGGAATCCTTCCGGACTTTCCCTCCGGAAGGGAGATTGGGTGGTGGTGGAAGGAGTAGGAGGTTTTGATATGGGCCAGGTTTCCCTGACTGGGGAGCTGACCCGCCTGCAGATGAAAAAGGCCGGGGTCAGGGAACAGGATGGGCTGAAGCGGGTGCTGAGGATTGCCCAGGAAGAAGATTGGAACCTATATGACCAGAATAAGGCCAGGGAACCGGAACTGTTGATCCGTTCGCGCGCCATATCCAAAACCCTGAATCTCGACATGAAGCTTTGCGAAGCAGAGATCCAGGCCGACGGGAAAAAGGCCACTTTTTATTATACGGCGGATCAGCGCGTGGATTTTAGGGAACTGATCAAGCAGTATGCGGCGGATTTCAAGCTCAAGGTAGAAATGAGGCAGATCGGAGCCCGACAGGAAAGCGGGAAGCTGGGGGGAATCGGGTCCTGTGGACGCGAATTATGCTGCTCCACCTGGCTAAGCGATTTCAAGTCGGTGAATACCACGGCCGCCCGCTATCAGAATCTTTCCATTAACCAAGCCAAGCTCAGCGGCCAGTGTGGCCGGCTCAAATGCTGCCTGAATTATGAGTTGGATACGTATATGGAGGCCTTGAGGGTTTTCCCCGAACAGGTGGAAGTTCTGGAAACCGCCAAGGGCCGGGCTTATCTTCAGAAAAAGGACATATTCCGGAACCTGATGTGGTACAGCTTTTCGGATGGCAGCAAACAGTACCCGCTGACCATTGACCGGGTAAAGGAAATCAGGGAAATGAACCTTCAGGGCCAGAAGCCGGCAGAGCTGCAGGCGGTGGAGCTGGAGACCAGCCGGGGAAAAGCCGCCGAGCAGGTCGATATCGGATTTGTCAATGACGTGGGGCAGATCAGCCTGCGGGCTTTGGACCGGAATAGAAACAAAGCCAGGAAGAGGAAATTCACAGACAAGGGCTCCCGCCCAGCCGGGGAAGGAGGGTCTCGGCCGAAGAATCCTAAAAAGGACGAATCCAGGACTCAGGCTCCGGGTACCGCCAGGAAGAAGACCGGCTCCCGGGACCGGGGAGGGAAAAACCCGGCATCCACCCCATCCAGAGGCGATAGGCCGGGACGCTCCCAGAAGCCGGGATCCGGAGGTGCTAAGACCTCTGTCCCATCAGCCTGAGCCCAATACAGGAAATTCAGGGACTGCAACTCAGATCTCCACTTCGACTTTCAGGGAAATCCAGGATACCGTCTGCCGGTCTCGCTGATAGCCGGGATGTATAGCCAGGCGGTAATCGGCCATTAGCCATAGGGTTTTGGAGCTCAGAGGACGGAACCGGTAGAATACTTCCCCCAGGTATTCGTCTCCATAATTCAGGCTTCCGTCGCCCAGGCGGATTCCTTCCCCGCCCCAGGCCAGAAATTGGCGATGTTTATCTGAGAGGCGATTGGCCGCCAGGCCTATGCCCAAGGCATCCAAAGGGCGCCGCCAGGATTCCCCCCGGATCTGTGCCCCCAGGCTCAGACTCTGGTCCACTTCCACAAAATAGGCTGTTTCGGTACGCCCATTGTTCCACCCGCACTTGAGGAATAGACCGGCATAAGGGGAGATCGCCTGATCCCAGTGGAAAAGAAATCCGAACTTATATTGTCCCAACCTTCTGAGAGGATCCAGTTCCGGATCGCGGCCCGCATCCACGGCATAGTCCAGAGCATGGGCGAAGCTGGCCGATCTGCCTGTGTTCAGAAAACTCATCAGACCGACCCGACCCGGCAGGGAAAAGAACCGGTACCGATGGGAGAGTTCCACCATTCCGGAAAGGGATTCTCCTAAGTTCGGGTTCATTTTCATGCTTTGGGGCCTTTCGGGCAGGGCGGCAGCGCCTATTTTGATGTTCAGCCCGTTGCGCTCCAGCTCTGCCACCAGGGCGTAGCTGTGCCCCAGTGGATTTTGAGGGCGATCCCAGGCTCCGTTCTGCTGGAGGGACCAGAACAGAAAGGAGGCATGGGGGAATAAGGAATAAGGATTGCGGTCGAAGACTTCGCCCAGGGGAAATTTCCCGGCCTGGATCCGGATATAGTTTATCGGGTCATAGCCGGCCAGCTGATTGAAATGCCCGGGTCGGTTCTCATGACTCCGGTTCCCTGGGGATGGAAGGGCAAAGCTTTGCCGGAAAAACAGCCGGGGGGAATGGAGGCGATGACCGCCATCGGCCGGCCAGGCCCCATCGCCCGGGAGGGGATTGCTGATCCCCCCCATCATGGGACCCGGGGAGGCATAAAGGATTCCGGCATTATAGTATACCTCGGCGCCCTTCCAAGGCCGGAGGCCTACAAAAGCTGTTCCCGAAACCGCCTGCAGGTCCTGGGCTTCCGGACTCCATAGAGAAGATGGGCCGTAGGGATGGGCCTTTTCCTCCGGTTTGTGTACAATGAGATAAGTTCCCTGGAAGCCAATCTGGAATTTTTCCATTTCCTGTATTTCGATCGGGTTTTCCGATTCGATGATCCAGGGATTGCGGGCACCCCAGGAATAGCGCTGGGCCTGGACATCGGATAAAGCCAGGCCGGAGCTCATCAGCGCCATGGCGCCCCCGATCCAGGGGGAATGCGAAAAACGGATGAATCCGGCTAGCCGGAACGGGGATTTGGAGGCCTTTTCCCGCGGTATGGGCATATTTGATTCCCTTTTAGTTGGCAAATTCACTGAGGAACTTGATTCTCATCATTTGCAGCTGTTCTATATTGATGTCCCGGTCCCTGAATTCCTCATAGGCTAATTCCAGATTATCATCTGTGGACTCTCTAAAGTAATCAAAAATATCTTCCTGTTCGTATTCGTCCAATTCCTGGTCTATGCAATAATCGATGTTGAGGCGGGTGCCGCTGGCCACTATGGTTTCCATTTCCACCAGAAGTTCCTGTAGGGTGATTCCCCGGTTCTTGGCAATGGTTTCCAGGGGGATTTTCTTGTCGATGTTCTGGATAATGAACACCTTCATCCCGCTTTTGTTCACCACGCTTTTCATGATGAAATCATCGGGCTTAATGATGTCGTTTTCTTCCACATAGGCCTTGATCCGGGCGATAAACTTGCTTCCATAGCGCATGGCCTTGCCCTTGCTGACCCCATGAATCCTGCCCAGTTCTTCCATGGTGGTGGGATAATTCAGGGCCATATCCTCCAGGGAGTTTTCCAGGAAGATGACAAATGGAGGCAGGCCTTTTTCTTTGGCCACTTCCCTTCTCAGGGCAATGAGTTGTTCCAGCAGAACCGGATCCACCGTGGCCGGAGCCTGGGCGCCTTCGGCGGCCTCCATATCCTGCAGGTCGTCTTCATAATGATGATTCAGCACTACTTGAATGGGGAAGGGTTTCTTCAGGAACTGGTGGCCTTTTTCGGTGATCTTGAGCAGTCCGTATTCCTCTATGTCTTTTTGAATCAGTCCTTCAAGCATCATTTGGCGGATAAGGGAATGCCAGAAATTGGCTTCCATTTTCATCACTTTCCCGGCACCGAAGGATTTGAGTTTGTCGTGACGGAAGGTTTTGATCTGGGGATTGGCCTGCCCCAGGATGACATGCACCACATAATCTATATTGAAGCGCTCGGATAGTTCCCTGATGGCTTCCAGGACGATCTTGGAACTGTCTCGCACGTCCAGCCTTTCCTTTGGTCGAAGGCAATTGTCGCAGTTTCCGCAGTTTTGCTCCGAAAAGTTCTCCCCGAAATAATGGAGCAAAAGCTTCCGCCTGCATACCCCGCTTTCCACATAGGCCAGGGTTTCGGAGATCAACTGGGCGCCCATCTCTCTTTCGCTCAGCGGTTTATCCCTCATCAGGTGCTCGAGCTTCTGCACATCCTTATGGGAAAAATACAGCAGGCATTTCCCGTCTTTGCCGTCCCGGCCGGCCCGGCCGGTTTCCTGGTAGTAGTTTTCCAGGGATTTGGGGATGTTATGATGGATGACAAAACGGATATCCGGTTTGTCTATGCCCATGCCGAAGGCAATGGTGGCCACGATGACGTCTACTTTCTCCATCAGGAACTGATCCTGCCTTTTGGCCCGGACGGCAGCATCCAGTCCGGCATGGTAGGCTACAGCCGAAATGCCGTTCGCCGTAAGCGTGCTGGCCAGTTCTTCGGTGGTTTTCCGATTCAGCGTATAGATGATTCCGCTTTTTCCCTTCATGGAATGGATGAAGCGGACCATATTCCTGAGCACCTGATCCTTTTTGCCCTTGGGCTGGATCTCATAATAGAGATTGGGGCGATTAAATGACGACTTGAAGATCTGGGCATCTTTCAATCCCAGGTTTTTGATGATGTCATCCTGGACCTTGGGGGTGGCGGTGGCCGTTAGTGCAATGATGGGCAAGGAATCATTGATTTCATCGATCATCCCCCTCAGTTTCCGGTATTCGGGACGGAAATCATGCCCCCATTCGGATATGCAATGCGCCTCATCCACGGCAATGAAGGATATGTTTATGTCCGCGAAAAAATCGATGTTTTCTTTCTTAGTCAGGGTCTCGGGGGCTACATAAAGCATTTTGGTTTTTCCTGAACTCAGATCCGCCCGGACGTTTTTCTGCTGAGCCTTGGACAGGGTCGAGTTGAGAAAATGGGCCACGTTGTCCTTGCTGCTGTATCCCCGGATCAGGTCCACCTGATTTTTCATCAGGGCAATCAACGGAGAAACCACAATGGCCACCCCGTCCATCAATAAGGCCGGCAGCTGGTAGCATAGGGATTTCCCTCCCCCCGTGGGCATGATCACGAAAGTGTCCTTCCCGGCCAAGATGCTGCGAATGATTTTTTCCTGATCCCCCTTGAAGCTTTTAAACCCAAAATGTTCCGTAAGGGACTTCCTGAGATTCCATTTGGCACTAGTTTTTGAGGTAGTCATACCTGCATCCATAACAAAAAAAATTAATCCAGGTGAAATGTGTAATCCATGGTGACTCCCGTCTTCGAACCGAGGACATGAGGTGCTTTGCCAGCGTTCGCGAATTTACGAAACATAACCATCAGTTGAGGCTTGGAGAGCGGGCCGGGGGACTTGGTACAGGGCCGCCAGAGCGGGGAGCCATCGTTTCGGTCGGGGGCTAATCGGAGATGAATCCCGGAGCGGGCTTGAGTGGACCTGATTTCTATTCCATTTTCCTTTTGTTACTATATAAAAATATGAATCAGGAACCTAAAGACAAACTTTTGTTAAATCCCATTTCGGCGGGGAAAATGGCGGGCTTCGACCCGGATTTTTCCCGGTAGCGCTTTTTGTTGCCCACAGACCAGGGCAATCAGATCCCGGGCCAATTCCCCGGGTTTAGGCGAGGAGGCCGGCATATGGACGATCAGCGTGGGGGTCGGGGGAATCTCCAGGTCCAGGAATTGGGCATAGGCCAGATCCAACTGGTGGAGATAATCCGGTGATATCCCTTTTTCATAGGGCCTGCCCCGGTTTTCGATCTGTTTATGGATCCTTTCCAGGGAAGGCCAGAGGAAGACCAGAAGATCGGGCATAGGAAGGGAGGAGTCCTGGAATGGATCCCCGGACTCAAAAGCTTTTCTCTCTTCCCCGCTGAGGTTGATCCGCGAGAAAACCCAGGACTTCATCGGGTGGAAATCGCTGACCACCACCGGGGCTCTTTGGGAAGGATCCCGGGAAAAGTAGTGGGCCAGGAGTTCGTGGCGCCGGGCCCTCAAGCTGGTTTCCAAAGGGAACCGGGCATTGGCCTCCCCCTGGTAGAAAGGGCGGATATGGGGATTTTGATCGAATTCTTCGAGCAGAAGGTCCGCGCAGAGCAGGGAAGAGAGGGCCTTGGCCAAATGGGTCTTACCGGACCCAATATTGCCTTCCACGGCCAGGAAGGGATAGGGGAAATCGGGCCTCATCTTGCAATATTACGGAATCACCGAACTATGAACCCGGACAGACAAAGGATCCGGGCATTCGGCCAGCATTCGGGATACGGAGATACCAAGCAGGGGATGCATCTGGTCCGGGGCGATTTCGCTAAGGGGCTGAAGGACAAACCTTCGCAGGGCCATGGCCGGATGGGGCACTTCCAGCATAGGCCAGTGGATGACTCTGTCCCCCATGAAGAGAATGTCCAGGTCAAGGGTTCTCTGTCCCCAGACCACGGTTCTTTGCCTCCCGGCTCTCTGCTCTATTTCCTGGACGGCTTTCAGCAATTCCCTGGGCGACAAGGAGTTGGACAGTTCCAGGGCCATATTGAGAAAATCGGGTTGATCTTCCTTACCCCAGGCGGTGGTTTCATAGATCTGGGATTTTCGAATAATAGGTCCTATATGTGTTTGTATTTCCCGGATGGCCATCCGGATCCAATACATTCGGTCTCCTTCATTGCTGCCGATGAGCAGGTGAACTTTTTCCCGGGATGAATCCGTTTCAGGAGAAGGGGATATAGGGAGCATGGAGGAGTTGGCCAAGAGTTTTGTGGAGCCGGCATTCGCAGGCAAGTCCTGTCTTCTGGGCAGGGCAAATATAGGGGATTGCCTCCAAGCTTGGCGGGCTAAGGAGAAAGGCGAATGGGGCAGGGGAAGCAATTCGGGAGAGAATGGAGCCCTCGGCCTGATCGGGCCGGGGATTCACCGACCTTGGACGGGTTTTTGCCGACAAATTGCCCGGGGGGACGGGGACTGTGCTATATTTGAGTATTCATTTCCAATGCCAAGAATATATGAAGCAGTTTTTTAAGATGTTTTTTGCCTCCATGATGGCCATGGTCGTTACCGTGGTAATCATTATCGGCGTGACCATAGGTATGCTGGTGGCCGCCGCCACCCAGATCTCCAAGGCCGGTTCCTCCACCGGTCCTCGGGCCAATTCCGTCCTGGTGCTGGACCTGGGAGACTCCTTTCTGGAAGGCGATCAGGTGAACAGCCTGGCGGCTCTTTTCGACGAATCCCAGTTTCGGCCGGGACTGACCCGGACATACCGAACCCTGCTCCGCGCCCGGGAGGATGACCGCATTAAGGGAGTGCTGCTCAAGTTGAATCCGGGGTCCAACGGATGGTCCACCCTGCTGGAGATCCGGGAAGCCCTGGAGTATTTCCGGAGCTCGGGAAAATTTGTTTATGCCTATGGAGAGCACATCCTTCAGGGCAATTACCTCACCGGGTCGGTCAGTGATAGTGTTTTCGTTCATCCCATGGGCAGCTTTTCCCTTAGAGGTCTGGCCACCGTGATCCCGTTTTTCCAGGGTGCACTGAATAAGTTGGAGATTGAACCGGAGATATTCTATGCCGGAAAATTCAAAAGCGCCACGGAGCCCTTTCGCCGTGCGGACATCAGCCCGGAGAATCGCCAGCAGATTGAAGAGTATCAGTCGGCGCTTTGGGACATCTACCTGGGGAAAGTGGCCGAGCACTCGGGAAAGTCCGGGGATCAAATCCATGAACTGGCCCAAAGCGGTAGTATTCAGTGGGCAGAACAGGCAATGGAGCACGGTTTGGTCGACGGACTTCTGTACTGGGATGAATTGGAAGATTTGATCCGCCGCCGCCTGGATCTGGATTCGGGGAAGAAGATTCCTTATATCAGTCTGGCGGACTATTCCCAGTCCCTGAAGACCCAGGGCGGTACCGAAGGGATGATTGCCCTGCTGATTGCCGAGGGCGAAGTAGGGGAGGGAGAAGGGCCTCAGGGCATGGGCATCAATCCTACGGCCCTGCGCCGGGAGATCAGAAAGATCCGGGAGAATGACCGGATCAAATCCGTGGTGCTGAGGATCAATTCCCCCGGGGGAAGTCCCCTGGCGGCGGAATCCATATGGAGGGAACTGAGGCTTTTGGCCGAGGAAAAGCCCCTGATTGTATCCATGGGGGACATGGCCACTTCCGCGGCCTATTACATAGCCTGCTCCGGAGATAGTGTATTTGCCTCTCCTGCGACCATTACAGGAAGCATTGGGGTATATGGAATGCTTTTCGTAGCCGATGATTTTCTTGCCCATAAGCTAGGGGTGAAGTTTGATCAGGTCAAAAATGCTCCTTTTGCAGATTTCCCCACCGGCCTGAGGTCCATTACCGATAAGGAAAGGCAGTTCATGCAATCCCGGGTGGATCATATTTATGACGTATTTCTGGATCGAGTGGCCCAGGGCCGGAATATTCCTCGTGAACAAGTGGAGCCCCTGGCTCAGGGTAAGGTCTGGGTGGGCCAGGATGCCCTGGAAAAGGGGCTGATCGATGGGCTGGGCGGGGTGGACCGCGCCATTGCCTCTGCCGCGGCAGCCGCTGGGCTGGAGGAGGTGCGTATTCGCACCTATCCGGATCCCCGGGAAAAATTCGAAACGATGATTAGGCAGTTTTCCAGGGGTATGGGATCGGCTGAAATGGCGGAGATGCTGGGGAATGCCGCTGAAGAGACTATGCCTTGGGTGGCGCCATTTCGCAAAATGCAGAGAATGAATGGCCAGGTTATGGCACTTCTCCCTTGGGCACTTTGGGACGGCTATTGATTGCCTGATCCGGAACAAGGCGATGAACTAAGGCAGTTGGCCCACAAAGAGGGTATATTGGATCTCCCGTCGTACCTTTAGGGGAATTCATTCCACCTCAATTTTTAAAGGCTTCATGGCATCTAGAGAATCTATTTCCGTACTGGATATGTTCAAGATTGGGATCGGGCCCAGCAGCTCCCATACCCTTGGTCCCTGGAGGGCGGCTCTGCGATTCTTAAAAGAGTTGAATCAGAAGGGTCTAGTCGAAAAAGTCCAGCGTGTTCAGGTACTGCTTTACGGATCCCTGGCCAAAACGGGGAAGGGACATGGTACGGATGTGGCCGTAATCCTGGGTTTATGCGGGGAGGATCCAGTCGTCTTTGATGTCAATGAAATTCATGTCCGCGTGGAGCAGATCCGCCATCAAGGGAGGCTGATCCTGGATGGAAAGAAGGAAATTTCCTTCCAGCCCGCAGAGGATCTGGTTTTTCTGTTCAATGAATCCCTGCCTTACCATCCCAATGCCCTGACGGTTCTCTGTGAGCTGGAAGGGGGAGGTCGGGAGTCCCGGACTTATTATTCCATAGGGGGAGGTTTTGTGGTTATGGAAGGGGAAGAAGACCGAGGGGCCAGACATGTGGAACTGCCCTACCCCATAGATCGTGCGGAAGACCTGCAGCACTGGTGCCAGACCACCGGGCTGGGGATCTCTGGCCTGGTGGCCGAAAATGAAAGAGCCTGGAGGCCTGATTCGGTTACCCGCGAAGAAGTGATGAAGGTCTGGGAGGTCATGAAGGACTGCACTTTCCGGGGTTGCCATATCGGGGGCATACTGCCGGGGGGGCTCGGTGTCCGTCGTCGGGCATCGGAATTGAATCGTCGGCTGCTGGAAGGGAAAACCTATTCGGATTATCCGGAGTGGATTGATGCCATTCGTTCCGGTGGGAACCACTTCAAGTATACTCTGGATTGGGTAAGCTGCTTTGCCCTGGCCGTCAATGAGGAGAATGCGGCATTTGCCCGGGTAGTGACAGCACCTACCAACGGAGCCGCGGGGGTGATCCCGGCAGTACTGCATTATATGATTACCTTCTGCACCGGTTATGATCAGGACAAGATCTATGCCTTTTTGCTCACCGCATCTGAACTGGGAAGTCTTTTCAAGAAGGGCGCTACCATATCGGCGGCCATGGGGGGATGTCAGGCGGAAATTGGGGTTTCTTCCTCCATGGCCGCGGCGGCATTGACGGAAGCTTTGGGGGGCAGTGTCCGGCAGTCCATGATGGCCGCCGAAATCGCCATGGAGCACCATCTGGGGCTGACCTGTGACCCGGTGGCGGGACTGGTGCAAGTGCCCTGCATCGAAAGGAATACCATGGGGGCCATCAAGGCCATCACCGCATCCCAGCTGGCCATTCAGAGTAATCCCGACCATGCTCGGGTATCCCTGGATCATGTAATCAAAACCATGTGGGAGACAGCCAAGGATATGGACCACAAGTACAAGGAAACCGCCGAAGGGGGGCTAGCCCTGCATATTCCTCAGAGTCTTAGCGAATGTTAGCCAGGATAGGGGGGATATGAAGGGGATGGCACCGTCTCATCCCGGAGGGTATCCCGAAGAAGAAAATAGCAGAACGAAACCGAATAGCATAATATGTCAACCAAGGATATATCGGTATTTTCCAGGGAAAACTCCGGATTTTTTCTGATAGCGGGCCCCTGCGTAATTGAGTCGGAACAGGGAGCTCGGGACATCGCTCTCAGGCTGAAACAGATCTGTACTGATTTGGGCATCCCCCTGGTGTTCAAGGCCTCGTTTCGTAAAGCGAATCGGAGCCGGGTGGACAGTTTTACGGGGATTGGAGACCGGGAAGGACTGGAGGTCCTGGGGGCCATTCGCCGGGAATTTGAGATTCCGGTGACCACGGATATCCATGCGGCGGATGAAGCGGCTATGGCGGCACCCTTTGTGGATATACTTCAGATACCGGCATTTTTATGCCGACAAACTGATATTCTGGAGGCAGCGGCGGCGACGGGCCTTCTGGTCAATGTCAAAAAAGGACAGTTCCTATCCCCGGAGTCCATGGGGTTCGTAGTGGAGAAGCTAAACCATTTTCGGGCAAGGAAGATCTGGCTCACGGAGAGAGGGACCAGTTTTGGCTATCAGGACCTGGTGGTAGATTTCCGGGCCATCCCCAGGATGAAATCCTTGGGGGTGCCCGTGGTCATGGACTGCACTCATTCCCTGCAGCAGCCCAATCAGTCCTCGGGAGTCACCGGGGGGGATCCGACCATGATCGAGACCATTGCCCGGGCGGCGGTGGCTGTAGGTGCCGATGGACTGTTCATGGAAACTCATCCCCGTCCTTCGGAGGCCCTTTCCGACGGAGCGAATATGTTGCCCCTGGATCAGTTGGAAGCCCTGCTTTCGCGGCTATTGAAGTTGCGCGCCGCCATGGATAGTCTATAGGAATTTTAGTTTAAGGATGGATATTCATGGTCCAGACGATCGGGGAAACGATTTCCTGGCGGGGCCTGCCCCGCATTCCTTCTATTGCCTCCGGGGGGAGGAGGGTTGCCTCAGAATTTCCCTTCCGGTTCATAGGCTCTGCCTCCATGGAGAATAGTCAGGTAAAAGGGAAAAAGCCATGGATCTTGGTCCGAGACCAGGAAATTGTTATGGGATTGGGCTGCCCAGGACTCCAAATTGATATAGCGAACTTGGGCGCAGGGCTTTCTTCCCGATGAATGTCCCAGCTGTCTGCGCAGGCTGAGCAACCGAGCCCCTTTCAATACATAGTCTCCGGGATTGTAGACGACGATTTTATTCTGCGCAAATTCCAAGGCACTTAGCCATTGGCAGTGATTTCGGACCGGAACGCAGGGGGCATTGATTATCAACTGGTCCATCCAAACCTTTTTGTTGATCCTCTCCAGGCCCGGGCTTTCGCCCAAGGTTTTCAACAGGATATTTCCCATCGAGTGAAAGAACCCAGTAAGTTTCCCTTTTCCCATAAGGCCCCGTTCCCTCAGATTCTGGATTTCCATGAATGCCGGCAGAAAGTCCCAGTGGGCCCGTCGGGCCTGTCCCCGGGCATAGAAAAAATTTCGGGCGCCCTTCCAGTCTCCGTGGGTACTGGGATAGTCCAGATAAATCAGGTTTAGTCCATATTGCCCGGATACCCGGAATCCCCGGGAAAGGCCATGACCGAAGACTTTGCCCATTCCTTCCACATAGATCAGCCAGTCCAGGTCCCGGTCTTTAAAATAAGTCAGCCCCTGTTCCAGATTCGGCAAAGAGAACAGCTTCCATTTTCCCTGTTCGGCATAGACCAGAAAATAGGAAATTCCCGAAGAGCTGGTCCGGTTCGACATGAACCGGATTTCCCCTTCGTCTTTTTGGCGATTGCTTACGACCAGCAGGATCGAATCCGGAAAGACAGGCCCAAAGGCTGGGGGCTGGTCCAAAGGTTCAATCTTTTTCCAAAAGGCTTCCTCATGGAAGTGATTCTGGGCCCCGCAGAGCCCAGGCAGAAAAAGGCATAATCCAAAGAGAAAACGGTAGGACCAGGAGAGTATACGGGACATGGCGGTTTCATGTTAGCGGATAAAAGTAGAAAAACAAAAAGCGGGCCGCCAGTCCGAATGGATTGGGAGACTTCCCGGGTATCCATACGGAATTCATTTCTTTTTCCGTTGCATTTTCGGTAATTTCGCCATAAATTCTATATAACCCACCCTTTATAAAGATTATAGCAAATGGCATTCGATATCGACCTGATACAGAAGGTATATGCAGAGCTCCCGGAGAAAGTGAACCAGGCAAGACAGGTTATGGGCAAACCATTGACATTGACAGAAAAAATCCTCTATGCTCACCGTACTGAGCCGGCAAGCAGCCCTGACGAAAGGGGGAAGGATTATGTGAATTTTTCCCCGGATCGGGTAGCCATGCAGGATGCCACGGCCCAGATGGCCCTGCTTCAGTTCATGACCTGCGGCCGGTCCCGGGTAGCCGTGCCCAGTTCGGTACACTGCGATCACCTCATCCAGGCGAAATCCGGGGCAGCAGAAGATCTAAAAACCGCCACCGAGGTGAACCGGGAAGTATACAGTTTTCTGGCCTCCATTTCCAATAAGTATGGAATCGGCTTTTGGAAGCCAGGGGCAGGGATTATCCATCAGGTTGTTCTGGAGAACTATGCCTTTCCCGGTGGAATGATGATTGGTACGGACAGCCATACCCCCAATGCCGGAGGCCTGGGCATGATTGCCATAGGCGTCGGGGGGGCGGATGCCGTGGATGTAATGGCTGGCCTGCCTTGGGAGCTGAAGATGCCCAAGATCATCGGAGTCAGACTGACGGGCAGAATGAACGGCTGGACTTCGGCCAAGGACATAATCCTAAAGGTGGCCGGCATTCTCACCGTGAAAGGAGGAACCGGTGCCGTTGTGGAATATTTCGGGGAAGGGGCCCAAACCCTCAGCACCACCGGAAAGGCGACCATTTGCAATATGGGCGCGGAGATCGGGGCCACCTGTTCACTCTTTGCCTATGATTCCAAGTCGGAGGAATACCTTCGGGGAACGGACCGTGCCGATGTGGCCGCTCTGGCTGCCGGCGTCCGTGAGCACCTCGAGGCAGACCCCGAAGTATATGCTAACCCGGCCCGATACTATGATCAGTTGATCGAAATCAACCTCGACGAGTTGGAGCCCTATATCAATGGCCCATTTACCCCGGATCTGGCCACTCCTATTTCCAAAATAGGGGAAGCGCTGAAGCAGCATGGATGGCCGGAAACGGTGGAAGTGGCCTTGATTGGCTCATGCACCAACTCGTCTTACGAAGATATTTCCCGCTCCGCTTCGATTGCCGAAGACGCCATGAGCAAGGGGCTGAAGGCTCGTAGCGAATTCACCATCACTCCGGGATCGGAAATGGTGCGCTATACCATCGAAAGGGATGGGATGCTCCAGACCTTCGATAAAATGGGCGGAGTGGTTTTAGCCAATGCTTGCGGCCCATGTATAGGCCAATGGGCAAGGCATATCGATGATCCGAATCGGAAGAATACCATTATCACCTCATTCAACCGCAATTTCGCCAAAAGGAATGATGGCCTGGCGGCCACCCATGCCTTTGTGGCCTCCCCGGAAATCGTGACCGCCATTGCCATTGCCGGTAAGCTGTCTTTTAATCCTATGATGGATAGCCTGGTCAACGAAGCCGGGGAGGAGGTACGCCTTAACGAGCCCAAAGGATTTGAGCTTCCTCCGCGGGGCTTCTCGGTAGAAGATCCCGGATACCAAGCCCCGGCCGAAGACGGCAGCACGGTGGTGGTGGAAGTGGATCCAAACAGTGATCGCCTTCAGTTGCTGGAACCGTTCCGGCCTTGGGAAGGCACGGATCTTCTAGGTCTTCGCTTGCTGATCAAAGCTTATGGAAAGTGTACTACCGACCATATTTCCATGGCGGGACCCTGGCTGAAATACCGGGGGCATCTGGACAATATTTCCAACAACATGCTGATTGGGGCCGTTAACGCATTCAATCAGAAAACCAATTCGGTGAAGAATACTCTGGACGGCACCTATGGGGAAGTGCCGGCAGTGCAAAGAGCCTATAAGGCCGCGGGCATAGGCACCGTGGTGGTGGGTGACGAGAATTACGGGGAAGGTAGCTCCCGGGAACATGCGGCCATGGAACCCCGCCACCTGGGCGTAAGGGTCATTGTCGTGAAAAGCTTTGCCCGAATCCACGAGACCAATCTGAAAAAACAGGGCATGCTGGCACTCACCTTTGAAAACAAGGAGGACTATGAGCTGATCCAGGAAGACGATCGGCTGGACATTACAGGCCTGAGGGATTTCCGCCCCGGGAAACCGCTGACCATGGTAGCGCATCATGCGGATGGAACCAGCGACCGCATTTCCCTGCTCCATACGTATAACGAACAGCAGATTGAATGGTTCAAAGCCGGAGGGGCTCTGAATGTGATCCGCCGGGAGATGAGCGCCGGATCCTGATCGGCAACCGGGCTTAGACTGCCAGGGAAGGGAAGAGGTTTTCGGGCCGGCTTCCCTTCCCCCATTTATGGGGACGTTTAGCCGTGTTCGCCGCAACGGGCCTGGATCTGCGCTTCTTTCCCTGTGAATTAGTCCCCTCGAATTTATGGAAGTCCGGGGCGGATTCTGTAAATTTGGCCCAATCTCGCTGGCTATGGAAAATCGTTTATTAGAGCTGAAAAACTTTATTGAATGGAAAGCTTTCGGGGTGTGCACCATGATTGGAGAGCGGCTGGGTATTTCCATTGCCCGTATCCGCCTCTGGTTTATCTATGTCTCTTTTCTGACTCTGGGATCGCCCATAATCCTTTATATGATTCTGGCATTCTGGATTAACATGAAGAATTACATATGGATGTCCCGGCGCAATCCCCTGCGCTGGTAGGCGAAAATGCGGATCCCCTTTCTGATTATCTGTACCTTTGGCCCCCCGGGGCTTTAAAATTCCCTGGAACCATGCCTGTGCTCCATAACCGAGTATCAAAAGAAGAGTTGAAAAGACGGCTGATGGAGGAGACGGAGCCGAGAACCACCGTATCCTTTTATCAGTACTTCCCCATTGAAAATCCCCAGTCATTCCGGGATCAGCTCTACCTTCGCCTGAACGCCCTGAGAGTTCTGGGGCGAATCTATGTGGCCTCAGAAGGAATCAATGCCCAGGTTAGTGTACCCACTGATCTCTGGGAAGCTTTCCGGGAGGAAATCTATGGCTTTCATCCCCGACTGGAGGGAATCCGCTTGAATCGGGCATTGGAGGACGACGGCAAGTCCTTCTGGGTACTGAAGGTCAAGGTTAGGCCCCGGATTGTGGCCGATGGGATCGAAGACCCGGATTTCAGTTTGGAGAACCGGGGGGAGTATCTGGATGCCCGCCGGTTCAATGAAATGACCGAAGATCCCGATACCATAGTGGTGGATATGCGGAACCATTATGAATATGAAGTGGGTCATTTTGAGAATGCCCTGGAAGTTCCTGCAGACACTTTCCGGGATCAGTTACCCATGGCCGTGGACATGCTCAAAGAGCATAAGGACCGCAAGATCATCATGTATTGCACGGGGGGAATCCGGTGCGAGAAAGCCAGTGCCTATTTCAAGCATAAAGGATTTCGCAATGTTTTTCATGTGGAAGGGGGAATTATTGAGTATGTGCGGCGGGCCAGGGAGGAGAACCTCCCGCTAAAGTTCAAGGGGAAGAATTTTGTGTTTGATCATCGGCTGGGGGAAAGGGTTACCGACGAGGTAATTGCCTCCTGCCATATATGTGGAAAGCCCTGTGATGAGCATACGAATTGCCTGAATCCGGGCTGCCACCTCCTCTTTATTCAATGTCCCCAGTGTGCTCAGGAACTGGAGGGGTGCTGCAGTCCGGACTGCATGGAGGAAAAGAACCTCCCCGAATCGCTGCAAAAGGCGCGTTGGGAGGGGAGAAAAAACGATACCAAAGTATTCAACAAATCCCGTCACCATCCGCTAAGACGACATCGCCGGGAGTGGAACATTTTGTCGGCCACTTGGAGGAGCCGCAAAGAGAAAAAGGAGGCCCAAGATCAGGAAACGGAAGGTAAGGCCTGAGCCTTCTCCCTTTCGTATCGGGCACGAACCTTTTCCCCTATGGGAACCGGCCTTCCGTCTTCATCGATACGTACAAAGGTAACGGTAGTGGTGCACACCACCGTTTCCTGACCGTCGTATAGATTGTATTTCCTTACTTCAATATCCAGAGTGATCGAGGAATTGCCCAGCTTTACGGTTTCCCCGTAAAGGCGGATGTGGTTTCCCACTTTTATGGGGCGCTTGAAAATCAGTTCCCCCACCCGGAGGGTGATCATATTGGGGGTCTGGCAATATTCGTTGGCAAATGCGGCGGCGGCTTCGTCGATCCAGGCCATGAGTCGGCCTCCAAACATATTGCCGTGGACGCCGATGTCCATGCCCATGCAGATTTTCTTATTGATTAGCTTCATGTTGCCCGATAGATTTCCTAAAAAAAGGAGGCAAAAATAGAGGCTTCTGGCCGGTCGGCCAAAAAAACAGCCGAGGAAAATCCAGGATTCCTTATTTTCTTAAGGCATGGAGCATCTTCCCATGTTCCACTATGGCCTGCCATACCGTGGGCACCACATTATACTTTAGTCCATGTTCTTCGGCTGTCTCTTGCACTATGGGGGCCAGGTTCTGATAGTGGATATGGCAGATCTGGGGAAAGAGATGGTGTTCGATCTGATAGTTCAGTCCGCCCATAAACCAGGAGGTGATCCGGCTTCCGGGGGCAAAATTCGTGGTGTTCAACAGCTGATGGATGGCCCAACTGTTTTCCATTTTCCTTTCGTCATCCGGCATGGGGAACTCCGAGGTCTCCATGACATGGGCCGGCTGAAAAATCAAGGCCAAGGAAAGCCCGGCCACCATTTGCATGATCAGGAATCCCATGATCACCGGTCCCCAGCCCATTCCGGAGAACAGAGCGGGAAGGACAATGATGTAGCCAATATAGATCAGCCGGTAAGCGGTGACTTCCAGGAAAGCCCTTTTCAGGCTTACTTTCTCTTTTCTCAGCAGGCCCTCGCGTTCATAGTGAAAGATCAGTTTGAAATCCTTGAGGATCACCCAGACCAAGTTCATCATGGCATAAAGGAACCAGGCATAATAGGCCTGATAGCGGTGGATTTTGCGCACCGGCGAATGGGGGGACATGCGAATCAGCGGGGTGCCGGCTATATCTTCGTCCAGGCCGGTAATATTGGTATACGTATGGTGCAGGATGTTATGCTGTATTCTCCAGTTCCTGGAATAGCCGCCGATCAGGTTCAGCAAACCGCCCAGGGCAAAATTCACTGCGGGATTTCGGGAATAGGAGCCATGGTTGGAATCATGCATGATGCAGGTACCTATTCCCACCACACCGGCGCCCATGAGCAGCCATAAGCTGTAAAACAAAAAAGGAGAAGCGGCCGTCGCCCCCGAGACTATGAACAGGTAGGGGACAAAATAGAGGGAGATCATGACAACGGATTTCAGGCGCATCTGGCGGTTGGCATGGATATGGATACCCTGGGCTTTGAAATAACGATCGACTTTTTCCTTTAGGGCGTCGTAGAATTTCTGTTCTCCTCTCGGTGCAAATTTGACGAGTTTACTGGTTTTTCGGACGGGTTGGGGGGAGGAAATGGAAGGCACTTTCTGCGGTATGTTTAATAAATTCCCACGGAAGGTACATAAAATTTTTCAATTAATCAAGTGTGGGCTCGTGGTTCTTCCGGAAAGCCCATTTCGGGCGATCAGGCGAATCCGGCCAGATTGTTGCGGAAGATTTTGATGGCAATGGCCAGCAAAATCACCCCGAAGAACTTTCTGACCACCAGGATTCCGGAGGCGCCCAGCAGTCGCTCTATCCAACTCAGGGACTGCAAAATGAAATAGATGAACCCCAGATTCAGGAGTATGCCCACCAGAATGTTCACCGGGCTGTAGACCGCTTTCAAGGACATGATGGTGGTCAGAGTCCCGGACCCGGCGATAATGGGAAAGGCAATGGGCACCACATTCCCTGCTTTACTGTCTTTTTCGGTCCGGAAGATCTCCAGACCCAGGACCATTTCCAGGCCCAGGATGAAGATGACAATGGACCCGGCTATGGCAAAGGAGCCTATGTCCACCCCGAGAATGGCCAACATCTGTTCGCCGATAAAGAAGAAAAGCAGCATGAGAAATCCGGAAACTGTAGTGGCCTGAGCGGCATGAATGCTGCCCATTTTCTGCCGGAGGCTGAGAAATATGGGTATGGATCCCAGCATGTCGATTACGGCAAAAAGAGTGAATGTTACCGAAAGGATCTGGGTGAAATGAAAGCCTCCGAATTCCATCATGGAGCAAAGATAATTGGCTTTTTTCTTGGCTTGTCTATAGGGCTATTTGTATTTATTCCCGGATCCCTCAAGGCGCAGGAGCCTGATGCCGGTCAATATACCGGGAAGCGACAGGATGGGGGATACCACCGGGAGCAAGCAGGGACATAGGGATTTCTGCGCGCAGGATTTTTGGAACAAGAGGGAAAATCCTAGCTTAGCAGCTCCGGGTTCTCCTGCCGATCAATCTAAAAAATCCTTAGTATGTCATCTCTGAAACCTTATGCGCACACGGTCAAAGAACGGTTTCTGCGCTATGTGCAGATCGATACCCAAAGCGATCCGAACTCCCCTAGCCAGCCCTCCACGGAAAAACAAAAGGACCTCAGTCTGCTTTTGGTTGGGGAACTGAAGGAAATGGGGGTGGAAGATGCCCAGATGGATGAGCATGGATATGTTTATGCCACCATTGCGGCCACTAGTGAGAAGCCGGTTCCGGTCCTTTGTTTCTGTGCTCATGTGGATACGGCCCCGGACTGTCCCGGGGATGGGGTTCGACCCCGGGTACATGAGCACTATGAAGGACAGGATATTCTGTTCCCCGATGATGATCAGCTGGTCCTCAGTCCACGGACCCAACCCTATCTTAATCAGTGCCTGGGACAGGACATTATTACGGCCTCGGGCAATACGCTATTGGGGGCAGACGATAAGGCAGGAGTGGCCGTTATCATGGATCTGGCCCGATACCTGATGGCCCATCCGGAAGTCCCCCATGGCCGCATCCGCCTGCTCTTCACTCCGGATGAGGAAATCGGCCGGGGAGTGCGGAAAGTCGATATGGAAAAGCTTCAGGCCGACTTCGGCTATACCCTGGATGGGGGACCCAGAGGCTATTTGGAAGGGGAAAATTTTTCGGCCGATGCCCTGACTGTGGAGTTCAAGGGACGCAGTGCCCATCCCGGTTATGCCCGGGGGAAAATGGTCTCTGCCCTGAAAGGGGCTGCCGATTTCTTATCCCGGTTTCCCCGGGACCGTTGGTGCCCTGAGGCCACCGAAGGCATGGAGGGCTTCATTCATCCTGTGGCCATGGAAGGAGAGCTGGAAACTGCCCGTGTGGATTTTATCCTCCGATCTTTCGATACGGCCGATCTGGAAATCTATGGACGGCGTGTGCGATCCATTTTGGAGGAGACCCTAAAGGCATTTCCCGGCCTGGAGGCGGAAATCCGTCAGGTGGAGCAGTACCGCAACATGAAAGAGATCCTGGATCAACACCCGCAGGTCATGGACTATGCGGCCGAAGCCTATAAGAGAGCCGGACTGGAACCGATCCGGGAATCCATAAGGGGTGGGACGGACGGTTCCCGACTTTCCTTTATGGGCCTGCCCTGCCCGAATCTGTTCACCGGGGAAATGTCCATCCACTCCCGTACAGAGTTTGTCAGCGTTCAGGACATGGAAAAGTCGGTGGAAGTACTGGTTCATTTGGTCCGGATCTGGGAGGAAAGAACCCCTTGATTTCATCCCCAAGCCCTGAATTCCCTAACTTTGTTCCCCTCTAAATCCCCCCAATGATGAATGCGCAATTGAAGACCGTACTGCTCACCGTGGCCACGCTTTCCCTCTTTGCCATCGCCTTAGTCGAACTCAGCGGAGTGAGTCGAACGGCCCTGATCCATAAATTTTCCCCGGGGGACAGTCATGCGGCTGCCCAAGAGGAAAGGGAGAAAATCAAAGAAGAGCTGGAGAAAATGCCCCGGACCTCCGTGGAGTTTGAAGAGACCCTGCATCAGTTTGGGAAGATCAAGGAAGGAACCGTGGTCAGCCATGAGTTTCGATTCACCAATACCGGGGACCATCCCTTGGTGATTTTCAAGGCCGATGCCTCCTGCGGGTGCACCGTGCCCAGTTATCCCAAGGAACCGATTGCCCCCGGGGCTTCGGGAGTCATTACCGTGGAGTTCAATTCCAAAGGGAGGCCAGGGCCGCAGAGAAAAATGGTGATGATTCATTCCAATGCGGAGCAGGAGGCTATGTCCATTGGATTTGAAGTAGAGGTGGAATCATGAGGACACCACGGACCATGGGCTGGCAGTACAAGGCCGGGCAGTACCTTTCGCTTATCAAGTTTTCCCATACCCTCTTTGCCCTTCCCTTTGCCCTAATCGGCTTCGGCCTGGCGGTCACGGTCTTTGGCCATGATTTCGAAGGTCATATTTTTTTGAAAGTCCTGATTTGCATGGTCACGGCCCGCACTTCGGCCATGGCCTTCAACCGCTACCTGGACCGGGACATGGATGCCCGTAACCCGCGGACGGCTACCCGGGAAATTCCCGCCGGAAGAGTCAGTCCCAGGGAAGCCTTGGGCCTTACCCTGATCAGCAGTGCCCTGTTCTTATTCACGACATGGACGATCAATCCCCTTTGCTTTTACCTGTCCTTTCTTGCTCTGGCCATTATCCTTTTTTATAGTTACACCAAGAAATTCACTTCCTGGTGTCACCTCGTGCTCGGACTGGGGCTCTCGCTTTCCCCCATAGGGGCTTTTCTGGCGGTGACGGGCTATTTCGCCTGGATTCCAGTCCTCTTTTCCCTGATTGTCATGACCTGGGTGGCCGGATTCGATATTCTTTATTCCCTTCAGGATATGGATTTTGATCGGGACCATGCCCTGCATTCGGTACCCAGCCGGTTCGGGATTTCCGGGGCGCTGTGGATTTCCCGGGGGCTGCATATGCTTTCCGCCGCGGGAGTAATTTTGGTACCCCTTTGGGCAAGTTTAGGCTGGGTCTATTGGCTGGGGGCAGCCTTATTTTTGGGGCTTTTGGTCTTTCAGCACCGCATAGTGGGAAAGGGGGATCTATCCCGGATCAACCTGGCTTTTGCCACCACCAATGGGGTGATCAGCCTGGTTTATGCATTTTTTACCCTTTGGGCGCTGTGGGCAGTCTGGAATCCGGACTCTCTGTTCTGAGCCAAGAGATAAAAACCGATGTGATGACAAAAATAGCATTAGTGGGATATGGGAAAATGGGGCAGGCCATAGACGCCCTGGCCGAAAGCCGCGGCCACCAGGTGGTTTGCCGCCTTCGCTCCCGGGATGCGGAGCAGATTAGCGATCAGCAGCTCCGATTAGCCGATGTGGCCATTGAATTCTCCCGCCCTGAATCCGCCTGGGCCAATGTGCAGCGCCTCCTTAATCTGGGTATATCGGTGGTTTGCGGAACCACGGGTTGGGATGCGGATCTGGGCCGGGCAGAGGCTCTTTCCCGGAAAACCGGAACCGGATTCCTGCACGCGGCGAATTTCAGTCTGGGAGTTCAGCTGTTTTTTGCCCTGAATCGCTATTTGGCCCGGATTATGGCCCCTCATCCCCAGTACCGACCCTCCATAAAGGAAATCCACCATAAGCAGAAGAAAGATGCGCCCAGCGGGACGGCCATCCGCATTGCCGAGGATTTGATCAGTGCCTCGGACCTATGGAAGGGCTGGCAACTAACTCAGAGTCCGGATACGGAGACCGAAGCCGGGCGTATACCCATATGGGCTCTGCGGGAGGATCCCGTTCCGGGCACCCATGAGGTGGCTTATGGGTCCTCCATCGATGAAATTCGAATTCTGCATAAGGCCCACAACCGGGATGGGTTTGCTTTGGGCGCCCTAATCGCCGCCGAGTACATGGTCGGAAAAAAAGGGGTCCATACCATGCAGCATGTCCTGGGCCTAAAGGATTAATTCGGGGACGCGGGGTGGAGGTATAAGTCGAAATAGTCCGTAATTTTCTTCATCAGGTGCACCCTGTCCTTTCCCCGTACATTGTGCCCATGACCCGGATAGACGAAATAATCCAGGGATATCCCTTTGTCCACTGCTGCCTTGAGAAATTTCAGGCTATGCTGCCATAGGACCACATCGTCGTCGGTTCCGTGAATCAGCAAAAGCGGATCCTGAATCTTTTCCACCTTGTCCGTCAGCCGGGAGGCGGAATAGCCTTCCGGGTTGTCCTGGGGCCGGTCCATGTAGCGCTCCGTATACATGATTTCATAATCGGACCAGTCCAACACCGGTCCTCCAGCCACTCCTAGTTGGAATTGATCGGGATGGTGGATCAGCAGGGATGTGGTCATGAATCCACCATAGCTCCACCCATGCACCCCTATGCGCTGGGAATCCACAAAGGGAAGGGCTTTGATTCGTTCCAGACCCTGGATCTGGTCCTTGATTTCCCATTTCCCCAGCTGCCGGAAAATTTTCTGTTCAAAGTCCCGGCCTCGACGGGCGCTACCGCGTCCGTCCATAAAGAAGACCAGATATCCTTTTTGGGCGAGGTATTCATACCACAGATTTCCGGAGGCCGGGTATCGGTGGGTCACCAGCTGCACATGGGGTCCGTTGTAGACATAGACAATCAGGGGATAGCGGCGCTGGCTGTCCAGACTGGCCGGCAGAACCAATTTACCATAGAGGCGGGTTCCGTCTTCCGCTTCCCATTCCAGGTTTTCTACCCGGGCCCGCTGAAAATCCTTCAGGGGGTCTTCCACTTCAAAATGGGCTTCCACATAGTCCTCGCTCAAGCCGTGGATAAGATATTTTCCCGCGGACTCCTCACTGGTGAAATAGTCCAACACATATTTTCCCGTACCGGAGATCCAGGCCGAATGGAATCCATCCTGCAGGTCGACGGGGCGGATTTCCCCATTGCTCCAATTCAAGCGGAAAAGGTTGCGTACCAGAGGGCTGGGGCGGGCGGCCAGAAAGATCAATTCCCCGGAGGCCTCACTGAATCCCACGATATCGTCCACTACCCAAGGGCCTTTGGTCAGCTGGCGGACCAACTTTCCCTCCCGGGTATAATGGTAGAGATGGGTATATCCGTCCCTTTGGGATCGCCAGATAAACTCTTCGGACTGGCCCCTGGGGAAGTACAGGGGATGTTGGGGTTCCACATAGGCCGAATGTTTTTCCTCAAAAAGTGTTTGGGATAGACGGCCGCTGAGCCGGTCATAGCGATTTAGGCGAAAATGGTTCTGATCCCGGTTCAATATGCCGACATAGATCTCTTCTTCATTGGGCGCCCAGGTCAGGGAGACGAGATACTGGTCCCGGGGACCTTCGGTGATCAGGGGCCAGGATTTCCGGGTTTCTGTATCCAGGACAAACACCCGGACTTCATGGGAGGCCTGCCCTGCCCTGGGGTATTTGATGTTCCGGGAACGGGCCATGGATCCGCTCCAGTCGACGATGGGGTAATCTTCGACCATGGACTCATCCATAAGATAATAGGCCATATAGCGTCCGGTGGGAGAAAAGAAAATCCCTTTGTTGATCCCGAATTCTTCTCGGTGGACTGCAACACCTGCCCGTATATGCGGATTCTGCTCCTGAGTCACTGGCCAGGGGTCCTGCCCCGGTACCTGAATCCATAAATTGTTCTCCAGAGTATAGGCCCAGCGGCCATGCCCGTCGAAGTCCAGGTTTTCCGCCTTATCGGGCAGCGTGAAGGCCAGGTTCCAGGACCACAGTCCCTGGGGATTCCGTCCCCCGGTATAGACCCGGTTTGCTGTGCGGAACCAGGCCTTTCCCCTGGATATCCACTGAAATTGGGGCATTTGGCGGAGACTGTCCAGCCCCGGAACCTGGCCACGCAGATCGTTAAGGGAAAAAAGAGTGTCCTGTTCAAAGGCGGGGAAGACCCGGCGAACCCAGTATAGATCCGGAGCCTCGCCCATCACTCGGTAAAGGTCATCGGTTTCGGGTTCCCAGGAAAGCTGGACCGGCCCTTTGGGCTTCAGGTGCTGGCTAAGGCCCAGTACGGCATCTTCCAGGGTAAACAGGCGGGTTTGGGCCTGTGCTCGCTGTCCCCATGCCGGAAGCATAACCAGCGGGCATACCAAAGCATAGATCATCGACAGGATCCAAGTATTCGGGTTTTTCATGGGGGAAAACTAGTGAATTTCCCCGGAGAATGGAACCCGCCATTCCGTGGAAATCAGGATTTGCCCGGCCGGTGGTCCTGAAACCTAAGAGGCTTTCGGCTACCTTTCGCAAATTGCAGCGCTCTAAGGGAGGAAGAGTCATGGAACTCCAGGGGAGGGGCCACCCGCCAGCGAGACTGCAATAGGGGAATCAAGGTCTGGCGGGCTTTTTCTTCGCCCCATTCCGTATGGATGTGGATACGGAGCTCATCGGTACCCCAGGTCGAACAGAAGACTTCAATGACAAAATCCTCGACCAGGGGGATTTCGTGGAGCACCTGGTTTATGGCCGGGGGGTATAGGGTGGTCCCCCGGTATTTTATCATTTGCTGCTTGCGTCCCCGAAGGGGGCTCAGCCGTATCGAGTGGAGTCCGCAGGCGCAGGGTTCATCGAAATAGGTGCAGATATCCCCGGTTTGGTAGCGGAGAAGGGGAGTCCCCTCCACGCCCAAAGGGGTGACGGTCAGTTCCCCGAACTCCCCGGGAGGAAGGGGATTACCCTCCTCGTCCAGGACTTCGGCAATGATCAGTTCAGGCTGGGCATGCAGTCCCCGGTGAAGGGGGCATTCCGTGAAAGCGGTTTGCATTTCCGTGGAGGCATAGGTATTAATCAGCTTCAAGGGCCATATCTCCTGAATCCGCTTTCCCAGGGCATTGAGGTTCAGGTATTCATCCCGAACGGATTCTCCGATGCAAATGGCCCGGACTACTGGGGTAGAGTCCAGGGGCAGGCCTTCGGCCCTCCCCCATTCGGCCAGTTGGAGCAGAAAGCTGGGAACCGTGACCAGGGTGGTGGTGCCGAGACGTTTAATCGTCTCCCACTGCATGGCCGGCAGGCCAGGGCCGGTGCGCACCATCCGCCCGCCGAGCCGGCGTATGCCTTCATAATAGGCAATGCCGGCCATAAACTGGCGATCCAGGGTTAACATGAGCTGGTAAAGGTCTTCGGCCTTGCCCCCTGCCAGAGCAAAGGACTGGGACTCGTTGTATCCCAGTCTTTGCAGATCGTTCTCGGTCAGGGCCATAGTCACCGGCGCCCCCAGGGTTCCGGATGTGGACATGTACTCCCTGATCCGGGACTGCGGCGAAGCAAAAAATCGAATATTTTCTTCACTCAGTTCTTTTTTTGTGGTGGTGGGCCATTCGCTCAGGAGGTCCAGGGGGAATTGCTCAGCGGACCAGGTTCTTCGGCCCCCAAGTTTTTCCCTGTAAAAGGGCGAATGCTCCTGCAGATAGCGAATATGCCGGGACAGGGCTTTTTCCTGCCAGGCCTTCTGGAGATTCAGGGGTTGGCGTTTTAGTCCCGGCTCAATCTGCATGCGGAAGAGAATTTGCCCAAAACTACAATCTTTCCTCAGCCTGGGCCAGGGGAATAAATCCGATTTCAGGAATTCGGACGCCTGTATTATCTTTGCACATGGCTGCAAAATCTAAGTTCTACGGCGAAGGCCTCACGTTCGATGACGTGCTTCTCGTGCCCGCCTATTCCGAAGTGCTCCCCTCTGAGGTGGATATCTCCACCCAGATAACCAAAGACATCAAACTGAATATCCCCCTGGTTTCCGCTGCCATGGACACGGTGACCGAGGCCCCGCTGGCCATAGCCCTGGCCCGGGAAGGGGGAATCGGAATCCTGCATAAGAATATGAGCGTGGAACGCCAGGCGGACCAGGTCCGGCAAGTGAAGAGAAGCGAAAGCGGACTGATTGTCGACCCCATTACCCTGGGGGCAGACCAGACCGTGGGCGACGCACGCAAGATCATGCAGGAGAACCGCATAGGGGGGATCCCCATTGTGGATACGGATCATAAGTTACTTGGCATACTGACGAACCGAGATCTGCGGTTTGAGAAGGACCAGAACCGCAAGGTTGGGGAAGTGATGACCCGCGACCATTTGGTTACTGCCCCCGCCGGCACCAACATGAGTAAGGCCGAGTTTATTCTGGAAAAATTCAAGATCGAGAAACTGCCCATTGTGGACCGTAAAGGGAAGCTGATCGGTTTGATCACCTTCCGGGATATCAAGAACCTGAAGAGCCATCCCCATGCCGCCAAGGACTCCGGGGGACGCCTATTGGTGGGGGCAGCCATAGGCATCACCGCCGATGTACTGGAAAGAGCAGAAGCGCTAAAGTCTGCGGGAGTGGATATTCTGGTGTTGGATAGTTCCCATGGCCATTCCAAGGGAGTGATTAAGACCTTGGCCAAAATTAAAAAGGTATTTCCCTCTATGCCCGTGATCGCCGGGAATGTGGCGACTGGTGCTGGGGCCAAAGCGCTGGCCGAGGCCGGGGCAGATGCCGTGAAAATAGGAGTGGGACCTGGATCCATATGCACCACCCGGATCGTGACCGGGGCGGGAGCTCCCCAGCTCACCGCCATTATGGAAGCGGCGGCAGCCTTGAAGCGTCGGGGAATTCCGGTGATCGCCGACGGGGGAATCCGCTATACCGGAGACATGGTGAAGGCCATTGCTGCCGGAGCTTCCTGCATTATGGCCGGGTCCATTTTTGCCGGCACGGAGGAGAGTCCGGGCGAAACCATTATATACGAAGGTCGTAAGTTCAAGAATTATCGGGGCATGGGTTCCCTGGAAGCCATGCAGGACGGATCCAAGGACCGGTATTTCCAGGATTCCCAGACCGATGCCCGAAAGCTGGTTCCGGAAGGCATAGTGGGTCGGGTTCCGTATAAGGGCATGGTGACGGAGATCATCCAGCAGTTCCTGGGTGGATTAAGGGCAGGGATGGGGCTTTGCGGCACCCCGACGATTCTGGATTTGCAGCAGCATGGTCAGTTTATCCGGATCAGCCCCGCCAGCATGGCCGAAAGCCATCCGCACAATATCGTGATCACCAAAGAGGCGCCGAACTACAGCCGCTGATCTCGCCTAAAGGCCTGCCTCAATTAGGGGCTATAGCCCAATTCCCTCCGGATCCCAGCAATAGGCTTCAAAATCCTGTACTTGATGGTCTACGATCCGCAGTCCTTCGGCTTCCAGCAGGTCCTGCATTCTCTCCGGTGGATGGAAATGATGCCTTCCGGTAAGCAGGCCATTTCGATTCACCACTCTATGGGCCGGTACAGGGGGGTGGACTTCCAAAGCATGATTCAGGGCATAGCCCACTAATCGGGCTCCGGCATGAAGGCCCAGGGCATGGGCGATTTTTCCATAAGTGGTTATCCTTCCCCGGGGAATCTGACGGACGAGTTCATAGATCTGCAGGTAGATTTCGTTTGGCGGGTTTTTCCCTTTTTTTGTTCCGGAATTCATTTTCCTGCTCTTGTTTTTTATTCGGATTCATTGGTCTGGGAAGAAGGAATTCCGGAGCTTTTCTCCCTTTGGGCCCTTTCCGCTTTTTTGATTTCTTTCCATGGGGAAGGCAGGTTTTCGTAGTCATAAGGACAGTGCCGGCATCCGCACCCGCAGCACCAGCCTCTTTTCTTCAGGAAGGATTCTGTCATCACCCGGTATCCTCGTTCATCAATATAATAGTCTTCCGATTCCTTCATGAGCGGGCTTTTTTTTCAGGGAGAGCGGGCCAGGGCTTCTGGAATCGGGGCTCGACCGAAATGGGATCTTCGGGAAGGGTGAATGAAATGTATTTGATTTTCCGGTTATCTTCCAGGTGCATTTTCTCGTAGAAAGTCTGAATAGCCAGAGGGCCATGGGCCCTACCCTCTGCGTAGATGTCAAAGACCTGTTCATGGATTATGGCCTTCTGGTCTTCGAGGGTCTCCAGGGTGAATCGATACAGTGCTTCGGAATCCGTCTTCAAATGGATCCGGGCTCCCGGGGGCAGCAGTTCCTGATAGAGGCTAAGGAAGCGAGGATGGGTCAGCCGGTTCTTGGCCCGGGATTCGCGTAAAAAAGGATCGGGAAATATGATCCATATTTCCTGAATCTCCCGGGGAGCAAAATAGGTGGTGAGCCGCGTGATCGGTGCCCGGAGAAAGGCAATATTGCCCAGGCCCAGGTCCAGGGCCTTTTTGGCTCCGTGGTAGATCCGGTTCCCCTTTATGTCCACTCCAATGTAATTGATTTCAGGATGCGCTTGTCCCAGACCCAGACTATATTCTCCTTTTCCGCAGGCCAGCTCCAGAATGATAGGGTGATCATTGCCGAAAAATTCCGACCAGTTTCCGGCCATGTTCTCGGGGTATTGGAGCACATTGGAAAAACCATGGATGGCCTCAAATCGAATTTTTTTCTTCTGACCCATAGGGAGGCAAAGTTAATAGCTGGACCATAGGAAAAAAAGTTCGGCGGACGGGGGGGGGGTGATTATTCGGGAAAATTTCAGAGGTTTAGGTAATCAATTGAAAAAAATCTGTTAAATTCGAATATAGTTCTTTTCTTCACATAAAACCAATGGCTATGAAAAAGACTTACTTCCTTATGGCGGCTACCGGGTTTATGGTCTATCTGGGGCTGTCCAGCAACAGTACCGGTCCGGCCAGTGTCCAGAATGCCATACTTACCGGCGGCCCCCGCAGCAATGGCAAGACCTGTGCTCAGGTCGGCTGCCATGATCCCGCCGGTTCCGGAACCACCAATGCTTCTTTTGTTCAGTTTGTGGACAAATCCACCCAACAACCCGCCCAGTCCTATGTGGCCGGGAGAACCTACTCTCTGAGGGTTTCGGGATTCAACAGTACTTCCCGGCGCAACTGGGGCCTTCAGGTGGTGGCCATGAAGGATATGGACAGCAGTCAGGGCGGGGCATTTTTTGTCTCCAATCCAGACTTGGCCGTGCGTCAGGTTCAGGGGATTCAGGTGGTGGAACACCAGCACCGGATCTATTCGCCAGGGAACCTGGTAGTGGACCTGGACTGGTCTGCCCCGGTATCCGCTTCCGGACCTATAACATTTTATGGGATTATGAACTGCGTGGACAGCAGTCTGGATCCCACCAACGACAATCCCAGTCTGCCCTTTCTTCTGGCCATTTCCGACCAGACCTATGTGGCCCAATGGGAGGCGGAATCCCGTTTTGAGGTCTATCCCCAGCCTGTGAGCAGCAAGGCTTATCTGCGTATGGAACAGGTGCCTTCCGGAGAGTATCGCATTCTGATCACCAATCTCCAGGGCCAGCGTATCCTCGATAAGGATATCTCCGTTTATGGCTCCAGCCTGACTTGGCCCCTCGACATGGAGGGCTATCCGGCCGGAACCTATTTTTTGAGTATTGAAAGCCGGGCCATTCTGGCCCGAAAGACCCTGGTGATTTCCCGCATTTGAGCCGGGTCTACCAGGAGGCCGAGGCCAGAATCAGGCTCGAGTAGAAAAGCATCATCCCATCGACCAGACCAAGATAAGTCCGGTGGTGGGGATGTTTTTGGCTATAGGCCAGAGCCCATCGGGTAGCCAGGGCAGTTAGGAATTCGGCGGCCAGCCTATAGGGATGAGGATGCCTCAGGTACTGCCCCAGGCTGAAAGCCAGAAATAGGACAATTCCCAGATTCATGAATTGATTCGTCCCTTTTTTTCCCAGCCCTTGGGGCAAGGTGCGTATACCCTGCTCCCGGTCCTTTTGCAGATCCCTGAGGTCAAAGGCCAGGCATAAGGTGAATAGGAAGAAAAAGCGCAGGGCGATTTCAAAGGGGAACTCCCCAGGGGATATTCCCCAATGGATCAAAGGGAGGACGGAGGTGACGCTGGTCCAGACCAGGGTAAGCACCAGAATTTTGATTATGCCCAGGTCCCGGATGCGCATTCCTCCCCGGAAAGGGAGCAGAGGGAGGGAGTAGCCCAGGGAAACCAAGCCGAGGACCAGAGCCCAGGTCCGGGTTTCAGAGGATAGGGACAGGGAGGCTCGGATCGCCATCAAGGCTCCTATGAGGAGAAAAAGCCCATGCCAGGCCCGGTGGTAGCGGGTCCATCCCATGGAGCCGGCAGCCTCCGGCCGCCGAAGAAGGAAATGGCCATTGTAAATGAGCAGGGTGGAGCCGAATACCAGCTGATGTAAAGGAGTAATTTCCCCGGGGATGTAGCCCAGATACAGGTTCTCCGATGCCAGGACCATGGAGGTGGCACAGAGGGCCGCAAAAACCGAAGTGTAAAGTAGACCGCTGATCAAAGAGGAGCCAAGCCGGGATATCCATTTCATACTCAGGTCCGGATAGGGGATAATGCCCTGCGAATTTGGCTCCGCCCTTTCTCCCCCCGCCAATTAAAGGGGGATGTTCCCGTGTTTTTTTCTGGGCATTTCATCCACTTTGTTTTCGAGCATGGCAAAGCCGCGGATCAGCTTGATCCGGGTCTGGCTGGGGAGTATCACCTCGTCCACGAATCCCCGGGCGGCCGCCCCGTAGGGGTTGGCGAATTTTCGGAGGTATTCGGTTTCTTTTTCCTTCCAGATGGCCTCGGGATCATCGGCGGCCTGAATTTCTTTGCGGAAAATAATTTCGGCGGCTCCGCGGGCGCCCATGACGGCGATCTCTGCCGAGGGCCAGGCAAAGTTCAGGTCCCCGCCAATATGTTTGGAGTTCATAACATCGTAGGCCCCTCCATAGGCTTTGCGGGTGATTACGGTAATCCGGGGAACCGTGGCTTCACTGAAAGCATAAAGAAGCTTTGCCCCGTGGACGATAATGCCCTTCCATTCCTGATCGGTGCCCGGCAAAAATCCAGGTACATCCACCAGCACCAGAAGAGGAATTTGGAAGGCATCGCAGAAGCGGACAAAACGGGCGGCCTTGCGGCTGGAATCGATATCCAGCACTCCGGCCATGGAGGCGGGCTGATTCGCCACTATGCCTATGGACCGGCCTCCCATGCGGGCAAATCCCACGACGATATTGGGCGCAAATTCGGCATGCACTTCCATGAAGCTGTCCGGGTCGACCATTTCCTCGATGACTTCCTTCATATCGTAGGGCTGATTCGGGTTTTCCGGAATCAGTTCGTCCAGGCTTTCCCGGATTTCCTCCCCCAATGGGTATTCTGCCTGGGGCGCCTGCTCCTCACAGTTCTGGGGAATATAGCTTAGCAGTTTTTTTATGGCTTGAAGGCATTCGACTTCGTTTCGGGCGGTAAAATGGGTAACCCCTGATTTGGAGGCATGGGTGTAGGCTCCCCCCAATTCCTCGCTGCTGACCTGTTCATGGGTGACCGTTTTGACCACATTGGGTCCTGTCACGAACATATAAGACGTGTTTTCTACCATGAATATGAAGTCGGTAATGGCCGGGGAGTACACGGCTCCGCCTGCACAGGGCCCCATAATGGCGGAGATCTGTGGGACCACCCCGGAGGCCCGGACATTGCGGTAGAATATATCGGCATATCCGGCCAGCGATTCCACGCCTTCCTGAATCCGGGCGCCACCGCTGTCATTCAGCCCAATGATGGGTGCCCCGTTTTTCATCGCCAGGTCCATGATCTTGCCGATTTTTTCGGCATGGGTCTGGGATAGGCTTCCGCCGAATACGGTGAAATCCTGGGAGTAGACATAGACCAGTCTGCCGTCTATGGTGCCGTATCCGGTGACTACCCCATCGCCCAGATAGGTTTCCTTTTCCATGCCGAAGTCCCGGCATCTATGGGTGACGAACATGCCGATTTCCTCAAAGCTCCCAGGGTCTAATAGCAGGTCAATCCTTTCACGGGCGGTTAGCTTTCCTTTCTTGTGCTGGGATTCAATCCTGGCTTTCCCTCCGCCTTCCAGGGCTAGGTTCTTTTTTTGCTGTAGCAGGTCGATTTTGTTCATTCTATGGGGACTATGGGCGACAAACCTAACACAAAATTAGGGGAATTGGGATCGGACTTAGCGATCTTAATGAATAATTTGTCATGTCTGTACTAGCTTTGCCCGATGAAAACCTATATTTTGATAGTACTGCTGCTCTTCGGGGCAGGAGGACTCCAAGCTCAGAAACTAAGCGCGCTCAGCCTGGATCAGCTCCTGGAAAGGATGGAATCGGACGACACGATTTATGTGCTGAACTTTTGGGCCACCTGGTGTGTGCCCTGCATTCAGGAGCTGCCCGAATTTGAGGCTATAGACAAGATATACAGGGATAAGCCGGTACGGGTCCTGCTAGTCAGTCTGGACTTTGCGGATGCCTATCCGGACAAGATTACCCTGTTCCAGAAGCGCCGTCGCCTGGAGCCGGAGGTGATCTGGCTGAATGAGGATAAGCCCAATGACTTCATTCCCCGGATTCATTCCGGATGGCAGGGGTCCATCCCGGCCACCTGGATTTATTCCTCTGCCCGATCCCTAAGCTGGTTCAAGGAAGGCATGGTCGACGCCGATGAGCTGGAACCTATTTTGGAGAAGGGACTTGCTCGCTGATCTCCGATGATCTACAAAATTCCATGGCATTGGATTCCCGGACCGGATATATACGTCGCTATCACCGTTTTTTGGAGAAGCAGGCATTTGAACCCACACTCCCCTGGGGGTTCCGTATGGCGCTGGCGGCCACCCTGCCCATGATCTGGGGGCTTTATACTGGACGCATGGCCGAGGCGATATGGATATCGCTGACGGCTGAATCCATATCCTGGGTGGAGCTCAAAGGGTCCTTTGCCCAGGGAGTACGGGTTCTTTTGGGTGGGATCCTGTTGGTCATGGGGTTCACAGCTTTGGGCATTTGGGTTTCCCCTTGGGTCTGGTCCAGTGTACTGGCGATGTTGGCCGTAGGCTTTATCTGCGGTCTATTCCGTAATCTGGGAGAAAGGGGAGGAGGACTGGCCATTTGCATATTCTGCATGTTCATTCTCTCCAATGCCTTCCCCCCGGAGCCCGGCGGCTTTTGGGAGCGGATTGGGTGGGTAGGCCTTGCTGGGGTATGGAATGCTCTGGTGGGCATAGTGTTCATGCTGGGCATGCCGGCTCATGAACCCTATCGCCGCAGCGTGGCGCTGGTTTGGAAGCAGATATCCTTACAGGTAAAGGAAATGACCAAAGGATGGGACGGGAAAACCCCCAAGGCGGCCATAAGGGAATTATATCTGAAGGAGAAAGCGGTAAGGGCAGCCCTGGACGAGTCCTTCCACTTCTATGAGGCGATGGCAGATCAGACTCAGGATAGGAGTCCCGAGGAACAGAGCTTGGCCCAGTTCCGCAAAGCCACGGCTCTGGTGGCGGCCATGGTCAATCGCCTGGGCGCAGATCTGGACCAGGTGGAGATCCGTCACCTCCACCCGGAGATCCGGGTGAAAGTTTATGCCATACTGCGCGCTCTGGAACTGGCCATATCCCGGCTGGGCATGCATACCCTCGTCCTGAAAAGGGAGGAATCCATTCTGGTCACTTCCCGTCTGGCCCGCCTGGAGAAAATGAATGCCCTGCTCCGGGAATCGCAGGGAGAAGGGGATGTCCCTTATCAAGCTCAGATCCTGGCCTTTTCCCAATCCACGGAGCGGCTGATCAAGTTGATTGAGGCCGCTCGGCTTCGTCTGGAGGAGCCTCGCAGGGAACAGCCGGTCTTCCGTTCTTATTCCCTGGTGAAGACCTTGTTCATCCTCCATCCCCGTTTCATACTGCAAAATCTTCGCCTGCTCTTCAATCTGGATAGCTTTCTGTTCCGCTACGCGCTAAGGATGGGGATTACCGCGGCCCTGGGTATGGGTCTGTACAAGATTCTGGACCTGGAAAGGGGATACTGGATTCCGCTAACCTCTCTGATCGTTTTTCAGCCCTACTTCAGTGCACTGATCAAGAAATCCATTGACCGGGTCCTGGGTACCCTTTTTGGGGGAATTGCCGGCGGTGCCCTTTTGTTCTATCCCATCGCCATGCCCTGGAAGCTGGCCGTGTTCTTTATCAGTTTCTTGCTCATGGTGCATTACATCCATCGCCGTTACTCTCTGGCGGCTTTCTTCATCACCCTGAACCTGGTGCTCCTTTTCAATCTGAATGAGTCCATGAGCCATACGGTAATCCTATATCGGGCGGGGGCCACCGTAGGAGGGGCACTATTGGCCGTACTGGCCGGATTGGCCTTCCTCCCTCACTGGGACAAGGACTGGCTTCCCCGTCACCTTCAGAAAGCCATCTGGGCCAATGCGCTGTTTTTTGAGTCCAGTTTCCGGATGGACAAGATGAATTCCTGGACGAAATACAAGAGGGCTGCGGAGACGGAGAACAGCAATACCTTTGACTCCTTTCGCCGCTATATGCAAGAGCCGCGCCTGGGCCGCCGTCCTTATTCCCTTTATTTTCATTTGATCACCCATAACCTCCGGGTTACCCGTGATCTGAATTTCATTAATCTGGACAGGGATGCAGAAGAGGAGTTCGTCGAAGCCGAAAAGATACGTCCAAGGGTGGAGGAGGCCCAACGCCTTTTTGAATCCTTAATCTCCCTTTCGGCCGGACTTTCCGAATCCAGGGAAGACGGCCCCCTTCCGAAAATTGTCCTGCCCGATCAGCAGATCCCAGCCTTGAAAGAGTCTCAATGGGTAAACTTGGAAAAAATGCTCGATGAGCTGAGGGCCATGGAAATGGAACTGAAGCGCTTCCTGGAGTTCCGTCCTCTTTCCTGACCTTTGGGGCTTTTTCGATGAGCGGCAGGGCAACAGGAAGGGAATATGGCCGGCTGCCCTGTTCCCTTTATGGAATGAGGACTTCGGTTTTGCCCCTTGGGGATTTCTCGGAAACGTTGTCTCCCTGAAAAAAGGCGTTAAAATGATCTGAATTTCCCTGGGTTCTCCTCGAAATGTTTTAGTTTTAATGGATTGGAGTCATTTTCCGCAGGTTCGGATAATGGAATTAGAAAAAAAACACAAATCAGGGAGCGAATATGGGGAGCATAGAGAGGAGAGCAGAGAATCCTATGGGGAGGCGGAGAGTCTGGCCACTGGGCTTATTCGTCGTATTGCTGTCGATCAGTGGGCTGGCTTTCCGCGGCGGCGGGAATCCGGATAAGGAAGGCCAGAACATCAAAGAGGAAAAAGAATTCAGCATGGAGCGCATTCCGGCCCGCAGTCCGGAAGGGCTGGCCTATGATCACATGGACTTCGGGGATGGGGACACCTTGGATTTCCAGGTATTTCAGAGGGCCTGGTGGGGGCACCAAAAAATGATCCGGAAGGGACGAGTTTCCCCGGAAAAGCAACATCTGATTACGGTCATTGATTTTCGCCTCCATTCGGCCCGGCCACGTCTTTGGGTTTTGGACATGAATCAGTCCCGGGTGGTATTTTGTGATTATGTGGCCCATGGCCAGGGATCCGGGCTGGACTATGCCCGAGAATTTTCCAATCGCCCCCATTCGCATCAGTCGAGTCTGGGGTTCTATCTCACCGGGGAAATCTATAAGGGCAAACATGGAAAATCCCTGCGCCTTCATGGCCTGGAGAAGGGGATTAATCACCGTGCTTTGGAAAGGGCCATTGTCCTGCATGGAGCCGATTATGTCAGTGAATCCTTTATTCAGGGCCAGAGGCGCCTGGGCCGCAGTTGGGGATGCCCGGCGGTATCTCGCAATCTGGCTCCGGTGCTCATTGATCTGATTGCCGGAGGAACTACCCTTTTTATCTATGCCCAGGATGAGGAATATCTGAGCCGTTCCGAGTGGATCCGGGCAGAGGACGAAAACGGGCAGGATAGATGGCTGGCGGAAAGGGCGGATTCCCGGCCCCAGGCCGGATTTTCCCCCATGGCCCCTTAGTATTCTCCTGCTTCCTTAGCCGTCCGATTCTTCGTCGGTTCGGCCCTTTTTCAGATTTTTGAACAGGGGAGATGCAGTCAGCAGGTTATAGATGGCAGGCTGCTGGCGGTAAATGTTGTTGTGGTATTTGTTTCCCAGAATGATGATGGTAAGGTTGTCTTGTATGTATCTATAGAAAACCGTGTTGTTTCCATGCCACCATCCATTGTGATAGATGATCTTTTCCCCGTCGGGATGGCAGATCATCCTCCATCCCAGTCCATAGTTTTTTATTCCGGGTTTCTCGAAGGAGCAGGGTCCGTATGCCAGTTCTATGGTTTCCTCTCTCAGTAGGGTTTGGTGATAAAAGGATTGGTCCCAGCGATAAATATCCCGGACGGTGCTGTATATGCCTTTGTCCCCGTACACACCGTCGGCAAACATGTCCGGCTCCCTAACCCAGTTGTATTTGTAGGATATGGTGGCCGATTCAGGCAAGCCTTTGGCCGGGTTATACACAAAAGTATGGCGCATGCCCAGAGGTTCGAACAGATATTTTTGCATGAACTCGGCATAAGGCATTTCCGTTACCGCTTCGATTACCGATGCCAGGACTAGGTAATTGCTATTCGAATACTGAAAGCGGGTATCCGGGCGAAAGGTCAGGGCCGGCTTATGGCGGGCAAAAAGATCCAGGACGGTGCGGTTGTCTATGGGTGTGCTGCGGTTTTTGCGGTAAATAGGCACCCATTTGAGGTAATCGGGAAGCCCTGCCCGGTGATTGAGCAGCATGCGCAGGGTGATGTTCCTATAGGGGAATTCAGGGAGGAAATGATGTACCGAATCGTCTATGTCCAGATAGTTTTTTTCATAGAGGTAGAGTACGGCCGCCGCGGTCATGGTCTTGGATATGGAGGCCAGCTGCACGGCGGAACGAGGGGTCAATTGCTGTTTGGATTCCCGGTTGGCCATGCCGAAATAGCGTTCATAAACCACTTTCCCTTTATGGCCGATGAGCACGCTGCCATTGAATCCCGCTCTTTGCTGAATCCGGTAAAAGGAATCCAGATTTCGGATAAGCTGCTGGTATTCTTCGCGGCTGGTGTCCGCATAGGGGAGGGGAGCGCTGTGGACTGCCGCTCCTTCCAGGTCCGACCTGGGGTGGGCCCCGACCGAACCACTCTGGGGATCACAGGCCATAACCCCCGAAAAGAACAGGAACCCTATGATTTTAGGCAAATAGAATCTAGGCATGTAGACCGCTTTCGATGCTTGCAAATTAAGGCTTTGACCAGGATGGCCCCTAGGGGCTTAACTGAATTTTAACAAAATCTGTAAGCGGGCCGATCAGCTCCATATAGGCCTGATTCAACTCATGGTATCTGCTGATGAAAATCGGGAAGGCCCCCCGGGTGTCCGGAATATGTTTGGCGCGGTACTCCAGTCCCCTTAGGGCGCGCTTCACTCCATCCAGGCGGCGATAGCCGGAAAGCCAGTCCTGTCGGACCATAGCCTCAAAATAATCCGCGAAAGTCGAAGGGAAATGGAGGCGCAGAGCCGAAAGCTGTGCATAGGTCCGGCCACTGAAGGATTCGAGGTCGGAACGGGAAGCAAAGCAGGCGGGATCATTAGCCAGAAAATGATCGAGGATCACGTCCATCAAAGCGCCGGAATAGAGCCCGAATTCCGGACGGAACAGGAGTTTGGCTCTTTGGACTGCCGGATGGCGGTCCACGAAATCATCGATTTTGCGGTGTGTCATTATGCCCAGGGCCAATCGTTCGGGGTAGAGTTCCAGTCCCTTTTTCCCTTTGACATGATCACCGATCATATTTCCGGCCAAAACCAGGGGGTCCCCAAAGGACAACCAGGCGTGCCCTAGATAATTCATGGGCTCAATATCGTTATTTTGCCGGACTGTCCCGGGATCTGTCCCGAGCAGTTATGAAAACAAATCCATAAATTCGCGGAAAGCAAATGCATTATCCAAGTTGATTATGAAAGAAGTATATATTGTTTCTGCCGCCCGGACGCCGATTGGGAGCTGGGGAGGCGCACTGAAAGATTTTTCGGCTACCCAGCTGGGGGCCAAAGCCATTGAGGGAGCCCTGAAACGCATTTCTCTGAACCCCGCCGAGGTAGAGGAAGTGCTGATGGGTTCCGTATTGCAGGCGAATCTGGGGCAGGCCCCGGCCCGTCAGGCGGCCCGTTTTGCCGGTATACCGGATTCCGTACCCTGCACCACCATAAACAAGGTCTGCGCCAGCGGAATGAAAGCGGTGATGCAAGCGGCCCAGGCCATTGCCCTGGGGGATGCCGAGGTAGTGGTCGCCGGGGGAATGGAAAGCATGTCCAATGTGCCTTATTACAGTCCGAACCTAAGATGGGGAAACAAATATGGGGATGTGCGGATGATAGACGGCCTGGCCAAGGACGGCCTCACCGATGTCTATCATCAGTTTCCCATGGGCAATGCTGCGGATCTTTGTGCCCGGGAATGCGGGATTAGCCGCGAAGATCAGGATGCCTTCGCCATCGAAAGTTATAAGCGCAGTCAGGCTGCCTGGGAACAGGGTAAACTGGCCACCGAAGTGATTCCTCTGGAGATTCCCCAGCGCAAAGGAGATCCCCGGATCATGGACCGGGATGAAGAACCCTGGAATGTGAAATTCGATAAGATTTCCGGCCTGCGTCCCGCCTTTTCCAAAGACGGTACCGTGACCGCGGCCAATGCCTCGACCATGAACGACGGGGCGGCTGCCCTGGTACTCATGTCCCGGGAAAAGGCCGAATCCCTGGGCATGAAACCCCTGGCCGTGGTTCGCGGCTATGCAGATGCCGAGCAAGCTCCCGAGTGGTTTACCACTTCGCCCAGTCTGGCCGTGCCCAAAGCCGTGACCAAAGCCGGGCTGGAGATGAAGGATATTGCCTTTTTCGAACTCAATGAGGCGTTTTCCGTGGTGGGCATAGTGAATATGCAGAAAATGGGCATCCGTTCGGATCAGACCAATGTCTGGGGAGGAGCCGTTTCTCTGGGTCATCCCCTGGGATGCAGCGGAGCTCGGATTCTGGTCACCTTGATTCATATTCTTTTGGATCAGAAATCGAGGTTCGGGGCTGCCGGCATATGCAATGGCGGTGGTGGAGCCTCGGCTATGGTCCTGGAGAACCTTCAGCTCGGTTAAGTCCAGCCGCCATGCGTTTTGCGGATCTTGTGGGTCAGAGGCAAGCCCGAGATCGGGTGGAGGACTACCTTCGCCGGGATCGCATTCCTCATGCTCTGCTGATAACGGGCAAAGAGGGATGGGGAGGACTTCCCTTTGGGCTGGCCCTGGCGCGGAGGATGGTTTGTGCATCCCCCATAGAGGGAGATGGATGCGGTCATTGCGATGATTGCCTCCGAATGGACAGGCTGGAGCATGCCGATGTCTATTTTAGCTTTCCAGCCGTCAGCCTGAAGCCGGGTCAGAAAGCCCTTCCTTCCCTGCTGATCGAAGAATTTCGGCAATTTGTCCTCAGTTATCCCTATGGTAGCGCCTATGATTGGTTGCAGTCTCTTGGTGCGGAGAACAAGCAGGGAAATATCTCCGCGGAAGCCTGTCGGGAGATTCTGGCCAATTTGGCCTTAAAAGCCCGCGGAGGTAATTACAAGGTGCAGATCATATGGATGGGAGAATACTTGGGCAAGGAAGGAAATATTCTCCTGAAGCTGATGGAAGAGCCCCCTCCCCGCACCCTTATTCTGATCATCGCCGGGCAGGGACAAAGATTATTGGATACTATCCGCTCCCGTACCCAGGAAATCCGGCTCCGTCCCCTGGATCCGGAGGAGATCAGGGAAGGGCTCAGCAAACAGCATTCCCACCTGGAACAGGATCAGCTCATGGCAATAGCCCGGATGGCGCAAGGGGATTATTCCGAGGCCCTTCGCCTCTTGGATCAGGGGGCCGAATCCCTTATCGAAGAACTGCGATCCTGGTTCAATGATCTGTTTCTGCACAAGGGATTGGGGGTTTATCGCTTTGCCGATCATTGGAGCAAGAAGGGAAGGGAACAACAAAAATATTTCCTTAGCTATGGCATCGATATGATGGCCCATGCGTTCAGAGCGCGATATCATCAGGATCCCGCCTCTGTGCTCAGTCCCCGGGAATCCGAATTTGTGGCCAAGCTTTCGGCCGCACCCGTGGACGGCGAAACCTTTGTGGAAATCAGCCAGGCCATGGCCGATACCCGCTATCGCATTGAAAGGAACGGGCACGCTAAGACTCAGCTGCATGCCCTGAGTCTCCGCATTCAGCAGTTGCTGAGGCCGCCGAATCATCCGGATTCCTGAATCCGGGCATCAGGGCTCCCGGTTTCCGGGTTCCGGAGTTTTTACCTTCAGGGAAATCTTTTGGATTCTCAGGGCATTGGCTATGGCCAGGAGGGCCACGCCCACATCCGCAAATACGGCTTCCCAAAGACTGGCCAGCCCAAAGGCGCCCAGGGTCAGCACCAGCAGTTTGACCACGAAGGCAAGGAAGAGGTTCTGCCATACCGTATCCCTGGTTCGACGGCCAATGGTTATGGCCTGGGGTATTTTATCCAGCCGGCTTCCGTCGATGATGAGGTCGGCGGCTTCCATGGCCAGGTCTGCTCCTTTGCCCATGGCGATGCCCAAATCGCTCCAGGCCAGAACGGGTCCATCGTTGATCCCATCACCCACGAAGGCGGAAAGGCCATCCCGGGCTTTGATTTTTTCCATTTGCCGCACTTTCTCGTCAGGCAATAGCCCCCCGTGGAAACGGGATATTCCCAGCCTTTCGGCCAGGTGGCGGACAGCAGTCTCCTGATCTCCGCTGAGAATGCTGGATTCGATACCCGCCTTTCGCAGATCGCCAATGACTTGGGCAGCCTCCGGACGGATGCGGTCTCCCAGGCGGATATAGCCCAAGTATTGGTCTCCCAGGGCCAGGGCCACTGTGGTGGCAGGGGTCATGCTGTGCTCCCGGGGATAGGGGATGGATAGCTGGTCCAGCCAGCGAAAATTGCCGACCCTGAGGATCTGGCCATTCACCTCCCCCTCTATTCCTCTTCCTTCCCATTCCACCGGAGATCTGGGATCCTGGGGCGGCGGGGGCAAGGATTCCCCAAGCCGGACCAAGGCAAGGGCAATGGGATGCCGGCTGTTTTTTTCGAGGGCGCTGACCCAGGGGAGATATTCTCCGGGGTCCAGGCCAGGAGTAAGGAAAACTTCCTGGACTTCCAATTCCCCTTCAGTTAGGGTGCCGGTTTTGTCCCAGACGATATGGCGGATTCGACTCATCCGATCCAGATAGGCACTGCCTTTGAACAATATGCCCTGCCGGCTCGCGGCTCCCAGTCCCCCCACATAGCCCAGGGGTATGGCGATGACGAGGGCACAGGGGCAGGAGATGACCAGGAATACCAATGCCCGGTATAGCCAATCCTGGAATATATAAGGGTCCGCCCAGAAATAAGGGATTAGGCAAATAGCCAGGGCAAGACCCACCACGGCCGGCGTGTAGTAGCGGGCAAATCGGCGGATGAAAATTTCGGTGGGAGCTTTATGGAGGCTGGCCTTCTCAGTGAGGTCCAGGATCTGGGAAAGCCGGCTGTCCTCATAGGCAGCGCTGACCTCTACTTCGACCGGATGGCGCAGATTGACCATCCCAGCCAGCACCACATCGCCTTTCTGACCTTTCATGGGTCGGGATTCCCCGGTCAGCGACCGGGTGTCGAAACGGCCGCTATCCGAAATCAATTCCCCGTCAAGGGCCAGCCTTTCCCCGGGTTGAGCCAGCACCCGGTCTCCGGGCTTCAGATCCCGGGCCGGTACACGACGGTTCCCTTCCTTGTGGATCAATGTGACTTGATCCGGGCGCTGGTCCATAAGCCCGGATATATGGGATTTGGCTCTCCTCAGGGCAAGGGACTGGAGATTTTCCCCCACGGTGTAGAAGAGCATGACGGCCACGGCTTCGGCAAACTCCTGGAGGGCAAAGGCCCCCAGGGTGGCCAGGCTCATCAGCGTGAATTCGGAGAATATCTGTCCTTTTGTCGCATGGCGGAAGGCGGAAGCCAGCACAGGCAGGCCCACCGGAAGGTAAATCAGCACATAAAACAGGACCCTGACCCCGGACCCGGGCCAGAGCCCATAGGCAAAATAATCCACGACCATGGCCAGTATCCAGCCCGATGCGCTGATCAGGGCCGGGAGGAACAGGGAGAATAGGCCCGGGGCAGGCTTCCAGGTATTGGGCATTCCGGGTGGGGAGCTGTCCTTGGGTTTGTGCATAGAGAGGAGTTTTTTGCCGGGAAGTCCGCCGGAAAGTTAATTCAATTTCTTCCATAGCCCGGGGCGGACAGGGATAAAAAGGAGGAGAGCCCTGACCCAGTTTTCGGCTTTGGGTCCCGGACTCTCCTATTGCCCGAATGGCAGTTTCCCAGGGACTACCAGACCTGCACCCGTTCGTCTACGGGACGATACATCCGGTCTCCCGGCTGAATCGGGAAGGCCTCATAGAAGGCGTCCAGATTGCTCAATGGGCCATTGCACCTCCATTCATTGGGGGCATGGGGATCGGTGATAATCCGGGAGGCCATTTCCTCGTCCCGGGTGTTGGCTCTCCATATCTGGGCCCAGCTCAGAAAGAATCTTTGTGATCCGGTAAAACCATCAATGGTTTCCTGGGACTTCCCCTGTTCGGTTTTCAGGAAGGCTTCATAGGCAATGGCTAATCCTCCTAGGTCAGCCAGATTCTCTCCCAGGGTGAGTTCCCCGTTGACGGGAAGGCTGTCCAAAACCGTAAACTGATTGTATTGATCCACCAGTTTTTGGGCAAGGGCATTGAACTGGCGGGCATCTTCGGGAGTCCACCAGTCAAAAAGATGCCCATGGGCATCGTATTGCCTGCCCTGATCGTCAAAACCATGAGTCATTTCGTGGCCGATTACGGCTCCAATTCCGCCATAATTGACCGCATCATCGGCGCCCATGTCGAAAAAGGGGAACTGTAGAATCCCTGCCGGGAAGACGATCTCATTGAAAGATGGATTGTAGTATGCATTTACCGTGGGTGGAGTCATTTGCCATTCGGTTTTATCCACTGGTTTTCCGAGCTTGGAGATCATATAGTCGTACTCGAAGGCGGCGGAATTCAGTACGTTCTGCACCAGATTATCCTCGGTAATCTCCAGGGCATCGTAACTTCTCCACTGATCGGGGTAGCCTATTTTCTTCATGAAAGTGCTGAGTTTAGCCTGGGCTTTCTGCTTGGTGGCATCCGACATCCATTCCAGCCGGTCAATTCTTTCCGAATAGGTTTGCTGGAGGTTGTCCACCAAGTCCATCATCCGCTTTTTGGCCTCCGGCTTGAAATGCTTGTCCACATACATTTTACCCAGCAGTTCGCCCAGGGATCCGTCCACGATTTGCAGCACCTGCTTCCAGCGGGGGCGTTGTTCCATTTGACCTCTAAGGGTGGTGCCATAGAAAGCAAAGCGGCGCTGGGACACCTCATCGTGGAGATAGGGTGCCAGATCGTTGACCGTATGAAAGCGGAGGTAGGATTTCCAGGTTTCCAGGGGCACTTTGTTCAGGAGACCGGAAAGGGCCACAAAGAATGGGGGGGTGGCGACCAGCAGACTGTCTTCGCTTCCCATTTTCAGTTGATCAAAAAGGGTTGTCCAGGGTAGGTGGGGAGTCTTCAGGCTGAACTCCTCCAGACTGTATTTATTATAGAGTTTTTGCGGGTCCCGAAGTTCCACCCGGGTCATGGAATGGCGGGCCAGTTCTTCTTCCAGGGAATAGATATCCGCAGCTTCCTTCCGGGCTTGGTGCTCATCCATACCCATAAGGATCAGCAGGTCCACCTGGTATTCTTTATATGCTTCCCGAATTCCGCGATTGCGCTCATCCTGGAGGAAATAATAGTCCCTGTCGGGAAGACCAATGCCTCCTTGATAAAATACCGGAAAATTCTTTTCGACATTCTTATCGTCCGGGTATACGGCAAATCCATAGATCTGATGCAGGCCCATGGTGTGCATGCGGGATACTTCGGATAGAAGGGATTCTCTGGAATCGATGTTTTCGATGCGTTCCAGCAGGGGCTGGAGCGGTGCAAAACCAAGCTCTTCCCTTTTCAGGCTGTCCATTCCGCTTTTATACAGATCCCCGACTTTCTTTTCTGGGGAACCCTCAGGGGCCTGGGTGTTGGCTGCCGCGTCCTCCAGCAGTTTCTTCAGGGCGGCCAGGTTGAACTCCTGAAGTTCTGAGAAGCTGCCCCAACGGGTTTCGGTGGGCGGAACGGGGTTGTTTCTCATCCAGTTTCCATTGGCATATTGGAAAAAATTGTCGCCGGGAGACACGGTGGTGTCCATATGGGCGGGATCAATCCATTTTCTGTCTGCGCTTTCCGCAGGGTTTTTCTGCTGGCAGGCCCCCAGCCCAAGGATCAGGGCAGCCGGGGCAAGTTTTAGAAGAATTCTGTTCATAATTTTTTCAAATAGATTCGTGAAAATAGGGAATTTCGGGGAAGCCGGGACCAGGGACTCGGGCCCTGGCCTTCAGGCGGTGCGGATTTGCCGTCGGGAGCATTTCTGGACTTCGAAAATCCGGGGGAAAAGATAGGATCTTCTGCTGTCCAGTTCCATGCATTGGGTCCGAGTACGCCTATGCCGGACTAATTCATAGACCTTATTCTCGAATAGGAACCGGTCTCCGGGCACCAGATCGTCAATGAGTACGTGCCCTGGCTTCTTTATATCATAGCGGTATAGGGCTTTATACAAAAGCGGGTCGGAACAGGTGCTGGCCGAGGGATTCTGTATATACTGGATCAGGGCTTTTTCGATTTCTGCGGGAAAGATTCTTTTTCCCAGAAAAGGCATGAGCACATGACGGAACTGGGTTTTCCACTCGGGCCCGTGCGGAGACACACCTCGGGGAAAATGGACAAAGGTCAGCAAATGGGCCAGCTCATGGACTAGGGTGATCAAAAAGCTGTAAGGGTTGAGATTAATGTTGACCGAAATCTGATGGTAAGGGGTATTTCCGTGCGGGGGACGATAGTCCCCCATGACGGTTTTCCTTTCCCGCCTTAGCACTAGGCGGATGGGGAATTGATGGAAATAGGGAGTGAGCATCCCGTAGGTCCGGTCCGGGATGAACTGGGAAAGGGTAACCAGGGGTTTTTGCTCCTTGCTCATAACAGAAGGCTATAGGGGAAGTTCAGGTATTTTTTTGGATCCATTGGTTGATGAGGGTTACTTCCGCAATCATATAGATAAAATAATTGCCCAGCAGAACGAACAGGCTTGGCTTGGGAAGATTGCCCAGCTTATAGAGACCCAGGATAATGCCCGTGGTCAGGATCAGTCGCACCAGGGTGGACAGGTAAAATCCCCGGAAAAATCCCATGTGGCTGTCGCCTGACCGGGTCATGAGAAAAAGGCTGAACATCATGAGAATGCAGAACAGGCCGTTACCAATCAGCAGGGTAGAAAAGGGGAGGAGATCAGGATAAGTTCGGGAGGCAAAATAGAGCACGGCCGAAATGGCCAGAAATATCCCGCTGAGGGGTAGAAAACCGATATAGGGCTTATGGTTGTTCATGGCGGGGGTTTCATGGGTTCAGGGGTTCCCTCCCTGGATATGTTCCAGGGCTTCTTCCCGGATTAAGGGCAGGGGCAGAAGATTCTTCCTGGCCTCTTTTTCCAGAATAGCCGGGGAAAGCCGCTGGGTATCTCTTGGCGATATGGTCTGGCCTGAGACCAGGATTCGGAGATCTTCTTTAAATCGATGGTGGGCATCAAAGAGGTGTTCGAGGGAATCCAGTTTTCGGTGAATCACCACCAGTTCATTCCTCAGACCAGGATCCCCGTACCCGGGCAGATAGTATTTGAGCGGGGTGGTCAGGGTCAGGGTAGCCGTACCCAGGATAAGCAGCAGCACCAGGGAACTTAGTAAAAGGTATATGCGGCCCAGCGAAAGGGTAAAGGAGTGGCGCTCCCTTAGGTCGGCGGGGTCGATGACCACGACGCGAAGAGGTTTTCTCAGTCGGGCAATGAAACCCCCGTCCTGCTTCTGTGCCTTTCCCTTCACCATTTGGGATGCAAATTAGTTCATCAATTGATAAAATGGGTTTAAATCCCCGTTTTTGCCCGGGGAAAATCCCGAGGATTACCCGGAGTGGACGGCCCAAAAAATAGTTTTCGGGGAAGTCTTTTCCCCTATTCCGGCTCCATGTTGACGGACAAGCCCCTGGGGAGACAAGGGAATTAATGCTAGAATCCGGTGAAAATGGCCCGGGGAGTTTGTACCTTCACACTAAATTTCCGAATAATCAGTTATTATTGGAAAATCTGTAATAAAATCAGAGGTCAGAATAGATCACCGCATAAGGATACTGGAAATTTGTGAACCGTCGAATGATCGCCCTATCTAAATGGATCAAATATGTCCTTTGCCTTATTTGCCTGATCTCCTTTGGGGTTATCGGAGATGTCCATGCTCAGGTAGTCCCCAAGGAAGACAGGGAGGCTGTGCGCCGGGCAACCCTGGATTCCACGCAACAGGCCCGGGCTCGGATCCTGGATTCTACCCGGGCGGCGCGCCAGCGGTACACCGATAGCTTGACGGCAGCCCGTCAAAGGGTAAGGGACAGCCTTGCCCGGATCCGCAAACAGCGGGCCGACAGCCTGGAGCAGATCCGAAAGTATAGGTCGTCTAGGCGCTACAAAGACAGTTTGGAGGCCGCCCGCCAATTCAGACTGGATTCCCTAAAATCGGTCAGGCAGGCATATAATGATTCGATCCGTCTGGAAAGACAAAGGGTTCTGGACAGTACCATGGCCTCCCGAAAGCGGATCCTGGACTCTACCCGGGCCATTATCGATCGTCGCCGGGACAGTCTGGCCGCCATCCGCGAATACCGTAGCAGCAAGCAATTCAAGGATAGCCTGGCCCAAGTAAGGCAGCTAAGGCTGGATTCCATTAAGGCGGAGAGGGAAGCGGTCAGGGATAGCATTCTTCAGGCCCGAATGCGGGTGGTGGACAGCATGAGGGCCATTCAGAAACGACGATCGGACAGCCTGGCGCTGATCCGGGAGTATCGCTCGTCCAAAAGGTACAGAGACTCGGTTCAGGTAGTCCGTCAGGAAAGGCTGGATAGTATGAAGGCCGTGCGGCAGGCTTATAATGATAGCCTGGCTTCTGCCCGAAAGGCCGTCAACGACAGCCTGACCGCTGCCCGGAAGGCGAAGACGGACAGCATTATGGCCGTCCGAAGCCATTTTTTGGATTCGATGAAGACAGTCCGGGAGCAAAGGGCAGATTCCATGGCGAAGCTAAAGGAGAAGAGAGAGGAGGCCCGAAAGCGAAGGGCAAAAAGCCGGGAAGAAAAAATGAATTTGGCCCTTGCGCTGAAAATCCAAAAGAAGAGGGAGGCCTGGTCCAATGAACAAATGCTGAAGAAGCGATGGTCCTGGCCTCGAAGAGTGATTCAGAATACCTTCACCAGGTATAACTATTATTTTAATTCGGAGCGAAAGATGGAGGAGGCCCTCGCCAATATGCACCGTCTCCGGGAGGATCAATATGAAGGTCTGCTCCCCTTGTTCCCCTTTGACCCTGATATTGATTCCTCAGCCATTGCCCCGGATATGGACAGCATTATCCAGAAAACCTCCATCGGGATTCAGATTCACGACCCCCGGACCAAATGGGGAGATGATCTCTATTTTCTCATGGGACAGGCTTATTATTACAAGGGGGATTATGAAAATGCGGCCACCACCTTCCGCTATATCATAAGTCTGCGGGATAAGAAAACGGCCGGCAATAGGGGCCGGAATCGTCCCCGTTCAAGGCAGAACAAAGGGGCGATGAACCTGGCCATGGAGGAAAGGAATTCCCTGTTCCGCATTTTCCGTCATCAGCCGGTACACAATGAATCCCTGCTCTGGCTGGCCAGAACCTATACCGAAGCCGGACGTTTGGACGACGCCTCTTCCGTGCTGGATTTGCTGGAAGCCGATGAGAAGTTTCCGGAATCGATGAAGGGCCGTTTGGCCCTGGAGAGAGCCTATATCGCCCTGGAGGAAAGAAATCACCGCCAGGCATCGGCCCAGTTGCCCTTGGTGGTCAGGGATAGATCCCTGCCGCGCTGGATCAGACAGAGATCAGCCTTCATCAACGGTCAATTGTTGGCTCAAGCCGGACGATATGACAGCGCGGCCTATTATTTCCGCAGGGTATTGGGCTTCCATCCCGGTATCGACATGGACTTCTATGCCCGAAAGAATGAGGCCCAGAGCCTGATGATGGCGGGGGATACCACCGGGGCGGCTCTCGCTGGACTTAGCGAAGTGCTGGGGGATGCCAAGTACGCGCCCTATCACGAACAGGTATATTTTGTCATGGGACAAGCTGCGGCGGAGTCTGGAAACCGGGAAGAGGCCATAGGTTATTTGAGGCAAGGTTTGGAAGGAAGCCGGACCAGTCCGGCTCAGAAGGCGGTATCCTATGCCTTGATGGGAGACATATATTATGAGTCCAGGGCTTATTCCCAGGCTAAGGGAGCCTATGACAGTGCGGCCACCCTGGTGGGCGCGGCCCCGCATGACAGCCTGGTGGCCAGGGCAGTCCGCCGGGCCAACGTCCTGGAGAAACTCACCGGCCCCCTGGAGTATATCCATGACGCCGACAGCCTGATCGCCCTTTCCCGCCTCTCGGAAAGGGAGCAGCGCAACCAGGTAAGACGCTATATCCGGGAACTGGAGCGAAGGAGAAATGACAGCATTTTTCTGGCAGAGAATGCTGGTTTGAATGAGATGCTTGCGCAAGGGGGTGCGGCAGCCGATCCCTTTGGCCAGAGTCCCGGAGCGAACTGGTATTTTGCCAATGCCAGTCTCATGCTCCAGGGGCAGAACGAATTTAAACGCAAATGGGGCAACCGCCCTCTGGTGGATAATTGGAGGCGAATGGCCAGCATTCAGCAAGTGATGGCCGAGACTCCCGGACCGGAAAGTCTGGTCAATGGAGCCGAGAATGCCCCGGAGCTGGATGAAAGAGGCCTCCCTAGGGAGGAAAGCCTGATGTCTTTCATTCCGCGTACGGAAGAAGAGAGGAAAAAGATTATGGACGGGATTCCCCGGGCCTATTTGGATATGGCCACGGTGTATATTCAGGAACTGCAGGATTACGGCCCTGCCAGTCTTTCCCTGGACAGCCTGGATTATCGTTTTGCGGATCATCCTTATCCGGATGAGGCCCTTTACCTGAGATACCTGATGGCGGTACGCCAGAGTCAGCTGTCCCGGGCAGCGAATCTGAGTCAACAGTTACAGAGTCAATATGATACAAGCCGATGGGCGGCCCTGGTCAGGCCCAGTGGTCCTGAACCGGAAGCCCGGGACAGCGGGAAGGCTGGAAGTCTCGGTCCTTTGCCCGAACATTATGCCCGCAGCTACCAATACATGCTGGAACGCCAATATGATTCCCTGGAGATCTTCGCTGAGGCAGGAGCCGAGGGATACGCGGACCCCCGCTATAGGAAGAGGTTTCAGATCATGCTGGCGGTGGCCCGGGCAGGTCAGGGGAACTGGTTAAGTGCGGATACGCTGTCCGCCCAGTTTGTCCAGGCGCATCCTTCTGATTCTCTGAGGCCATGGGCGGATGCGGTCCGACGTCAGGTGGAAGAAGAGAAGTCCCGGAAACTGGCCCAGTCGCCGGTATTGAATCCGGATTCCTCAGGAACGGTTCTGGTTCCCTCCCCTCAGGACAGCCTGGTCACAGAGAGGGTGCCTCCTCCCGGGGACACGGTGGAAATGTTTTCCATGACGGAGTTGCCTACAGAGTATACTTATGACGTGAATCAGCCGCATCGCTTTGTATTCTATTTTCAGGGTATGGAGTCCCGGGCCATGGGCGTCATGTCTGGTCTGCGGGATTTCAATAAATTCAAGTTCAGCACTCTGGTCCTGGAGACCGAGGAGGAAATGCTCAACGCCTTGGATGGGGTGGTGACCACCCGGGGGTTTGCCTCCGCACCCCAGGCCAAAATCTATATGAATACGCTGAGGCTAAGTCCGGAAATATTCCAGGAATATAAGAAATCAGAGTATGAGCTCTTCCTGATTTCGGAGGAGAACTTCAGTCTGCTGAGACAAAGGCAGGACATGGTCGAGTACATGGAATTTTACCAGGCGCATTATAAGTAGGCAAACCGGATTTGCCTATGGAACTACCTTGAGGGACTGGAGTCGGCATAGGTCGAATCTCGGTATTTCCTTAATTTGCACTTACCCATGAGTATAATCCTGAACCCGGCTTACCAGAAGAATGAAGAAGAGGAGAAAAAGCTCATCCTCAGGGAATACCGTTCCCTTCTGCGGGCATTGAAGCACCGGCTGAAAAAAGGGGATAGGCCCCGGATAAGGAGGGCTTTTCAGATCGCTGCCGATGCGCATATCGATATGAGGAGAAAGTCCGGGGAGCCCTATATCCTTCATCCCCTGGCCGTGGCGAAAATTGTGGTGGCCGAAATTGGATTGGGGGTGACCTCTGCCATATGCGCCTTGCTTCATGACGTGGTGGAAGACACGGAAGTAAACCTGGAAGATATCGAAAGAGAGTTTGGTTCCTCCTATGCCAAGATTATCGACGGGCTAACCAAGATCTCCAATGTGGTGGACCTGAAGGCGGAAAGTTCCCTCCAGGCCGAAAACTTCCGAAAGATTCTACTCACTCTGGCCGAAGACCCCCGGGTGATCCTGATTAAACTGGCCGATCGGCTGCACAATATGCGGACCTTGGAGAGCGTCCCCAGGGACAAGCAACTGAAAATCTCTTCCGAGACTACCTATATATATTCTCCCCTGGCCCATCGTCTCGGATTGTTTGAGATCAAATCCGAACTCGAGGATCTCGCCCTGAAGTATACCCAGCCGGAAGTGTACCTGGAGATTACCCGAGGCTTGAAGGATACCAAAAGGGAGCGGTCCCGATACATAAATGAATTTATCCGTCCCGTCAAGGAAGCCCTGACCGAGGCGGGTTTCGATTTTGAAATTTATGGCCGGCCCAAAGCCATACATTCCATATGGGAGAAGATGCGCCAAAAGCATGTATCTTTTGACGAGGTATATGATCTTTTCGCCATTCGGATTATCCTGAACTCTCCGAAGGAAACCGAGAAGCAGGATTGCTGGAAGGTCTATTCCCTGGTGACCAATTTTTACCCTCCCAGCCCGGACCGGTTGAGGGACTGGATTTCGGTGCCCAAGGGAAATGGATATGAAGCCCTGCATACTACGGTTATGGGCCCTGGAGGCCGATGGGTGGAAGTGCAGATCCGTTCTGCCCGGATGAATGAAATTGCCGAGAAAGGATTGGCCGCCCACTGGAAGTATAAGGAAGGCAGGCAGGATGATCCCGACAGCAAGCTGGACAGCTGGTTGAGGAACCTTAGGGAAGTTTTGGACAATCCGGACACCGATACATTGGATTTTCTCCAGGATTTCAAACTGGATTTGTTTACGGAGGAAATCTATGTGTATACGCCAAAAGGGGAGATGAGGGTGCTGCCCAAAGGAGCCACTGCCCTGGATTTTGCCTTCGACATCCACTCCGAACTGGGTGCGCGATGTATTGGGGCCAAGGTGAACTACAGGCTGGTGGCCATTTCTCATCCATTGAAAAGCGGTGATCAGGTGGAAATCATCTCTTCGGTGAAGCAAAAGCCCAATGAGGACTGGCTGGGGTTTGTGGTCACGGCCAAGGCAAAGTCCCGAATAAAATATTACCTGAAAGAGGAAAAGCGTCGGATTGGAGAAGATGGAAAGGCAAGCCTGGAGCGGAAGTTCAAATCGATGAACATCCCCCTGTCTGCTCAGAATCTCCATGAACTGACTCAGTACTTCCGGAAGGACTCCCCCTTGGATCTATACTATGGAATTGCCGTGGGCAGCCTGGACTTGAAAGAGCTGAAAAAATTCTCCGTTCATGGGGACCGCCTGATTCCCCCGCCCAGGGAAGCCAAAACGGAACACCGGACCATGACCGTACCGGAGCGACCCGCCAAGGGGGGAGAGTTGATCATATTCGGCGAAAGCTCAGACCGGATACTATACAAACTGGCCCAATGCTGTCAGCCCATTCCAGGCGATGATGTTTTTGGATTCCTGACTACGGGTGAGGGATTAAAGATTCACCGAACCGACTGCCCCAATGCGACCCAGCTTATGGCCCATTATGGACATCGGATTGTGAAAACCAAGTGGGCCAAGAACAAGGAAATTTCGTTCCTGACCGGGGTGCGCATATCCGGGTTGGATGACCGGGGATTAATACAGAAGATGACCCATATCATATCCGAAGAGCTGAATATGAATATGCGCTCCATCAGCATCGATACTTCGGACGGGGTATTTGAGGGGACAATCATGGTCTATGTGCATGACCGGGAGGAGCTGGATGTGCTTTGCCAGAGACTGGGGACCATTGCGGGGATATCCAAGGTGGAGAGATTGGAGGCCAGTGAATCTTAGGGGCTGAGCCATATTATCCAGAAAATCACCCCACCTATGGCCAGGGAACTCATACGAACTCAGATTCGCCTCGACCCTTCCGAGAGGGAGTATCTCCGTTCCCGGGAAAGGGAGGATCGTAAAGTATACTACAAGCTGATCCGCTATTGCCTGATTCTGGCCTTTGTTATTCCTTTCATCATTGCCTGGGTCAGGGCATTGGACGGTAAGGAGAATCCATTTTCCTACTTGTATTATTTTCTCGGGGTGGGATGTTTGCTTAGTTTTTCCGGACTATGGTTGTCGATTGCCTATTTTCGGTTTTTATACAAAATCCAGAAGGATATTCGGGACGACTATAAGGTCGTGGAGCAGACCCGGATAAAGAGAAAGCAGTACATGCCGCAGAACAACAAGTACTATCTCTATTTGCAGTCCCCGGTCCGGCTTAGTATTGAAGTGGAGGCAAAAGATTTTCATCAATGGGAGGATGGGGATGAGATTAATATTGAATACACTCCTCACTCCCAAATGTATTTAGGGTACTTTTGATTGGAGCCAAATGGGGATTTGCGGCATAGGCAGGATAGGGTTGGTCGGGAGGTATTCGGGGGAGTTGGCCGAAAAACTTTGATATTTTTGTTTCATGTTCCTTTTAGGAAAATTGATTTCGACCCATGGAGTCCATGGAAGGCTGGTCCTGGCGCATACCTTGGCGGATTCTAGCTGGCTGCGAAAGGATATGGTCTTGTATTTAGAGTTGAGCCCTGGCAGCTATATCCCTTATTTTATTGAGGAGTTTTCCGCTTGGGACGATACCCGCTATGGCTTGTTGCTGGAGGGCGTCGATACTTTGGAAGAGGCCCGGAAACTCCAAGGAGTGTCGGTATGGGTGGAAGAAGAATGGGCTCCGGCAGCTAAGGATGATCCTTCGTCCTGGGTAGGATTCCGCTTGGTGGATCGACAATTGGGAGGACTGGGAGTCGTCGATGCAGTGATCAGGATGGGGCCTCAGTGGATCGCCCAGCTCTTCTGTGAGGGGAAAGAAATCCTGGTGCCTCTGGCCGATGATCTGATTTTGGAGGTCAATCAAAGGAATCAGTATCTGCGTATGGACCTCCCGGACGGACTGGTGGATCTGTACCTGGAAAATGGACGGGATGCCCGAAAGAAGAAGCCAAAGGGGCGCTTTCCGCATTGATCTGAATAGTCGTCTGAATTTATCTGGCTCCTTTAAGACCTCAGTCTCCCAGGCCATGTTATTGCGGTGTTTTTGAGTTCAGCCATGTCCGGGAATGCCCTAATCTAAACTTCTCCTACTACCCTAAGTTAGGAACCTTGGATTTTAGCCAGTGATGCTCGGGGCATGATGGAGGTAGGCCCTCCGGAGTCGGCTATTAGGAGCGGATCTCAAGCCACTGCATGCGGCTTTGCTTGAGAGTTAAGGTGGTGAGTGATGCCGAATGGGCAGACTTGATCTATTTATTGTCTTTATGGAAGATGACCTAAAGGGGGCCCCTGATGACCTGTCGAAGGCGGGTTTATGATCTCAGAACTGGGGGGAGCTATGCACTCTGGGATCCAGAGGTCACCTGACTACTGTCTTGGCGAGATCCGGCACAGATAAGCTTGTCCCCCAATTCACAAAGAACACTATAGTTGCCCGGAAGGATAACAGAAATGCGTTCATTTAGAAGTCATTATTCTCCATGGGCAAGGGTTATCCGATCCTTCGATTGCCAGGCATTGTGCCCTTAATCAGGAAAGGGTAAACCACCAAATCCGGAAGCTGAAGGCTCTTGGGCTACCCGCCATGACGCAATTGGATACGGATGATCCGGAAGTGGGAATAAGGACAAGTATACGCCGCCCAAATATGGTTTTTCTTTCGAAAAGTATTTATCAAAAAATTAGTATTTCTCCATTTTTTCAGTAATTTAACAGTTGAAACACGGAAAAATCACTTTTATGTTTATGCTTCTTAATAGACACGCTAGAAACTGGCTGATGGCCCTGTTATTCTTAGGTATATCAGAAGTGGTCAATGCGCAGTACTGCACCTCCAATCTCTATGATTATGGATGCTCGGACGGAGATATGATTGTCAATTTCTCTACAACAGGGGGAAGCACCAATATCACCAATAACTCTTCGGGGTGTGGTACTTCATCCGGTTACACATATTATTCCAATCAAACCTTGTCGGTGGCCCCTGGGGATGTGGTGCACTTCTCTATTACTTCCGGCGACTGGGACAATGATTACGTGATCTTTGTGGATTTCAATGGAGATGGCGATTACAACGATCCCGGTGAGGAAATTTATCACGAATATCTATGGTATTGGACTACGGACAACGGGAGTTTTACGGTCCCGTTGACTGCTACGCCTGGAATGACCAGGATGCGGGTGAGATGTAACTATGACGGTCCTCCTACAAATCCTTGCTCAAAATACTATTTCGGGGAAGTGGAGGAGTATAATGTATTCATTTGCGCACCACCGGAAATAGACATGCAACCTACCGATGTGCAATTCTGTCCCGGCAGCACTACGTTTTTTATGATGGGGGCTACCGGTGCCAGCTCCTATCAGTGGCAGGTCAATCCGGGGGGCGGCAGCTTTAATGATGTGAATGACGATGCGACCTATAGCGGATCCAGGACGGATGTATTGACAATCAGCAATATCCCATCTAATTTTCATGGCTACCAGTTCCGCTGCATAGTCACATCCGGATGTGGTGGAAAAGATACTTCAGTGGCTGTATTCTTAAATCGTTTCCCTTCCACCGTAGTGAGCCAGCAACCCTTGAAGGACACAACCTGTGCCGGGGTGGATAAGAATATTAGCGTGACGGCCTCCGGTGCGATGAGTTACCAGTGGCAGATGGGGGATCTGACCGGCGGCTATTTCAACTTAACCGATGGAGATCCCTTTTCGGGAGTGAACACCACCAGCTTAAACATCTTAAAGACTCCGGATTCACTGGCAGGAAAACTATTCCGGTTGATTGCCTATGGACCTTGTGCGACGGATACATCTGATCCGATTGAATTAACTCTTTTGCTGACCCCTGAGTTCCTCAGCCATCCTCAGAATGTGACTGTCCCCATTCGGAGCACGGTGAGCTTTACCGCAGATGTGGATCCCCATGGCGGCACCGTGCAGTATTATTGGCAAGCTAGTTACGACAGCATAAAATATCACAATATCATAGACAACTCTTTATATGAAAATACCAAGACTTCAGAGCTGATCGTGCGGAACGTTAGCCTGGCACAGGCAGGATTGTTTTTCAGACTGGTATTGAAGTCCTCCGGTTCCTGCGGCGCATATTCCGACACCTCTATGCCCGCCAAACTGAGTGTGTATGATAATACCGGAATTTCCCAGTGGAAAACAGAGCAGGGAGGGTTCCAGATTTATCCTAACCCTGTCGGTCAGTCTCCGTTATGGATTCGGAATGCCGAATTCAGCGGCGCCCTTCAATGGCAAGTTATGGATCGTTTGGGCCGCACCCTGATGGAAGGGAAGGGGCAATGGAAGGATGGAGAAAGCCGGGCCATTTCCGTGGAGTCTCTGAGTCCCGGAATATATAGTATAAGACTGATCCCGGAATCCGGAACAGAGCCGTACAGTATTCTCTTCGAGAAGAAATAATCCTGGGAATGGTATCCCATTTATCCAAAAGGGTAGTTCAGCAGCGATGGACTACCCTTTGTTCATCTTCCCTCCTGAATCGGGGAGGGGCAAGAAGGAACTCAGCATGAATCCTGCCGCTTTCTTTGTCAACTCGGGGCTTTTCTTATTTTTGCCGACTGAGTATGTGGCCAGGGGGCATGGAAACCCCGTTCGAATCAACAAATGAATATAATAGAAGAAGGACTATGATGAATAAGATTAAAGTAGCTAACCCTATCGTGGAACTGGACGGGGACGAGATGACCCGCATTATCTGGCGGTTTATTAAAGACAAGCTCATTCTGCCTTACCTGGACCTGAAAATTGAGTACTTCGACCTAGGGATCGAAAGCCGGGATGCGACCAATGATCAGATTACCGTGGAGGCCGCTCATGCCATCCGGAAGTATGGAGTGGGCATTAAATGCGCTACCATAACGCCAGATGAGGCCAGAGTTAAGGAATTTTCGCTGAAGCAAATGTGGAAGAGCCCCAATGGAACCATTCGGAATATTCTGGACGGCACCGTTTTCCGTGAGCCCATCGTGATCCGGAATATTCCTCGTCTGGTGACAAATTGGAATGCGCCCATTATCGTGGGCAGGCATGCCTTCGGGGATCAGTACAGGGCAACAGATATGAAAATTTCCGGCCCGGGCAAGCTGACGATTCGTTTTGAGGGCGATGATGGTCAGGTGGAGGAGCATGAGGTATATCGCTTCGAAGGAGGAGGGGTAGCCATGGGCATGTACAATACAGATGAGTCTATCCGGGGATTTGCCCGAGCCTGCTTTAACATGGCGCTGTCCAAGAACTGGCCTCTATATCTGTCGACCAAGAATACCATATTGAAAAAATACGACGGTAGGTTCAAAGATCTCTTTGAAGAAATCTATGAGCAGGAGTTCAAGGCGGCCTTCCAGGAAGCCGGTATTCGCTATGAACACCGATTGATCGATGATATGGTTGCCTCTGCGCTCAAATGGAATGGAGAATTTGTATGGGCCTGCAAGAATTATGACGGGGATGTACAAAGCGATACGGTGGCGCAGGGATTTGGTTCGTTGGGATTGATGACCTCCGTGCTGATTACCCCGGATGGGAAGACCATGGAATCCGAAGCCGCACATGGAACGGTTACCCGCCACTACCGGGAACATCAAAAGGGAAATCCTACCTCAACCAATCCCATGGCTTCGATATTTGCCTGGACCAGGGGACTGGCTTTTCGCGGCAAACTAGACCAGAACCAGGAATTGATTTCCTTCTGTGAAACGCTGGAGTCTGTCTGCATTGAGACCGTGGAATCGGGAAAGATGACCAAAGACCTTGCGGTCTGCATCCACGGAAATGAGGTGAGTCACGGGGTACATTACCTTTATACGGAAGAATTCCTGGAGGCTATTGATCAGCGCCTGAAATCCCGCTTGATCCCCTAGGGACTTCTTCGGCATCAGACGAAACGGAATTTGCGGAACTGTCCTCCTGAGCTCAGGGGGACAGTTTGTTTATGAATTCTTCGGATACCGGGAATCCCATTTCTTTGGCTTTCAGGGCAAGCTCCAAAGCTTTGGCCCGTTCCCCAAGGTGGTAATAGGCGGAGGCCAGGTTGTAGATATAAAGAGGAGCAGGGTTCCTCTCTATAGCTTCATTCAGGTAGGGGATTCCGGAGGCATAGTCCCCCAAAGACATATAGGAGACGGCCAGGTAGAACCACAGTTCGGGGACTTGGGGGAACTTTTTCAGTGCCTCCTGGATCTGGCCAATATTCTCCTGATACTGGGCGGCGTCCAGCATGAATTTCGCCCTTAGCCGGTAAAGTTCTTCCTTATCCGGGCTTTTTTCTATGGCCCGGTTCAGGTCCGAGGCGGCAGCCAGGGGGTTATTTTGTTTCGAATGGACCAATCCTCTATGTAGATAGGGATCCGATTGGCTGGAATCAATTTGCAGCGCCAAGGTATAGGCGTGGAGTGCATCAAGGTGTTCATTCTTCAGGGCATGGATATTTCCGATGCTGATATATATACCGGCGTCGGCCACCTGCTCTTCGGCCAGAAGCGAGTAATAGTGAAGGGCGCTATCGTATTCCTGGCGGGAGGCCAGGTAGTCGCCCAGATTCTTATAGGGGGTCTTGACGGTATGCCTGTGGGTTTCGAAGGGGAAATGATGGATAACATGAGACCATAGACTCCGGCTATTCTGCCATACTCCGACCTGTTGAAATGTCAGATAGAAGATCAGGATCAGGTAAGCTATGCAGGCCCCCAGGATGAGTTGTCTATGCCGGAACGAATTCCATCCTTGATGAATCCCCAGGGAGATCAGGTAAAAAGGCCCTAAGTAGGACAAATAACTGTATCGGTCCGCCATAAGGGAACTGCCCAGAGAAAAAAATGGGAGGACCAACAGGATCATTAGGGTATAGAATCCCATTCCCCAGATCCACTGCCTTTGGGATATCCCCTGAAGGCGAAGGCGAAAAGGGAGGATCCAGACGAATAAGACACCCAGAGGCAGGAAATAGTAGTACCAGGAAATCTGCTGAGGATAGGGGTAGTAGGCAGAAAGAGGATAGGGGAAGAGGATTTTGATCAGATATGCCAGATACCCATAGGAGGCCAAAGCTAATCTCTCCGGCAAAGGGTACACTTCCATCGGATTCATGGCGGCACTCTGGTGATGCAGGGCGAGAAGACCCAAGGCGACCGCGGCCAGGAGAAAGGGGGTTTTTTCCATGACCATGCCCAGGCTCCATTTTCTTTTTTGCAGGTAATCGATGAGGAAAAATACCAAAGGCAGGGGAAGGGCCATGGCCTTGCTGAGGGCGGAGCCCAAAAAGAGCAGAAAGCTAAGTAGGAGAAAGATCAGATTCCCCTCCTTTCGGTATTTCAGGTAGGCCAATCCGGAAAGGAGAAAGAAAAAAGAGTAGAGCAAGTCCTTGCGTTCGGAAATCCAGGCTACGCTTTCCACGTGCATGGGGTGAAGAGCAAAAAGAATGGCGGGGATAAGTCCAAGCCATCGTTGGTTTTCCGACAGACGGTAAAAAAAGAAAAATACCCAGAGCGTATTGAACAGGTGGAGGAGCAGATTGGTCCGGGCAAAGGGAGCCATGCTCAGTTCGTTTTCGTATTCGTTCCAACCTCGCCTATAGTCCAGGGCAAGGGAAAGCATGGTGATGGGATGGTAGTTAAATACCACGGCAGTACGGGGGTCAAAAATTTCCTTGATCCGGATTTCCTCTCCCTGAATCATGGGCTGGGACAACACGTACCGATCATCATCCCAGTTCGTGAACTCTTTTTCAGGCGAGAAAAGGGACGAGTAGGCGACTACCGTGATCAGGACTAACCCCAAAAGCCACCCCGCAAGGGGGACCGGCTTATTCTCGATCGGTTTGGATTTGGGCTTATCCTTTTGGGACCTCATGGGTTTTTGGGCGAAATTCCTGTGTTGAAAATAACAAAATTACCCGATGGGCCCAGGGGCAATCCTCATCTTTAGCGGTTAGGTGCTCCGAAATACCCATGCATCCCTGAGGAATACCGGACCGAGTCGAGGGATCAGGAACCTTCCGCGGCCTCTTCGAGATCGGCGCGGTGAAATTGCTTCCTATACGCTTTGATGAAAATGGCGCCCAGGTTCCTATGCGGGGGGACATAATCAATGAAAACATTTTCTGCCGCTCTTCTTCGGGTATCGGCCGAGAAATATTGCTGAAGGTTTTCCCAAGACTGAATCCAGTCGATATCCTTTCCCTCCAGGAGCTGTTGGTTGATCTCCCGAATTATAGGTTCATTTACGTTCATGGCGCCGACCTGCTTGGAGGAAATGATATGGGCATTGGGCGAATGATTGAGTACGGTGGACAGGTTGTGGTATCCGCCACAAGACCCCAGGATGACGATCCGGTTCTCCTTTTGAAGCCCGTCGATGGTGACGGGGAGATGGTAGCTGTGCCCCCGGTGGATGAGAATGGTCGGTTTAATCCCTTCTTTATGCAGGTGGGCCTTAAGCTTGGTTACGGCTTCCTCGTCCTGAGGTTCGGGGAGGGGAAGATTGGCATAGATCACAATCGGCTTTCCTTTGATTGAGCTGATTTGGGTCCAATATTCCGTATGCTGGATTTTCCACTGATCCGTTCGGAAGTTCTTCAGAAAACTCTGATAGGAAATCTTTCCGTCTTCGTCCCCATAAAAGAACACCTGCTGGTAGACGACCCCTTCCTCGCTGGCCAGGTTGTCGAAAGGCACCAGATTAATAGGTGGGAGGTCAAGCATCTTGGACTGGATGGCGGCCTGATCCCGCCCCCCTTTGGCCCCTTCAAACAGTGTGGCCAGCAGGCCGTAGACGATTATTCCCTTTTTGGACCGATCCTTATACGCCTTTTCGTAATTGCTCTTCACTTCCTGGCGAAGAAAATCCCTCAGTTCCTGATTGGAAATGCTCCCAAAAGCATCGGCGACATCCACGGCATCTTCCAGGTCTCCCGGGCGACCCTGGTCCAGCCCGGAGACAAACTCCTTGAGCAGGGCTGTTTGAGTGTTCTGGGGCATGGTGGCCAGGAAGGAATCTAAGGTGTTGTATCCGGCGCACATTCTCAAAAAAGTGCGGAATCGGTCTTTATGTACCGTATCCAACAAATCGGCCCCTGTGGCAGGCTTCAGCCTTTCCATCATGCGTTTGTAGGCACCCAGGAAGCTGCTGGTATAGATTTCCTCGTTACCGTATGCGAGGATGAAATAGATGGAGGCGGGATCAAAATCCTCGATGCAGCGAAAGCGAATGGCGTCTTTTTCATCGTGGAGGTCATTCATTTCCCGGACGTAGGCCAATCCTCTATATTTCAATTCATCGGTATAGGTGTTGGCCCCCAGGGCTTCGTTCTGGATCTTCAGCCTTACCAGATTCTTGAAGAACAGGTCCTGGTCGGCCGTAATCCGATCCACCTCCGCCACTGTCAGTCGGTTTTGATAAATGTCCGCCAGAAAGGGCATGGCCCGCAGGGGAGAACCGGATTCCCGGGCGATTTTCACAATGGCCTGAACCAAGGGATCCTGACTTCGGCGTACGGCTTCATTCAACATGGGGACTGTGGAGGTCGCAAAATTGAACACTTTATTCGGTGACACCCGGGCGGCGGCGGCAATTATCCCGTCGGCATACGGGGCCATGGCATACTCCCTTAGCCGGTCAATCATCCGATCCGGATCTTCTTTTCCCAGATGGGAATAGATTTTTTCCGCTTCGGGGCTATTGGGCTCAAACATAATATGGACATTGTCCAAGGTGATCCAATCCAGGTGCTCTTCGATATAGTCCATGGCCTCTCCTTCATGGCGGGCGATCAATAATTCCTTGAACTGGCCACTGGCCTTCATGTAGTAGAAGGGGTCGGGGCGGGGTTCGCGGTTGTAGCGTTGTATGAATTCGTTCAGGAAGGTGAGGTATCGAATCTTTTCCTGATTGTCCTCTGCCGCGGTCCTACCCTGGTCGGGCATATTTTCGATCATCACCTGCACCTGATCCAGTTCCTCGAGCAGGGCCCGGCTCAATATTCTGGTGAGACTGCTGTCGTCGGGGTAGAGCACCTGACCGTCCTCCACTCCGTCCGAGAGATCTGCCCTCCTTTGGCCCTGATCAATGCGATCATGCCAGAGCATGCGATTGCGGGGGATGGCAGAGATCAGGCTGTCTACATCATAAATGGAAATCTCCACCTCTGCTTCCCGGGCTTTTCGGTCCTTGCGTCGCTGGGCCTGGGCCGGATCGCCGAAAAGTAGGAATGCCAGGGTGACTCCAAGTATAAGGCATAGGGTTCTCATGAGACGAAGATTTGGGATTCCATGGGCCATTGGGGGCTTTGCCCCCAATGGCCTAAGACTAAGATTAAAACTAGTTCATGCCTTGCAATTTGGCAGGTATCCCCTGTATTAATAGCATATCCTTAACAGATTACCACTCGGGGTAAAGAGGGAACTGCTCCATAAAGGCATTGACTTCTTCTTTGGTTTTGCGGATAAGGGATTCATTCTCCGCATCCATAAGGACTCGGTCTATCCATTCGACCATCTGAGGCATATGGGATTCTTTCATCCCTCGGGTGGTGACCGCCGGTACTCCTACCCGGATTCCAGAGGTGACAAAGGGGGATTTGTCATCAAAGGGCACCATATTCTTGTTGAGGGTAATATCGGCCTGCACCAGTACCTGTTCGGCTTTTCTGCCGCTGATCTGCTTATTTCTCAGGTCGATGAGCAAAAGATGGTTATCCGTACCGCCGGATACGATTTCGTATTCTTTTTGACGGAAAGCCTGAGCCAAAGCCTGAGCATTCCGGATCACCTGATCGATATATTCCTTGTATTCGGGCTGCAGAATTTCAAAGAAGGCAACGGCTTTGGCGGCAATCACATGCTCCAAAGGCCCTCCCTGGGTGCCGGGGAATACGGCCAGATCCAGCAGCTGCCCCATGGTCCGGATCTGACCTTTGGGTCCTTTTATACCCCAGGGATTTTCAAAATCGCTTTTCATCATGATCATTCCACCCCGGGGACCTCTAAGGGTTTTGTGGGTGGTCGTCGTCACGATATGGCAATGGGTAAAGGGGGAATTTAGCCTTCCGGCCGCAATCAACCCAGCCGGGTGGGCAATGTCCGCCAGGACCAGGGCGCCCACCTCATCGGCCACCTGTCGGATCCGGGCATAATCCCAGTCCCGGCTATAGGCCGAGGCGCCGCATATGATCATTTTGGGTTTGTGAGTTCTGGCTTTGGATTCCAGATCCTCATAGTCCACCCGTCCATCCTCGCGGTGGACCCCATAGTGGACTGCCTGGTAAAGCTTTCCGGAAAAATTCACCGGGGACCCATGGGTAAGATGACCTCCCATGCTCAGGTCCAGTCCCAAAATGGTGTCTCCCGGTTGAAGACATGCCAGCATAACAGAGGCATTAGCCTGAGCCCCGCTATGGGGCTGCACATTGACGTATTCGATTCCGAAAATCTGCTTAGCCCTTTCGATGGCCAGGGACTCGGACTCGTCCACTACCTCGCATCCCCCATAATAGCGCTTTCCCGGATACCCTTCGGCGTATTTGTTTGTCATGACATTTCCCATGGCCCTCATCACCTGTTCCGAGGTGAAGTTTTCTGAGGCGATGAGTTCCAGCCCCCTTCTTTGTCTGGCCAGTTCCTGATCAATGAGCCGAAATATGGCGGTATCCTTTTTCATGTGTTCTTTTTAGGTAAAACCCCAAAGATAAACAGCATTCCGATCAGAAAAAAGAAGGGAGCGGGGAGATGGGCAAAACCAAGGCCGGAGGCCTAAGGGAAGGCTCATAAAGAAAAACACCCGCCGGATGGCGGGTGGAAAATCTTTTGCGGAAAATCGCAGGGAATCAGTCTTCTTTCTTGGAAATGAACTTCCTTTCCTTGATTCTCGCCGATTTACCCTGGCGTTCCCGGAGGTAAAACAGTTTGGCCCGGCGAACCCGACCACGTTTATTCACTTTAATGGACTCTATATGGGGGGAATAAAGGGGGAACAGACGTTCCACGCCTATCCCGTCGGAGATTTTCCGCACCGTGAAGGTTTGGGTGAACCCCGTGCCTTGCCGCTTCAATACATCCCCTTTAAACGACTGAATCCTTTCCTTGGTTCCCTCCACAATCCGGTAATTGACGGTTACATTGTCACCGGCTTTAAACTCAGGGATTTCCTTTTTGGGGGACATCTGTTCGTGAACAAAGGCTATCGCTTCCATGTTTGGTTCTATTTTTGGGAAGGCAAAGGTAAAGGTTTCCCGGAGGAATTCAAAAAGAATTTTCTTCATTCGAACTCCTCTTTTCCCAGCAGGTCCGGTCGTCTTTCCCGGGTGCGCTGAAGGCTTTGTTCAAACCGCCAGTCCTCCACTTTTTGAGGATCCCCGCTGAGCAGCACCGAGGGGACCTCCCAATCCCGGAATCGGGCCGGCCGGGTGTATAGGGGAGGGGCCAGCAGCCCATCCTGAAAGGAATCGGTCAGGGCGGAGGTCTCATCATTCAGCACCCCGGGAATCAGCCTGCCCACGGCATCCACCAACACGGCCGCGGCCAATTCTCCGCCGCTGAGGACATAGTCGCCAATGGAGATCTCCCGGGTGACGAAATGGTCCCTGATCCTTTCGTCTATGCCTTTGTAGTGTCCGCAGATCAGCATCAGGTTGGTTTTCAGGGAAAGAGCATTGGCCTGCTTTTGATCGAATCGCTCTCCATCCGGACTCAGATAAATCACCTCGTCATAATCTCTTTTTTCCTTCAGGGACTCAATGGCCCGGGCCAAAGGTTCGGGCATGAGGACCATGCCGGCCCCTCCTCCGAAAGCATAATCATCGACCTGGGCCTGTCTGTATGGAGTATAGTCCCTCAGATTATGCACCTGGACTTCGAGCAATCCTTTAGCCTGTGCCCTTTTCAGTATAGAATGGTGAAAAGGACTTTCGAGCAATGCGGGCACTACGGTGATAATATCTATGCGCATGAGAGAATGGTTCAATTCCTTAGCCTGGATGCCCCCGGGGTCCGGATTAGTTCCCCGGTTTCGGGCTGGGGCCGAAAATCAGGGCATCGATGGCTTTGGCGCCGTAAAGATAACTGGATCGGTACAAAGGGGTGATTCTCCAAGGGGATTCCCTGTCCGTTCTGGAATACGGGATGGCGTTCCATCGGATATTTTTCTGTGCATCTACGATGAATATTCTGCCCGCATTACCCATGCATACCAGCAGACTTTGGTCTGGCAGGGCATAGGCACTGCCTCCCCGGCGGGAAAGGGGAGGTGCCAGAGTGTCCAGATTACCGGGAAAGGACCACATGAGGCGCAAGGCCTCATTCTTGTTCCTGGGAATTTCGAAAATACGGACCTCGGAAGGGACCCCGCCTCCCTGATTGTTAAATACCGACATCATCTGTGGGCCCAGCAGATAGGGGTGGTGCTGCGCCTGAAAAGAGGCCTCCGAATTCAGCGGGGGGGATTTGACTCGGATTCGGGCCGAAGGTCGGCGGACCACCTGAGTCCTATGGCCGAATACCCGGAACAGTTCCCCGGACGGATAGGAAACCTGGTAGATCTGCGACAGATCCCGGAAGCTAAGCAAAAGGGATTGGGAAATGCTGTCCAGGTAAAATCCATTCAAATGGGCATGGGCAGCGGGCACCATGCCCCCGACCCGGGCATTGTAGGGATGGATTTCGTTTCGGAACAGATCCGCTGAACTCCAAAACCATTGGAGATTCCCCTGGCCGTCATATTCTATCAGGGTCCCGCATAAAAATCGTTGATAGAGGCCATCTTCCCTTCTTTCCGTCTCAGGGTTCAGGGGAACAGAGGCGTCCTTCCAGCTGTCGGTGGTGTCTTCCAGCCGAATCCAGGCTATTTCTTCGCCCAGGATCATATAGTGACCGTTGGGCAGCCTATCCATTTGGTGGTGGTAGCGGCTCTTATGGCCCCACTGACTGTCCAGAGCCGGGGCCCGCCAAAGAATCTGGCCCTGATAATTCAGTTCGTAGGCGCCTTCGGGATTTATTCCGGTAAGGGTTCCCAGCGGGCTGGGCTTCAAATCCCTAAGGGACCGGCTTCCCCATCCCGAGTCCGCGGGCCAGTCCGGTAGGTACCAAAGAGGATTTCCCTTAAGGTCATACAGAACACCGATTTCATCGGCAAAAATATATAGGTCCGGATCCAGAGTATCGTGGACGATGACTTGCAGCTTTTGGAACTGACTGTCTATGATCGGGTGGTAGCCCGTCCGAAAAGTAACAAAGGGAGATCTGTCCAGGCTTTTTCCTTTCCTGCCCAAAGGGGTATATGTCCAGGTGTAATCCTGATCGAAGTAGGGGAGAATTTCCCGCAACTGATTTGTTTTCAGGATGGTATCTTTGATCCGGTATTTCTGAAATGAATCCACTTCTGCCCAGTGTCCCAGGGCGATTTCCAGCCTATAGGCCAGGGCTCGGGGGTGCTTCGGGAACTGAAAGCCAGCAAGTCGATAGGGAACTTCTCCCTGGGGCATGGTCCGGGAGGCATATTGACTGAGGGCGGGCAGAGAGATTCCGGCACAAATCAGCATGAAGGCAATAAAGAATCGGAAAAACATGGGATCGAATCTATACAAAGTTTTTGGGCTTATTCTGTTCTTTTTCTATCTGGCTTCCTGTCAGCCTTCCGGCCCGGTTCGCCAGGATGAAGGACTCTATCGGGTCCCGGATACGGCAGATATTCCGGACAACGAATATGGGGACCTGGTCCGTTATGGGCGGGATCTTATTCTGAGGACTAACTATTATTTGGGCCCCGAAGGCAGGGTGGGGATTTATCTGGGCAATCGCATGAACTGTAGCCATTGTCACCTGGAGGCGGGAACCCGCCCCTTTGCCCTGAATTACTATGAGACTTTTGCCCGCTACCCACAATATCGGGCCCGCGAAGACCGGATCCTCAGTTTGAAGGAAAGGATCAACAACTGTGTGGAGCGTCCGCACAGTGGTCGTCCTCTCCCCATGGATTCCCGGGAGATTCTGGCCATCAGCACCTATATACAGTGGGTGGGTCAGCATCATGTTCCCGGGCAGAAGGCTCCGGGATTCGGTGCCTTGCCCATGGAATGGCCCGACCGCCCTGCGGATCTCGAAAAGGGTGCCTTGGTCTATGCACAGCACTGTCAGGTTTGCCATGGGGCTGATGGGGCGGGGGTTCTGGACCTTGAAGGAAAAGAATATGTTTATCCACCTCTATGGGGAATGCGTTCCTATCAGGCCGGATCCAGCATGCACCGGGTCATGATGGCGGCCGCATTCATCAAGGCCAACATGCCTCATGAGACTGCCTATTGGAACAAGCCGGTTCTCAGCGATGAGGAAGCCGTCGATGTGGCCGCCTTTATCAATGCCTGGGATAAGCCCAGGCCCACTGCCGATTCGGGCCATCCCTCCTATCCCAACCCGGCGACCAAACCCATAGATTATGAGCGGGGCCCTTATGTAGACAGCTTCTCGGAGTTCCAGCATAAATACGGCCCCTTTGGTCCGATTCTCGATGAGCAGAAGCGTCGCCTCGAGCGGCAAAGGGAGGACAGCTAGGAAGTCGTCCCGTCTTTTGCCTGATCATTTTCTTCATTTATTTGGATTGGAGATTCTCCTCCGGGCCCCAGGCTCCGGGGGACTTTGCATTATATCCCTTGGGGCTGGGCTCTGCCCGAAAAAAAAAATTGAGGAAAGGATGGATTATTTGAAAGTTTAGGATATCTTAGCTTGTTAACAAATTGTTTGAAACGTCGTAACTAGTATTTGACGCGGTCTGATCGACCATAGCTAGTGAATCGGAGGGGGACAGCCCCCGGCTTAAGGGACCTTTGGGAAAGCTTTGTCATCAGGAACGGTCCAAAAAAGAAAACCGTCTCTCTATGATCAGTGAAACTTTGAAGTTCATCGTCGACGAAGTAAACCAGTATCTGGTATTGAAGCTCGGGGTGAACACCGACCCTTACCTGGTTCAGGGTAATGTGGCCAGAGCCCTGGATCCGGATACCAGCGGGGGGGGAGGCCTCTCCAACAAGGCCATTCTCACTCTGGTGAATGTCGAAGAGGACCGGGTGTCCCGGGATCCGAATCCTTTTCACCGGACGGAAACAGGCATACAATACAGAAGGCCTGCTCTTCACCTCAATCTTTATCTTTTGTTTTCTTTCAACCGGACTAACTATGCGGACAATCCCTTATGGCTTTCCCATGTAATCCAGTTTTTTCAGCATCAGCCCGTCTTTGAGCCGCAGACCCATCCCCAGTTGGATCCCCGGATTCAAAAGCTTGTCGTGGATCTGCATACGCTGAATTTCGAACAGATAAACCATTTGTGGAGCACCCTGGGAGGGAAATACCTGCCCTCGGTGCTCTATAAGGTTCGGCAGGTAACCGTAGATGAGGGCCATGTGGAATCGGAAGGGCCACCCATTTGGGATATAGAAATGAACACTCAGGACAAAAACTCTATTTGATGCGTCTGAAATACACGATGATCAGTATGCTGGATGTGCAGCATGACTTCTTCGAGGGGCTGGAAGGAGCGGCGCTGGAATGGGTGCCTTCTTCCTCGACCCAACGCTGGATGAAGGCTCATGGGCTGATTTGCAGATCTCGGGGATCCCGGCTCTATGTGCTGGCGCCCTTGGATGAGGACCAAAGGCCCCTGCGTCCCTGGAAAGGGATACCTTCATGGGTGTTCCATATTCGGATCCTTGAGGAAAGTTTTGCCCGGGTGACCCATTTGCCGGGTTTTGATCGCCAGCATCGCTATTATTTTTCCAGCCTGGAGGGAATAGAAAAATCAGGGAAGTATTATTTGCATCCCCTACCCCGCCATTTTGAGGCCGATCGGGACTATGAGGCGGGAGATCGGGTTCTTCTGGGGGATAAAGTCTACGAAAGCCGCCAGCAGATCAAAGCGCCGGCAGCGGCTCCGGCTTCCTCTCCGGCTCAATGGAGGGAACTGGGCCCGGAGCCCAGAGTCGATGATCAGTCTCTGGTCCGCTTTGCCGGGTCCAGGCTAGGAATCCGTCTGGAAGAAGCCGTCGAAGAGGTGGAATACCAGTTTTACCATCGTCATCCGCAGACCGGGGTTTTCGACCTTGGAGCCCATCCGCCCCATACCATTGAATTCCCTGGACCAGAGCAGGAAGTCAGTTTGGACCTGTCTTTCTTGCGCCCGGGGATTTACCTTCTGGAGCTGAATGGGGAATCTCGTAGAATCTATCGGGAAGAGTCCTCCGTGACCGGAGGCCTGCTCGGCGTGGCGGAGATTGCTTTTGGGGGGCATTCCTCGGCCGACTGGGACCTGATGACCGGGGAGGGACGGGTCCGCCGCCGGGATTTTTCGCTTCATTTCGGCGCCCGTTCGGCCTACTGGCTTTATCAGACCCGAACTGCGCAGGTGACTGCCCTAAAAGAGAAAGAGAACCGGATCGAGTTTGAATCCCTGCCGGGAAATCGCTACCTGTCTTCCCTTCCTGTGCCCATGAAACAGAAACCGGATCTGGAAATTCACTTGGAGTCCACCTTATTGGGTCAAGTCGGTCCTCTGCGTATGCCTTCTCCCCAATCCCTGCGTTTATTCGAGAAGAATGGGAAACAGATTCCCTGTATTCAGCAGCATTTATCCTATTAGCTCACCCATTAAAACTAAAATCAGATATCCTTGACCGAAGCAAAAATTACCCATACCTCTAAACCAAAGATTCATTCATTCATCTAAAACAAATGATCCATGCCTACCAATTACAAGACACCCGGGGTTTACATTGAGGAAATCTCCAAGTTCCCCCCCTCCGTCGCTCAAGTAGAAACCGCCATTCCTGTTTTCATTGGGTATACCCAGATCCGAGGCCGGGAAGGCCAGGAGCTCCCGACGGAAACCATACAAGGGGTGGAAGTTACCGAAGCCAAGCGAATCACCTCTTTGCTTGAGTTTGAAACCTATTTCGGCACCTGTCCTGCCGAAGCCTTCAAAGTGGAAGTCAAGGAATCCTTCACGGCCGATAAGGAGCTGATTTTCCGTACGATCAATGCCAGCGTTCCCAACCCTTCCCAATTCCGTCTCTATTATCATATGCAGCTCTATTTTGCCAACGGAGGCGGACCTTGTTATGTTGTTTCCGTAGGGGAAACCTCGGGATCTCCGGCTAAGAAGGATTTTGCCGCCGGTCTGGAAATGGCGGGACGGTTCGATGAGCCTACGCTGATTCTCATGCCCGAAGCCGTATCCCTGGCAGCGGGAGATTATTATGATCTCCAGGATGCTGCCCTGGCCCAGGCTGCCCAGACCCAGGACCGATTTGTGATCATGGACTGCCATGGCGATGATCCCGAATCCCTGAGGGATGGCACCACGGGAATCGGTATGAATAATCTCAAATATGGGGCAGCCTATCATCCTTTTCTGAGAACCTCCATTCCCTATCAATATGATTTTTCCCAGGAATCCCTTCTGGAATTGACGGTGCAGGTGGATGAGAACGACGGGAATTTTTCGGATCCCGGAGAGTCTCCCCAGGAGAAGAAATGGAATGAAATTACCGAGGAACAAAGGAATCTGATTCTTAGGGAAGTGGAAAAGCAAAGAGTGGATCTTCCCCCTTCGGCGGCCGTTGCCGGGGTATATGCCCAGGTGGACAGTACCCGGGGAGTATGGAAGGCCCCGGCCAATCTCAGCCTGAATCTGGTCAGCGGACTGACCAAGAGAATCACGGAGGCGGAGAACGGAGATCTGAACATCGATCCCATCGCCGGAAAATCCATTAACGCAATCCGGGCCTTCACCGGGAAAGGCATATTGGTTTGGGGAGCCCGGACCCTGGCCGGAAACGACAACGAATGGCGCTATATTCCAGTCCGCCGATTCTTTAACATGGTGGAGGAAAGCTGTAAAAACGCCAGCGAAGCCTTTGTATTTGAACCCAATGATGCCAATACCTGGGTTAAGGTGCAGGGGATGATCGAAAATTATCTGACAACATTATGGCGTCAGGGAGCTCTGCAGGGAGCCAAGCCGGAACATGCCTTTTATGTGGCCGTTGGCCTGAACAAGACCATGACTGCCCAGGATATTCTGGAGGGGAAGATGATCGTGGAGATCGGCATGGCTGTGGTAAGACCCGCCGAGTTCATCATCCTGCGCTTCAGCCACAAGATGGCGGAAAGCTGATTTTTAACCAATATTCATTGACTCAAATAAATAAAAACGAATACCATGGCAAGTTATCCAATTCCTAAGTTTCATTTTCTGGTGCAGTGGGGAGGGACCCGGATCGGGTTCACGGAAGTCACCGGACTGGATATTCAGATCGAACCCATAGAGTACCGGGAAGGGTCCAGTCCCACGTATACCAAAATTAAAATGCCCGGGCTGCAGAAGTACAGCAATATTACCTTGAAGCGAGGCAGTTTTGAAGGCGATATGGAATATTATGCCTGGATACGTACCGTAAACCTCAACAAGGTGGAAAGAAGGGACCTGATTATCAGCCTGCTCAATGAAAACCATGAGCCGGTGATGAGTTGGAAGGTGATCAATGCTTTCCCGGTGAAATTGCAGGCCTCCGATCTGAAAAGCGATGGAAACGAAGTGGCCATCGAAACCCTGGAGCTGGCCCATGAAGGCCTGTCCCTGATAGAATAATCAGGTCGCAGGGTTTATCTAAAATAAAAGCGTCCGTGAATATGAGGAATTCTAGAGCAGGGGGGTATTATCCTCCCGTGGGCTTTCATTTCAAGGTGGAGTTTCTGGGTCTGGGAAACGACAACGATGTCCGGTTTCAATCGGTGGGAGGGCTGAGTGTGGAATACGAAACCGAGACCTTCAAGGAAGGCGGGGAGAATCGTTTTGAGCACAAGTTGCCGGTAAGGGCCAAATACCCGGACCTGAGTCTGAAGAGGGGTATGCTGACAGAATCGGCCGTTATCGACTGGTGTCTGGAAGCCCTTCAGCATCGTCAGTTCAAACCGGTGGACCTGCAGATTTCCCTGCTCAATGAGGAACATGAGGCCCTTCGGCTTTGGACCGTTTCCCGGGCCTGGCCCAAAAAATGGACCGTATCGGATTTCAATGCCCAGGAGAATGCCCTGGTCATTGAATCCCTGGAGCTTTGTTATCAGTACTTTACCGTTAAATAAATATAATCATTATGCCAGTGGAAATCAGGGAACTTCAGATCAGGGTGCAGGTTCAGGGCAGCCAGGGTGCCGGGGAACCCGCCTCTTCGGCCCCGACTTCCCGGAATGGGGAGGAGAAAACGGACTGGATTGCCGAATGTCTGGATCAGGTGTTTGATATTATGGAATCGAAAAAAGAGCGCTAGATGGCAGAAGGTAAACTGGAGAAGGTGCGGATCTATGCCTATAACAACGCCGACTATGCGGACGAGCATCAGGTGGGTGAGGTGTTTACGGCCATGATCAACCCGGAGAACTATGTGCTCGACTACAAAGTGGAGTTCAACGATGGTCAGGGACAGGGGACCAGTGCGACCCAGCAGAAGTTTGTGATGAAGAAGCCCGAGGACATGCAGTTCGAGTTTCTCTTTGATGCCACCGGAATACTGGACGGCAATCCCCGCGAGGATGTCCATGAGGAGATCGAGGCTTTCAAGGAGATGCTCCTGGGTTACGACAGCTCTTCCCACGAACCCAAACACTTTAAGCTGGTCTATGGGCACTTCCTGTTCAAGGGTCGTTGTCATTCGCTGACGATCACCTATAAGTTGTTCAATGCGGACGGCAGTCCGATCCGGGCCTTGTGCAAGGCCGGATTCAAAGGCAGCATTGAGGACAGCCTCCGGGTGGCCACCGAGAATGCCCAGTCTCCGGACCTTACGCATAGATGGGAGGTAAAGGAAGGGCAGTCCCTGCCCTGGATCTGCTATCAGGTATATGGGGATTCCCGGTATTATCTGGAAGTGGCCCGGGTAAATGGCCTGGCCCAGTGCCGCCGCCTTGAGGTCGGCCAAATGCTGTTTTTGCCCCCATTAAAAAAAGCTTAGATCATGCCGCTGAATGAAAGGACCATACCCTCAGATGCGCCGCGCAGCATTGCCAATTATGTGGTTGTCTGCGAAGGGGAAACCCTGCCCCGGTCTTACCATCTGATCTCCCTGCGGGTTCAGCATCAGCTCAACCGAGTACCCTTCGCCCAGCTAGTGCTGCTGGACGGGGAGGCTTCCCAGGAGACCTTTGCGCTCAGCAGCGAAGATTATTTTGCTCCCGGCCGTAAAATCGAAATCCTGCTGGGGTATGGGGAGGAACAGGACAGCCTGTTTGCCGGCCTCGTAACCCGGCACCGGATAAAAGTCAGGGGCAGCAGTTCGGTGCTCATGGTGGAATGCCGGGGCAGAGCCAGCCTGATGACCCTGAGTGCCGGGTCCCGGCATTTTCTGGATCGTCGTGACAGTGAGATCATCGAGGAATTGATTCAACTTCATGGCCTCGAAGCAGAGGTGGAACCCACCGAATGGGTACATGGCCAAATGGTACAGCACCATGCCAGTGACTGGGATTTTCTGGTATGCCGAGCCGAGGCCAATGGTTATCTGGTCCATGCCCGGGGGGATAAGATTCAGGTGGGGCCGCCCAATCTGGATCAGGAACCGGTACTGCGGGTACAATATGGGGCCACGGTGCATGAGCTGGATGCGCAGATCGATGCCCGCTGGCAGATGCCGGAGCTGGAAGGGCGCAGTTGGGACTCCTCGATTCAGGAGATCCAGACTGCCCGGGCCGAAGATCCTCCCCTTCCCGAAGGGGGGAATCTGAGTCCGCAGGATCTGGCCCAGAGCCTAGGGACCCCGGCTTACACCTTGAGATATGGAGGGGAATTGGCCAGCCCGGAGCTTCAGCAGTGGGTCAATGCCAAGATGCTCAAACACCGGCTGGCCAAAATCAGGGGGATGGTCCGCATAGACGGGACCGCCGCCATCCAGCCCGGCCAGTGCTTTGAGCTCCATGGCGTGGGAGATCGATTTGAGGGCAAGCTGTTTGTCTCCGCCTTAAGCCACGAATTGGACCAGGGCCAGTGGCAGACCTCTTTGGAGTTTGGCCTTTCCCCCCAATGGTTTGCCGAGGAGTTCGATTTGCGTCAGCCGGCAGCCGGAGGGGTGATTCCCCCGGCCTCCGGTCTTCACTTGGGTCAGGTTCGGGCCCTGGAGAGCGACCCTTTGGGTCATCATCGCATTCAGGTTTCCCTTCCCTTGTTTCATTCGGATTCCGAAGGGATATGGGCTCGTCTGGGACGCATGGATGCGGGAAAAGAGAGAGGGTGGGCATGGGTGCCCGAGATCGGGGATGAGGTAGTCGTGGGTTTTCTGCATGAGGATCCTCGGCAGGCCGTTATTTTGGGCAGTCTGCATTCTGCCCACAACCCACCCCCATGGGAGGCCAAGGACGAAAATAACCTAAAGGGTCTCCGCTCCCGCGAAGGCTTAGAGGTCATCCTGGATGAGGAGAAGAAGGAAATGGTGGTGCAGACTCCTGCTGGAAACCGTATTCGTCTCTCGGATGACGAAGGAGGCATTTTTCTCGAAGACCAGCACGGCAATAAGCTGATTCTGGATGCCGATGGGATCCGAATGGAAAGTCAAAAAGACCTGATGACCCGATCGGCCAACAAGACTCAGCTGGATTCCGGTACGGATCTGCGGATCAAAGGAGGTACGGAAGTCCTGATAAACGGGTCCGTCACGGCCGAGTTTTCTTCGGGAGGATCCACGACGATCAAGGGATCCGTGGTCCAGATAAACTGATTAGAAATGAGAAACAGAAAGAAAATAAATAGGACCTTATGAAGCCGGCAGCCAGAGTTGGAGATATGCATACCTGTCCCATGTTTTCAGGATCGGTGGCCCATGTGGGCGGTGTGGTGCTCCCCGCCGGGGCATCCACCGTGCTGATTGGGGGCATGCCTGCCGCTCGGGTGGGGGATTCGCTGGTATGCATAGGTGGGGTGGATCAGGTGGTCACCGGATCTTCCACGGTGATGATCGAAGGCATGCCGGCGGCCCGGATGGGAGATTCTACAGCACATGGCGGAATGATTGTCATGGGCCTGCCTACTGTGCTTATTGGAGGATAACAAAACGGAAGTAGATGATGGAAAACCAAAAGGGAAATGAAGATTTTTTGGGGCGGGGCTGGAGTTTTCCCCCCTTGTTCGACCACCAGAAGGGCGGAGTGAATATGACCGAACAGGTGGAAGACATAGAGCGAAGCTTGGAGATTCTCCTGTCCACCCGCCCCGGGGAAAGGGTAATGCAGCCTAAATACGGCTGCCATCTCGATGAACTGGTTTTTGAGAACCTGGACACGGGAACCCGTACCCTGATCATGGATAAGATAAAGACGGCTATTTTATACTGGGAGCCCCGCATTGACGTGGAACGTATCCAATTGATTACGGAAGGGGAGTGGGAGGGGAGAATCCTCATTGACCTGGACTACAAGGTCCGGGCCACCAATTCCCGGTTCAATTTTACCTTCCCATTCTATCAGGGAGAGGGGACGGAGTTGAGATTGTGGACCACCCGACAAAAGGGAGTATTATAGGACTATGGGATCGAATCAATTATATCCTTTTGGGGCCCGAAGGGGCAGTGCTCAGCACGAAAGATGGCTGGAGGCCGCCTCCCCGGACTCGATTCCTCTCGATGAGCGGGGAACCAGGGAATGGGTGGACTTTGCCCGTCGTTTTTCTTCCTGGATCCGTTTTTTTGATCTAAGCCTGGAGGAAAGGGGTAGCTGGGCCCGGTTCTTTGAATCGGATATCACCGCGCTCTATGCCCGACTGGCCCTGGAGTCTGAGCCCGAGTTCCGCCGGGAAGTACAGCGCCGCTGGAAAAGGATAGCCTCCCCGAATGCCGATTATTCGCTTTTGGACCGCCGACGGGCCATGACAGAGCTCTTTGCCGGGCTGGGGAGCCTCGCTTGGTCTATCAGCCACTATGGAGCCTCTCTGCCCCGGGCAGCCAAACTGCGCCGAATTATCGAGGAGGGAGTGGGGGAAAGGTTGTCTCCGGCCCTGATTCGGGCCATGGGATTTTATAAGGCTGCCCGGGCCAGAAACTGGATTCTGGAGCCTCCTGCGACCGAATGGCGGATTTTGGGCCAGCCCCTGCAGTCCTTTTCGGAATGGATGGAATCCGAGGACTGGGATCCGCTCTGGCATCCCTCCCAGCCTGATATGGAATCCCTATACCAGGGGGTGTCGGCCGACCACAGGATTTTCCTGGGGGAAACCGATCCCCTGGAACAGGGAAGGGCCGCGGTGCAGCATCATTTATTTCAGGAAGTCTTTGACTTGTTCCGGGGCGGATTGGCCCAGCTGGTCCAGGAGGCGGAGAGGCAAATGGAGGATTCTTTGGAATCTTCTGCCGATCATCTGCCCCATTATACCCTTTTTCTCAGTTTTATCCGGATGAGCCGCCATCAGAAGGCCCTGCTGAATCAGCTGGGCCAGGCCCACCTTGATTTTTATTATAAAGAAGTGTTGCGGCTGCAGCCCAAGACGGCCAAGCCTCATCGGGCCCATCTGGTGATCGGTCTGGCCAAACATCATCGTCGCCACGAACTGAGGGCAGGCAGCCTTTTCTTTGGGGGAAAGGACGATCAGGGAAGGGAGCGTTGGTTCCAGTCCGGAGAAACGGAATGGATTACCCAGGCCAGTCTGGGGACGGTATGTTCCCTGTACAAGGGGCAAAGCGAAGACCAGTCCCAAGGGAAATCCCATGAGGGAAGGTGGTTTGCTTCTCCGGTGGCCAATTCCGCGGATGGATTGGGCAAGGCCCTGCCCAAGGATGACCCGAGCTGGCACCCTTTGGTCAACAAAACCTATAAAGAGGGGGTGGTGGAATCCATTCCTATGCCTCTGGCCCGCATCGGATTTGCCATCTGTTCCCGACATCTCTTCCTGGCCGAAGGGAAAAGGCGGATCGTGATTCGGGCCGTTTTGGGACCCAACCCTTCTGCCCTGCCGCTGGACAGCCTTTGGGAAATAAGAGTGAGCACGGCCAAGGGATGGATGGACCTACCCCAGCCTCATCTATCCCTTGGGCAGACTTCGGCCGAGAACGGGTCAAGGACCAGTTTCTGCTTCCGCATAGACATACCGGCCTCCTTCCCTGCCCTGGAGGCCAACCCCGACCTGGGCTATGGGGACTGGCCCGTTTTGGAGCTCAGCCTGAGTCACGGAGACGGCAGCCGGAATTATGATTATGCCGCTTTTGAAGGAGTCCGTCTCCAGGGATTGGAACTGGAGGTTTCCTGCGGATGGCAGAGTGCCAACTATAACCAGGACGGGATCAAGCAACTGGTCCTGGTCAATGATGTGGGCAACCTGGATCCCACCAAGCCGTTTTTGCCCTTCGGTGCCCGGCCGGGTAAGGGCTCCAGCCTGATCATGGGCAGCCCGGAGCTGTTTCAGAAAAGCGGAACCCGCCTTCGTCTTTTCCTGGAATGGGATCAACTGCCTTCCCAGACCACTCAAATCGCCTTTGGAAGTTCCACGCCACCGAAGGTGGACATCGATTTCCTGGCCGAAGGCAAATGGATACCCGGTTCGCCATCCTATACTTCTTTGAGCCTTTTCCAGTCCGGCTCCGAGAAAATGACGATTTCGGCGGGATCCTCCATTCTTATCCCTGCCGAGTCCATCCATTCCGATGCCGCGGAACTGGATGCTTTCAAGCCCAGCCAGAATAGAGGCTTCCTGCGCCTTCGCCTCAAAGAGGGTTTTGGGCAGGATGCCTTTCAGTCGGCGCTGAGGAACTTTCTCATCGCCATGGCCAGAGGCACCGCCTCGGCCGAGGACGAGCCCCAACCTCCCTACCTGCCGACAATTCGCTCCCTTTATATCAGTTACCTGTCTAGGCAATGGATGGATTTTGAATCCGGGGAATCCAGCGAAGATGCTCCTTTGCGTTTCTTCCACCTGCATCCTTTCGGAAATCAGAGAATCCATGCCTCGGTGCAAAGGGACGAGACGAACGGAGGGCTGATACCCTCTCTGGGAGAGAAAAGGGAAGGGATATATATCCCCCATGAGGCCGCATTTCATATGCAGGTTCTGGATGCAGAGGCCGGAGATTCCCTCTCGGTCCTATTTCAGTTCCAGCAGGGCAGCTCGGATCCCCGGATTGCCAAGCCCAAAGACCATATCCGCTGGTCCTATCTCAGTGGCTCCCAGTGGAAGCCCTTCCCCCGGGATTTGGTGGTGGATCAAACTCAGGCCGGTCTGCGCTCCGGACTGATCCGATTTACTCTTCCTTTGGATGCCGGTGGGCCGCAGACTCTTATGCCGGGGGATGGCATATGGATCCGGGCGGCCGTCAGCGAGGCTCCCATGGCTGTATGCCGGATTCAGGGAATTCATTTTCAGGCCATCGAAGTGGAAGAGTCCCAGTCTGCAGAAGCGGGCGAATTCTCCTCAGGGCCCCTGGCCGCCGGATCCATAAGCCGCCTCAGTGCACCGGAGGCAGCCGTAAAGAAAGTCGAACAACCTTATCCGGGATTTGGGGGGCGTGCCCCCGAATCGGACCGGAGTTTTCAACTCCGGGTCAGTGAGCGGCTCCGGCATAAAGACAGGGCGGTGACCTTATGGGATTATGAGCGCCTGGTGCTGGAAGCCTTTCCGGAGGTGTATCGGGTTCACTGTCTTCCCAATACCCGCTACGAGGATTCTGTCTACGAGGAAAGCCGGCCTGGGCATGTGACCATCATCCCCTTGCCGGATCTTCGTGGCCGAAAGGATATTCATCCCTTGAGACCTTATACTCATCAGGATACCCTGGAGCAAATCCATAAATTTCTGACGGCCCGCATTTCCCCTCATGTGACCCTTCATGTCCGCCAGCCCCGTTTCGAGGAAGTCCGGCTGGCCATGAAGCTGCGTTTTCTCCCCGGCCTTCCCTTCGGCATTTATAAAGAAAAGCTTCAAGAAGAGATCGGCTTGTTCCTTACCCCCTGGTTGGGGGAAGGGGAGTCTTCCCGCCTGCGCCTCGGAGGGCTGGTGGACAAATCGGTGCTGATCCGATTTATAGACCAAAGACCCTACGTGGATTTTGTCGCCGATTTGCGGCTCTATCACCGACAGGAGGAGGGATCGCCCGTCGAGTCCGCCGATCAGGATCAGGTCCGGGCCTCCACGGCTCGCTCCATTCTGGTCTCGGCTCCTTACGGAAAACATGAAATCGAGGAGGCGGAAGATCTGTCCTGGGAAGAGGAATCAGGATCCTGTTTGCCGGATACGGCCAGATAATACGGACTAATTGAGAAACATTGCCATGCAAGAACATAAAACCATATCGCGGAATCTAGACTATCCCCCCGGCCTGGACTATGCCTATCTGAGGGCCGAAGGACTGGCCATGATTCAGAAGATGGGTAGTCGGATATGGACGGATTACAATATCCATGATCCGGGGATCACCCTTCTGGAGACCCTGGCTTTTGCCTTGACCGATCTGGGGTATCGGCTGCAGACTCCGGTAGCGGATCTGGTGGCCCTGCCCTCGGCTCAGCCCAGGGACCACCATGACCAGTCTTTTTATACCCCGGGGGAGATTCTTCCGATGAATCCCTTAACCATTCCCGATTACCGTAAGCTGCTCATAGATATTCCGGGGGTGAGGAATGCCTGGATCCATCCCCGTGTATGCGCCTGTGAGGATATGGTATTCTATGCTCATTGCCTGGATTCCACCCTGAAGTATACGCCCAGTGAACATCCAATCTGGGTGCGGGGTCTCTATGACCTAACCATTGAATGGGAACGGGACCCCCAATGGGGAGACCTGAACACGGGATGGATATCTTTCCCCTTCCGTTTTTCCCCTTCCGATCCTGGGGAAGGACCAATTCAGATCCAGGCGCAGATCCGTTTTCCCCACTTCAGGGAAATGGAGCAGGAAAAGCACAGGTTTGCCTTGTTTAGGCAGCCGCAAACGCAGATCGATGAACTGAAGCTGACGCGCATTTCCGGGAACCGGGAGGCGGCTGATCCCGGGGATATTTCCGACGGAGCCCTGCCCAGGGCCCTGCGCAAATCCATTTATTTTGATTTGTCCATTTCCTATCGTCCCCCAGGTCAGGAGACCGGGGAAACCCTGGAGCTGAAAAATCTGCCGGTCCGCTTCTGGTTTCTCCGGGAAGGAGACCGCAAGAAGCTCCGGGTAGCGGAGATCCGGGAGAGGATAGAGGCTACCGCCCTGGAGTGGTTGGTTAGGCCTTTCCACCAGGGGCTGGTGAGGGCAGACCGGATTATGGAGGAAGTGGACCGCCGCCTCCATGCCCATCGAAACTTGACCGAAGATTTCTGCTACGTCTCGGCGGCGCCCGTGGAATCTTTCAGCATATGCGCGGACCTGGACCTCGAAGCCCATGTGGATATGGAACAATGGCTGGCCCAGGCCTATTATGAGATCGAACGTTACATGAACCCCCGGGTTCCGGTTCGGGGACTTTTCTCTCTTATGGAACAGGGAGTGCCGGTGGAAGAGATTTTTTCGGGTCCCAGGCTGGAAAATGGATTTATCCTGGACAAAGACCTGGCCGCGGCAGACCGCAGGGCGGTATTGCAGAGTTCCGATCTCTTTCACCTGCTCATGGGCATTGAAGGGGTGAAGTCCATAAGGAATTTTGCCTGGGTAAGACTGGATGATCAAGGGAATCCAGTAGAGTCCCAGCCCTGGACCATGGAAGTGAAGCCTGGGCATATTCCCCGTTTTTCCCTTCCCCATGCCAAGTTCCTGGTTTTCAAGGATGGATTGCCTTTCCTGCCCCGGCAAAAAGAGCTTATGGACGGCCTTTCCGTTCTGGAGGCCCAGGCTTTGCCCTCCGGGGGAGGCCCCATGGACCTGGAGGTACCCAAAGGAGAGTACCGCGCCCCAGGCCCCTATACTCCTTTATCTTCCCATTTGCCCAAGATCTACGGTCTGGGTCCTGAGGGGTTGCCCCCCGATGCCCGCAGGGAGCAGAAGGCCAGCTTGGTCCAACTCCGGGGGTATTTGATGGTCTTCGAGCAGATTTATGCCAGCCTTTATGCCCAGGCACTATCCTTGCGTTCCCTGTTCTCCTCGGACAAATCCGTGAACCGAACCTATTTCGGGCACTGGTTCAGCTCCGGGGAAATTCCAGGAATCGAGGACTTGTTTTTTGAGGTAGAAGGGGAGGAAGCCGGTCCTTCCGCCCTGGAGAGGCTGATGGAGTCCCCTTCGGTGTTTCATTCGCGCAGGAATCGTTTTTTGGATCATCTGCTCAGCCGGTTCGCGGAGAATATGGGAGATTATGCCCTCATGCTTCATGCCTATTCCGAAGAATCGGGTCTGGATGAACAGGGGTTGATTGATCAGAAGATTGATTTCCTCCGGGACCTGCCTTTCCTTTCCCGCAACCGGGCCAGGGCCATGAACATCCGGGCGCCCCATCAAAAGGCGGAGGGAGCAGGGGTGTCCGGTCTGGAAAGGAGGATACAGCGCCTTTTGGGCCTGCAGTCCCCGAGGACTTATTTTGAACTCTATGAGGAGGAAGATACGGACGGGAAATCTTATGAGAGGAGGTGGAGGCTGAGAAACGATGAAGGAAAGATTCTGCTGAGCAGTTCCACCCGTTATGTAGATCCGGATTTGGAAAAGGCGGAGCAAAAGGCATGGGAGGAAATCGATCAGGTGATTGAACACATGACGAATCCCGCCCATTATCTGATTTCGGAGAAAAAGAAATGGGGGATCAACCTGGTGGATGATCATGGCGAAGTCATTGCCACCCGCAAGCAACCTTTCGACAGCGAATGGGAGGCGGAAATGGCCGTGGAGGAGATCCTGGAGTTTGCCCAGAAGATCTATTGGGCAGATAAGGTAATGGTCATCGAGCACGTGCTGCTCAGGCCAAGGATAAAACCCAGTGCCGAATTCCCCGATGGAGATCCCTTCCTGGGAGTTTGCCTGTCGGCCGACTGTGGCTGCTGCGGGGAAGAAGATCCCTATTCATTCCGGATCACCATTGCCCTGAATGGGAGTTCGGGGCTGGCCAATCAGGGGATTGCTTTCCGCCGTTTTGCCGAGTCCACCATCCGCCGGGAGGTGCCTGCTCATATTGGGCTTCGACTTTGCTGGATCAAAGAAGACCAGATGATGACCTTGTGGCCGGCCTACCAGGGTCTGCTGAATACCCTCAAGGACCGGGATCCTGACCCGATGGCCAGGCATCAGGCCTTGAAAAAGGTGATACATCTTCTGGGCCAACTGAAATCCATTTACCCTCCGGCTTCTCTTCACGACTGTGTGGACGGAAACGACGAGAACCGGGTATACCTGAATCAGACCATCATTTAATCCTATTCATACCAAAATTAAGCCGTATGCTTCCCACCAAGTTAAACCATCCGCATTTTGTTCCCGATCAATTGCTTAGCGCCGATCACCTCAACCAGGTTTTCGAGTTCCTCGACGAGCAGGGGAGAATGACCAGGACCAATCTCATCGGCATGGGTATTGTCTGCGGACTGGAGCCCAGTCTCTCTGCAGATGGGACCGAGATTACCTTAAGTGCCGGGGTGGGGATCACCTCCCATGGCCATCTGATTTCCATGCCCCAGAGGACTTTGAGCCGAAGGAAAGACTATCCGGTGAACCGGGAGTACGTTTACGGTCCCTTTTTGGATGAAGACCGTAACCCCCTGTTTGCGGTCGAGGAACTGGTGGAAGAATCCCAGGCCGAAGGAGCATTGCCTTTCGACAGGACCCATCTTGCCGGAAAGCAACTGGTGCTATTTGTCGAACTGGAGGCCCGGGATGCCAAGAACTGTTCCCCGGATTCCTGTGACGACAAAGGAAGGCAGATTCACTGGAATCTGCGGGTGCTCCTGATTCCCCGCGATGCCTTGAATCCAGCCCTGGGTGCGGGGGAGGGCTCGCCTTCCCAAACCTTGCCAAACCTGCCCTGGATCCGTCTTCCCCGATTCGACGTGGAGGCGACATCCCTGGTGGATTCGGCTGCATTGATCGGCGCTTATCAGAAGATCCTGCAGCCCGATTATCTGGCCGATTGGGAGTCCCGGCTTCGGGAGGCCTATGTCCTCCTGTCCCCCTGGGTGCACGATCTATTTTCCTCTAACCCTTTCGAAGGGTTTGCCGAACGGTTCAAGCCGGTGATGGCCGGCAGCACTGACCTTTTTGAGCTGATCCATATTCAATATTACTACGGATTCCTCTCCGATGTGGTGGAGGCCTATGAGGCCCTGAGAATCGAAGGATCTCAGCTCATGGCCCAATGTCTTCCCGATGAGGATCTTTTCCCGAGGCATCTGCTGCTGGGCCTGGCGGATCCCGCCGAGGCCGATGCCCAAACATCCGCCTACCGCCATGGGTTTATTCCTTCTGCTGCCTTATGCGGATGCGGTAGTCGGGTGTCCGGAATTCGGTTACTCATGCGCCGCCTGGCGGAAATGGTCCGGGGATTTTCCATTCCCCGGGGCGGCAAGGAAGCCTGGACCCGGGCCGGGGCACAGCAAACCGTCAAAATCACCCCCAGCCGGCTGGGAACCTATAGTCTGGAAGGCAAGGCCATTCCCTATTACTATGATCCCCGAAACCCCGAGGAGCCTTTGTTCCAGATCTGGGATTCCCGCCTTGGCCGGCAGGGGAGAGCGAACCAGACCCTTTCCTACCACAGCGGATTCTATAATACCCAGGATGATTGGGTGGCTCGCCCCTGTGCTTACGATCTGGAGCCCTATAATTTTCTGCGCATCGAGGGGCATATAGGTTTGCCCGTCCATCAGGCCATGGAACAGGTACAGGCCATAAAGCATGGCTTCCGCCTGCCTTTCGAACCCATAGCTCTGGGAGCAGACCTGCGCTCCCTGGCCGTGGCCCTGAGGCAGATCCGCGCCGGGAATTTTGAAGACCTGGGAGACTGGGCCCAATCTCCCTGCCAGTTTACGGAATTACAGACCATGTATTCCTCCCTGCGCTCTGCTCTGATCTGCAAGCTCTGCAAGGAGTTGAAATACTATTATGCTCTGGGGGGAACTCAGGGAGGAGATCCCAGCCGGATGGAAATTCCGGGCCAGGCACCCCAAGTTCCGCTTTTTGCCCTCTGTGATCCCGGATTCCTGTATTATCCCGGGTCTTTGGGAGCCTATTTCGAGGTTTATTATGCCCAGGCTTCGGCCCATAGTTATGCGGCTATGGGTGCCTTTTATGCGTCCATGGGGCAGTTTACCCATTTGCAGACCAGCTCGACGCTGCTGGGCCTCATGTACCTGATTCATGAGCTGGGAATGAGCCTGCCGGAGAACCTGGAGGAATTCGACTACCGGAAGTTCCGTCAGATTGATGAGCAGATGCGCCAGTTGGCGGCCGAGATAAAAAAGGCTTTGGAGGCCAGCGGGCAAAGCAGTCAAATGGATGTGGAAGATATCCGGGACCACCTGGATCTGCTGATTTACCTCTGTGCGGGAGCCGAACTGCGCACCCTCATGGAATCCTTTTTGGAAAGGAAGGCCTATGTGTATTTCCTGGGCAAGCTGGGTTATTTTGTGCGGAAGCACCCTGGAATACAGCATAAGGGAGGAGTGCCCATGGGAGGTACCTTCCTGATGGTTTACCATGAATTGCCCCGGAGCATACCGCAGAAGGAGAATGCCGCCGGTCAGATCGCCGGAACCAAGATCCTCGGGAACAATGCGGGCGGTCAGCAAACAGTCCAGGCAGAAGAGAAATACCGGCTTTCCCAAATGGAAGATATGGGCCTGAAACCCCAGGGCGGCAGCCTGAGGATCAATGCAGATTATATGGCGGACTACGGACTGGATGCGCAACAGGCCGTCCAGGTAGACCAGAATAAAACCCAGATCGTGCGAGATAAGGGTTTGAGGATTCAGGAAGAGACTATCCGAAGGATTCAGGAGGATCTGGCTGCCGAAAGGCCCCAAGCCCAAAAAGAACTGGACACTCCCTTGGAGAATCTTCAACCGGGCACGGTGATTGCGGATTTCTACCTTCCCTATCTCTGTTATTCGGACTGTCCTCCGATCCAATTCCTGTGGACGCCTCCGCGGGAGGAACCCAAAGGGGAAGCGCCCCGGTTGGAGATGGAATTCCGCGAGTATTGCCATGCGGATGATGCCACATACCCCGTAAAACTGAGCCCGCAGGGTGGCGAGCTCAGCGGTCCCGGACTGATCCGGGAAGCCGATGGGACCTGGGGGTTCCAGCCCTTTATGGTGGATATGGGTCAGGAAACGGTCCGGGGAATCGAACTGGTTTACAAGACCGAATCGGGAGAGGCAAGCCTTAAGTTAAAAGTTTATGCCATGCCCAAGGACCGGATTGTCGCTAAAGTAGGCAGCGATCCATTGATCTGGGGATTCCGCACCGCCACGGGAGCGGGAGAAAAATGGTTGTGGGAGTTCGGTGACGGACATCAGTCGGAAAAGCCCAGCCCGGAACATCGCTATGAAAAAGGGGGAGAATATACCGTCCAGCTCCATATTTGGAATGGTCCCTGCAGGGAAATTCTGCAAACCCAGATCACTGTGGGGGAAAAACCTCAGCCTCAACCGAGGGCCTGTATGCCTTTATCTGGACTTTATACGCGCATAGTCCAGCTGGAGCATGATTATCCCAATGCCTACCCCGCTTACCTAAAGGGGAACAAAGGGCTTGGGGCTTTTTCCAAGCTGATTTTCGAATGGCAGTCTCAGCTTCCGCAGGAGGAAATCGAATTCCTGCTCGGCAAGGAATGGGGAAAGGTCAGTGCGGACTGGATTCAAGAGACCCAAGAATGGATGTCGAATTCAGAGTTCAAATATATCGCCCTGGATCATTTCGGAATGCTGATGGACATGGTCATTTACCTCACATGTCGGTTGGATGGCAGAATTACGGGGGCAGAATCCAAACTGAATCTGCCTCGGATTTATGATATGCTGAACAAAATCCTGCGTTCCTGGTCAAAATGGAAGCCCGATGCCGTGAGGAACCCCATACTGGTCGCCATGATCGAGAGACTGAAAATCGAAGTGGAACGTCGTGATCAGCAGGGCTGGTCCGAAGAGGCCGAGAAATATTTTCAAATCCTGGAGGAATGGATTTCCCTGATCCATACTTTGGTGAAAAAATAATCCCGGAAAAAATCTCTGATCTTTAGCATGTCTTCCGCCTCAACCCATATCGTCCATAGCCAGAGACTGGATATACAGTGGCCCGCGGATCTGACCCCCGATCTGGGGGAGAAGGCCCGCGACCTGGCTCTGCGCATGGCCGAAGTCCTGGATCAGGCTTTGGACCGCTGGGCCGGGACAGATCGCTGGCTTTTCCTTGACAGGCTGGAGCTGGAATTGAACGTGGTTCAGGGCCCAGGATGGGAGCAGCAAATTCTCGATCAGCTGAAAATCCGGCTGCGGGAATTTGAGTCCCCGGGAGGGGAGAGGGGAGGATTTCCGGAATCGACCATGGATTTTGCCGATGCCCATCATCGGGACCGGACCCTGGTGGAATATATCCTGGGGAAAGGCTACCTGCCCTGGTGGTCCGGACTGCGGGGAGAGGGGGGACTTCCCCTTAAGGAATGGATTTCGCGGGGCTTGTTGGACCCCCGGGGATTTAGGGAGCCCCTTAGTCCAGCGGCCTTGGACCGCTGGACCGAACTCATGGGAAATCAGCTCATGGATTTCCTTTCCGCCTGGGAGCCCATAACCCGAGCGAAAGACTCGGTGGGTTTTCTGGAATTCCTGCGGGAACTGCGGAAGGTCGCTCACCCCTCCTATGGGAAGGTGGCCGCCCATCTGATCCGGCAATTGGTTTCGGCCCATTGGGGAAGTTTTTCCACCCCGGCCTCTTTTAATCGGATCCTGGCTTTCCCCCTGGAGGGAGTACCGGTCGATGAATTCGCCTTTGGGCCGGCGGAACGCTGGAAAGAAGTATATCGGAAGGCCTATGGCCGGTCTGTCCCCTCCAGGGGCGATCGGCCCTTTTCCCCGCCGGGGATCGAAGCAGTAGGGGATCGGCTTAATCTGGCCGGGGAGCCGGAAGTAGTAAGGGATCCGAAGGAAAAAGACATCGGGCCTGGAGAATTGCGCCCGGATCCATCCCGCATCCTTTACACTTCCTGGGCGGGAATGGTGATTCTGGCCCCTTTCCTCCCTCATTTTTGGGAACGCCTGGATCTGCGGCCTTGGGAGAATCCCGGGCACAGGGAAAAGGCGCTGATCCTCTGGCATTATCTGGCCCGGGGTGAAGAAGGCCTGGAATTCGCAGAAGGACCCCTGCTCAAGATTCTTTTGGGCATGGACCCCGGGGAAGGCATTCCCCTGGAGGGACTCGCCTTAGAGGAGGATGAAAGACAGGAGGCCGATGTGTTGCTCGACGCCGTCGCCCATCAGTGGGAGAAGCTGGGCAATAGCTCCGGTAGGGCCTTGAGAGAAAATTTTATTGCTCGCGAAGCCCGGATCCTCGAAGGGGAAAGGGAATGGACCATGACGGTGAAACCCCAAGCCCTGGACGTCTTGATTCCCTTCATCCCCTGGACCATCGGGCTGATCCGGCTTCCCTGGATGGATAAACCTTTGTATACGAACTGGAAACCTTAGGGTCATGCGGATAAAAGCGGAAAAAACCACGACGGCCACACGCCCCCTGTTCCGAAAGGAATCCCAGGGGCAGGAGCTGTTTTTCCAGGGCCGCAGACCCGGGACAGAAACCGAGAGGGTCGCGGCCGGATTTTTTCCCGGCATCCAGCCGAAGCTGGAAATCTCCCGCCCCGATGATCCCTATGAAAAAGAGGCCGATCAGATGTCCGAGACCGTAATGCGGGCAGCCGAAGCCGATAGGGAGGTCCCGCAGGAAGAGGAGACGAAAGGCAACGGGGAGATTCCAGTGACTATACAGGCCAAATCCTGCGCCTGCCAGGATGAGGTACAGAGGGTCCAGGCTATGGCGGCACCGGGCTTTTTCCCGGAACCCTCCGGCTCCTGGCAGGAGACCGATGCCTCGGACTCAGAGGCGGTACCGTCCTTGCAGATTCAACCCAAAGGGGAGGAGGAATCCGCTTCCAAGCCGGATAGAGGGCCTCCGGGTAGGGCGCCCCCTCTGGAAGAAAGACTCCTTGCCTCCAAAGGAGGAGGGATGCCTATGCCCTCCGGAACCCGGGAATTCATGGAAACCCGGTTCGGGGCGGATTTCTCCTCGGTTAGAATCCATACTGATGGGGAAGCCCAGCGCATGGCCACGGAAATCCATGCCCAGGCCTTCACCCACGGGCGGGATATTTATTTCAATGCGGGAAAGTATGCCCCGGAATCAGATTCCGGAAAAAGACTGCTGGCCCATGAACTCACCCATACCCTTCAGCAGGGAGGGGCATCCTCTGTCCAGCCGATCCGGATCCGCAGAAAAGAATCCGGTGCCGAGGCGGCCAGACAGGCCGCCGTGGACCATGCCCGGGGGGAGAAAGGAAAAGTGAATGCCGATCAAAGTGGCCCGGATGGGAACCGGCAAGGATGGGAGCGGCTCAAAGAATATTTTGAAACCAGTCTGGGCAAGGATAAGGTAATTCCGGCCACAGCCGCCTTTGCCCCCGGAGTGGTTTCCGAGGCAGATATCAGGAAGAAGCGCATGATTGAGGGCCCGGTACCCGCCCATCCCGAGCGGCCGGCCGCTGCTGGGCCCTACCGTCGGGATGCCCTGCCCAGTTGGTGCGGGATTTTTGCATTCTGGGCCCTGCACAAAGGAGGAATTCCCATGAAGACCTGGAGGTTGGGCGAGCCCATTATCGGACCGGAGGCTGCCTATGGGCCAGGGTATAAACCGCGCCCAGGAGATATCGCCTATAAGCAGGATTACTCTCATTTCGCGCTGGTGGAGCAAACCGTGGGCGACCAGGTAAGAACCATTAACGGAAATACTTCCGGAGAAGATAATATGGGAGCACAGGTCGAGGTGCGCGAGGACCCCCTATCGGTTTGGCATGCGTTTTTCAATCCGCTTGAACTGGCCCAAGGAGAAGTCCGGGAACCCCAGGCCAAAGAAGAAAGACAGAGCCGGGAGCTCAGGGAAATTCGTCAGGCCGTATTCGGCATAGACCGCAAGCCAGAACAAGGGCAGGCTCCGGAATCCGCTACAGAGCCGGGAAGCCTGGCGGTCAGCGCCTCTGGGGAGCTGATTTCCAGGTCGGTTTCCCCTCCATCCCCGGCGGAACCCAATAGGGATTCCGGGATGGAGAAGGAGAAGGAAGAAGAGGGAGAATCCCAGTCCGCCCCTGGGCTGGTTTCCCGAAAAGCTGCCGCAGATCGGCCTTTACAAAGCCTTAGCCGCGGGAACCTGGCCAGAATGCCGGAATCCGAAGGGCGCCGGGAACTGTCCGGCAGCTCCGGAGCAATCCTGTCGGCATCTCCTGTACCCAGAACCGGGGAAGGGGATGGCCAAGGCCATAGCCGGGGAGTCGGGGCCCGGGCGCCGCCTTCCCGGCAGAGAACTTCTTCGGAGAGGATCCAGTGCGGATGGTTCTCTGATGCCCTAGCCTGGGTCGACAGCGCCATAGATTATGTGGCCGAGGGTCTGAATCGGGGAAAGGAACTGATCCTTGCCGAGGCCAGGGATTTTGCCATGGCCATTCCCGGATACAAGGCCCTGAGGGTGGTGCTGGGCGAAGACCCCATTACAGGACAGATCATCCCGCGCAATGGGTACCGTTTCCTGGAAGCGGCTCTGGACATCATTCCAGGGGGACGGATTCTCCAGGACAAACTGGAGGAAATGGGCCTGATGTCCCGGGCAGCCGCCTGGATAGATGACCAGATCCTGGCCTGGAAAGGGATGGTACATGATGTGCTCTCGGCCATACAACGGTTCTGGAATCAACTGAGTCTACGGGATTTAGCCAGTCCCATACAGGTCTTTGAAAGGGCAGGGCAGATTCTGCATTCCACCATCATCCGGTTGGTGGACATCGCTTTGGATGCTGCCCGTTCCCTTCTGGAGTTGATCAAGGAGGTCCTTGTTGACCAGGTGGCAGGCTTTATTGAAGAAAACACCTCCGCCTATCCCTTGCTGAGGGTGATTCTGGGCCAGGATCCGATCCGGGGGGAACCGGTTCCCCGCAACGGGCACACCATTCTGGAGGCCATGCTGGCCTTGGGTGGAGAGGAAGGCAGGGAGCAGAAACGGCAGATGATGGAGACAGGGACATGGACCCGGGCCACAGCTTGGATCGATGAGGGCATATCCGTGTTCCAGGGAAGCTATGAACAGATCCGCATGGCCTTCCATCAGGTCTGGGATATGATCACTCTTTCCTCCCTGACCCAGCCTCTGGTTACTTTCCGCCGGGTGCTGGGGCTTTTCGGTGCTCCCGTGAGCCGGGTGCTGGGCTTTATGGGCCGGACGATTTCCACCATACTGGGTTTCATAAAGAATGCCCTCATGCAGCGGCTTTCCCAATGGGCCCGGGGTACCCGGGGATATCCCCTACTTACGGTCATTCTCGGACAGGATCCCTTCAGCGGGGAACCGGTACCGAGGAATGCCGATCGTCTGGTGAGGGGATTTCTGAGTCTGATGGAAGGGGGAGAGGAGCAGTATCAGCAGCTCAAAGCCTCCGGAGCCATTGCGCGGGCTTCTCAGCAGATCCTGGTCGCTGTCCATACCCTGAATATGACCAGGGCTTATATCCGTGCCCTGTTCCTCCATACCTGGAATCAGTTTGGTTTTGCGGACCTTGCCCAGCCCCTGCAGGCCTTTGCCCGGATCATAGCCTGTTTTGCGGACCCGATCCGGCGTCTGATCCGCTTTGTGGTCCGCATAGTCCGCATTGTGGTGGAATTCCTGCTCCAGCTCATGCAGTTCCCCATTGGGCTCATATCGCGGATTATGGCCCAAGCCATGGAATCCTTCCAGCTGATCCGGGATAATCCGGTGGGATTCCTGAAGAACCTGATGGCCGCCATCAAACAAGGATTTGTTCAATTCTTCCGGAATATAGGGAGGCATTTGGTACAGGGATTGGTGGGTTGGCTGATGTCCGAGCTGAGGGAAGCTGGGGTGCCGGTGCTTCAGGACTTTTCTCTGGGTGGGGTCGTCCGCTGGGTCCTGGAGGTACTGGGCATTACCGTGGAGCGCATATGGCAGAAATTGGCCGAACATCCGCAGATCGGTCCCGGGCGGGTCGCCCGCATTCGAGGCATGCTGGATCGGGTGGAAGGCATATGGACATTCCTTAGGGATGTGCAACAAAGGGGCCTGGTGGCTATATGGGAATGGATACAGGAGAGACTGACCCAGCTTTGGGATACGGTGATGAATGCCGTCAAGGAATGGGTTATGGAGCGGATCGTTACCCAAATGGTGGCCCGATTGCTTTCCCTGCTCGACCCCACGGGAATCATGGCCGTGGTCAATAGTGCCATAGCCCTTTTCCGGGCGGTTCAGTCCTTTGTACGCTATTTGCGGGAAATGCTGGAGATCGTGGCTTCCTTTGTAGAAGGCGTTTTGGAGATTGCCCAGGGGAGCCTGCAGACGGCCGCCAATGCCTTGGAAAACAGCCTGGCCCGTTCCGTACCCATAGTGATTGGATTTCTGGCCAATCAGCTGGGGCTGAGCGGTATAGGAAGAAGGATCGGGGAAATGTTGCTCAGAGTAAGGGAAATGGTGGACCAGGCCCTGACTTGGCTGGTGAACAAAGCCGTCCGTCTGGCCCTTCCCGCCCTACAGCGGCTGATCAGTTTTGGTCGTTCGGTGGGAGACCGGATCCTGGGCTGGTTGGGCATCCGAAGGCAGGTGCAGATGCTGAATGGAGAAACCCATACGCTTTATTTCGACGACAGCGGCGAAGAGCCGGTGCTGATGATGGCCAGCAGTCCCCGTCGGTACAGGGATTTTGTACAGTCCTTCCAAGCGACTACACCGGAGCTCCAGGCGCACAAAGAAGCCGCCCTGTCCATAGCCGGAGACATCGACCGCCTGATCCGGACCCGAAGGAGAACGGAGGACGGGCAAAGGGATGATACCCACAATGGCACCCGGATTGCAGCCCTGATCGACCAGCTGGTGGTCCATACCCGCCATTTCCAGGTGACCGGTGGAAATCAGCCCCCCAGTGTGGTGCGCTACGGTCCCGTCAACGACCACGGAGGGGGTAGCTTCGCCCATGCCGAAATCCTATCCCGGGAGAATATTCAGGGAGGAAGTCCCAGCGGAAAGCCCAGAATTATGCAATTGGCCGAGAGAAGACGCCCGGCCGCCTCCTTCATTCAGGGGCATCTGCTCAACGATAATCTGGGCGGCAAGGGGAATTCCTATAACCTGACTCCCATTACCGGTGTCATGGCCAGAGTCAATGGTTCCTGCGCCAATACCCGGCATCTTAACCTGGTGGAAAGGCATGTCAAAGGATTGGTGCTCGGGGAAGGAAAGGTGGTGGATTACCGGGTAGAGGCCCGGTACGGCGGACACGGCCGGCAGAGAAGCTTCCACCGCCAGCTATTGGAAAAGCAGAGGGACGGGACGGCTACTCCTCTGGAACTCTGGAAACTGGAGATCATGGAATATGAGGATCGGCATCTGTGTACGGAACTGGTCAATACCTGGTGCCTGAGGGAAAGGGACCCCCAAACCGGGGAATGGGTGAAGAAAGAAGACAGCTGCCAGACGGTGGTCGTGCCCAATGAGCTTCCGGACGGGGATTTCGAGACGCCGCCTCCCCCATAGAGAATGGCAGGGATCCAACCCGGGGACGGGGGCTGTCCCAGGAAAAAGCTTTAAATTGATCCAGGGCAGAATCCATGGCCTGGTCTATCTCTTTTCAAATGAAAATCCCATAACGATGAAACCCATACGCGTATATCGATATCACCGAAGGAAAAAACCCAGCAGACAGGAAACCTTTTTCTCCCGGGAAGGGTCAGGCACCATGGAAGCCCTCTGGGGATCGGGGGGGGCTTCTTTCTTTTCCCCCGGGCCCATTCAGCGCCGGGGCGAATCCGCCGGTGCCTCCACCCCGGAATCCCCGGCGATTGAAGAGCGGGAGAAGGGGATGGGTCAAGCCAAAACCCTGATGCCTAAGGAGGATAAATCCTCTGGAGAGAAGAAAGCCCCCGAGGAAGAAAGAGAAGCCCAAAAAGAGGAAGAGCAGGTGGAGGATTGCGGTAAGGAATTGAGTCTGGAGGCCCTGACCGAGGGGAATTTCCGGTTGGAGTCCTATTCGATGATCCGGGAGAGAAAAAAGAAGCTTCCCGAAGAGGTGGAGGCCAAGGAAGGGACCATTTCCGTAGAGGGAAAGATGAAACTGGTCTTTAAAGTGGATACCACCATTCATATGCCCTCCGTTCCCTCGGGGCTGAGGCCTTGCCAGCAGCTTCGGGTCAAACAGGCGCTGAAGAACGAATTGCTGCCCCATGAGAAGGAGCATCAGCGTATTATGAAAGGCTTTGCGGGAACCGAAATCATTCCCGTCCAGTATACGGGTCCGGAATCGGATTACGATGCTTATCTCAAGGACCTGGCCATGGATCATTTTTATAAGCGAAAGGATAAAATCATGAAGAAAAGTGATGCCCTTGACCCATTCCAGGTCGATGTGGACCTTTGCTGCTCGGATAAGCCCGCGAAGAAAAAGCCTTAGATTTGTCCCGTTTGCATTCTCCATCCTATGACCCATTCGATTCCACTCCGTCCTCCCAAGCCCAAGCTGGAAAAAGCCATGCAATGGGCCCTGGAAGGTATCCAGTTGCGCCTTAAGGCCCATTTTCAGCAACAGGATTTCGGTTTTGACACCTGGGCGGGAAAGGCGAACCCGGCCAGGGAATTTCTGGAACCATGGATTCAGGAAATCATGGATCCTGCCGAGGCCATGGTCCTGCTTTTGGCCATGATCCCCCATACCCAGCCCCATGCCCTGGAGATGATCATGAACGAATGGCTGCCCCAGGGAGGGGAGTTTGTGGAGTTTGGAGGCCTAAAATCGGGCCAGCACCGAGGGGTTCAACCCACGGGGGAAACCGCCCAGTTTATCATTGGAGGCCGGGACCTGAATCGTCGCCTGGAACTGGTCCGCCTATTTGATCCAGGCCATTATTTCGCCCGCAAGAACCTCCTTTGGCTGGACGCGGTTCGGGAGGGGGAACCGGAGATGAGCGGAAGGCTGACCCTTTCCCGGGATTGGCTGGACCGACTGCTCCTGGGGAAGGACAGTGCCCCGCGGTTTTCCATGGAGTTTCCGGCCCGGGCTATCCGCACCGAAATGGGATGGGATGATCTGGTTCTTCATCCCCGGACTCTCCAACAGGTCCAAGATATTGGAATATGGCTGAAGCATCGCCATTTGTTTGATGAAGACGAGAACCTGCGCCGAAAGATCAAACCTGGGTATCGGGTGCTGTTCTACGGGCCTTCGGGAACGGGAAAAACGCTGACGGCCAGTATACTGGGCCGCGAATACGGCAGGGAGGTGTTTCGGGTGGACCTGTCCCAATTGGTCAGCAAGTTCATCGGCGAAACGGAGAAAAACCTCGAACAGGTATTCCGCCGGGCCGAGCTCAAAGACTGGATCCTTTTCTTCGATGAAGCCGATGCCCTTTTCGGCAAAAGGACTCAGGTCCAGAGTTCCCATGACCGCTATGCCAATCAGGAAGTGAGCTATCTTTTACAGCGTGTGGAAGATTATCCGGGGCTGCTGATTCTCGCCTCTAACTTCAAACACAATATGGATGATGCCTTTATCCGGCGATTTCATGCGGTGGTGCATTTCCCCATGCCCGGTATCCGAGAAAGGGAAATCCTCTGGGCCAAGTCCTTGCCCCGGGGACTGCAGGAAGATGGGGATCTGGATCTTCGGACTCTGGCCCGCCAGTATGAACTGACAGGAGCCTCGATCCTGAATGCAGTCCAGTTTGCTGCCCTGCGCAGCTATGCCCGGGGAGACGGGCTGCTCATGCAGGAGGACCTGATGGACGGCATCCGAAAGGAATTCCTTAAAGAGGAAAAATCAATATAAGGCATATGGGTTTTAAACGGCTATCGTGGCCGGGAAAAGCATCTCCGCATCATGAGTTTGCGCCCCGTTTTTGGTTTAATTTCTATAATTTAGCGAGCTAACAGATTTACTTTTTTTGATGCTATTTGCTGTACTGTCCGGATTTATTCTCGCTTTGGTCATGGTCGCCTGGGGGCAGTATATGAAGGGTTTCCTCAGCCGGTGGCTGTTTCTGGTTCCCCTGGGACTTTTTGTGTATTTTCTGGCTTGGGTTCCGTCGATTTCGGCAGGGAATACCCCCTTATGGTCCATGGAATGGATACCTTCCTTAGGTATAAGCATGGACCTGTATTTGGATGGATTGTCTTTGTTTTTCGCCTTGTTGATCACGGGGATAGGCACGCTGATATTCAGTTATGCAGCCGAATATTTGAAGGGGGATCCTCAGCTGGACCGGTTTTTTGGCTACCTAAGCCTGTTTATGGGCTCCATGCTGGGTCTGGTCCTAGCCGATAATATTCTGAGCCTTTTCCTTTTCTGGGAATTGACTTCGATAAGTTCCTTTTTTCTGATCGGATTCAAATACCGCGACCAGGCATCCCGAAAAAGCGCTTTGCTCGCTCTGGCCATCACGGGGGGCGGGGGCTATCTGCTCATGGCGGGTCTGGTATTGTTGGGTCAAATGGCCGAATCCTATTCGATTCAGGACTTGATCAATTCCCGGGAGACCCTTCTGGCTCACCCTCTTTATGGACTGGCCCTTTTGGGCGTACTGGCCGGGGCATTCACCAAATCTGCCCAGTTTCCCTTTCATTTCTGGCTGCCCTCGGCTATGAAGGCTCCAACTCCCGTATCGGCCTATTTACATTCGGCTACCATGGTCAAGGCGGGAATCTATCTGCTGGCCCGTTTGGTTCCCGCCCTGGGGGATACGCCCCTCTGGACCTGGTCGTTGGTGGCCTTCGGGGGATTCACCATGTGCTATGGGGCCTTTCACTCCCTATTCCGTACGGACCTGAAGGGGATACTGGCCTATTCCACGGTGTCGGCACTGGGGATAATGGTCTTTTTGCTGGGCTGGGGTACGGAACGGGCATTGCAGGCCGTGGCCGTATTTATTCTCGTTCATGCCCTGTACAAGGCTGGGCTATTCCTGGTGGCTGGAACCTTGGATCATCAAACGGGGACCCGGGATGTCACCCGGCTGCGCGGGCTGGGCCGAATCATGGGTCCTCTGGCCCTGGCCGGAGGACTGCTGGCTCTGTCCAGTGCCGGATTTCCATTCACCATCGGCTTCCTGGGTAAGGAACTGATCTACGAATCCAGCTCCCACCTTCCCTCTCCTTTTTTCTGGATGGCCACTGTCCTGGCCGTCGTCACCAACCTGTTCCTGCTTTATGCCGGCATGGTGGCGGGAATCAGACCTTTTGTGGGCAAGAGCCCGGCAGAGGGACCGACATCGGTTTCGCCGCCCTCCTTTCGGCTTTGGTTCCCTTCCCTGACCCTGGCGCTCCTGGGCCTGGTCTTCGGGCTGTTCCCCGCCTGGGTGGACCGGGCTCTGATTTATCCGGTCACCCAATCGCTGGCCGGAAAAATCGAATGGGTGCCCCTGGCCTTATGGCATGGATGGACTCCGGTACTCTTGCTCAGCATGATCACCCTGGTGCTGGGCGCTGGCCTGTACCTGTTCCTGGAACCCGGGCCCAAGGGCCTGGAGCGACTGGGCACCTGGGAGTCCTGGGCTCCTTTAGGGATATTGAAGCGGCTCTATTCCCGGCTGATCCGGGGGGCAGAATTTTATACAGACACCCTGCATAGCGGCAACCTCCGCGATTACCTGTTCCGCATCATCCTGTTTTCCACCGGCTTACTGGCTTTTTTGATTCTGATCAAAGGGGAAATCAGCCTGAACTGGCAAAACCTTTCCCCCATTACCATGTATGAGTTGGTGGTGGTCGGCATTCTGTTTGCGGCCGTCTATGTGGTGACCACCACGCGGTCCCGGCTGACGGCCGTGGTGGCCATGAGCGTTCTAGGGTATTGCATATGTCTGCTGTTCGTATTCTACAGTGCTCCGGACCTGGCCATGACCCAGTTCACCATTGACACCCTGACGGTCGTGCTCTTCGTGCTGGTGCTTTTCCGCCTACCGCCTTTCCTGAATCTGGCCAATCCCAGGGTGAAAATTCGCGACGGGATAGTTTCGGTGCTTTTTGGAGGGGTGATTGCGCTGATTGCCCTGGACGCCCTGGACGAACCGATTTCCAAAGAAGTATCCAATTATTATGGAGACTATTCCTATGTGATGGCCAAGGGAAAGAACGTAGTCAATGTGATTCTGGTGGATTTCCGGGGATTCGACACCCTGTTTGAGATCACCGTGCTTTCCGTGGCCGCCATCGGGGTGTTCAGCCTGTTGAAACTCAAATTAAAGACCAGTGAAAAAGAATAACGGATAGCTTATGCGAAGTCTGGTATTAAGGACGGCATCCACCTATATGCTGCCCATATTGATTCTGTTTTCGATATTTCTCTTACTCCGGGGCCATTATTATCCGGGTGGGGGATTTGTGGGGGGGCTGGTGGCCTCCATAGCCCTGGTGCTTCATGCCTTCACCCATGGGACCGAAGCCACCTTGAAGCTGCTGCGTTACCGTCCTATGGCCCTGATCCCTTTGGGGCTTGCCCTGGCGGCAGCCAGTATGTTGGCCCCCTTGATTTTCGGTTTGCCGGTGATGACCGGACTATGGATTGAGCGGAGTTTTCCCGTGATAGGCAGCATCGGCTCCGCTCTTTTCTTCGATATGGGGGTTTACCTGGTCGTGATCGGAGTGGTCCTTACCATATTGTTCACCATTTCCCAGTATAGCGATTGACATGGAGCTGCTTTTAACATTGCTGATTCTGGGATTGTATTCCTCGGGCATTTACATGATGCTTCGGCGCAGTATGGTCAAGCTGTTGATCGGTATCATCCTGCTGGGTAACGGAGCCAACATTCTGATTTTCCTTCTGGGCCGAATCACCAAGGGCAAGCCGCCGGTGATTCCGGCGGACAGCAAGGTGTTTATGGACATTTATGCGGATCCGGTTCCCCAGGCCCTGATTCTGACGGCCATCGTGATCAGTTTTGGTCTTCAGTCCTTTGCCATTGTATTGTTGAAAAGGGTTTATCAGATCCTGGGATCTGATGACCTGGATGATTTAAAAACACCGGAAGAGGAAGATATATGATCAATAATTATATTGTAGCCCCGGTGCTGGTGCATTTGGTTCTGGCCATACTCACCCTTAGTCTCTGGCGGAAGGTGGTTGCCCAGAAACTGGTTTCGGTTTTTGGTTCCCTGGGGGTATTGGTCCTGGCCTTCCGCCTTTTTCAAAGGGTCCGGACCGAAGGGATACTGACCATGAATGCCGCTGGATGGGATGCCCCCTTCGGAATTGTATTTGTGGCGGATCTGTTGAGCAGCAGCCTGGTGTTGCTCACGGCTTTTGCCGGCCTGGCCGTGGCCGTGTTTTCCGTGGTCGGAATCGGCAGGGCCCGCATACTCTATGGCTATTTCCCCATTCTTCATTTCCTGCTCATGGGCGTGAACGGGGCATTTCTTACCGGGGACATATTCAATCTCTATGTGTTCTTCGAGGTCATCATCATTTCCTCTTTTGTGCTGATGACCCTGGGAGGCCGAAAGCCCCAACTGGAGGGAGGAGTGAAGTATATGTCCATGAATATCCTGGCCTCCATGATCTTTTTGACCGGTATTGGAATACTGTACGGGATTACCGGATGCCTGAACCTGGCAGACCTTGCCCGGACCATACCTGAGGTGAAGAATCAGAATTTGGTGGATATTACGGCGGTGTTCTTTCTGATCGGCTTTGGCATCAAATCGGCCGTATTTCCCCTCTACTTCTGGCTGCCTTCCTCCTACCATACCCCGCCTTCGGCCGTGGCAGCTGTTTTCGGGGGGTTGCTGACCAAGGTGGGGGTATATGCTCTATTGCGGGTCTTCTCCCTGGTCTTCGTTCCCGACGCCTTTATTCAGTCCTTAATTCTGACTTTAGCGGCCTTGACTATTGTCACCGGTGCCTTGGGGGCATTGATCAAATACAATATCCGACGCATGTTCTCCTATCTGATTGTGTGTCATATTGGTTTCATGATGGCGGGACTCGGGATGTTCACGGAGGTCGCCCTGGCAGGGGCCGTGCTTTATCTTTTTCATGACCTGATGGCCAAGACCAATCTGTTCCTAGTGGCCGGTCTGATCCGTCAGCTCAGGGGGACCATGAACATGAATCTTCTGGGGGGGATCTATGAGCAGTACCCCCGTATTTCTCTGCTTATTGCCATAGTCCTGTTTTCGGTGATTGGTATCCCCCCCCTGTCGGGATTCTGGCCAAAGATCCTTTTATTTGAAGGAGGTTTTACGGGAGGATATTTTCTGACCATTGGGGTCATCATTTTCGGGAGTTTGATTACCTTATGGGTGCTGGCTAAATTATGGGCTAAGGTGTTCTGGAAATCATCGCCCGAAGACTCGGCCAATCTGGTCGATGAGTTCGCCCAGAAGGAGAACTGGAGGAAATGGGCCTTGGTCACTCCTGTGGTCTTGCTGGCCGCCGTGAGCCTGTTTATAGGACTGGGGGCCGAGTTCATGATCGGCCTGTCCAAGGGGGTGGCCTCGGAGTTGATGGATCCAAGCCCCTATGTGGAGGCCGTACTTCAGGACAGGTAAATGGGTAAAACGGTAAAAGGAATGAGCATATGATCAACCAGTTCTTGATGAATCTCTTGTTGGCATTTATATGGGTAGCCCTGACCGGGTCCCTGTATTTTACCAATCTGTATTTCGGATTCATGCTGGGATTTTTCATCCTCTGGCTGATGAACCGCAATGGAGAAGATAAGCGCTATTTTACCCGGGTGCCCAAGATTATCGGTTTTGTGATTTTCTTTATCTACGAATTGCTCAAGGCCAATGTGCAGGTGGCCTATGACGTGATCACGCCGAGATTTTTCATGAGGCCCGGCATTGTCCGCTATCCGATGAAAGCGGTTACCGATGTGGAGATCAACATGCTGGCCACCCTGATTTCCCTGACACCGGGTACGCTGATTATGGACGTGAGCAGCGATCGGAAGGCTATTTTTATCCACGTGATGTATCTGAAAGACAAAGACCAGTTTATTCGACAGATAGATCGGAGCCTGGAAAGGCGATTGCTAGAAATATTGAGATGACACTAAGTATATATATTACTTTCGTTATTCTGCCCATCCTGGTCATCGCCCTGATACTGGTATTTTACCGCATATACATGGGCCCGGCCACGGTGGACAGGGTGATTGCCCTGGACCTGCTGATTACCATAGGGATTGGGGTAATCACGGTCTATTGTGTGAGTGTGGGGAATTCGACTTTTCTGGATGTGGCGATGATCCTGGCACTGATTGCCTTTTTAGGGACCATAGCCTTTGCCTATTATATTGAGCAAAAAGGGAGCAGCGATGACTGAAATAACGATAGGGGTTTTAATGACTATTGGTGCCTTGGCCATATTGATAGCCGCCATAGGCATAGTCCGCATGCCGGATTTTTATTTACGCCTTTCCGTGACGGTAAAAGCCGCCACCTTGGGCATTGGCCTGCTTTTGGCCAGTACGGCCCTGTATTTTCCGAATTCTTCGGTGATCACTTCGGCATTGGCCATCGTTTTCTTTCTATTTCTCACCGCTCCGGTAGCGGCCCATATGATCGGGCGTTCAGCCTATTTCACCGGAATCCGACTATGGGAAGGCTCGGTTCTCGACGATCTCCAAGACATGTATGATCGGGAGAATCATCAGCTACGCAGCGAGTATCCCGACCACGGAGATCCCCTGGAACCTCGCCAGCCGGAGGATTTGGATTCGGCAACGCCGCCAGGGGAAGAAGCCGAAGGAGGCTAAAGCGAGAAGGCCTGGTCCAGGAGAAGGGCTAATTCCTTTTCCTCCCAGGGATTCCCTTCGCGGACCTTCAGGGAGCGTATTCTCTTTGCCGCAGAATCCGAGGCAAAGAGCCCGGAGGGATCCTTCAGGAGGGCTCCCTGGAAGAATGTCAGGGCCACGTGGGTTTTGAAACGGCCCAGGCTGCAGACCAGCTTTCCCTTCCAGGAAAAGACGGGACTGTTCCATTTCCATTCCTCCTGCACCTGCGGGCAGGCCTGATGGATGAGTTTTCTCCAGTCCTGGAGGGTCCCCGACCTCCAGTCCTCGGACCGGCTCAGATATTCTCGGATTTTTTCTTCGGTGTTCATCTTGTTCATGCTTATGTACCTGGTGTTTTTGCGGCAGGGTCCCGGGGCGTTCCGGAGCCAGGGGTATTTTGAATCAGACCCAGAAATTTTCTGCGTTCTTCCAGAATTATCCAGATCAGCATGGCCCAGATGACCAAGGCGGTAATCAGTTGGCTGGGATCGACAAAAATGTGGGTGAGCAGCACACCGACCAGGACGGGAAATACCACCAGGACGCCCAGTGCCCGGGTTCTGGGGAAGAGAATCAGCAAGCCGCCCAGGATCTCGGCCGAAGCGATCAGCGGGATCAACCACAGAATTTCCTCCAGGGCCGCATGATCGCGGACTAGTTCAGGATGGAGGTCGGGAGGCGGGGGCATATAGGGGAAGAACTTGGCCAGGCCTCCGTTCATGAGCAGCAGGCCGAATACTACAGACAGAATATTCAGGATTTTGTTTTTCATCGGATGGGGTTTAATAGTAGGAAAGAAAGTTTGGGTCAGGATCTAAGAAGATTGTTTTTTCAGTGATTCCAGCAGCTGGCTCAGCTGATTCAGACCAGTATGGAATCCTTCTTTGAATCCCATGTTCACTATAGTTTTCAGATCCTCTTCCGTATCAAAGACCAAATGGACCTGAACCTGGGTTTGTTCTCCCTGATCATGAAACAGGGTTTCCCAGGAATTTTCGGGTAGGGTGTGGTTCCGTACGCCCTGCTCATCGCAGAATCCGTCCCTTGCCAGAAACCGGGATTCCGGTTCAATGGCCTGGTAATCCGCTTTACACCAGTGCTTTGACTGGTCGGGCAGGATCATGGCATATAGCCATCTTCCCCCTACACGGAATTCCATGGACCGGGTTTCCACCCGGCAAGGAGCCGGTCCCCACCATTGGTCCAATAGGGCGGGATCCGTCCAGGCTTTCCAGACCAGGGGCCGGGGTGCGGCGAAGATCCGGTCAATGGAGATGGTTCTTTTTTTCAGGTCCACCACAAAGGCAGTATCCAGTTGGGCTTTCATTTTTTTGGGGGTTTAGGGTTTGGAATGATTGGGCGATTGATTTCCCTTTTCGTTTAGGGTTGCGGGCGGGCCAGCAGCTCGTCCAGGTTTTGCATCACGGCTTGGAAGCCTTGGCTGTAGCCCCATGCCATCATGTTCTCCAGGTCTTCCTTGGTCGGATAGCGGGTATCCACCTCCATTAGGGTGTGCTGTCCCTCAGTGCTGAAGTCGATTCGCCACCGGGAGCGGGGCATTCCGGGGATCGGCCTCCCTTCCTGGTCCAGGAACAAATCGGAGGCGGTGAAGAATTTTTCCCGGACGATCTGGTGATATTCCGTTCTGCCCCACTGGGTTTCCTGGCCTTCGGCATCGAGGCGGTAGGTCCATTTTCCTCCTTCCCGGAAATCCATATCCAGGGTGGTCACCTGAAATGGTTTGGGCCCGAACCTTTTTTCCAGAAGTTCGGCTTCCGTCCAGGCTCTCCATACCCGGGACAGCGGCGCCCGGACCTTTCGGATTACGTGAATGCAGTGCTGGTCTTTGTCGACCTCAAAAACGGTTTTGTTTTCTTCATCCATGGGATTCATAGATTTGAGGGATTTCGGTGAGCAGTTTATCCAGTTTATGGAAGCGGTTTTCCCAGAGCTGACGGAAGGGTGCCACCCATTGATCAATTTCCTGCATTTTTTTCCATTCCAGTTGGTAATGGATTTCCCGCCCCTTTTTCTCTTGGCGAATCAGCTCGCATTCTTTCAGGATCCGAATATGTTTGGATACGGCCTGGCGGCTTATGTCAAACTCTTTGGCCAGAATCCCAGGCGTCATGGCCTGAAAAGCCAGCAAACTCAGAATGGCCCTTCGGGTTGGGTCAGCAATGGCCTGAAATATATCTCTTTTCGTCTTTGTCATATCCTGTGGGCATTTCATGGAAGGTCTCCATAATTTGCAACCGTTAGGTAGCAAATGTAGAAAGCTCATCCGAATCGACAAATTCTTTTTTTTAGTTCCTGCACATTCTAAGGCCGGGACGGGAGGAGCCAGGAGGCGGTTCGGAGCCCCTCAGGGAGTCGTTTCTCAGCCCGAATTCAGGCTCCGCAGACGGAAATTGGATGAAGGGCTTTTTGCTCGATAACCGTATGAGGCAAGCAAAAGATATTTGGGGGAAGACGAATGGGGCCGATGGAGCCATATTGGGTCAAACAAAGAAGCCACTAAACCTGTTCAGGGTGAATTTGTCTGCTTTGGCGAATTGGCATAAAGAAAAACGCCTACAAACTCAGTGTTTGCAGGCGTTTTTTGCGTTTGATAGCGTTTTAAGTGGCCTCGCCAAGAATCGAACTTGGATCTGGAGCTTCGGAAACTCTTATACTATCCATTGTACTACGAGGCCAGAAAACCAATCCCTGGGAATTTAGGGAAAGAGCCGAATCCCATTCCGCGGATTCGGCTTTCCCGCCAATCCGCCCGAGCGGGCCTGGGGCTTTGGGCAGGCAAATTTAGCTTTTGTTTTCGAGTTTGCACAATGATTTTTTCCTCCGGATAGCAGATGGCCCCCGGGTGATGGGGTGGCCCCAGTCCCATGGGGCTGCATAATCCGGACCATACCCACCCAGTAGTCCGGAGGATGGCGGCCATCAGTCGGTTCTGACATTTCGGCTGATACCCACCCAGTTCTGAGCGAATTGGAGGTAAAATCGTGGAGTTCTTCTGTTTTTGGCACTATAATCCGGACCATATCCACCCAGTTTTTCGGTTTTTCCGGGGGTGGGGATAAGATTCCGGACCATACCCGCCCAGGAATGAATTCTGATCGAATTCGGGTTGGATTCCGGAGCATACCCACCCAGGTTGCAGGTGTCTGAAACGTGTAGAATTGGACTTTCCGGATAAGATTCCGGACCATACCCACCCAGTTTTTCCTTTCATTTTTCGTGCGGTTTTTTCTAGGCTTGTCCTTAATCAACAAAGGACATTAAAGATGGCAGGAAAAACAACAGAAATGCGTACAGTAAAACAAGTCATTATTCTTCATGAACAAGGTTTATCCAATCGTTCGATTGCTAAGCATTGCGACCTTAACAAGGAGACGGTAAACCGCTATATCCGGAAGTTGCAGGCCCTTGGCTTCCCCACCAAGACGCTGTTGGATATGGATGATCCTGAATTGGAGGCCAAGTTCTTTGCGGGGCCCCCCGCCTATTTGCAGGGGAAATTCGAGCGACTAAAGTCCAGGCTCCCGCAAATGCTAAAGGATTTGAAGGCAAAATCGGTGACTCGCAAAATTCTTTGGGAGGAATATCGGAAAGAAGAACCTGGGGGGTACAGTTATACCCAGTTCTGTCATCATATAAGTCAGATGAACTTAGCCAGAAAGGGCACGGCCATCGTGGTCCATGACCCTGGAGATCGGTTAGAGGTTGATTTTGCTGGGGATGGCCTCGGATATACGGATCCGGTTTCCGGAAAGCATATAGGGGTCCAGGTCTTTGTGGCGACGTTGCCCTACTCCCCATATACCTTTTCCATGGCGGTTCCATCCCAGTCCAGTGAAGACTTTCTTTTTGCCTTGAAAACTTGCTTAGATCACCTGGGAGGGTGTCCTCGGTTACTGGTGCCCGACAACCTTAAAGCGGCCGTCATCAAGGCGGATAAATAGGAACCCCAGATCAATCAGCTATTGAAGGAATTTGCTAACCATTACGGGATGGCGGTTTTGCCGACCCGGGTAGCCCGTCCAAGAGATAAGCCTAGCGTGGAAAACAGTGTTCGATTGATTTATCAATGGGTTTATGCCAAACTGCGCAATAAGGTATATTTCTCTCTTAAGGATCGGAATGCGGCTATAGCGGAGAAGGTTCTGGAGCACAACCAGACTCGGATGCAGCGTCTTGCGGTGAGTCGGCAGGAAAAGTTTCTGGCCGAAGAACTACCCTCTCTGGCCGCCCTTCCCTGCTGCCCTTTTGAAGTCAAATATACCGCCTCTCTTACCGTTTCCCCTGACGGCATGGTATACCTGGGCCGTGATCAGCATTATTACTCCGTCCCCTATGTCCATATCGGAAGTAAAGTAAGTGTAGTGTATACCCGAACCTTGGGGAATATATACTGCAAAGGGGAGCGTGTTGCCACCCATCCCCGCAGCTTGCAGTCGGGAGGCAAAACCTTTGAAAAGCTACATTCCGGCTCCCAGAACGGGGTGAAGGCATCGTTAAATTTTGATGCCCTCATGGAACAAGCTTCGGTTCTGTCTCCCACTCTGGGCCTTCTGTTTGAGAAATACTTTCAATCGGAGCGCGCCCCCGAACTGGCCTATAGAAAATGCCGGGGGATCCTGCAATGGAGCAAGACATCAGACCCCGTGGTGTTTGAGGAGGCTTGCCAACTGGCCTATGAGAATAATTTGCCGGGCTACCAGGTATTCAAAAGAGTCCTATCCCAATGTGCAGCCCACAGAGAAGAAAACCCGGACTATCCTACGCCTCCCGAACATAAGAATATCCGAGGCAGGGAATATTATAAGTAATCATCAAACCTAAAATAGACAACCCATGAAAGAAGTAAAATCCAATCTCTTGTCCATGAAGTTCTCTGGCATGGCAAGTTGTTATCAGACGCTGTGTGAAACCCGAAAACGGGATGTGCTAAGTTTTCATGATGGTCTTCAGCTTCTTATTCAGGCAGAGAAAGATCAGCGGGCATCGAATAGGTATAACCGGTTGGTTAAACAGGCGAATTTCCGGTATTTAGCCTTAATCGATCAAAAGTGGTTACCGGTGCTGCCAGAGGCCTGGATCTCCATACCGTAACCTCCCTTTCTGTGGTCTCGTACATTGAAAAGGGGGAATCTGTGATTGTCACGGGCTGTACAGGGGTAGGGAAATCATTCCTGGCCACAGCCTTTGGCTTTCAAGCCTGCAGGCAGGGGTATACGGTATATTATTCCAATACCAAGAAGCTTTTGGGCAAGGTTAAAGCAGCCCTCCTGGATGGATCCTTATGGAAAACGCTGGAGAAGCTGGCACGGATTGACTTGCTCATTCTCGATGACTTTGGGCTCACTCCCTTCGATCTCCCTCAGCAGAATGACCTTATGGAAGTCATTGAAGACCGCCATAGCCGTCGTTCTCCCATTATCGCCAGTCAATTGCCTGTTCTAGCCTGGTATGATTTATTCTCGAATACAGCTGTGGCGGATGCCATACTGGATAGAGTAGTGCATACGTCCTATCGAATAGAGTTGCAGGGGGAGAGCATGAGGAAGGGGAAAAACTGACCTCTATTCCTTTCCTTTTCCCTGGGTATTAGGGAGGGAGGGGGAGGACTTGTATTAGGAATGGGCTCCGCCCATGTTCTCATGATGATCATGTCCATCCCAAGGGAGAAGCAATAACTATAACGATGAAATATACATTGTGGAAAAGAACTAAAATCGGTAAGATTATCATGTCTATCTAGAGAAATCCGCCCTGAAAGTGGGTGGGTATCACCGAAAAGCCTGGGTGGGTATCACCGAAATATTCAGCAATATACGCTATTCGCAATAAGCACTATAATCGCTAATGTTCTAATAATCATTTTTTACACCTTTTAAATTGTTGCACCTTTCATTATTTTGTCAGCCAATTTTGGACTAATCCTGTTT
>CAYPQN010000001.1:0-168258 GCA_964412885.1 uncultured Chitinophagaceae bacterium | reverse complement strand
GGTATGGTCCGGATTATGCATGAGATAGGGTGGACAGAATAAATAGTCTTTTCATAGCAATAAAAATAAATTTCCGCAAACATAGCCCAGGAAATTCAATTTCTCCCCATTCCGCCCACCGGGCTCGGGACTATGCCCTCCTGGTCGATTTCCGGCCGTCCCCCCTCCCGAAATCTGGATTAGGGGGCGTGGCCGCCAGGGCATCCCCAAACAAAAGCCGGAGGGAAATCCCTCCGGCTTCATGAAATTTCCTAAGTTCTGTATCCGATTATTTATTCAGATGCTTATAGGTGATTTCGCTGTGGACTTCGTCTTCCTCCCAAACCATGGAACTATGCAGTTTCAGGGTGGATTCGGCCAGCTCCATGATGCGGCTGGAGTCCGTTCCTCCCATCAGCCCCTCATCGAACAGAATATAGTTCCCATCATCGGAGAGACGGTACTCCACGGTTTGCACCTGGGGTTCATCGGGATCACATTTATTTTCCCCCTGGTCCATGTAGATGCGGCTATCGTCCAGAGTCATGAAATCATCCTTTTCGCATTCGTCAAAATCCGCAAAAGCATCATCATGGAAGTCTTCACCGTCCATGGTCCCGTAAAGGGTGGCGACTACAATCTGCCATTAACCGGATTTCAGAATTTCAGCATGGTCTTTTGCCCTTTTCTCGTCCTTATCTTTCTTGCAGGAAGTGAAGAACAGACCCAGGGAAAGGGTATAAAGAATAAAATAAATAGCCTTTTCATAATACAAAAATAAATTTTAGAGAAAATAGGCAACTTAATCCACTTGCGATCAGAAAATTTACGCATTCTCCTTGCGTATATATACCCGCCGCGAGCCGGTGCCTCCTTTTCTTAATAACAGGTTAAAAATTTAATATGGGTTTCGTAACTTTGACCTATGTTTCTGAGTCCCGCCCTTATTCGGCAATTCGTATTTCTGTCCTTCCTGGTGTTCAACCTGGTTTTCCCTTTGCGCTCCTGGTCCTATTCCGAGCAAACCCTGAGCTTCACACATAATGGGAAAAAGTTGGAGGCGGTACTTTACCTTCCGGAAGGGAACGGACCCTTTCCGGTCATCGTTTTCCACCCTGGGTCCGGGGCCATGGACAAAGACGGAACGATTTCCCTTTCGGGAGGAACGGCCCCCTGCCTTTATCCGGGATTAATCGGCCAGGTGATTCGGCCCTATCAGGACCTGAGAAGAGCCATGGCCCAGGCAGGGTTTGCCATGCTGACCTATAGTAAAATGGAATACAGCTATCCCAACCCTCCCCTGGATTTCGAATCCCTGTTCCTCCCCTCCGAATCCTTGCTCCAATGGGCATCACAGCATCCCAAGCTCGATCCCAATCAAATCATTCTGATGGGGCATTCTGAAGGTTCCAGCCTGATCCCTTACATCAAAAAGAGAAATCCTCTGCTGGCCATCCGGGCCATGATCTCCATAGCCGGGCCGCGGCGTCCTTTGGACAGCGTGCTTGCCGACCAACTGGTCCGGTTCGCCCGCCAATGCGGAACCGATACGATTCTGGCCAAAAGCCAGGCCGATCAGGTCCTGCAATACGGAATGAAAATCCGCCAGGGTCAATGGAACTCCGGCACTCCGCCGCTTTTCGGATTGCCGGCTTCCACCTGGGAAAAATACTTCCAGGTGGTGGATTCGGTGTCCGAACATTATCGAAAGGCGAATATCCCGCTGCTCTTTCTGGGATTGGAGGAAGATGTGAATGTTCCCGTGGAGGAAGCAGAAAGATTCCGCCGGGAAATCCCCGAAGCGGACCATTATCGCCTTCCCGGCCTGAATCATCTAATGACCCCTGCCCATATTGCTCAGGTTTCCCCCCGGCTCACGGATACTCTGGCCCATTGGCTCCGATCCCAGAACCTTTCCGTGAAAGACCAGGCCTATTTCCAGCAGCAAAACTTTGAATTCCGGTTCAAAGGGAGGGAAGCCGTCATCCGGGCTAAAGAGGGATATATCACCCAGGTCAGTCTCATTGATGCCCGCGGGGCTCAGGTCTTTCAGTCTACGGTATATGAAAAATCACTCCGCTACTCTCTGACTGAGCTGCCCGCAGGCACCTATGTGTTTTTGATTTCAGGAAAGGATCACCAGCAATCCTTCCGCTTTGCCATTCTGCACTGATTCAGGCAATCCGGCCGATCATCGTTGCTGGTGATTGGCCTGAACCGTTTTCTTCACCTCTCTGGCCGCCTCTTCCCCTTCTTCCAGGAGTTCATTGATCTTTTCCCTGGTTTCATTGGACAGACCCTTCACCTCTCTGGACAAGGTAGATTTGATTTGGGAGAGTTTGTCGGAAGCCGCCTCAGTCCATATATCCGTCCAATAGGAGGCATTATCCGAAATTTCCCTGGCGATGCGTCGTCCTCGGGGAGTTCTGAGCAAGGCCGCCACACCGGCACCTATGGCTACGACAGCCAATAATCTGGAGACTTTCATAAGCTTTAATTTTTTGGTTAATAGATTCCCTGACATGGGGAAAAAAACCATGCCCCGGGATTGGGATCAGGGTCCTAACTTTGTTCCATGTTCCGATTGTATCGACCCTTCCCGCCGGCTGGTGATCAGCCGGCGGCCATAGCCGAACTGGTAAAAGGCCTGGAATCCGGGGAAAGGTTCCAAACCCTGCTGGGAGTGACCGGCTCTGGAAAAACCTATACCATGGCCAATGTGATCGAAGCCGTTCAAAGGCCAACCCTGGTGCTCACCCACAATAAAACCCTGGTGGCCCAGCTCTATGGAGAGTTCCGGCAGTTCTTCCCCGACAATGCTGTGGAGTACTTTGTATCCTATTACGACTATTTCCAGCCGGAAGCTTATTTGCCCAACTCCAACACCTATATTGAAAAGGACCTGTCCATCAATGAAGAACTGGAAAAACTCCGATTAAGGGCCACCAGCAGCCTGCTTACCGGGAGGAGGGATGTATTAGTCGTGGCCTCGGTGAGCTGCATTTACGGAATCGGCAATCCAAGCGAATACGCGAAGTCCATCATCCGGGTGGCCCGGGGAGACCGAATTTCCCGTCAGGCTTTTCTGCGCAAGCTGGTCGACGCCCTGTACAAGCGCAGCCAGGGCGAATTCGAGCGCGGCAGTTTCCGGGTCAAAGGCAGTACGGTGGATATCCACCTACCTTATCTGGATTACGGATACCGGTTTCAATTCTTCGATGAGGAGATCGAAGAAATTGAACAGTTCGATCCTCTTACTGGCAAGCGGATCCAATCCATGGAGAATGCGGCCATATTCCCTGCCAATCTCTACCTTGCCCCAAAGGATCTATTGCCCTTGATCATGGAAGAAATCCGGGCAGAAATGGAAGAACAGGTGAAATACTTCCTGAGTCAGGACAAGAAGACAGAAGCTCAGCGGATCCGGGATCGGGTCAACTACGACCTGGAAATGATCCAGGAACTGGGCTATTGTTCCGGAATCGAAAACTATTCCAGGTTTCTGGACAGAAGGGAACCCGGTGCCCGCCCATTCTGTCTTCTGGATTATTTTCCCCGGGATTTCCTGCTCATTGTGGACGAAAGCCATGTGACCATTCCCCAAATCGGAGGAATGTACGGCGGGGACCGGAGCCGCAAATTGAATTTGGTCGAATATGGATTCCGGCTTCCTTCTGCCCTGGACAACCGCCCTTTGCATTTTCAGGAGTTCAGCAGCCTGATTCCTCAGGCCATTTTCGTCAGCGCCACCCCGGGGCAGTTTGAGCTGGATCTCTGTGAAGGAGTGATTGTGGAACAGATCGTTCGGCCCACAGGACTCCTCGACCCTCCCATAGAGCAAAGACCCAGCGAAAATCAAATCGATGACCTACTGGATGAAATAGACCAGAGAGTAAGGGCCAAAGAAAGAGTACTGATCACTACCCTGACCAAAAAAATGGCCGAAGAGCTGAACCAGTATTTACAGCAACTCGAGATCCGCTCCCAGTATATCCACAGCGAGGTCGACACCTTGGAACGTATAGAAATCCTTCGCGCACTCCGCCTCGGAGAAATCGACGTTCTGGTCGGGGTGAACCTGCTCAGGGAGGGGCTGGACCTGCCCGAGGTTTCCCTGATCGCCATTCTGGATGCCGATAAGGAAGGATTTCTGCGCAATGAGCGCTCCCTGACCCAGATGGCGGGCAGGGCGGCAAGGAACATCCATGGAAAGGTCATATTCTACGCCGACAAGATCACGGACAGCATGCGCCGGACCATGGAAGAAACCCAAAGGAGGCGGAATATCCAAATGGCCTACAACCAGGCCCATGGCATAGAGCCCAAAACCGTATCCAAGTCCCGCGAAGAAATCCTCCATCAAACCTCGGTACTGGATATTCTGGAAAAGGCGGAATCCCCTCCTGCAAGCCCAAAGGCCCTTATCGGGGAAACGGAGATGGGGTACCAGAGCATCGAGGAAATCAGAAAGCAGATCCGCCATACCCGAAGAGAAATGGAAAAAGCCGCCAAGGAGTTTGAGTTCATGGAAGCGGCCAGGCTTCGGGACCTCCTCTTCAGTCTGGAGAAAAGCCTGGCGGACCGGGAATAGGCATTCTGCCTGATTCAGGTCAAGGAACGGAACAGGCTGAACCGCAGCATCCATTCGAGGCTGAGCAGCCCTATGGCCATCGCCACCAAGGGGAAATACAGGTCCTTATAGCTTCGGTGGATACTCACCTCAGCCTTGGTCTTTTCCAACTGGTCGATTTCCTGATAAATGCGGTCCAGTCCCTTATTGGTTGTCGCCCGGTAGTACTGCCCTCCGGTTTCGGAGGCAATCCGCTTGAGCAGCTCTTCATCGATCTTTACCTCATGCATCTGCTTTTGCATCCCGAAATCTGTCTGCACCGGGTACAAAGCCCTGCCCAGGCTTCCGACGCCTATGGTATAGACCCGGACTCCGTATGTCTTGGCGATTTCCAGTGCCGTCATCGGGTCGATCAGTCCCGTGTTATTCACCCCATCGGTGAGCAGGATCAGGATACGGGATTTCCCTTGGGCATAGCGAAGCCGATCCACTCCGGTCGCCAGTCCCATGCCTATGGCCGTCCCGTCCACAAGCAGGCCGCTGCGAATCTGCTCAATCTGGTCCAAAACCACCTGATGGTCAATGGTAATGGGGCACTGGGTAAAGCTTTCCCCGGCAAAAATCACCAGACCGATACGGTCCGTGGGACGGTGGCGCACAAAATCCTGGGCAACCTTTTTGGCCGCTTCTATCCGGTTGGGTTTCAGGTCCTCGGCAAGCATACTCCCTGAAACATCGATGGAGAGCACGATATCAATTCCCTCGCTGTCGATGGATTCCATGACCTGGGTGTTCTGCGGCCTGGCCATAGCCAAAATCAGCAGGGACAGGGCCAGCCATCGACAGACCGCCAGAAGGGGACGGAGACGGATTCTCCAGGAAGGAGGAAGATTGTCCAGACCCCGGATGGTGCTCATGCGGAATGAGGGCCGCTGGCGGTTCCGGGTTCTCCATTGCCACCAGATCCCCAGGGGAATCAGCAGAAAGAGCAGAAAAAAATAAGGATCTGCAAAACTGATCGACTTCCAATCCAATAATTCCTTCATCGCTGTTTGGGCCTTTCTATGATGATCTCCGGCGTGGATCGAACAAATTGGCGAACCCGGTCCAGGGACTGCAGGTGATCTTCAGGGCTTAGGCTGGCCCGGGCAAATTTCGCCAGATCGGCATTCTCCAGAATTATGCCCAGGTCTCTTCGGTGGACCTGCAGCTCCCGATGTTCTTCCATTCCCCTGACTAGTTCTTCTGTGGTCTTTTCCAGGGCCGCCATCTGGAATCGCTGCTCCAGGTATTGCCTCAGAATATCCGTCAGTTCCACATAGTATCTCTTCACCTCACCCTTTTGCCACCATCCCATGGATTCGAGCTCATCGAGACGCTTCAGGGTCTGTTCATGGAGGGGCAATCCTGGGTCGACTTGCTCAGAGGCCGGCTCCTTGAGGCGGCTTCTGCGATACAGCCAGTAGCCCAGAAATCCCAGAATCAAGGCCAGCAAAAAGCCTATCCACCAGGGCGTCCAGGAAAATGGGGCGGGCAAAATATCCTTGATATCGCGGAATGCCGCACTGGTGTCCACCTCCAGTGTCATTATATGTATGGCCAGGGAATCCGGCATTACCGTATAAGGCTCCCTTCCCGGACCCTGCAGCTGCAAAGGAATTCCCGGGACGGAAAAAAGGCCAGAATCAAAACCCGTGATCCAGATCTGCTGGGAATAGATCCGTCCGTCGTTTTGGATCTGAGTATCTACAGGGGCGGAATAAAGTTTTTCCAGGGGTCCCCATTCACCCTCAAAGCGGGGCCATTCCACCACTTCCTCATCATCATATACCCGAGCTTCCCAGACCAGACGAAGGGGATCGCCCACCCATATCCTGGTCGAATCCGCCTTCAGGATCCACTGGGCCGGTTGGGCCCCGAGGCATACCGGAACCAAAATCCAGAAAACCAGAAAGAAAACGCGCCACTGCCCCCGATTATTCCTCATGGCTACCTGTCTTTAAAGAATCCCTGCAAAATTTTTACATAGTCCTCTGCCGTGCTTATCCGGATCCGGGAGGCTCCGGATTTCCGGAACACCTGCTTTCCATATTGGTCGAAAAACTGATAGGCCTCGGCATAATGCTTTCGGGCATGGCGATCCCGGGTATCCACCCAGATCTGCTCACCGGATTCGGAATCCAGGAACTGGATCATCCCGGCCCTGGGCAGCTCCTGATCTGCCGGGTCATAAACCTGTACGCCGATGAGGTCATGCTTACGGGTGGCCAGTTTCAGTTCCCGCTCATAGGGCTTGCTGATCAGATCGCTGAGCAGAAAGCATATGGTCCGCTTTTTGATCATGCGGTTCAAGTGTTCCAGAGCGGGAGCTATCTGCGTGGGCCCGTCTTCTCGGGGCTCCAGGGTGATCAGTTCCCGGATCAGTCTTAGGACGTGGGTTCTGCCCTTTTTGGGCGGAATAAATTTTTCCACTTTATGACTGAAAAAAAGAACCCCCACTTTATCGTTGTTTGTGGTGGCCGCAAAAGCCAATACGGCCGCAATCTCCGTAATCAGCTCTCTTTTTGTCCGCATCCGGGTTCCAAACCAGGAACTGGGGGAAATGTCCACCAGCAACATAAGGGTCAGTTCTCTTTCCTCCTCAAATATTTTCACATAGGGATGGGAGAATCGGGCCGTCACATTCCAATCAATGGTTTTGACATCATCTCCCGGGCTGTACTCACGAACTTCGCTGAAAGACATACCCCTACCCTTGAAAGCGGCCTGGTACTCGCCGGAAAATATATGGTTGCTCAGGCCCCTGGTCTTAATTTCTATACGCCGGACACGCTTAATTATCTCCGAAGTGGTCATCATCTTGATCAGAACTGAAAATAAACCCGTCCCTAAACACGCTTCATAGAGCCCTCCATGACCGACTGAAGCACCCGAGCCATGGATTCCCCTCTGGTCCGGGCTTCCTCCTCCGTCCAGGCCAGGCTGATGGCGGAAGAAAGGCAGGTGCTCATCACCGCGTCGCTTGAGGCAAAAGCCCGATTGCTCTGCTGCATAATGTTTTTTCTCAGCTCGGCGGACAAGGGATACATAAAATTACCGTTCTGCAAATGCTGCCAACGACCTATATAATGCCAATGATTATCGTACCAATAAAAATTCCCGCCCAGGCCTTCAGCGGCCAGGGCAGAGGCGGCCTTCCTGGCCAGGTTTTCCGTGGGCAGAAAAAAGCTTAGAAAGGATCTGCTGTCCCCCTCAGGGTCCGGAATGTCCCGGAATCGAAGTCCCGGCACCGCCTCGAGCTTTTCCTGGATCAGCCGGTGATTTCTTTTCTGTATTTCGAGGAACTCATCCAGGCGGCGGATCTGGGCCAGGCCCACGGCCGCATTCAGTTCGGAAATCCGGAAATTATACCCCAGGATGGGGTGCTGATCCGCTCCCCGATCCACTCCCAAATGGTCATGACCATGGTCGCTTCCCTGTTCCAGACGCCGATAAATATCCTCAGAGGAAGTCACCACGGCTCCCCCTTCCCCACAGGTAATCAGTTTGACAAAATCAAAGGAAAAGCAGCCGGCATGCCCCAGGCTTCCCAAGGGCCTGCCCCGGTACTGGCCTCCCAGTGCCTGGCAGGCATCCTCCAGCACCATAAGACCGTGCCTTTCGGCCAATTCCAGGATTTCGTTCATCCGGGCCATGCTTCCGCACATGTGGACCGGCATGATGACCCGGGTCCTGTCGCTGATGGCCGATGCCACGGATTCCGGATTTAGGGTCAGACTATGATCCACATCGGCGAAAACAGGTACTGCCCCCACCGAAATGACCGCTTCCATGCTGGCCACAAAGGTGAATGTGGGAAGGATCACTTCATCTCCTGCCCCCACCCCCAAGGCGGACAGGGCCAGGGTAAGGGCGGCAGTCCCGCTGCTGACCAGCTGGGCATGGGGAACCTGAATCCGATGAGCCAGTGCCTCTTCCATTTCCCGGGCCTTCCAAATCCCCTTTCGCTGGGCGTCAAATCCATAGCGCATGAGGACCCCGGTGTCGAGAACGTCCATGACTTCCTTTCTTTCCGCTTCTCCGAAACATTCAAATCCTGGCATACTGACTCGGTTTCAAACAAAATTAGAAGAACAAAGGAAGGAAAAATTTAAAATTTTCTAAAATTCAGCCGGCAGCCCGGGCCGCCTCCCCAGCGGATCCCGAATCCTTTTTGTCATTTTGCCCATTAGGTCCTAGCTTTGAAAAAAATATATTATAGAATGAAACATAAATCCCTTTGGGCCACCCTAGGATTCGGTGCCGCCCTTTTCTTTGCCTCCTGCCAGAACACCGGGGAAAAGCAACAGACTGCCCTGGAGGGCGAAAATCCCGAGCATTCCCCTGTTTTGGTGGATCTGCCTTCGGTATCGCCCGAATTTCCCGAAGCCCGCCTGTCTGTTTCCCGGATGGAATCCCGGGATCTGGGCAATGATTCGGTGAGCATTCGCTTCGAATTCCAGGTGGAAAACTATGAACTCAAATCACAGACAGCGGATGCGGAAACCAAAAACTGCAACAATTCGGCTCAGGGTCAGCATATTCACTTCATTCTCAACAACGAACCCTATGTGGCCCTGTATGCACCAAGCCACGAGCTGAAGCTGGCCAAAAACTCCGAACATTATCTGCTGGCCTTTCTTTCCCGATCCTATCACGAGTCCATCAAATCCCCTGGAGCGGCCGTACTGAAACGCTTTTCCGTGGACGCACAGGGAAAGATTCAGGAACTGGAAATCCCCGAGAATCCCATGGTTTTCTATAGCCGGCCCAAAGGCGACTATTTGGGTGAAGACACCAGGAACCTGCTCTTTGACTTTTATGTATGGAATGGTAGCCTGGGCGCCGACCTCCGGGTTCAGGCTGAGCTGAAAACACCGGATGGTGCCGAAACCTTCCTCATGGATCAGTGGAAGCCCGGTTTTATCCAGTCTATGCCCATGGGAACCTCCCAACTGGAACTTCAATTGGTGGACGGAACCGGAGAACCGGTATCTGGACCCATGACTCAAGCCTCAGGAAAATTCCGTCTGGCCGAAAAAGAACCCATGACCCCCTAGATTACTTCCCGGACTGCCCAGCTCAATCCCCTTTTCTGTGGATGGGGGGATTTTTTTGCTCCTGCCGAATCTCCTGTAATTAAAACTACTATTTCCATTGTCTTTTGTCTGTTAAAACACACCGTCTAACAAAGCCATTTTCCGGTGCCGGTTCCCCCAAAAGCCATTATGCCAATGGTTTTGGATTATTTGTGAAATATTTCTGCGTATCATTATGGGGGCATTTTTCTTTGAAAAAATGTCCCTGAATATCTCCAGGAGAAGAGCAGAAAAAATGCTTGATTCCCTCATAGGGAATATTCCATGGAATTCCCTAATTTTGCCCTCCCTAAAGCGGGTGTGGTGAAATTGGCAGACACGCTAGACTTAGGATCTAGTGCCGCGAGGCTTGGGGGTTCGAGTCCCTCCACCCGCACTTCAGAAAACCCAGAACTTTTTCCCCCGGGAAAGACGATCAAAGCAAAAAGCAATTAATTCAGCGGAATGGAGAACATTACCCGAACCCCATTGGGGGAACTCCACGAGAAGATCAGTATTCGACTGGAAAAAGAGACCTATTTGCCGGTTTACCAGCAATCGCTAAAAAATTACGCACGGAAGGCATCCTTTCCCGGGTTCCGTAAAGGTCACGTACCTATTTCCTACCTGCAAAAGATCCTGGGCAAGTCCCTAATGGCAGAGGAAACTTCCCGGCTGGCGCAATCCCGGCTGGAAGAGTACCTAAAGGAGGAAAAACTCCTCATCATAAATTCTCCCGTGGAGACCTCCACTCCCATAGAATCCTTGGACCCAGGACAGCCCAAGGACCTGGATTTTGAGTACGAAATCGGTCTGGCCCCCGAAGTTCCCGAAGGATTGCCCGGCCTAAAAGGACCCTATACCCTATACAAAGTCTCGGTCACTGATGAAGAGGTGGAATCCTATCTCGAAGATTTGCGCATCAGAATAGGGACCAGGGAATCCATCGACCAGATCCGCGATGATCGGGACCTGATCCGGGGAGAATGGAGGCAGGAAGGTCAGGAAAACGAAGGGGAAGCCCCAGCATATTTTGAGCTTTTCTCCCACTTGCCCGAGATCTTAAAGGAAAAGGTCCGCAATATCAAATGCGGAGACCAGCTGGAGTTCCGGCCTTTCGAAGAGATAACAGATGAAGAATCCCGCTCCAGGTTCCTCAAGGAACTGGGCAAAGACTTTGAATCTCTGGAACCCGGACAGTCCATTCATTTCACCCTTTTGGAAATCACCCACCTGGAGCCGGCCGAAGAGAACGAGGAATTCTTCAAATCTCTTTTCCCCGATTCGGAAATCACTACCCGGGAACAAGCCATGGAATGGATCCGGCAATCTAAAGAAGCCGTATACAAGATCCCGGCACTCCGCCTGCTCCTCAACGAAGTTTTCCAAGACCTCCGGGATGGCCTGGATTTCCCCTTGCCTTTGGGATATCTGAAAACCCTTTTTTCCCGCAGGACAGGCTCCCCCGTGGAGGATGAGTTCATCGATTCCATGGCCGCTCAGTACCGCTGGTCATTTTTCTATGACAGCCTGATCGAAAGATATCAGATCAAGGCCGCCGAAGACTTCGTAAGGGAATATATCCGTCGGGTAACCCTGAACCAGATTGGAGGTTACAGTCAGGCCAATGTCCATTGGGTGGAAGAATACGTGAACAGCATAAAGAAAGATTCCGAAACCTATAGGAATGCCGAAGCCGTGGTGATCCAGGATCAGCTAATCATGGCCATGGAAGGGGACCTCCCGCTCCGGGAAGAGGTAATTCGGGCTGAAGATCTGGAGAAAATATTAGAGGAAAAACGAGCCCACAATCACAATCACGATCACGGCCACGATCACGATCATTCCCATAATCATGATTCCGTTCTGGAAAACGAGGAAGACCAGAAATAATCGATGAGGGTATTGGGGTTCTGCTGAACCTTTTCCCTGCCCCATTCTCCCGGAAATCCATGGATTTCCGGGATTTTTCTTTTTGAATCCACCCTTGTCGGCATCCGGGGAAAAGCAGGAACCTGTCCAATCTCCGGTTCCCGGCATCATTTTTATGGGGCTAAGGATAACAAAAATGAATGGTTATGGGTATAATATCATGGATTGTATTTGGACTGATTGCCGGGCTGATCGCCAAGGCCCTCCATCCCGGAAGGGATCCCGGAGGATGGATAATCACCATCCTTCTGGGCATTGGCGGAGCCGTCCTGGGCGGATGGATAGGAACCTCCCTGGGCTGGGGGGATATATCCGGATTCAACGGTCGCAGTTTTCTGTTGGCCATTGGCGGAGCCCTGCTACTGCTTTATCTTTTCCGACTGTTTTCGCGGGAATAAGGGCTAAACTCTGGGCCTCCAGGGACGCTCTTCCACCCCGTGAACCGCCAGCAGAAGCCGGGACAGTACGAAGAGAAAGTCGGAAAGCCGGTTAAGATAGGGAATGACCAGGGGGGGTACCCACTCCTCCTGGTCCACCATGGCCACGCAAGCTCTCTCCGCCCTGCGGCAAATGCAGCGGGCCATATGCGCCGCCGAGGAGGCCGGATGGCCGCCAGGGAGCACGAAGGAGCGCATTTCCGGAAGACACTCGTTCATTCGGTCGATTCTCTGTTCCAGCCAATGGATGTCCGCTTCCTTAAGATCAGGCAGCTTCATCCGCAAGTCCTTACCGGGATCGGTAGCCAGCGCCGAGCCAATGGTAAACAGACGGTCCTGGATTTCCCATACCCACTCCTTGGTTTCCTCGTCTTCTATCCAATCCTGTACCAATCCCAGACAGGAGTTCAGCTCGTCCACCGTCCCATAGCTCTCAATGCGGACATGCCCCTTGGAGACCCGAAGTCCCCCGATAAGACTGGTCTTACCCTGGTCCCCTGTCTTGGTATATATTTTCATCGCCATATTCGCTGATTTTCCATCTGATGTTATCCTTTCAGGGGAACCCCTGTTCTTTCATCGGTTTCGACCATTCCGTCCCGGATGCGCACTACCCGGTGGGTATACTGGGCTATGTCTTCCTCATGGGTAACCAGGACCACGGTATTCCCCTGGGCATGGATCTGATCAAAGAGGTCCATAATTTCCACAGAAGTCCGGGAATCCAGGTTCCCGGTGGGCTCGTCGGCCAGAATCAGAGAAGGTCTGTTGATCAGGGCCCGGGCAATGGCCACCCGCTGACTCTGCCCACCGGAAAGTTCATTGGGCTTGTGCTTGGCCCGGGAATCCAGTCCCACCAGCCCGAGCATATTCATGGCCCTTTCCTTTCTTTCGGTTGCCCCCACTCCGGCATAGATCAAGGGCAGGGCCACGTTCTCCCAGGCACTGAGCCGGGGCAATAAATTGAATTGCTGAAACACAAACCCAATCTCCCGGTTCCGCACCCCTGCCAGCTCATCATCGCTCATTCGGCTCACATCCCTTTGGTTCAGGATATACCGCCCGGCCGTTGGCGTATCGAGACATCCGATAATGTTCATCAGGGTGGACTTCCCCGATCCCGAAGGACCCATAAGGGCCACGTATTCGTTCCTTTGGATGGACAGGCTTAACCCCTTCAGTACGGGCAGTTCCTGCTGACCAATAAAATAGCTTTTGCGGATTTCTTCCAGTTGAATCAGATGGGGCATGTTCCAAGACCAAATAGATTCAAAAATACAGATAATTTTACCGGCAAAATACGATGCCTATGATCGGCTTCCCCATGGCCAAAATCAACCTCGGTCTTTCCATTAGAGGGAAAAGGCCGGACGGATACCATGACCTGGAGACTTTTTTCTACCCAATTCCCTTTCATGATGCCTTGGAAATGGTCCCGGCCGACCGGGATCAGTTCCAGATCCATGGGGTGGAGGTGCCCGGCCCAAAGGAAGAAAACCTGGTATGGAAGGCCTTGCAGAGAATTAGGGAAGAGAGAATAGGGGAAATCCCTCCCCTGGAGATACATCTGCTCAAGAACATCCCTTCGGGGGCAGGACTGGCCGGAGGATCCTCCGATGCCTCCATGATGCTCCTGCTGCTCAACCAGAGCTTTTCTCTGGGCCTGAGCGGAGATAGGCTCCGGGAGATTGCCGCCGAACTGGGCAGTGATTGTCCTTTTTTTATCGACCCTCGCCCCTCCCTGGCCCGGGGAAGGGGAGAAATCCTCCAGGAATATTCCCTGGACCTTTCCCCCTATGACCTGATCCTGCTCAACCCTCCTTTTTCCGTATCCACCCGGGAGGCATTTGCCGGAATCCGCGCTCAGACCCGGACACCTCCTCTCCCCGAAATCCTTGGTCTTCCTCCCCGGGAATGGAAAGGAGTGCTGATCAATGATTTTGAAGCGCCTTTGACTGCCCGGTACCCGGAAATCCAGCAGTGGAAGCAAACCTTTTACGATCAAGGGGCGGTTTATGTCTCTCTGAGTGGAACGGGCAGCACGATTTATGCCCTCATGCCCCGAAATACCCCGGTATCCCTATCTGTCCGGGGGAAACTCTGGCCATTGACCCGCCTTCCCCTGGATGGAAGGAAAAGCAGTCCCTGAGCCCCGGGTCCCTCCAGGCTTGTCGATCCCCTGGCCCGCGGAACCGTTCCCCCCAAAGAGAAATAGCCACTCCTGAAAATAGGAGTGGCCAGGAAAACTAAAATATTATAATAAGATGCCAATCTTCCGGGTCTTAGATTCCGGAACCCGGGCCAGCTATAGCCTATTTGAGTTCAGCCACCAGCTGGGAAAAAGCCTGAGGCTCATGAAGGGCCATATCCGCCAGTACCTTGCGGTTCAGCTGCATACCCCGGGCGTTCAGCTTGCCCATGAACTCCGAATAACTCATTCCCTCCTGACGGCAGGCGGCATTGATCCGGGTGATCCATAGTGAGCGGTAATCCCTCTTTTTCAGCTTCCGGCCGATGTATTTATACACCAGCCCTTTTTCCATGACGTTCTTGGCTACCGTATAAACGTTCTTTCTCTTGCCGTAGTATCCTTTGGCTTTTTTCAGTACTTTCTTTCTTCTGGCGCGGGAAGCGACCGCATTAACCGAACGTGGCATAATAGATTTTTTTACAGATTTCGGGACGGGCTACCCTGCCCTCCCCACCGTTCATTCCATATCAACAACAGCACCTAAGGGATCCGGCCTAAACTAGCCCTTAAGCACCAACATTTTCTTCACCAATGTCTCATGGGAAGGGGCTACCAGCGAAGCTTGCCGCAAATGGCGCTTGCGCTTTTTGGACTTTTTGGTCAGCAAGTGGGCCTTGAAGGCCTTATATCTGCGAATCTTTCCTGTACCCGTCACCTTGAAAGTTTTCTTGGCTCGGGAATGGGTTTTCACCTTGGGCATGTTCTCAAATTTGGGATGGCAAAGGTAGTTCAAAATAATAATCCCGCAAAATATAGTTGCAGGAAATATTCCCCGCCCGGGAAATCCGCATTTAGCCTTTCCCCTCGTTTTCCTTATTTTTACATGGTTCGGAAAATTCAATCAATCAGGGATACATCTATTATGCCGCTATTCAAGTTCAGGGTCTATCTGGAAGAGGATGATCAGATCTACCGGGATGTGGAAATCAAAACAAGCCAAAGTTTCTATGACCTTCACCTGATCATTCTCAAAGCTTATGATTTCGATGGCAAACATGCCGCTTCTTTCTTTGAAAGCAATGACCGCTGGATCCGGGGCCGGGAAATCCATTCCAATACTTTGGTGAACAAAAAGAACGCCCCCAATCTTTCCATGGTCAAAACCCCGGTATCGGCCCTGGTCTCCAAGCCCGAACAGAAATTCGTCTACGAATACGACCCCTCCCGGAAATGGACATTTCTGGTGGAGTTGATCGGCATCAGCGCCCGGGAAAAAGAATCCGAAACCTATCCTCGGATCCTGCGCAAAGAAGGAATAGCCCCCGGCCAATACGGGGCTAAAGGAGTGGACCTGGACAAACTCCTGGATGTGGAAGAAAAATATGACCTGGGGGCCGACGATATGGCTGAGGGATATGGACAGGAAGGGGAGGCAGAAGCCGATGGCCCTTCCGGGGATTTGGATTAGGCGCGGTGGATTAGGATTTGATGAAAAAGAGATCAGAAAAACGCCTGATTCAGATTTGCGGCCCCACGGCAGTGGGAAAATCCGGGCTGGCCATGAGCCTGGCCATAAAATGGAATACCTCCATCCTTTCTGCCGACAGCCGGCAGGTATACCGGGAAATGGATATAGGCACGGCAAAACCCAGCGTCGAAGACCTCCGGCGCGTGCCCCATTATTTTGTGGATCAGTTTCCCTTGGAAAAAAACCTCAGTGCCTGGGATTTCGAGGTAATGGGCAATCAGTACCTGAGTCAGGTATTCCGCGAAAAGGACCTGGCCATTGTCTGCGGGGGGACGGGATTGTACCTCAAGGCCCTGACCGAAGGCCTGGATGCCATGCCCCCCATTCCCGAAGCCCTGAACCGCGAGCTGGGAGATCTTTATGCCCGAGGGGGAAGAGAAGCCCTCCGGGAGGCCATAGCCCGGGAAGACCCCCTGTTTTTTCAACAGGGAGAGTCCTGGAATCCATCCCGCCTGATCCGGGCCTTGGCCGTGAAAAGAGCCAGCGGTCGGTCCATCCGGGAATGGCAGTCCCAGAAAAAAGCGGTGCGGCCTTACCAATTGATCAAAATCGGCCTCCACCTCCCCCGGGAACAGCTTCATGCCCGAATCCATGCCCGCATCGACAAAATGATCGAAAACGGACTGGTCGAGGAAGCCAGAAGATTATGGCCACGACAGTCCCTGAAAAGTCTGCAGACTGTAGGATACCAGGAACTTTTCCTGTATTTCGAGGGGAAGCTTACCTGGGACCAGGCCCTGAATCTTTTGCGCCGTAATACCCGGCGCTATGCCAAAAGACAGATGACCTGGTTCCGGAAAGACCCCGAGATTCACTGGATTCTGGCCGATGATCCAGAGCGTATGGCCCGGATCGAGGCGATGGTGGGCGATTACTCGCCCCAATAATACACCGAGGTCTTTTTATCCTGGTGCTTTTCGCCCGTGCTGGCTTTGCCGTCTTTTTTCTTGCAACAGGCCTTGCCTTCCTTCTTATCTCCTTTCTTACAGCAGTTCTTCTTGTCGCACTTGCCTTCGCAAGCATAGCTGGCTGCGGCAATAAACAAAGTGGCCAGCAATAAAGTCCATTTTTTCATGGCATTCGATTTAGAGATTGAAGATTGAAATTAGAAAAAAATCAGCGAATTTCTCCCAAAACGGTGATTCCCCCCTTGACTTTGTCCCCAATGCCGACCCGCAGTGGGGTGCCCAAGGGGAGAAACAAGTCCACCCGGGATCCGAACTGAATAAATCCGAACTCGTCCAACTGCCTGACTTTATCGCCGGGTTTCACATAATAGCGAATCCGCCGGGCAAGGGCTCCGGCAATCTGCCTCATCATCAGTTCTCCGCGACCATGGTCCAGGACTATGGTGGTCCTTTCGTTTTCCGTGGAGGACTTCGGATGCCAAGCCACCAGATATTTTCCGGGATGATACTTCAGGTACCGAACCGTCCCAGAGGTGGGGTTGCGGTTCACATGCACATTCAACGGGGACATGAAAATGGATACCTGAAGCCGCCTGTCTTTGAAATACTCTTCCTCCATGGTCTCCTCGATCACCACCACCTTCCCGTCCGCAGGGGCAATAATGAGGTTTTCCTGCCGCCGAAACGGACGGGAGGGCAGACGGAAAAACCAAATTATCCAGAACCAGAGAAGAAAAAGGGGAATATGCAGCAGAAAAAACAAGGCCGGCATGGAGGCCCAGAGCGAAAGGGTGAAAAATAAAACTCCCCCCCAGATCAAACTGGCCAGGAGGACATAGGTATAGCCTTCTCTATGAATGCGCATAGACTTTGGATTAGATAAATGGGCAAAGTTAAGTTTGTTTTCGGCATTCCCGCCCTATCCCGGACCAAGCCAGATATAGGCATAGGCATATGCCGGAGGAAGGGCAGCCAGAAAGGAGTCAAAGCGGTCCAGAGCCCCCCCATGGCCAGGGAGAAGACTTCCGGAGTCCTTCACCCCTGCCTGTCGCTTGAGCCGGGATTCGAGCAGATCCCCCAGGGTACCGGCCACCACGGCCAGGGCCGTGAACCCGAGTAAAGGGATCCAGTCTCCTATCGACCAGATCTTCGCAATACCCAGGGCTGCCAAAAGGCTGAGCAGTCCTCCCCCGATGGTCCCCTCCCAGGTTTTCTTGGGAGAAATGGCCGTCATAGGTGTCCTGCCCAGGAAGGAACCGCATATATAGGCCATGGTATCGTTGGTCCAAAGGATCAGCACCAGAATCAGAGGGAGGGAGGGATCCAGGCCATAAAGCCCCAGGCCGCAGACCATGGGAAGGACTATATAGACCCAAGAGAAAGGCAACCAGGCGGCCCAGGGGAAATTCATGCCGGGGATCAGGGCCCCGGCCAGAATCAGGACCATCAGCCCGGCGCCCAGCAAGGGAAATCCCCATTCAGGCTGGCTAAACCCAAGGATTATCAGAAGCGTGGACCCGAGAATTAGGGCCCGTTCCACCCCCTTTCCCCCCGGGGGACGGGTAAGAAAAAGGCCCGCCAGATGAAAAAACTCGCGCAAACTAAGCCCCTGAATAATGAGAAGCAGGATCAGAAACGCCCAGTCCTTGGTCATAAGCCCCAGCAACATGAGCGTACAGAATACCAGGGCGGACCCCAGACGAACGAAAAAACCCGGCCAATGCATGCCCATAATAAATATTTTTTATTTTGTCTGCCCCTCAGATTCCGGCAACCCGGATCGCCCCGGAGCGGAAAAATCATCTGACCAATTCTCTGGCAGGGGGCGAGGATTCTTCCAAAGCCAGTACAGCCCCGTGCTGAAGAGCAGCAATCCGGCCAAGGGGATGAACAGCGAAAAGGAACCCAGCTGCGCATAAGCTTCCCATTCAGGACGTCCATTCAGCACAAAGAGCACCAGGACCTGAATACCATTGTTCAGAAAATGGGCTAAAATGCTCATCCACAGGGACCCGGTGAGTTGGTAGATCCAACCCAGCAGTACTCCGGCGGCAAAAATGGCGATCAGCCCGTAGGGATCAAAATGAAAAAGCGCAAAAATCAATGCGGTGATCGCTATGCTGATCCCTGCATGACCGGTTCGGGCATGAATAGAACGCTGGATTATCCCCCGGAAAAGCAGTTCCTCCCCCAGGGCGGGAAGCAGGGCCAGGCAGGCCACCACCCAATAAATTCCTCCGGGAAGGTCCATGGTGACCCATTGCGCAATCAGCTCCTCCTGGGCACGGAGCTGATCGGTGAAAAAAGGTCCGAAATCCAGATTTCGGAACCATCCCCCCAGGGTCTGGATTAGGGGAATAAACCCCAGGGTAATCCAGGAAACCATCAAAACATGCCGGGGACGCACCCCTTGCCTCAACCCCAGATACTCCAGGGGACGGGGATGGGCCAGGTACGAAAAGACCAGGGCTGGAATCAGAAAGAAACCTAAAGTCTGGGCTGCCGTCAGCCAAAGGCGAATCAGGAGCACCTCGGGCTGCCCGGCCGTCTCCGGGTCTTGAAACACCTCCGGGCTCAACCCAAAGATCTTGGTCACCGCCAACCCCCATAGAAAACTGGTGAACTGGAAAAAGGTATACATCATCAGGAAAAGCAGAATCATTTGCAGGCTCCGGGGGTAGGAACGCCAGTATCTGATCTTGAACATAAGCCTCGGTTAGGCCTACAAAGGTAGGGCGATATGGGAATTGGCAACATTATTGCTTCTCCATTATTCATAAGCCGGATGGGGGAGGATCCGGTCCGGAACTCTGCGGAAATTTCCGCCTCTGCCCCCGGGTCGCCAAGTTTAGCTATTTTTGACACCAGTTAGCTTTTTTTGAATGGAAGAAATCGTTCCCGGTCCCCTTTTGTCTCAGGTCGATTCCCCAGACGACCTGAAAAAACTCAGCCGCACCCAGCTGCCTCAGTTCTGTGCCGAACTCAGACAGTACATCATCGATTGTGTCAGTATTTACGGCGGTCATTTCGGGGCCAGCCTGGGTGTGGTGGAGCTCACCGTGGCCCTGCACTATGTGCTGAACACCCCAGATGATCAGCTGGTCTGGGATGTGGGTCACCAGGCCTACGGACACAAAATCCTCACCGGCAGAAAATCTTCCTTTCATACAAATCGCCAATGGGGCGGGATCAGTGGATTTCCCAAGAGGGATGAAAGTCCCTATGATGCCTTCGGTGTGGGGCACTCCTCGACCTCCATTTCCGCCGCCCTGGGCATGGCCATTGCTTCCTCCTATGAAGGGAACAAGGACCGCCAGCATGTGGCGGTAATCGGAGACGGGGCCATGACGGCCGGACTGCCTTTCGAAGCCTTGAATCATGCCGGAGTCAGCGGAACCAATTTGCTGGTCATTCTCAATGACAATAATATGTCCATTGACCCCAATGTGGGGGCATTGAAAGACTACCTTACCGATATTACCACCTCCCATACCTACAACAAGTTACGTGACGACGTATGGAAGCTGCTCGGCAAGCTCCCCTACGGGGAGATTCATCGGGAGCTGGCCGCCAAGCTGGAGGGCAGCCTCAAAGGCTTGGTTTCCCGATCCAGCAATCTTTTTGAAGCCCTGGGACTTCGGTATTTCGGGCCCATAGACGGGCACCATGTGCTCAAACTGGTAGAAACCATATCCGATCTCAAGGATATACCGGGTCCCAAACTCCTCCACATAAAGACCACCAAAGGCAAGGGATATGAACTGGCCGAAAAGGATCAGACCTTCTGGCATGCACCCGGCACCTTTGACAAACTCACCGGCAAAGTCCACAAGCCGGCCGATCCTTTGCCCAAACCGCCGAAGTATCAGGATGTGTTCGGTCATTCCCTCGTGGAACTGGCCGAAATCAACGATTCCATCATGGCCATTACTCCGGCCATGCCCTCAGGATGTTCCCTGAAATACATGATGGAGAAAATGCCGGATCGCGCCTTTGACGTGGGCATTGCCGAACAACATGCCGTCACGCTGAGCGCCGGCATGGCTACCCGGGGGTTAAGGGTATTCTGCAATATTTATAGCAGTTTTATGCAGAGGGCCTATGATATGGTAATCCATGATGTGGCCATACAGAAACTCCCGGTGATCTTCTGTCTGGACCGGGCCGGACTGGTCGGAGAAGACGGACCCACCCACCATGGGGCCTATGATATTGCCTATATGCGATGCATACCCAATATGATCGTATCGGCGCCCATGAACGAAGCCGAACTGCGCCATCTGATGTACAGTGCCCAACTGGAGGAAAACCGAAATCCCTATGTGATCCGTTATCCCCGGGGTCAGGGTGTTCTGGTGGACTGGAAACTGCCCTTCAAGCGGATCGAAACGGGTAAGGGCAGACAGATCTGTGCCGGGGAGAGGGTGGCCATACTCAGCCTGGGGCATCCGGGGAATTTCGTGGTGCAGGCCTGTGCAGAGCTGGCCCGCGACGGATTTTTTCCCGCCCATTATGACATGCGCTTTGCCAAACCTCTGGACGAGGAACTGCTCCATAATATCGCCCGGGAATTCCCCAATCTGATCACGGTGGAAGACGGCACGGTAGTGGGCGGATTCGGTTCCGCCGTCCTGGAATTCCTCAACCGCCATGGCTATGAATCCAGGGTGCAGATACTGGGTATTCCCGATCAGATCATCGAACACGGTAAACCCCAGGAACAGTACCGGTTCTGCGGATACGATGCCCCGGCCATCCGAGAAGCGGTCATCCGGGCCTATAGCCCGGAACCCCGCATGGCAGACCCCATCCGATCCTGATCCCTATTCTGATGAATTCCGTCCCTTTCCCCGGAAAGGGACGGGCGTCTTTCCGCCTCCGGGTCCGCGGGGACTGGTGGGAAATCTCTATCTTTGCCCCCTTAGAGGAGTCCATCCCCATAAACTGAAAAACCATCATGGAGGCAACCCTGGATCAGGCCCTGAAGCTGGGTCTTCTGGAAGAAGAATTCGAAAGAATAAAAACCATTCTGGGACGAGTTCCCAACTTTGCGGAAACGGCCGTTTACTCCGTAATGTGGAGCGAACACTGCAGTTACAAAAATTCTATACTCTGGCTAAAGAAACTGCCCAAGGAAGGAGCCCGTCTCCTGGTCAAAGCCGGGGAGGAGAATGCCGGTTTGGTGGACATAGGCGACGGTTTGGGCTGTGTATTCAAAATCGAGTCCCACAACCATCCCTCGGCCATAGAACCTTTTCAGGGAGCCGCCACCGGCGTGGGAGGGATTCATCGGGACATATTCACCATGGGCGCCAGGCCCATAGCCACCCTGAATTCGCTTCGCTTCGGAAAATTGGACAATCCAAAAACCAAATGGCTGCTCCAGGGCGTGGTCAGAGGGATTTCCCATTACGGGAACTGTTTTGGTGTGCCCACCGTGGGAGGAGAGATTTATTTTGAAGACTGCTATCAGACCAATCCCCTGGTCAATGCCATGAGCATTGGCATCGTGGAGGTAGGGAAAACCGCATCGGCCATAGCTTATGGGGAAGGGAACCCCGTATTTATTGTAGGCGCCGCCACCGGCAAGGACGGAATCGGCGGGGCCTCCTTCGCCTCCTCAGACATCAGCGATTCCAGTGCGGAACAACTTCCCGCGGTTCAGGTCGGAGATCCCTTTGAAGAGAAAAAACTGCTGGAAGCCTGCCTGGAGTTGATTCCCACAGGAGCGGTGGTGGGGATGCAGGACATGGGCGCGGCCGGAATCGCCTGCTCCACCAGTGAGATGAGCGCCAAAGGAGAACATGGCATGATCATCCATTTGGACCGGGTTCCGACTCGCCAGGCCGATATGAAACCCTGGGAAATGCTGCTCAGCGAAAGTCAGGAAAGGATGCTGATTGTCGTAAAAAAAGGCAGGGAAAAAGATATTGAGGATATATTCCGCAAATGGGACATCCATTGTGCCCATATAGGGGAGGTCACCAAGGATCCCCATTTGAAATTCTATATGCACGGGGACCTGGTCGCCGATATGCCCGCCGAAAGCCTGGTCCTGGGCGGGGGCGCGCCGGTATATACCCGGGAATACCGCCCGCCGGCCTATCTGCAGCAAATCCAGGAATTCGATCCCGGCCATTACCCAGTACCCGGGGACCTGAAATCCATGGCCAGGGAATTGGTCAGCCTGCCTACCATCGCTTCGAAACGCTGGATTTATGATCAGTACGATTCCATGGTCGGCATAGCCAATACACAGACTAATGAACCCAGTGATGCGGCCGTTTTGCGCATCCTGGGCAGCGAAAAAGCCATAGCCGCCACGACGGACTGCAATAGCCGTTATGTCTATTCAGACCCGTACAAAGGCGCCATGATCGCGGTAAGCGAAGCCGCCCGTAATATAGTATGCAGCGGCGGGGAGCCTGTGGCCATCACCAATTGCCTGAACTTCGGCAACCCCTATCAGCCCGAGGTCTATTATCAGTTCGTGGAGTCTATAAAAGGGATGAGCGAAGCCTGCCGCCAACTAGGTACCCCCGTTACGGGAGGCAACGTGAGCTTCTACAACCAAAGTGAAGACGGTCCCGTATATCCCACCCCCACCATAGGGATGGTGGGCATACTGGAGAGCCTGGACCAGAAAATGACCATGTACTTCAAAGAGGACGGGGATTTGATCTATTTGATCGGCAATCAGGATTGCCGGCTGGACGGATCCGAATACCTCCACCATCTGCTGGGTGCGGACAAGAGCCCGGCTCCTTCTTTCCGCATGGAGGAGGAAAAAAGGCTGCAGAACACTATGTTGCCGATCATCAGGGAAAAAGGCGTGGCCTCCGCCCATGACTGCGCCGAAGGGGGACTGTTTGTCGCCCTGCTGGAAAGTGCCCTGAATTACCGTCTGGGATTTGAATTGGATTCCCTGCCCGGGGACCGCCCGGATGCCTACCTTTTCGGCGAAACCCAGAGCCGGATCCTGGTGTCCGTTTCCGAGGCCCAAGCCGAGATTCTGGAGTCCCAGCTCTCCGGCCTGCCCTTTGCCCGCATAGGAAGAGTAAGAGGAGACGGCGAGATACTTATACAGGGAGAATCCTGGGGCAAAATAGGGGAATGGGCCGACCTCTATACACAGTCCATCGAAAAGATAATCCAAAACTCCTGATCCGGCTTATGCCGAGATTCCCAAACCCAAATACGAACCTTTTGCATATTATGTTGACAAAGCCTGTGCACACCGCCTTGATCTCCGTTTTCCATAAAGAGGGGCTGGCCCCGGTGGTGGAAAAACTCCATGAACTGGGCGTCACCCTTTATTCCACCGGCGGGACCTATGCATTTATCCGGGACCTGGGCATTGCCTGCAAGTCCGTGGAATCCCTGACCGGCTATCCTTCCATCCTGGGAGGGAGGGTAAAAACCCTTCATCCCAAGGTTTTTGGAGGCATACTGGGAAGAAGGTCCCTGGAGACAGACCGCAAACAGATGCTGGAGTATGAGATTCCGGGATTTGACCTGGTCATCGTGGATCTCTATCCTTTCGCCGAAACGCTTAGGCGGACCCGTGATGAAGCGGAAATCATCGAAAAGATTGATATAGGCGGGGTTTCCCTGCTGCGGGCGGCAGCCAAAAACTATAAGGAAGTGGCAGTGATCTCGGACAAGTCCCAGTATGGAGAACTCAGACAACTATTGGAATCCGGTACCGGAGGCCTGAGGGAAGAACAAAGAAAAAAATGGGCCGCCGCCGCCTTCGCCCGGACCACCGAATACGATCGGCAGATTTCCGACTATTTTCAGGCTGAAGTTTCCAACTCCCTTTCCTCAGCCCCCGGGGCTTCGGTCCGTGCCCTTCGCTATGGGGAAAACCCCCATCAGAAGGCCTGGTTCTACGGGGACACCGAATCCTTGTTCACCCAAATCCATGGCAAAGCCCTTTCCTATAACAATCTGGTTGATCTGGACGCTGCCATGAATCTGGCCAGGGAGTTTGAAGACGGCATCCTGGCCATAATCAAGCATACCAATGTCTGCGGTATAGCCCGGCGATCCGATGCCCTGGAAGCCTGGAAACTTGCCCTGGCCGGGGATCCTGAAAGCGCCTTCGGAGGCGTGATCATCTGCCAGCATCCCGTGGAGGAAACCCTGGCCCGGGAGATCAACCCGCATTTCTTTGAAGTCCTCATGGCCCCTTCTTTCTCGGATTCCGCTTTGGAAATCCTTCGGCAAAAGAAGAACCGCATCCTCCTGGTACAGAAATCCGCCGATCCCTCCCGGGAAGACCGCCGATCTCTTCTGGGAGGCACCTTGGTCCAGGAAAAAGACCTAGGCAGCCTGGAAAAATGGGAATCCAAAGGCGGACGCCGGCCCAGCCAGGCAGAAGAGGATGATCTGCGCTTTGCCAATCTGGTTTGCAAACACCTGAAATCCAATGCTATTGCCCTGGTGCGGGGACAACAGCTTCTCGGAAAAGGATGCGGTCAAACCAGCCGGATCGATGCCCTGAGGCAGTCCATTGCCAAAGCCGAACAGAACGGGGTGGACCTCAAAGGAGCCGTTATGGCCTCCGATGCCTTCTTCCCCTTTGACGACTGCGCGCGACTGGCCCATGAGGCCGGGATTTCGGCCATAATCCAGCCAGGGGGGTCCATTCGGGATGAAGACACCATATCCTTTTGCCGCGATCAGGGCATGGCCCTGATTATGTCCGGCATGAGGCATTTTAAACATTAACCTGCCCTTGGTGCACCTATGGTATCCATTTTAGTCGATCGGGACATTCAGCTACGCAGTTTTACCCTGGACGATGCCCCGGCCCTTTTTGAGACCATTGAAGCCTCTCGGTCTTTTCTGCGTCCCTGGATGAAATGGGTGGACCATACCACCAAAGTGGAGGAATTGACTCAATTCATACAAAAGGCCCAGACCCGGCTTCATCAGCAAATCGGACTGGAGCTGGGCATATTCCGCCATCAGCAGATCCTGGGGGGAATGGGCATGCACAACTGGGATCATGAAACCAAGAAAGCCCAGATCGGATATTGGCTATGCCCCTCCTGCGAAGGCCAGGGACTGGCCTATCGCTGCGGGATCCGATTCCTGCAGTTTCTCTTCGAAAAGCCGGGACTGAACAAAATCGAAATCCATTTCATGGCCAGGAACCATCGAAGCGCTGCCCTGGCCAAAAGGCTGGGGTTTCAGGTGGAAGGGCTGATCAGGCAAAGCTATCTGATCCACGGTCGCCTGGAGGATATTGTCATAACCGGTCTGCTCAAATCCGAGTGGAACCCGCAGCAATTTCCTAGCCTCCCCTGAGCTCATCGGAACCCGCAGATCTCCCCTTCAACTGAGACCAAATCTCCGGTAACCGTTTTATCCAATGCTGTTCCCGCATTTGGGTCCGGGCCTCCTGGGCCGGACTTCCGAAATAAGTCCTTGCCCCGGCCAGGGACTGGGCCACCCCGCTCTGGGCATAGACAATCGCCCCGGCACCTATGCGCAGGTCCTTGCTCACCCCGACCTGCCCCCATAAAATCACTTCGTCTTCGATTATGGTCTTCCCTCCAATGCCCACCTGAGCGGCAATCAGGCAGTTCTTCCCGATCACCACCCCATGGCCCACATGGACCTGATTGTCCAGTTTGCTGCCTCGGCCGATAATGGTGTCTCCGCTGACGCCCCGGTCTATGGTGCAGGAAGCCCCGATCTCCACATGGTCTTCAATAATCACCCGACCCACGGAAAGCATTTTCTCATATCGGAGCTCATGGCCCTGCCTCCGTTTGAAATAGAAAGCATCGGCACCGATAATGGTCCCCGAATGGATGATCACCCCATCCCCGATCCGGCTGCCATCATAGATGCACACCTGAGGGTGGATCAGGCAATTTTTTCCTATCTGCACATCGTGGCCTATGAATACCCCGGGTTGGATATGACTGCCCTCTCCCAAAATCAGATCCTTTGCCCAGGATTCGGTTGCTGGACGAAAAGGGGAAAAATATTCGCATAACCGGACATAGGCCGAAAAGGGGTCCTCGACCACCAGAAGGGTTTTTCCGAAAGGACAATCCAAAGGCTGATCGATCAGAATCACGGTCGCCGGGGAGGCCAGGGAAGGCTTATAATATTTTTCATGGTCCACAAAGCTGATATCCCCCGGCTCCACTTTATGGATTTCATTTATTCCGGTTACCCTCTGATTCGATTCCCCGATCAGGCGGGCCCCCAGGAAATCAGCAAACCAGGAGACGGGAACGGCCTCTTTTAACTTCATAAGAGTTGATTTGGGCAAAAATACAGATAGAATGCGTGGGAAAGGCCGCCATGGGGCCCGGGGAAACGGATTTCTGGAATCTGCTGATTCCGTCTTAGATTTAGGCCTATGAAGGCCATACCATTTGTGATCCTCAACGGCCGGATTCTGCCTGCTTCCTCCCTGGATCTGGAAGAGAACACCAGACAGCGGCCCGCCATCGGGATCTTCGAGACCATGCTCTGGGAAAAGGAAAAGATTTTCCTGATGGACGCTCATTTCCAAAGACTGGAACAAGGCCTTTCCCGAATCGGCTTGGGCCGGGACCAGGCCTGGTCAAAACCCCAGATCCTCGACGATATCCATCGGCTGCTCTCTCTGGGCGGCAATCCCGATCCTGCCCGGATCCGCCTTCATGTTTTCCGATCCGCCGAGCAGTCAGATCGCGGGCAGTACAGTCTGGAAGCCTGGTCCCTGGATCCAGGAGAGACCGGATGGAATGCTCGGGGATACCGCTTGGGATGGGAATTGGCTCCTGCCCGTACCACCCCCTGGTCCGGATTTAAATTCAGTCCGGATCCGGACTGGGAACCTCTGGAACGACGGAGAAGGGAAATGGGCTGGGATGACATTATCCGTTGCGATGAATCCGGGATCACCGAAACCCCCAAAGCGAATATTTTCCTCATCGAAGGGGATAGGCTGATCACTCCCCCGCTTTCGGTGGGATGCGTTCATGGATTGATGCGCGCCTGGTTGAACCAGACCCTGAAAACCAAAGGATGGGAGGTCAAGGAGTCCCCGGTGTCCTTAGAGCGTCTGCTGGGGGCAGAGGCCATATTCCTCACCAATGCTGTAAGACGAATCCAGTGGGTGGAATGGGTGGGGCCGCATCTGTTCCCCTCTGCTCCGGTGCGCAGGATCCATGATCTGGTCCTCGCAGACAGGGAACAGGACTAGGGATTCGGGGGTATTCCCCTCCCTTTTTGGTCCAAATCCTATTACCTTTGCCTTCATGGAAAATCAGGTTCGAGTTCGCTTTGCGCCCAGTCCGACCGGCGGGTTGCACCTCGGGGGGGTCCGCACCGCCTTGTTCAATTATCTGTTCGCCCGAAAGCATCAAGGCGTCTTTGTCCTGCGTATAGAAGATACGGATCAGAACCGGTTCGTGGAAGGAGCGGAAAACTATGTGATGGACTGCCTGAGATGGGCGGGGATCCGGCCCGATGAAGGGCCGGAATCCGACGGGCCCTACGGTCCCTACCGTCAGAGCGAGCGAAAAATAAAATACAGACAGTTTGCCGAACAGCTGGTGGAATCCGGTCATGCCTATTATGCCTTTGATACTCCCGAAGAGATCGCCGCCCGAAGGGAACAGGCCCAGTCCGAGAAAAGGGAGCCCTTTCAATACGACATGAATACCCGCATGCAAATGAGGAACTCTCTGACCCTTCCGGGAGAAGAAGTGAACCGTCTGCTGGATTCGGGCCACCCTCACGTAATCCGCATGAAAGTGAACAAAGGGGAACTGATTGTCGACGATCTGATCCGCGGACAGATGCGCTTTGACCTCTCCACCCTGGACGACAAGGTCCTGCTCAAAGCCGATGGAATGCCCACTTATCATCTGGCCGTGGTCGTCGATGATTTCCTGATGAAAATTACCCATGTGCTCCGGGGGGAAGAATGGCTCCCCAGCCTACCCCTCCACGTGTTGATCTGGAAATTCCTGGGCTGGGAACAGGCTATTCCCCAATGGGCCCATCTTCCCCTTATCCTCAAGCCAGACGGCCATGGTAAGCTCAGTAAAAGAGACGGGGACCGCCTGGGCTTCCCGGTGAACGCCATGAGCTGGACAGATCCCAGGACCAAAGAAAAATCCACAGGGTTCAGGGAAATGGGATTCCTGCCCGAAGCCTTCCTCAACCTGCTGGCTCTGCTGGGTTGGAACGACGGAACGGAAAAAGAAATATTCACCCGGGAGGAATTGATCCAAAATTTTGATCTTCGCCGGGTGCACAAGGCCGGAGCCCGCTTTGATTTTGAGAAAGCCAAATGGATCAATCAACAGCACCTGCAGCGGCTTTCGGACCAGGAACTCTGCGATGCGGTGCGGCCCTTCTTCCTGGAACAGGGACTGGATCCCGACCCCGAAAAACTGGTCCATGTGGTGGCCCTGATTCGGGATCGCTGCTCCCTGCTGTCCGATTTCTGGACCCAGGGTTCATTCTTTTTCCGTCCTCCCCAGCCCCTTCGTATGGAAGCGCTTTTACCCAAATGGGAGAAGAGTCGGGAATCCTTTTTCGAAGAGCTGGCCCGCAGATTTGAGCATACCGGCCTGGGAGATTCCTCGAGCCTGGAAGCCCTCTTCGAAGAGTTGGCCTCTGAATTTGGATTGGAGAAAGGGCATCTCATGCTTCCTTTCCGCATCATGCTCGTGGGAGACAAGTTCGGACCCGGATTATTTGACATAGCCGGGATCATCGGTCCCAGCGAAACCGCTTCCCGAATCCGGACTGCCCTGAATCTGATCCGCTCCCCCCAGGGCAAAGGCGAAAGTCCCGCATAGGCCCAGCGATTCCCGATTTGCTAATTCCCTGAGGATGAGTGCGGTAAATGAATTGGTGATCACAGCTGAAAAAAAAAATCTCTTTTGCTAAGAGAATGTGAATTTTTGTTTAAATTTGGTTTAGCACCAATTAGTTCTCAAACCAAAACAAAGCCAAATACCTATGAAAAAGTCCTTACTCCTGCTATGTTTTGCCGCCGGTCTGGGCACCAGTCCCTTTGCCGAAGCGCAAACCCAGAAGAATTGCCTTATTGAAGAATTTACTTCTTCCACCTGCCCTCCCTGTGCGGCTATGAACTCCTGGCTGGATCCGCTGCTGAACAGCCACAATGCCAACAAGCCCAACTCTGGTCTGGTGGTGGTCAAGTATCAGATGAACTTCCCGAATCCGGGTACCGATGCCAGTTATAATGCCCACGGTCAGGCCCGGGCTTCTCATTATATAGCCGGCATGTCCCGCTGGGGAATTCCTCTGCATTTTACCAATGGAAAATATAAGGATACCCTGAACGGAGGAGGCACCAACCAGTCCGTAGTCACCAATGAGCTCGCCAACTGCATGGGAGGCACTTCGGATCTGGAAATCACCGGATCCTATTACGTGAAATCCGCAGGGCCGAATAAGGACTCCATATTTATCACCGTGACGGTTACCCCTTCGGCAGACCTCAGCGGGAATTTCCGCCTCCTGATTGCTGCCACGGAAGAACATTATATCAACGATAAGGTTTCCACCGGCCATACTACTCCCCAGACCGATTACTATCATGTGATGCGCAAAATGTATCCCAGCGGTACCGGGACCGTAATCAGCCAATTTGAAAAAGATGTTCCCCAAACCTTCACCTTCGCCGATGAAGTAGAGGTGGGGAACGTTACCAAGAACAGCCACAAATGGTGGAGCAATCCCTTCACCGGAAATCTGGTGGCCTTTGTATCCGACTGGTCCAAGCCTGTACGGGAACAAGCCAATGTGCTGCAGGCCGTAGCCATCCCTGCCCAATGGGCGCTGAATGTGGAAGAAGTGGCCAATTTCCGCAATATCCGGGTTTATCCCAATCCCGCGGTGAATCAAACCGGGGTATTCTTCAACCTGGCTTCCCCTGCCGATATTTCCGTACAAATGATGGATATGATGGGCCGCATCGTATATGAAGAACCCGCCCGTGCCTTCGGCACTTCCGCGGAAAGAATTGTTCTGCCCACCGATCACCTTCCCAATGGAACTTATATGATCCGTCTGAACTCAGATAAAGGGGAGATGGTCCAAAGACTGGTGGTATCCAGATAATATCCTTCGTCCCAGAATATATAGGGCCCACAGAAACCCATATCAGATCCCCGCAAGGCCTGGCTTTTGCGGGGGTCCTTTATTTCCCCCAAAGCTTTCGCCCATGAGCTGCTTATTTCGTCCCGGTTTGCTCTTCGCTGCCCTCAGCCTGATGGCTTTATCTTGCACCCCGGACCCCAATCTCGACATACCCGAACCTAAAGTCCCCGACCCATCTCCCTCCATCCTCCTAAGGATACATCATCAGGTGGACGCAGAACCCTTGATATTTGGACAGAAATGGTACCAAAACGAAAATGGAGACGAATACCGGGTGAGCGAATACCGCTATTATATCAGCCATATTCAACTCATAGGCCAGGACGGGACCATCTATTCGGAACCCGAGATCTACCACCTGGTCGATGCCGTCAATCCGGAGTCCTCGCAGATCCGCATGGAAGATCTGCCTCCGGGATCTTATAATCAGCTGCGCTTTCTCATAGGCGTCGACAGCCTGCGCAATGTGTCCGGAGCCCAGACCGGGGCCCTGGATCCGGCTCACGGCATGTTCTGGACATGGAATACAGGATATATCATGGCCGCCATGATGGGCAGCTCCCCTCAGGCCGGACCCATACCCGAAAACCTGAGCTTCCATGTGGGCGGATTTGAAGGGCCTCATTCCGCCGTGCGTTCCGTGGTGCTGAACCTGGATCAGCCGGTGCATCCCGGAGCCGATACCGTCCTGGACCTGTACAATAACCTCAATGAATGGTTCCGGGGCCCCCATCTGATTGATTTTTCCACCTTCTCCAATATATCCGCGCCCGGATATGGCGCCAGTATGCTGGCGGACAATTATGCCACTATGTTCTCCCTAAAGCCCTGATCCATGGGATCTAAGGCAAGCGCTCCCATCGGAAGACCACACCTCCCATAAGGCCAAATGAAGCGCCCGACCAAATCCATGGTCGGGCGCTATGATTCAGGTCTGTTCTATTGTACTAAGGAGACTAGACTAATGCTCTACCTCGTCCTTGCCTAAGGGCACGGTCTGGGGGATGAAGTCATTGCCTGCCCCGTCGTCTTTATACTCATAGGGCCAACGGTGCACTTCGGGAATCTCGCCCACCCAATTTCCGTGTCCGGGCTTGATCGGTGTGGTCCATTCCAGAGTCGGAGAAGACCAAGGGTTCTGAACGGTCACCTTTCTTCCCTTCCATATGCTGGCAAAGAAGTTCACCACGAAAAGGATCTGGCTCAGGAAGGTAATTACTACCACCACGCTCATGAAGGCATTGAGATCATTGAACTGGCGGAAAGACTCCCAGGCATTGTAATCATAATACCTTCTGGGCATTCCCGAGATCCCCTGATAGTGCATGGGCCAGAAGACCAGATAGGCGCCCGCAAAGGTGATGAAGAAATGGATATACCCCAGCGTGTTATTCATAAAGCGCCCATACATTTTGGGGAACCAGTAATAAATGGCCGCAAACATTCCGAAGAAGGCGGAAATCCCCATGATAATGTGGAAGTGGGCGACCACAAAATAAGTATCATGCAGGTGAATGTCCAGAGCGGAGTTCCCGAGGAATATACCGGTCAGCCCCCCGGAGATGAACAGGGATACAAAGCCAAGGGCAAAGAGCATGGGAACGGTAAATCGGATCTTTCCCCGGTATATGGTGGTCAGCCAGTTGAACACCTTCACGGCCGAAGGTACGGCGATCAGCAGCGTGAGTAACACGAATATGGAACCCAGGAAAGGACTCATTCCGGTCACAAACATATGGTGTGCCCAAACCAGGAAGGCCAGGGTCGTAATACCCACCAGGGAAATGATCATGGCATAATAGCCGAAAATTGGCTTCCGGCTGTTGTTGGCCAGGATATCCGAAACCATACCCATACCGGGCAACATGATAATATACACCTCGGGGTGGCCCAGGAACCAGAACAAATGCTGATAAAGTATGGCGGATCCCCCGATATTGGGCAGGGCCTTTCCGGCAATGAAGATCTCGGACAGATAGAAGCTGGTCCCCATATTCCGGTCAAACATCAACAGCACGAATCCGGAAAGAAGCACGGGGAAGGACAGCACGCCCAGCACCGCCGTGAACAGCAGGGCCCAGATAGTCAGGGGCATGCGGGTCATGCTCATCCCCTTGGTCCGCATGTTCAGTATGGTCGATATGTAGTTCAGCCCTCCCAGAAGAGAAGAAATCACGAATATCGCCATGGACGCCAGCCAAAGGTCCATGCCCACCCCGGAACCCAAGGAAGCTTCCTTCAGCGCGCTTAGGGGAGGATAGACTGTCCATCCCCCGGAAGCCGGTCCGGTCTGAACAAAAAGGGAAATAAACATAAGCACACTGGCCAGCAGGAAGAACCAGAACGAGAGCATGTTCATAAAAGGCGAGGCCATGTCCCGGGCTCCGATCTGCAGGGGAATCAGCAGGTTGGCAAAAGTTCCCTGCAGCCCCTGGGTGAGTACAAAAAATACCAGAATGGTACCGTGCATAGTCACCAGGGCATAATAGAACTCCGGCGAAAGTTTTCCTCCCTTGGCCCACTCCCCGAGGAAGGTTTCCATTAAGGGGAAGGTATCTTCGGGGAAACCTAGCTGCAAGCGGAAAAACACGGAGAATAGTCCTCCGATGATGGCCCAGATCATTCCCGTGATCAAAAACTGCTTGCTGATCATCTTATGATCCGTACTGAATATGTACTTGGTCAGAAAATGCTCCTTATGTTCGTGGCCATGATGATCGGAATGTCCTTGATCCTGAATGGCCAGATTCTTTCCGTCGACTACAACTGTATTACTCATTATATTACTTTTAAATCCTTTTTGCTATAGGACAATTAATTCATGGTTAGGGCCTGTTCCATTGATTCCGCTTCCGGATTGGGCTGCCCGGATCCGGGCTGGTCCGCTTCGGCAGTCTGAGGCGCCGCAGCCCCCGCGGTAAGGGAATAATAGCTCTGTTGTTTTGCCATCCAGGCGTCAAACTCCTCCTGGGTATGCACGTAAACGGTTCCCCTCATCGAGTAGTGCCCATTTCCGCACATCTGATCACAGGCGATTTCATATACGAAATTAGGATTTCCGGTGATCTTTTTCATCTCCTCAGAGGTAATGGTCGGCGTGAACCACATGGTCGTAACAATTCCGGGAACGGCATCCATTTTCATCCGGAAATGCGGCAGACCCACATTATGGATTACGTCCCGAGATCCGATAATCAGCTTCACCGGCTTGTTCACCACCAGGTGAAGCTCCCCATTCTGGCTGATAATATCGTCGCGGTTATCCGGATCCGACCAGTCCAGCCCCAAAATATTGTCGGCATCATTGATCCGACGAAAATCCCTTCTGCCCAATACCCCGTCTTCCCCAGGATAGCGGACCATCCAGTTGAACTGCTTGCCCACCACTTCCACAATCTGGGCATCTTCGGGAGCCTGAGAGGTCATCTTGATCCAGTTCTTCAGCCCCACGGCGACGAGGGCTGCCATAGCAATGGCCGGCACTGTAGTCCAGAGGATTTCCAGTCGGTTATTATGGGCCAGGAAATGGGCCTTATTGTTCTTGTCCGAAGCCTGATAACGAAAGGCAAACCAGAACAGCAGGGTTTGGGTAATGAAGAATACTATTCCCGTCACGATGATGGTCACCAGGAACATCTGGTCATAGGCAGCCCCATGGTCTGATGCCGCCAGGGGCAACATCATGCCTTTGAGGTACTGGTGGCATTCCCAGATTCCCCACATGCCCAGGACGAAGAAGATGACCAATAGCCAGGCCATCATCGAATTAACCTGTTTACTTACTTTTTCTTCGCCCCGCAGGATGGTGGCGTATTCGCTGGCCTTACCGATCTGGTAGATAATGATAAAGACCAGAATGATCAATGCTATAGTGATGAATCCCGACATGGTCAGTTTTGCTTGTATTTACAAAATATTACAAAAAAACAACTCTCCTAAAATCCGTTTCCCGGTGCTAACTCTGATGCAGGATGGCCTCCTTCAATAAAGGATGATTCTGGGGCACCAGGGATGCCTTGGTTAAGGTCCGGGTCACCGTGAAAATCAACAGTCCGGCAAATCCCAGGAAAATACCCAGTTCAAACCAGCCCAAAGCCCAGTCCGCACCCAGAGGGCCAGGCATCATCATGATATAGAAGTCCAGCCAGTGGCCGAAAATAATGGCTATGGCCATAAAGGACACCGTGAAATAATTCCTTTTCGAGGGCCTGGACATGAGAATCAGCAGCGGCATCACAAAGTTGATGATCAGCACGGAATACCAGATCATGGAATAAGGACCCTGCTGCCTGATTTTAAAGTAAATGGTTTCCTCGGGGATGTTGGCATACCAGATAAGCATATACTGGGCGAACCATACATAGGTCCAGAAAATGCTGAAAGCAAACATCAGTTTACCGAGATCATGGATATGTTCTTTGTTCACCAGCTCCAGGTTGCCATTATTCTTCAAGGCCACCACGAAAAGCAGAATCAATGCCATAGCCGCGACAAATGCCGAACCGAAGGTGTACCAGCTGAACATCGTGGAGTACCAGTGGGCGTCAATGCTCATGATCCACATCCAGGGGGTGATGCTCATCTGGGTCAGTGCATAGACCAGAAGAAAGCCCGCAGACCAGCGCACCATGGACCAATACAGTTTCACATTATGGCGGGGGGCCAGTTCCTGTTTCAGGGAAAGGTCCCGGAATTTATATCCGAAAAAAGACCAGGCCGTGACGGTGAGCAGCGTAATGATGACAAACATGCCGGAATTCAGGAATGGGGATTTGGCTTCCAGGATCGCGTCTCCGTGAGGATGCACCCAGTGGTATATGGGATTATGTCCATCCACATCCAGTCCGAAAACCACATAAAACATAATCAGGCTGGCGATCAACCCGAATATCCACACATTGGCCCCTATAGCCTCGGGTATACGCTTATAAGCCACCAGCCAGGCTCCTTGAGCCAGGGCAGCGGCCGCCTGTATGAATATGCAGGCCACCATAACCAGCAGAAAGAATACACTGTTCTGCATGAGCACTATCCAGAATCGGGTCTGATCCTTGGCCTCGCCTCCCAGCAGGGTAAAGGCACCGATAATCAATACCAGGGCACCCAGAATCATCAGTCCCAGGCTGGTATTCTTCATTTTGGCCGGTATCTCAAAACGTTCGTTCATCTCTATTCCTATTATATAAAAGTACTTAGTCTGTCAATCAATGGGCACTTTCTTTTGATTCCCCTTTCCCGGAATCCTCGGCGGAAGGAAGGGAGGCCAGAGCCTGGTTCTCCACTGAAGCGGACTCCGGTTCTGCGCCGAAAATGAATGGATCACCTCCATTTTCGGATTGCACTTTCTTTATATAGGCAATCACCTGCCAGCGCTCATAAATATTGAGCTGCGAAGCATAGGAACCCATCATGTTCTTCCCAAATTTTATGGCCGCATACATGGTGCCTACCGGCATGTGCAGGTATTTGGCATCCTTGAGATTGGCGGGCATGGCCGCAAACTTTCCGCTGGTGAACAAGGGGCCCTGACCATCCAGCCCTTCTCCATGGCAAATTCCGCAATAGATATCGTAAAGCCGTTTGCCTTCATTAAGTTGTGCTTCGGTAAACCGAAGGTGGGTGGTCAATGCCTTATAGGCATTGGTATCCCCTTCCACCAGGTGATCCGGCAATTCATGGCCCCTGGCCACGGTCCCCGGCACCGGAGGGCGGCTGGTGAGCTTGTCTTCAAAGTTGGGATTTGACGTATAGGCATCGTAGGCCACGGAATAGGTCATATCCGGGGCATAAGTCTTACCCGGGGTCCTCCTTATCCCATCTCCGGAACAGGAAGTCAACCCCATTCCCAAAACCAGGCCGGCGATCAGTATGCTTTGCGTTTTTTTCATATTCAGTGACAATATTCAATAGGCTTTTCAATCATTAAGGGAAGGAAACCGTCCTCCCTGATCAGGCCATACGTTCATAGGTTTCCTCCTTGTCGTAACGCCCGAACCACCACTCGGATTCCGCGATCTGCACATCCGTTTCCACCGCTCCCGTGGATTTCAGGAAATCCACCACTTCTTCCTGGGTTTCCTCTCCGGTGAGCTCTATGGCCACCACGAACAGATCATCGGTCTGCCTCGGATGGAATACGTGCTTTTTCACTCCCGGCATTAGCTGATTCAGATAACAAAAGGTCAGGACCATGCCCACGGCGGAAAACAGCACGGTAAGTTCAAAGGTGATCGGGATAAAAGCCGGAAGGGCGAAGAAGGGCTTACCCCCGAAATTAATGGGCCAGTCCGTGGTGAAAATCCAGGTCATAAAACCCAATGCCGTGCAGGTACCGGCCAGTCCATAAATGAATCCGGCCACGTGGAGATCAGTTTCCTTCAGACCCAGCGCCTCGTCCAGGCCGTGCACCGGGAAGGGAGTATAAACATCGTGGAGCTTATAGCCGCTGTTCCTTACCTGTTTGATCGCCGGGAAAAGCACCTCCTCGTCATGGTAGCATCCTATTACAAATTTCTTAATGGCCATCTTATCGAATTCAGTAGTTATTCTTTAATAAGGTAGTTGCTTGTGGATCTGCCCTCCCTTAATGATGGGCATGATCCCGGATAAACTCTTCCGTGGACTTCTCTTCGATCTCTTTCATCCTCTCCTTCTGGCTGTCCCCGGAAGTCTTCAGCACATGTTTGATTTCCGCAATGGCAATCACGGGGAAATACTTGGCAAACAGGAAGAAACAGGTAAAGAACAATCCAAAGGTTCCCAGATAGAATCCCACCTCCGGCCAAGTGGGCGAATAATAAGCCCAGCTACCCGGAAGATAGTCTCTGTACAGAGAAGTCACAATGATCACAAAACGCTCGAACCACATACCTATGTTCACCACAATGGACATGATGAAGGTAAAGGTGATGTTTCGGCGGAGTTTCTTAATCCAGAACAACTGGGGAGAGACCACGTTGCAGGTCATCATAGCCCAATAGCTCCACCAGTAGGGACCCATAATTCTCCAGTAGAAAGCATCCTGCTCATAGACCACCTGGGAATACCAGGCCACAAAGAGCTCGGTAAGGTAAGCCACGCCGACAATGGAACCGGTGAGGACAATTACTTTGTTCATGGCCTCAATATGGCCAATGGTAATGTATTCCTCCAGGTTCATGATCCGGCGACACAGGATAAGCAGGGTTTGTACCATGGCGAATCCGGAAAATATGGCCCCGGCCACAAAATAGGGAGGGAATATGGTAGTATGCCATCCCGGAATCACCGATGTGGCGAAGTCAAAGGATACAATGGTGTGCACCGAAAGCACCAGAGGAGTGGAAAGTCCGGCCAGCACCAAGGAAAGGGCTTCATGCCTTTGCCAGTTTTTTGCGGTACCGGTCCAGCCGAAAGATGCCAGTCCATAGAGCCGCTTTCTGAGCTTGGTTTTGGCCCGATCCCGGATCGTCGCAAAATCGGGTATCAGACCGGAGTACCAGAAAAGCAGGGATACGGTAAAATAAGTCGAAATCGCAAATACGTCCCATAGCAGGGCCGAGTTAAAGTTCGGCCATAATGGTCCCCGGGTGTTGGGATAAGGCATAACAAAGAATCCGTCCCAAACTCTACCCATGTGGAAAATAGGGAACTGTCCGGCACACATTACCGCAAAAATGGTCATGGCTTCTGCGGCACGGTTCACCCCGGTACGCCAACCCTGGCGGAAGAGCAAAAGGATGGCGGAAATCAGGGTTCCGGCATGACCAATCCCCACCCACCAAACGAAATTCGTAATATCCCATCCCCAGCCTACGGTCTTGTTCAGCCCCCATACCCCCAGGCCCCAGTATACGGCCCAGCCCACGGAGAAAACGCCGAAGAGCAGCAAGGATACGGAGAAAAAGAACCCGACATACCACATTCGCCCCGGCTTCTGCTCAATCGGTTTTACAATATCCTCCGTAATCTGATGGTAGTCCTTGTTCCCATCAACCAACGGTTCTCTTACAAACGATTCGTACTTTAAATGCATAGCACTCTATTAGTATAATTCAATGGTCTATTTAGTTCCGTCTCCTGGCTTACAAATGGTTTTTGAGGATTCCGTCCAGTTCTTCATTTCCGGCCACCACCTGATCCGTGTTTCTCACGGCAGACAGATAGTTCACGTTGGGTAGTACGTGGAGCTGTTCCAGGGCATAGTAGAGACGTTCCCTTTGCTGCTGATAGCGGATCTTGAAAATCTCGCTGTTGCGGTCATTCACATTACCGAACTGGATGGCATCCGTGGGACAGGCCTGTTGACAGGCAGTCTTCACCGTTCCGTCACGAAGAGGCTCTCCTTCTTGCTTGGCCTGCAGTTTGGCATCCTGAAGTCTCTGAACGCAGAACGTGCATTTTTCCATTACCCCCCGGCTCCTTACAGTCACATCCGGGTTAAGCACCATGCGGGTCAAATCATCATTGATATCATCCCGGCGGCCGTCTTCATAGAGGTTGTCGTCAAAACAATCGGCTCCGTTCCAGTCCATCCAATTGAAACGACGCACCTTATACGGGCAGTTGTTTGCGCAGTATTTAGTCCCGATGCAGCGATTATAAGCCATCTGATTCAGACCCTCGCTGCTATGGTTAGTAGCCGATACAGGGCAAACGTTCTCACAGGGGGCGTTGTCGCAGTGCTGACAAAGCATAGGCTGGAAAATCGTTTGAATGCTGTCGGGATCCTCGGGCTTTCCACTGAAATAGCGGTCAATCCTCAACCAGTGCATTTCCTGAAATTTGAGCACGTGGGTCTTGCCGACCACGCTGATATTGTTCTCCGCCTGACAGCCGATCACGCAGGCCCCGCAGCCTATACAGCTATTCAGGTCAATGGACATTCCCCAGTGTATCCCCGGCGACTCATGCAGGGGATAAAGGGTTCCGTTCTCCCGGAATTCCTTTTCCAGGAAATCATCTTCGGGGCCGGTGGGAAGGCGAACCGGAGCCGCGGCATGGGCGTCATGCTCATCCCCGGATCCGTGACCATGATCCTTATCCTTCTCCCAGGGCAGAAGGGAATAATGGCTGAGTTCGGCTTCCCTTTGCCTGCGCAGGCTCAGGGGATCCTTTTTGAACTCCTCCAGCGTGTATTCATGGATTATGGCCCTATTCTCATAGCCCAAATGGGTTTGGGTTATGGCCAAATCATAGGTTTTATCTGTCCTTTCCACCTGGGCAGCAGTATGGTAGCGGAATGTGTCCCCGTCCAGACCGATGAAAGGCGTGGCCTTCTTACCGGTATGCGCCGCTGCTCTTCCCACTTTGGCGTCGCGTCCATAACCCAGGGCAATGGCCACCACATCATTATGCATTCCGGGCACTACCACCATGGGCAATGACACCTCATATCCGTCGGTCTTTACCGTGAGCACCCTTTTAGCGGTCACCACCTGGTTGATGCTGTCAAAAGGCTCCCCCAGTTCTTTGGCCCGCTGGGGAGAGACGCAAATATAGTTGTCCCAGGTAGCTTTGGTGATGGGGTCGGGCATTTCCTGAAGCCAAGGGTTATTGGACCAGGCCCCACCGGATCCCATGGATACTTTCTGGTAGACCACCAGCTCCATCCCGTCTCCCCCTTTACGGGCCGAAAGGCGGGACAGAGCACCGCTGAGGTCGCCGATAAAGCTGGCCGACTGTTTGGCGGGGGCTTGGGTGGGTTCAATCACTCCGTCCTGAAGAGCCTTGTCGAAATTGGCCCGGCTACCCAGTCGGGACACCCAGTAATCCTTCCAGTAATCTTCATAGCGCTGATCAGCACCCATCCAGGTCAGCAGGCTGTCCTGAAAGGAACGGGTCTTGAACAAAGGGGCGATACCAGGCTGCATAAGGGAATAGTATCCGGTCTTGGGTTCCGCATCTCCCCAGCTTTCCAGATAATGGTGATCGGGAACGACAAACTGGCAACGCTGGGCCGTTTCGTCCAGGCGATCCGCAAAAGATAGGGTTAAAGGAACTTTGGACAGCAATTCCGCAAAGCTTTCGCCCAATCCGGTATCATAAACTGGATTGTTTCCATGGATTAGCACGGCACCGGCCTGGTTTTGACTCATGGCCGAAACCATGTCCACAAAATCCTTGTCGATTCCTTGTTTGTAATGGCTTTGGACACCCCAGTCGATGGTGGTGCCATAGGCGCCGATCCGATGGTTAATGGCATTGATGACCATCTGCACGTCCACATCATTGGATCCGCTGACCACCAGACCCTTTCCCTTCTTCAGGTCCTGGGCTGCCCGATGGATCAGTTCGTTGAGTTTCTCCGAGGAGAAAGAGGGCCGGGCTCCCGTTTCGATGGCTTGGTACAGGGCTAGGGCCACCTGCGCTTCCTGAGAAGGCTTATACGTGGCCCGGAAGTCCGCCTTGGCTCCGGTAATCGTATGGATGGGCTCCAGGTGATAATGCCTGGACATGACCGGCTTCTCTGCCGTCAGCTTGCGGCCCTTGCTGTATTGTTTGGCAAATTCTATGGGGGATAGCCAGGTGCCCAGAAAGTCCGCGCCTAGGCTGAATATGGTATCGGCTTCATCAAAATGATAGGAGGGCAAGCCCCGTTTTCCGAAGCTGGCTTCGTTGGCCAGGATCATGCCGGCATAGGATACCGGATCGTAGACCACATGGCGAGCCTGAGGGAAAGCCTGGAGGAACTGTCCAACAATGGCCTTGGTGGTGGGCGAAAGGATGGTGCCTGTTACCAGATAAATGGTCCCTTTGCTGGATTTGAGTTTTTCGATGATCTGCCTGTCGATGTCCTCATAGCTGGACTCTTCCCCACCGGCCAGGGGATGGCGCAGTCGGGTCTTATCGTAAAGATTGAGCACGGAGGCCTGTACACGTGCCGAAGTTCCGCCCTGGGTGATGGAAGACAAATCGTTGCCTTCCACCTTGATGGGCCGTCCATCCCGGGTTTTGATCACCACTGAACAGTAATCTCCGCCATCTACAAAGGTAGAGGCATAGTAATTGGGCACACCGGGGACGATCTCCTCCGGCTTGATCGCATAAGGTATAGCCCGGCGCACCGGCATTTCACAGCTGGCGGCCAAGGTGGCAGCTACCGTGCTGAATCCCAGGAATTTCAGGAAGTCCCGACGGGGAGCGGTAGCCCCCAGCAGGGTTTCATCCAGATCAAGGGCAGGCTTCTCCTTAAATTCCTGGTCTTCCCCTTTTGGTTCAGGGCCACGCTGAAATTCATTTAGATCCTTCCAATATTGCTTCTGACTCATAATACTCCGTTCAGTATGATTGATCGTTCCGATTGATTCTCGATGGGGCCGGATCCCATTAGTCCAGGATCCGGTCCGGGAAATTGAAATACTAATAGTGACATTTCTGACAATCCAGACCTCCAATGTCTTCCACAGTCACGGCGGTCCGCTTTCCGGCCTTGATTTCCTCATGATATTTTTCATAGATATCATAGTAATTATTGGCCGCAAACTTCACTTCCGTCTGCCGGTGACAGTTGACGCACCAGCCCATGGACAGAGGCGCAAACTGATATACTTCGTCCATGGTCTCCACATTTCCGTGACATTGCTGGCAAGCTATGCCTCCCACCGATACGTGCTGGGCGTGATTGAAATACACATGGTCGGGGAGGTTGTGGATCTTTATCCATTGCACGGGCGTGGCCAGGATATTTCCGTTCTCGTCCCGATTATAGGATTTGGTCTCGGGATCCCATCCCGCGTACCTATAAAGTTTTCTGATTTCCGCAGTACCGTCAATTACCTTGCCTTCCGCGGTGCGCAGTTCCTCTCCGGTGTATTCATCGATTTGAATATGACAGTTCATACACATGTTGGTCGAGGGGATCATGGCATGGCGCCCTTTTTCCGCTCCCGCATGGCAATAAAGGCAGTTAATCTGATTTATGCCGGCATGCACTTTATGGGAATAGAATATGGGTTGTTCCGGCATGTAATTCTGCTGCCTGCCCAGCCCTACGGCTCCATTGACCAGCCAATAGCCCGCCAGAATGAATATCATAATGGCCCCCATGGCGATGACCACTTTATTGCGGTAAAGGGGAACCTCTTTTTCGTTGGGAATGCCTTCCTTTTCATTGGCGGCCCGGCGAAGTCCTTCGTTCGCCCTCCACATGATCAGTACCAGAAGCAGAAGGGAGAAGGTAATCGTGATATAGAGCCAATTATCTGATTCCGGAGCGGCGGCCTCTGCATCCGCTGCGGCACCACCAGCCTTGGCTCCGGGGGCTTCGACGCTGTTCACGTAATCAAAAATCGCCAAAATCTCTTCCTCGCTGAGCTGCGGGAATGCAGTCATGGGCACCTTGTTCCAGGCATTGAATATTTCCACGGCATAAGGATCGCCGGCGGCAATCAGGGCCGCGGAGTTATGCACCCATTTTACCAGCCATTCCTTGCTGGGCACCTTGGAATCCACCCCTTTAAGGGCCGGACCGGTGGCATCCTTCAGAGGGTGGTGACAGGAGGCACAATTGGACTGGAAAATTGCCTTACCATCTGGAGCCGCCATGCTGACGGAGGATAAACCGAACAAGGTAATGGTGGCCAATAAAATGTTCAGCGAAAAAATCCGAAGGAAGGGCTTAATTGATTCTGACACAGGAATAAATTTGAAAATTAACGTTCCTTTTTGACACAGCGTGGGCAAAACTACAACAGAAAGGCCAAAGTTTATACACATTTGAATAAAAATGTTTTTGCGTCCTGGCGCAGGTTTCAGCGCATTTCTCAAAGGGTAAATTCTAAATATGTCAGGCCAGTGTCAAATTATCTTCTGACCCGGTTTCCAGATTCTGAAAAAAATATTCCCGATTCCACTACAGGCTTCCCGTTCGGCCTCCGTCTACGGGGATGCTGACCCCGTGGATATAGCCGGCCAGGGGGCTGGCCAGAAAGCAGGCCAGAGCGCCCAGATCTTCCACGGTACCAAACCTCCCCGCCGGGATCTCGGCAAGCATTTCCGCCTGGATTTCCCCAACTGATCTTCCGGTTTTTCCCGACTTGTTCTCTATCAGGGTCTCTAACCTTTGAGTCCGGGTGGCTCCAGGCAGAATATTATTGACGGTTATGCCCAGGGCGCCGACCTCATTGGCCAGACTTTTGGCCCAGGAAGCCACCGCCCCCCGGGTAGTATTGGAAACCCCCAGTCCTTTCAGGGGAATTTTAACGGAAGTGGAAATCACATTGATGATCCGTCCGTACTGCTCATTCTTCATAAAAGGAAGCAGGAGCTGCACCAGGAGATGATTGACCACCAAATGTTGTTCAAAAGCCTGGCGGAATGCCTCCACCGAAGCCTCTACCAAAGGGCCAGCCGGGGGCCCGCCCGTATTGTTGATCAATATAGTAGGGTTTCTCCCCTGAATGGCCTTTTCCACCTGGTCGGGGACGGAATGCGGGTCGGCAAAATCCGCCGCAATCCACTGATGGTCCTGACCCTCGGAACGGTCAAGTGTCGCCAGGGCTTCTTCCAGGCGTCCAGGATGGCGGGCGAGGAGCAGACAGCTTGCCCCGGCCTTGGCCAGGGCCTGGGCAATCCCCAGGCCTATTCCCTGCGAACTTCCCCCCACCAGGGCCACTCTCCCCCGAAGATTGATCGACATCATAGCCTAAAAAGATTTGGGGCGAATATAGCCATTGGAATCTATACCCCAAAAGTCCGCAAATACTAAAGGATTTACCAAAGATTTCTCTAACTTTGGCGAATTGCCGCGGCAATATTCGTCCCCCTTCTTTTCCCATTGGATGAAAACTTGCCTGGCCGCCATTGACGGAACCCTTATTGGGTATGGATTTCAGATCGGAATCGCTCCCCTCCTATTCTCCCCGTTTGCGGCAAAAGGGAAAAATGGTAAAGCCGCCCCTTGGCCCGAGATCCCGGGATTTCCCCGAAACCAGTCCCGGGCCGCCCTAGCGACCATTACCCCCTAAGACCTGAATTTATAAATTATTATCGCAAATACACGAGTCCAAATAAGCTATGGAATACAATACGACCAGAACCAAACTGCTTATGCCTGAATACGGGCGCAATGTGCAAAGCATGGTGGATTACCTGCTGACCATCGAAGACAGGGAAAGGCGCCAAAAGAATGCCGAGGCCATCATTGAGCTCATGGGCACTTTGAACCCCCATTTGAAGTCCATCGAAGACTACAAGCACAAATTATGGGACCACCTTCACCAGATCTCGGATTTCAAACTGGATGTGGATTCTCCCTATCCCCCGCCGACTCCAGAGGAACTATACAAAAAACCCGAACCCCTTCCCTATCCTCAGTCAAAGATCAAGCACCGCCACCTGGGCAGGAACCTGGAATCCCTGATCGAAAAAGCCCTGGAGGAAAAGGATCCGGAGAAAAAACAAGGATTCACGCAGATCATCGGATACTATATGAAGCTGGCTTATGCCAACTGGCATAAGGAGCCCATGCACGATGACATGATCAAAAATGAACTCTATGCCCTAACCGACGGAGAGCTGGAGTTGGTACCCGGAGGATACCGCATGCCTACCGAATCCCGGCCCCATTATAAGTCCAAGGGAGGGAATCCCAGACATAAAGGCGGCGGAAATCGTCATTTTGGACATGGATCCGGAAGTGGCTACAACCAGGGATACAATAAGAACAGAAAATTCAAGAACAAGAACAAATCTTCCTAAATTTCCTGCATTCCCATTCCCGTAACACCCTAATAGAGAGCCCATGGCCAGTTTTGAAATTCGGGGGGGGCACCCACTGAAAGGGACCATAGAGCCCCAGGGCGCCAAAAACGAAGCCCTTCAGGTCCTATGCGCTGCCCTGCTTACCGATCAGCCCATCCTCTATCACCGGGTACCTGACATCCTGGATGTCAATACCCTTCTGGATTTGCTGAAAGATCTGGGGGTCAGCGTGGAAAGACCCGGACCCGGGATGGTCCGCCTGGAAGCCAGGAATATTCAGGCTGATTACTTTGTCAGCGAAGACTTCGCCCGAAAATCCGGAAGGCTGAGGGGAGCCGTTATGCTGGCCGGACCCATGCTGGCCCGGTTCCGCGAGGCCCATATCCCCCAGCCCGGAGGGGATAAGATTGGCAGAAGAAGGCTGGACACCCATATCCGGGGGCTGGAGAAACTCGGGGTGAGTTTCCAATTTGACGCCCGCCACCATCATTTCAGTCTGGATGGAAGGAATATGAAGGCCACCGACCTGCTCATGGAAGAGCCTTCCGTTACCGGTACAGCGAATCTGCTCATGGCCTCCGTATTCCTTCCCGGACTGACCAGGATTTACAATGCCGCCTGTGAGCCCTATGTACAGCAACTCTGCCATTTGCTCAACCGAATGGGGGCCCGGATCAGCGGTATCGGCTCCAACCTGCTCCTGGTGGAAGGCGTGGACAGTCTCCGGGGGGGCGAGCATCGCCTCCTCTCCGACATGATCGAAGTGGGCTCATTCATCGGCATGGCGGCTATGACCCAAAGCGAAATTCGAATCAAAGAAGTGGGCAGAGAGCAGCTGGGCCTCATCCCCCAAACCTTTGAACGCCTGGGGATTGCCCTGGAATTTCAAGGCGATGATCTGCTGGTACCCGCTCAGGAAAGCTATGTCATTCAGCGATTTATAGATGGATCCATCCTTACCATTTCCGATCATCCCTGGCCCGGATTCACCCCCGACTTGCTCAGTATTGTCCTGGTGGTGGCCACCCAGGCCAGAGGAACCGTGCTGCTGCATCAGAAAATGTTCGAAAGCCGTCTTTTCTTTGTGGACAAACTCATTGAAATGGGGGCCCAGATCGTACTCTGTGATCCCCACCGGGCCGTGGTGATCGGATTGGACAGACAAGCCCCACTTCGGGGGATCACCATGGTTTCCCCGGATATCCGCGCCGGTGTAGCCCTGCTGATTGCTGCCCTTTCCGCGGAAGGTAAGAGCCTCATACATCATATTGACCAAATCGACCGGGGATATGAAAACATAGACTTGAGGCTCCGCGCCCTGGGAGCCGAGATTATCCGGCTGGATTCGCCCTCCTAGGGATTCGCCTTCCCTTAATTGAACAGGATATTCTCCTGATGGAAAAAATAGGTCAACCCTGGAATCAGCATCCAGGACCGGGCCGATCCATCGGGGTGCAGATCCCGGGTCGTGATGGGCAGTCCCCCGCTAAGATCCAACTTCCAGGAACCATAGCGTCCAAACCGGACAAACAGGTTGCCGGATAGATTGAGACTGAACCCCTTGGACCCCTCCAGAGCTACCATTCTACCGTTCACGTGCTCATAGAGATCATCGCCCAGATGGTAGAATAACAGAGGGCCTGCGGAAAATCCGGCTCTTTTCCCGCTATAGTGCCCCTCGGCGCGGGCCATTAAATCTCCATGCCGGTATAGCCGCCGGGAAAGCGGATAGTCCTTTCCGCTGTAGAGAATTTCATTGTCCACGGAAAAGCCGGTGTAAAGGTTATCGTTGTATTGGATGAGTGGCTGCTGATAACCCAGGGACAGGCTGAAAAAGCTTTGCACCCACATATTTATTCCCAGGATCAGGTCTGTGGTTCCCCAGCTGGACTGGTAAGCCATAGGCAGGGGACGGTTCTTCCCGTCGGTCTGCGTTCCGTTTCCGGTGGGCAATTTGAACCCTCCCGTAAATTGCCAGGTCAGGGGGGACTCCAGGGGAGGGATGCGGTAAGTATAGGCCAGAAGGATGTCTCCCAGTCCGGCTATATCCGCCAGTTCCCCGTAGACTGCCTGGATCTGGAGGCGCCAGTCCAAGTACCCGTTCTCGAGAAGGGGGATCCTCATGCCCAAACGGGGATTCTGAATGACCAAACCTCTTTCCCCATTGGCCATTCCATGCGAAATCTGCAACTGGGTTTTCTCGGATTCATATAAAAACTCGCCCATGGTTTGGACCGATCCGCTCCTCAGCGCCCCTATGGTGGACATACCCGGATCCGAATCGCCCTGGGCCCGGATTTCAGAGCCAAAAAACAGCAGCGCCACAGTCAAACCGTAAAGGGAAAATCGTCTCATAGTGTTCAAAATATCTTCCCAAATATAGTTTTATATGAGCAAAATCCATAGCACCCCCCTTTATTTTTGGGCAGGAAGCCCAGGAAACTTCGGGGGGGAAAAGGAGAGAGGAGCCATTCAGTCTGCCGAATGGGAGGAAGGCTTATCCAGGACCAAGGGGACCGCCGGATTCCGGCGGATCGCTTCCCACCCACCCCGGATGACTCTGAGGTTATGATAGCCCTGTCTTTTGAGTACGGAGGCGGCCACCAGGGAACGATATCCCTTCCGGGAATGGATATAGAGGTTCAGGTCCGGATCCAGCACGGCTATGGAAAAGGGATCGGCCAGCAAATCCAGGCTGGCATGGGTAGCCCCCCGAACGTGCCCATGATGAAAATCCGATTCGGACCGCACATCCAGGACCTGGATTCGGGGATCATGAGGCAAATCCATGACTAATTCCTCCACATCGATATCGATAAGCATGTCCAGGGCTTCCCCGGCGGACTTCCACCCGGCAAAACCCGGGGAAAGATACCCTTCCAGGCTATGATATCCCAATTCGGCTATGGTCTGAGCAGCCCGGTCCTCCTGGCCGGAATCCAGCACCAGAATCAGGGGTTTTTCTCTGGGAATGAAAAGCGGGGCCCAAAAGGAAAAAGGACCGTCCAGCCCCATAAATAGGGCTCCGGGAATAAACCCCTCTATAAACTGCTGCTGCGCCCGGAGGTCGATGATCAGGGCGTCTCGGCCCATCCATTCCCTGAATGATTCGACAGATAGTGGTTTCATGAATGCCTTTTCCTCTCCGATAATCTTTACCCAGTTGCCTAGTCGCGCCGATTCATGAAAATCAGAATATAATATACCAGAGTGGCAACGGCACTTATGGCAGCCACCACATAAGTCCGGGCCGCCCATTTCAAGGCATCCTTGGCGCCTTGATGCTCGGAGGAAGAAGTCAGCCCGGTGTTCTCCATCCATCGCAGGGCCCGGTGACTGGCATTGTATTCCACGGGCAAAGTGACCAAAGAGAACAAGGTGGAAAAAGCAAACAATCCAATGCCGACCAGGAGTACGGTCTGGTTCCCTCCGCCAAATCCCATGAAGCCGATCCCGGCTAAAATGATCCAGTGGGACAAATTGGTACTCACCTGAACAATGGGCACCAGGGCACTTCTGAACTGCAGCATGCTGTAAGCGGTGGCATGCTGTACGGCGTGGCCGCATTCATGGGCGGCCACAGCAGCTGCGGCTATGCTTCGGCCCGCGTAAACGTCCGGACTCAGGTTGACTGTTTTATTGCCCGGATTATAATGATCAGACAAAAATCCCTGGGAGGAAATCACCTGTACATCATGAATGCCATGATCTCTCAGCATTTTCTCCGCCACCTCCTTGCCCGAAAGGCCAGCCGAAAGCGGAATCTCCGAGTACTCCCTGAACTTGGATTTGAGACGATTGCTCACATAGATGCCTACCAGGAACATCAGCCCGGCAATGAAATAGTATCCTAACATAGATCTGTAATGGGTTAACTACTATCGGTTCCTCAATTTTGCGGCCAATCCCTGACCATTAGCAAATCTAAGGGAAACCAATCAATAGAAAAAGACGGGACCGCCTCAGCGGTCCCGTCCAGTGTGAGTTTTTCATTTTTTTTACCATTTCATGGACCACCCGGCTAACCAATGAAATCCCGCCTGGGGGAAAAGGAAGTTTTCGGTGATCACCTCCCCTCCATAATAATAGCTGTACGTGTAGCCATTGCTTTCGTACTGCAGGTTTCCGAGGTTCTGCAGATGAACAAACAATCCCATTTCCTTCCATGATCTGGATTGTAGGGTATACCTCAGCCTTAGATCCACCAAGGAGTAGGCATCCAGTTTCCGGTCCTCTGATGAGGTATTATCCAAGTATTGAGCCCCCACGTGCTTACCCAGAATATCGATTTCCAGGGATCGAAGAGCTGGGTGACGGAATGGCAGAAAACTTGCGCCAATATAGCCGACCACGGATGGAGAAAAGGCTATATTCGATTCACCATGAGGAATGGCTCTCTGCCCGTATTCGGCCAGGTCATAATCGTCCATATATTCCACAAAATCCATTATCCGGTGGCGGGACAGGCTAAGGTTCCCCTCCATTCTCCACCAGGGGAAAAGCTGATAACCTCCCACAAGCTCCAGACCAGCCCGGTAACTCCGGTCCACATTTCGCCGCGAATAGGCCCCCACGTCGTTGATCTGCCCGGTCAGGATCAGCTGGTCCTTATAGTACATGTAATAGGCATTGGCCGATATGCGGAACCGTGTGCTCTCCCAGTCCCAGCCTCCTTCCAGGTCATAAAGCCTCTCGGGCCGGGGAAGCTGGTTGGCTGCGGTCTCAAAATCATTTCGATTCGGCTCCTTATTGGATACGGCGGCAGACAAAAAGAGCTTTTGTCTTTCCCTGCCGGTTTCCCGCAGATAATAGCTCAATCCGATTTTGGGATTGAAGAAATGGTATTCACCCCTTGGGCGGAGCTCGGGGTAATCCCGGAAACCGAAAATCCGATAATCCACATAACGCCATTGCAGGTCCGCAAACCCAAGGAGAGATTCTCCGATTCGCTGCTGAATCCTCCCATAGAGATTCGCATCGTCCTTCAGGGCATCGACCAAATACCAGCGATGATCTGCCTCAATGCCCTGGCGGGCCCAACGGACAAATCCATAGTGGTCCCCCTGGTACTGGTACCAGCCCCCGCCCAAAGTCATCCGGGTTTCTCCCTTATCATAGAGCAGAGAGAACACCCCCCCATAGTAATAGTTATCCAGCCATAATTCCCGAATCAGGTCTGTGGAGCGAAGGGTATCCCCTCCGATTACGGGATTCTCCAATCCGTACCGGGAATAAGACTGATCTTCCTTATACTCCTTGTAAAATCCCCTCCCCCGGGTAAGGAACAGCCCCAGATGTCCTCTCAGATGGGGACTGAACTTATGCTCTGCAAATCCCTGATAATAATCCTGCTGATAATTATCGGTCTGGTCTTCATAGGTAAAACTATTATACGTTCTGGATGACGAGCTAAAAAGATGAGCAGAATCCTGGGCGTGGAAATAGAGAATTCCTATGTTTCTTTCGTAGTGTTCCCTCAGGGCCTGATCATCCCCTCGGACTTTGGATTCAGGGACTCCGTTCCAAGCCTGACCCGTCTTCTCCTTGCCGGTCATGGCCATAAATTTCAGGCGGGTATTTTTCGAGGCTTCCCAGCCGGCGATGGCCTGCAGGGCCCTCAGGTCGCTGGATGAGCGATCTATGTATCCCTGGGATGCCAGCCTGGAGAGCCGAAGATCAAACTGAAACCCATTCTTCAATTTACCGGTCCCGGCTTTCAGCGTTTGCCTCCAGGTCTGGAATGAGCCAAAACTGCTGGTCCATTCCGCCCCTGCGGAGTCCATCTGATCCAGATTATGGATGCTCATGGAGGCTCCGAAAGATGGGGAACCGTAGGTGGATGGGCCCACCCCTCTTTGCAACTGCACGGACCCGGCTGAAGAGGCCAAATCGGCGAAGTTGACAAAAAAAGTACCCTGCGATTCCGCATCATTTACCGGAATACCGTTCAGGGTGACATTCATCCTTACTCCATCCGTTCCCCGGATGCGTATACCCGTATAGCCTATTCCATTTCCGGCATCAGAGGTGACCACTGCGGAGGGGCTAAACTGAAGCACATAGGGTAAGTCCTGTCCTAGATTATTCTTCCGGATTTCCGCCCGGCCGAGCTGATGATGCACGAAAGGATCCCTGGACCCCGCCCTAAGCGCCCGCACTTCAATGGGCTCGAGGATTTCCCTTTTGAGACTCGAAGACTTGCCCGTACTATCGGTCTGCGCCTGGGCGGGACAGAGGACCCACAGGAGAATTGGGAGAATTCCCGTGAATTTTGAGTACATGTTTGGTCGGTTTTGCATGAACAAATCCGGAACGACTCCTTACGGAACCCTGGGAAAGCAGGTGCACGGCTACTTCCTCCCGGTCTCCATCTTCCATTGGCTGAATGATAATTATTCATTCCCTAACCAGCATTACCTGGTCGAGGTTCATCGGGTATGATCTCAGCCTGAAATATTAGGGCACCCCGGAAAAGTCCGTTTTGGACTTCGCCGCAAAACTAATGATTTTCCCTGGATACAGGAAAAGGAAGTTTAGAAAGAAAAAGAAAGGGTTATGGCAAAAAAGGGATTTGCTTTAAAATCCCAGGTATTCCAGCACGCACTGCCTGAGCAATTGCTCCTGCTGCTCCAATCCATGGACGGGCAGGGCCTCCACCTGCCGGAAATGGGGCCATCCGTCCTTGTCCCTACCCTCAAACTCATAAATTCCCCTAAGACTGAGCAGGCGGCAAACCGCCACATGCATCAGATCCTGCTTCTGCTCTTTGGAAAACCTTTTCCTCTCCGGCAACCGCCCTAGTTCATTGATGCCTATGAGATACAGAATGCCTTCCATGTCCGGCACTTTTTGGAACCGATCTTTCAAGAAGGATTCGGCTAGGGCCCAGCGTTGCTCAAAATCTGCCATCATAAAGCAAAAATAGGATTTTTCCCTGCGAGGACCGGCGGGGATTTTCCGGCTTCCCCCGGGCCTTGGCCCGATCTAATTCTCCAGATCCGGATTCCCCAAGGGCACTGTTTATCCCATCCTTTATCCGAAAGCCCCCCTTAACTGATTTTTAACAGCGCCTTTCCCTTGAGGGAGCATAAATTTGAAAGGCTAAGCTTTTTGTGAATACTTAGCCTGTATTCCAGATCCAGACGCAAGTTTCTATAGACATGGATATTTCAACTGCTCCTTCGGACATTAGGGAATTGAACGAAAAGATTCATCTGAAATCGGCATTTATCGACCTTTTGCTGCTCGAGCTGAATAAAACCCTGGTCGGGCAAAAGCATATGGTGGAGCGGCTGCTTATCGGCCTGCTGGCCAACGGTCATGTGCTGCTGGAAGGATTACCCGGACTGGCCAAAACCCTGGCCATCAAATCCCTTGCGGCGGCCATCGATGCCGACTTCGCCCGGATTCAGTTCACCCCGGACCTGCTGCCGGCCGACGTTATAGGCACCATGGTTTATAATCCCCAGTCCCATGAATTTGCGGTAAGGAAAGGGCCTATTTTCGCCAATTTTATCCTGGCAGACGAAATAAACCGGGCACCGGCAAAAGTGCAAAGCGCCTTGCTGGAAGCCATGCAGGAAAGGCAGATCACCATCGGGGATCAAACCTACCGCCTGGAGGAGCCATTTCTGGTATTGGCCACCATGAATCCCATTGAACAGGAAGGAACCTATGAACTCCCAGAAGCCCAGGTGGACCGGTTCATGCTCAAGGTGGTGGTCAGCTACCCAAGCCTGGAAATGGAGCGGCAGATCATCCGATACAACCTGAACCCGGAAGGCAGCAGACCGATTCAGCCTGTGGTAAGCACCCAAGACATTCTGGAATCCAGGAAACTGGTCAGGGAAGTGTATATGGACGAGAAAATCGAGCAGTATATTCTGGATATTGTTTTCGCTACCCGATTTCCCGAAAACTACAAACTCCAAAAGCTCAAGCCCCTGATCAGTTATGGCGCTTCTCCCCGGGCCAGCATCAATCTTGCCCTTGCCGCCAAGACTTATGCCTTCATAAAACGCCGCGGTTACGTGATCCCCGAAGACGTAAGAGCCGTTTGCCATGACGTTTTCCGCCACCGCATTGGAGTAAGCTATGAGGCCGAAGCCGAGGACATCGACAGTGTACAAATACTCAATGAAATCCTCAATGTGGTGGAAGTCCCCTGATCGGAATCGGCTCCTTTTCGTTCAAATCTGTTCATGAATAGGCTAAAAAAAGGGAATCCCGGAATTAGGGTTTATTTTTGTCACACCTTATTGGCAATAATAAACTATGCTTCCCATTACCCTATTTCGTCAGAATAAATCCCAGATCATGGATGGTCTGCAGCGCCGGGGCTTCCGGGATCTGCACCTGATCGATGAAATCATCCGTCTTGATGAACAAAAGCGGCAATTTCAGCAGGAAGCCGAATCCATAGCGGCCAGGATCAAATCCAGTTCCCGTCAGGTCAATGAATGGATGCGGTCAGGGAAAAAGGAAGAGGCCGATTCCCTGATCAAAGAGATCAGCCATTGGAAACTGGAGTTTCAGCAGGCGGAAGAGAAACTCGGCAAGGTGGAATCCGACCTCCATGGTCTCCTGGTCCGAATCCCCAACCTCCCGCACGAGAAAGTGATGGCGGGAACCAGTGCCGAGGACAACGAAATCATCAAAACCTCAGAAAATCTCGCTATAGCCGAAAAAGCGGCCAAACCGCATTGGGAACTGGCCGAGGAGTTCCAGCTTTTCAGCCTGGATCTGGGGACGAAGATCACGGGTTCCGGATTCCCCGTGTACATGGGGAAGGGTGCCCGTCTTCAGAGAGCATTGATCCAATACTTTCTGGATTATAATTCGGAAAATGGATACCGGGAGTATTATACTCCTCACCTGGTCAACGAAACCAGCGCTTTCGGTACGGGTCAGCTTCCGGACAAGGATGGACAAATGTATTTTGTAGGAGAAGACAATCTATATCTGATCCCTACAGCCGAAGTTCCGCTGACCAATCTTTTCCGGGACCAGATTCTTTCCGAAGACTCCCTTCCTTTGAAATTGACCGGGTACACCCCCTGCTTCCGCAGGGAGGCGGGGTCCTATGGAAAAGACGTCCGGGGATTGAACCGTATCCATCAGTTTGATAAAGTGGAAATCGTTCAGATAACCCATCCGGAAAACAGCTATGCCGCCCTGGAAGAGATGGTCAGGCATATTGAAGGGCTGATTCAGTCCCTGGGACTTCCCTACCGCATATTGAGGCTTTGCGGGGGAGATATGGGATTCACCTCGGCCATGACTTATGACTTCGAAGTATACAGCGCTGGCCAGCAGCGCTGGCTGGAAGTAAGTTCCGTGTCCAATTTTGAAAGTTTTCAGTCCTCCCGGATGAAAATAAGGTATAAGGATAAGGCTCGCGGGAATCAACTGGTCCATACTCTGAACGGAAGTTCCCTGGCCTTGCCCCGTATTCTGGCCAGCCTCCTGGAAAACCATCAGGAAGGGGATTGCATTCTCCTTCCCGAGGTCCTGCATCCATATTTTGGCGCTAAAACCCTGGAACTACCCCGGGATACCTGATTTCCCGGAAAGTCATCTTTTTAAAGTGATTCCCATAAATTTTCCCTATGATACAAAGAATACAGTCTCTCTGGCTTTTCTTCTCTGCTCTGGCCGCCCTGGGTCTATTCTATTTTGATATGTACCTGATGAACAGTGCCAGCTTGGGCACGCTGATCCGCCTGCATGTTAGGGAAGACTATTTCTCCCTGGTGCTCTCTGCCCTTATACTCTGCCTTCCTTTGGTTGCCCTGTTCAGCTTCCGCCACCGGAAAAGGCAAAAGTTCCTGATCGCAGTACAGGTGCTATGCAGTCTCTTACTCATCCTAATCACCCTGATCAGAGCAGCCCATCTTCAGGATTCCAGTCCCGGTTCCAGTGGAACCTATGGGCTGGCAGCTCTTTTGCCGCTGCTTATTATCCTATTTTCCCTTATGGCATGGAAGGGAATCCGTCAAGACGAAAAGCTGCTGAAATCCGTGGATCGATTCCGCTAGGCCAATATAGGCCGCGCCATACCCCTCGTGGACGAGGCGTTTTCTCTTTGTGGGCATAGAATGGGGGAGGGGTTCGATCCTTCCCCAGGGAAGCGCCCGCCTCGGTCTAATCCATTTGGGCAGGAAACTCATTTCCCGGCCATGGCCGATTCGATTTCCTCCACCGTAATGGGTATGCCCTCAAAGAGATCGATGTTCTTACCCTTGCGGACCCAAAAATTATTCTCTATCCGGATACCCATCTGTTCTTCCTCAATATAAATGCCCGGCTCCACGGTAAATACCATTCCTTCCTCAATCGGCGCCGTCCGGGTTCCCAGATCATGAACATCAATACCCATATGGTGGCTGACACCATGATAGAAATACCGGCGATAGGCAGGATTATCGGGATCCTGGTTCTTCATATCCTGGGGGCTCAACAATCCGATACGCACCAATTGCTTTTCCATTTCCTGATTTACCTGTCGGGTATATTCCATCACGGAAATACCGGGCTGCAATATGCTGCTGGCAAACTGATGGACATGTAAAACCGCCTCATAGACCTCCTTCTGTCTTTTGGTGAATTTCCCGTTCACAGGTATGGTGCGGGTCAGGTCCGAGGCATAGTTCCCATAAGCCGCCCCGAAATCCATGAGCAGCAGCTCCCCATCCTGACAAACCTGATTATTCTCCACATAATGCAGTACACGGGCCCGGTCTCCGCTGGCAATGATGCAGTCATAAGCATGGCCACTGGCGCGGTTCCTGAGGAACTCATGGGTGATTTCCGCTTCGATTTCATATTCATAGACCCCTGGACGGACAAAGCCCAACACCCTGCGGAAGGCCTTATGGGTGATGTCCACGGCCTTCTTGATCACTTCCACCTCTTCTTCTGTCTTTACGGCCCTCAAGACAGAAAATAACCGGGCAGCCCGCTCATAACGATGCAGAGGGTAACGCTGCATGAACTGGGATACAAAAAGCAGATCCGGTCGGAACAATCCTGGATCCAGCCTGTCGTTTTCGTTTGTATTCAAATAGACGGTTTCTGCATGGTGCATCATCACCTGGATCAGGCTGTCTGCTCCCTCGGCCCATTGCACATTTTCAATTCCGGACAAGGCCCTGGCCTCGTCCTTTCTTAGCTTATGTCCCTCCCATTTTTCCAGATCCGGATTCGGCTTCAGCAATACCAACACCTCGCGAGCGGATTTGTCTGGATTGTCCGGATAGAGAATGAGCATGGACTTCTCCTGTACAATTCCCGTCAGCCAGAACAGATCCGAGTTCGGCTTATAGGTATATAAGGCATCACCGTTGGTCGACAGCAGGGGATTGCCCACGATTATGGCCAGGGAGTTGGGCTTCATCATACGAACAAAGCGCTCCCGATTTTTCTGAAAAAGAGATACAGGTAAGGGTAGGTATTTCATCGATTTACCTCAGGTTAGGTTAAACATAATGGGAAAAGAGGCCTCTTCCCTGACCTGCAAGGTACAAAATTCAGAAGCCTATGCCCAGGAAACCATGGGAATTCCCTCCCGGGAAAAAGCATTTTCCTTACACATTGAACCGGAAATGCAATACATCCCCGTCCTGGACAATATATTCCTTCCCCTCAATCCGGAGTTTTCCGTTTTCCTTACAGGCCGCCTCCGATCCATAAGCCACAAAATCCTCATAGGATATGGTCTCGGCCTTGATGAATCCTTTTTCAAAATCACTGTGGATGACCCCCGCTGCCTGCGGGGCTTTCCAGCCTTTGCCTATGGTCCAGGCCCGTACTTCCTGGACACCGGCGGTAAAATAGGTAATCAGCTCCAGCAACTGATAGGTGGCCCGGATCAACCTATGCAAGCCAGGCTCTTCCAGACCGTATTCGGAAAGAAAAAGCTTTTTATCCTCAGGATCCTCCATCTCGGAAATCTGGGCTTCAATGGAATTATTCATGACCACCACCTCGGCCCCTTCCTCGCGGGCAGCCGCTTCGAGCGCACGGGCATAATCGTTGGACTGATGAAGGGAAGCCTCGTCCACATTGGCCACATAAAGGACTGGCTTATTCGTCAGCAGAAACAAATCCGAGATGGCCTCCAGGTCTTCGCCTTCCAGACTCAGTTCCCGGATATTGCGCCCCTTCATCAAATGATCCTGGCATTGCTGCAGTATATTCAGTATCTGACGGGCTTTGGGATCGGCCTTGGCAACCTTTTCAAATCGCTGGATTTTCTTCTCTACGGATTCCAGATCCTTGAGCTGGAGTTCTGTATCAATGATTTCCTTATCCCCTAAAGGGTTAATAGGTCCTTCCTCCCGGAGTATATTCTCATCATCAAAGCAACGAATCACATGCACTATGGCATCCACTTCCCGAATATTGGCCAGGAATTTATTTCCCAGACCTTCCCCTTTGCTTGCACCCTTCACCAGGCCCGCGATATCCACAAATTCGATGGTGGTGGGCAGAACACGCTGGGGCTTCACCAAGGAGGCCAAAGTATCCAGACGGGGATCCGGCACCTCCACCTGGCCCACATTGGGCTCAATGGTGCAGAACCGGTAATTCGAAGCCTGGGCTTTTGCACTGTTGGTCACCGCGTTGAATAGGGTGGATTTTCCCACATTGGGCAAACCCACTATCCCTGCCTTTAATGCCATGGACGTGTATTTTTTTGCACAAAGCTAAGCTTATTAGGCCAATTCAGGAGGGCTGTACGCGGCCATTGCTCTCTCCATGATCTGGTAACAATCTGCCTTTAAGCCTTTGATATCCTTGGGGTCCCTATCCGTAACAGGTATGGGCTCCAGAAATACCACCCGGTTCCGTCCTGGCCATAAGGACCACCATGCCCGCTGATTCCAGCGTTTGTCCACATCGGGAAACAGTATTGGCTGAATAGGAGTGCCGGTGCGCAGGGCCAATCGGAATGCCCCGTCAAAGAAAGGGCTCAGTCTTTGACCCGTTCCCTGAAATCCCCCTTCCGGGAACAACATAATGCTTGACTCCTTTTCCAGAATATTCTGCAGCTGGATAAGGCTGCGTGCCCGGCTTTCCGACCGACCCCGATCCACGGTGATGACCAGTTGGCGGTAAATCGGTCCCAGAAGGGGAATTCTGCCTACTTCCTCCTTCCCCAGCGGCCTGAACAGCTGGGGAATGGCCGCATAAATGTTCAGTGTATCCAGATAAGAGCGGTGAGGGGCAATATACACATATCGGGATGGTCCAGGAAAGGGTCCGCTGATCTTCACCGCCATGCCTATGGCCCATAGCCACGCCCGGGCCCATTGCCGTACCAGAAACCAGGTGGATTGCCTTGCCTTTGCCGGGGACAGCTGATTCAGTACCCAAAAGACCGGAAAAAGCGCAAGGAGGCAAAGAAGAAAGCTCAGGACAACATAGGCCAGGTATAGAGGTCGAAGAATGTACTTCATACCCTTTCTATGCTCCGGGGAACAAGGCTCTGCCTATACCCTCCCGGAACGGCCAGGGGATGGTGATCAGAATACAGATCAATCCCACCAGGGTCATCCAGAATAATTTTTTGAACTTTCGGGGATCGGATAAGGTCTTGCTTTTGGCCGCGGTATACCCCAAATGAATAAATACTATACCCAGAATCATGCCCAAGGCATGTTCCGTGGCAAAGAATCGATTATAACTGTTGGCCATGAATCCTCCCCGGGTCAACACCCCAATCCAATCCTTCATAAAATAGAGCGAAAGTCCCAACAGCAGCTGAATATCGGCAAAGATCATCAGAAACAGGGCTAGCCTACGGTCGGCGGACCGAAAGGGCCGCCTGGAGCCCATGGCCGATAAGGAGCGCAAGAGAACGGCTAAAGCCAGCAGGAGGATAACCCAGCGAATGAGATTGTGCAAATGCAAAAATCCGGTCTCCATGGTTTTCGAATTTGGATCGAAGCTAAGCTATTTTTCTTGGTTTTTTGCTTCCCTTGCCGATCTCCATTTGCGGATCTGTTCCAGGTGATGGCGGCCATGCCATGCATACAGGTCGACCAACTCCCAAACGGGAATGGAGCGCTGCTGATCGGGATGATAGACCGTCCTTTCCCAATCCATGGGGTCCAGGTGGCGTAGCAGCCAGCCCCAACGGTGATGCAATGACTTAAGCAAAGTCAAAGAGACCCCTGGATCCAATTCCCGGGCATCTGGAAGGTTGGCCCATAATCCCTCATCATAGGGCTTTATCAACGGATTTTCCTCGGTAAGGGCCCATTTGACCCGCATATAGGCATGCATATGGCTATCGCCGACATGATGCACCAACTGGCGAATGGACCAGCCCCCGGGACGGTAGCTCTCCTCAAAACAGGAGGCCGGAAGACCCACTAGGCTTTGTTCCATCCAGGAAGGCAGAGATTCAATGGCGGCAATCCATTCGGACTGCATTTCCGGAGGATAGACCTCCGGGACCTGATAATGACCAATGGGGAATCGCAGGGATTCTATCTGGTCCTCCATAAGGCTTGAGCTTGGGTCACGAGACAATATTAATCCATTTCGCTATTTCAGACAACAAAAATAGCCTGCCCTTCTTCCTGAAATAGGAATCGGGCAAGCTATCCGAAATTCCATCCGCACCTAAAAAATTAGCTGCAACCTGTGGTCGTGCCGCAGTTCGGGCACATATAGCATGTGCCGTTTCTTAGGGTGATGTTACCGCAGTTCCGGCATGCCGGCGCGTCCGCGCTGGTACCCATCAGTTTCTTTACTTCCGAGGAATGGCGGGACATTACCGGCTCCGGTTTGGATTCCTTCACCCTGTTTTCCGCAGAGGACTGAGGGGGGGTGACCCGGATCTGGGACAGTTCCTGACTGGTGGCTTCCCCCGACCATTCCTTCTTCTCCGGATCCACCACATGGACGAGATCCACCCTGTCCAGGTATTCGTAGGCCAGTAGCCTGAACATATAATCCAGCACTGAGGTGGCGGATTTGATATTGGGGTGCTCCACCACTCCCGCCGGCTCAAAACGGGTGTAAATGAACTTGTCCACATATTCATCCAGAGGCACTCCATACTGTAGTCCCACCGATACGGCAATAGCAAAACTGTTCATCAGGCTTCTCATGGTCGCCCCTTCCTTGGCCATATCGACAAATACCTCCCCTAGAGTGCCGTCATCGTATTCACCCGTACGGACAAACAAGGGTTGGCCCCCAACCTTGGCCTTGAACGTATATCCTCTTCTTTTGGCCGGAAGCTGCTTTCTTTCCACGATCCGGCTTAGCTCCCTTTTCAGTTGGGTATCGGGGCTGGCCTGAACCCTCTTGTTCACTTCTTCCAAAAGCTCATTGACCGTCAATTGGCTCAAATCAATGATCTGCTCGGAGGCCGGAATCTTCTGATCCGCATTTTCCTGCTCTTTTTTATCGCTTTTGTTGCTCAGAGGCTGGCTTAGCTTGGATCCGTCCCTATATAATGCACAGGCTTTTACTCCCAGTTCCCAGCTGAGTTGATAACAGTCCTTGATCTCCTCCACCGTGGCTTCATTGGGAAGGTTGATGGTCTTGGATATGGCCCCACTGATAAAGGGTTGGGTGGCGCCCATCATGCGGATATGGCCGTGGGCATGGATATAGCGTTGCCCCTTGGGTCCGCATTTGTTGGCACAGTCAAATACAGGAAGGTGTTCCGGCTTCAATCCGGGGGCCCCTTCCACCATCATGGTACCGCAGACATAGTCATTGGCCGCTTCCACCTCCTGGGCACTGAATCCCAGCTCGGAGAGCAAATCGAAATCCGCAGAATAATACTGTTCGGAGGTGAAGCCCAGACGCTGCAGGCATTCTTCTCCCAAGGTGTATACATTGAATACAAATCCGATTTCAAAGGCACTTTCCACGGCCTTATCCAGCCTCTCCAGCTCAGACTGGATGAACCCTTTCTCGCTCAGGCTCTGGTGATTGATATAAGGTGCTCCGGCAAAGCTTCCGTGTCCCTTGGCATAATTCACAATGGCCTCGATCTGCTCTGGGCTATAGCCTAGATTCTTCAAGGCGGCCGGAATGGACTGGTTGATAATCTTGAAATATCCGCCTCCGGAAAGCTTTTTGAATTTCACCAGGGCAAAATCAGGTTCTATACCTGTGGTATCACAGTCCATTACCAGCCCTATAGTTCCCGTGGGGGCAATCACCGTAGCCTGGGCATTGCGGTATCCATATTGCTCTCCCCATTGTACGGCCTCATCCCAGGCCCGGGTTGCTGCCTTGAGCAGATAATCCGGACAATATTTGGCATTGATTCCCAAGGGCTTGATCTCCAGACCTTCATAGGCATCGGTGGCATCATAGGCTGCTGCCCGGTGATTGCGCATGACGCGCATCATATGTTTCTTGTTCTCCTCAAACCGGGGGAAGGCGCCAAGCACTGCGGCCATCTCAGCCGATGTTCTATAGGCCACTCCATTCAAAATAGCCGTAATCGCTCCCGCTATGGCACGCGCCTTATCGCTGTCATAGGGGATTCCGCTGACCATGAGCATGGAACCCAGATTGGCATAGCCCAGGCCCAGTGTTCTGTACTCATAGCTTAACTGAGCGACTTCCGGGGAGGGGAACTGGGCCATGAGTACGGAGATTTCCAGGACAACCGTCCATAGGCGGGTCATGTACTCAAAGCCTTCGACGTCAAAATGGGCATTCTCCTCATCAAAAAAACGGCGCAGGTTCAGCGAAGCCAGGTTACAGGCCGTATTATCCAGGAACATATACTCCGAGCAGGGATTGGAGGCCCGGACTGGCCCTCCTTCCGGACATGTGTGCCATTCGTTGATGGTCGTATCGTACTGAGTACCCGGATCCGCGCATCGCCATGCCGCGTAGGCTATCTTGTCCCAGATCTGCCGGGCAGGCATTTTTTTCATCACTTTCCCGTCGCTCCTGGCCGTCATCTCCCAGTCTTCGTTACGGGCCAGGCGATGGAAAAAGGAATTGGGTATTCTTACTGAGTTATTGGAATTCTGGCCGGATACGGTACGATAAGCTTCCCCCTCATAATCGGAATCATATCCTGCCGCAATCAGAGCGGCCACCTTCTTCTCCTCTTCCACCTTCCAATCTATAAAGGAAACTACTTCCGGATGATCCAGGTCCAGGCAAACCATTTTGGCTGCCCTTCGGGTGGTCCCCCCGCTTTTAATGGCCCCCGCAGCCCGATCACCGATCTTCAGAAAGCTCATCAGCCCACTGGATGTCCCCCCTCCACTCAGCGGTTCTCCCTCTGCACGGATATTGGAATAGTTGGTACCCACCCCTGAGCCGTACTTGAATATTCTGGCCTCCCGGACCCAGAGATCCATGATTCCGCCTCTGTTCACCAGGTCATCCTCCACACTAAGGATAAAGCAGGCATGGGGCTGAGGCCTTTCATAGGCATTCTTCGATTTCTCCAGCTTGCCGGTCTCCGGATCCACATAATAGTGACCCTGTGGCTTTCCTTCAATGCCGTAGCTGTTATATAATCCGGTATTGAACCATTGAGGCGAATTGGGTGCGCAGCTCTGGTTCAGGATGCTGTACACCAGTTCGTCATAAAACACCTGCGCATCCTGAGGACTGGCAAAATATCCGTATTTGCTTCCCCAGGATCTCCAGCAGTCCGCCAAACGATGGGCTACCTGCTTTATGGAATGCTCCCTGCCCAGGCTGCCGTCCGGCTGGGGAACCCCTGCCTTACGGAAGTATTTCTGCGCCAGAATATCGGTGGCGATCTGGGACCAGTGCGCCGGCACTTCCACGTCTTTCATCTCAAAGACCTTTTCCCCGTTGGGATTACGGATCACAGAGGTTCTGTAATCGTATTCAAACATATCAAAGGGACTGATCCCTTCCTTGGTATAGTGGCGGGAAAAAACCAATCCTTTGTTTTTAGATTTCTGTTTTGCAGCCATAGGAAAAAAATTTTGGGATGAATAGCGAAAATATCCAAAAGAACCAGGTTTGGCGAGAAAAGTAATTCAGGGTATGTTAATTACTCCCAACCCCTTGACAATCAATCTATAGACAAGGTTTAATTTGCTCCTGGGCGGATAGGAACCCTCTGATTCTCCCCGGAATTCCCTTCTCTGTATCCGATGAGATATTCCCCTAGGAGAATCAGCCATTGACCATGGATTCTCCCCTCCCGGACAGCCGATTCTCTGGCATAGGGCCGGCGCTATTCCCCTCCGGCACCCTCTAGTCCAAAGTTAAGGCATTTTACGGGAGCGGAAATCCCGGGACAGGACCGCAGCGTCCAGAGAAAAGGACATAAAAAACCCGGAGCCCGCCTTTTGTCGGAGGCCCCGGGAAAAACACGGCGATTCTGGATTATTGCAGGCTGATCTTATGCACCATCTGTCCGCCTTCCCATTCCATCTTCAGCATATAGAGGCCCGCTGGGTATCCGGACAGGGAGATCTCCTCATCAAAATATCCGGACGGATGATCATAGGACTGATCCAGAATCTTCTTTCCGGTAATCGTGGTGACACTGAGGTGAACCGGAGTCGCTTTACGGGTCAGGAAGCGGACTTTGACCAATCCCTTTGTGGGGTTGGGATAAACCTGCACCTGCTCCAGCCGATCCACCGAACCTACCGATTCAGGGAATTCCCTGCGGAAGATCACCATATAGTCCTCGGTTTCCCCGGATGTATAGTATCCACAAGCTTCGTCCGAGGGGGAGTTCGGTCCTACATTATTGTTCAGAATAATCCGCATTCCGGTCGGTACGCCCACGATCACACTATCGGGTATCCAAAGGCTGTCTGTAATCGTATGATGGTTAATGCTGGTGAACCAGGTACCCACTCTTTCCTGGGGGATATCGTACTTGCGGTTATTGTTGAAGTCGATGAAAACCGTCACCCGGGAATCCGCATGATGTTCTCCTGGCATAGTGTGATAGATCAGCAGAGGATGGAACTTATTGGTTATCAGCTCAATCGGCCCCTCGTCCGTATAATCCGTGCGCGGCCGCTTCGCCAGTTTGTTGAGGGTATGCGGTCCTCCGGTATTCAATTCAAAGTTCCCGATCTGCACGGCGCCGATATCGCTGCTGTCCGCCTTCCCTCCTATGGCCTGGCTATGGCAATAGCACTTATAGGCAGGCTTCAGTTCAATTTTGCGGCCCGCAGTATAGGTGGTGTCCTGAGTGGATTCGCAGACCATGGCCATGCGGTAATAGACCGTATTGGTAAAGATCAAATCCTGGAACTCATCCACATCGGAATTGGGGATAATTGACCAGACCACAGAGTCCGGGGACTGCTGCCAGAAACGGGTCAGCCTGGATCGCGTGAACTCATAAGTCGTGTCGGCTATGCTAAAATTATAGCCCACACACATGGTGGTGTCCGTGGCCACCACCACTCCCGGATCCACGGGCCCCGTACAGGGCTCGTATCGGATATCCACCAGGTAATCTTCGGTCTCTCCATTTCCATAAGGCAGACAGGTATCCGGATCAATTCCGCTCCCCGATTGCATAATCACCCGCATACCGGTGATTCCCACTTCCGCGTCTGAGGGTACGGTGAACGTATCTCTCAGTACCCCAGGTTCCGGCAGTATCTGCATGGAATTGCCCCATAATACCTTTTCGGTGGTGTCAAATCGGCCGTTGCGGTTCCAATCGATGTATATGGCCGCCGAGGCCGGAGTGAAGGCAGCGGAATTGATCTGGGACAATCGAAGACCGTAGGTAGAATCCCGGTATATCACGCCCACCGGAATGGAATCCCGATAATCCGTATAGACCCGGTTGGAGGCGGGGTTATTTAACAAGGGGACAGAATTCCCGTTATCGATTACCGTTTCCCCGGAGGGCAGGCGAAGGATCTGCACATTGCCGATATCCACGCCTGGTTCAGACAGGGCAAAAGATCCATCACAATAGCAGTAGTAAAATGGGGCAATCGTCACATAGACGGGCTTGGTCATATGCCTCATTCCGGAATTGGTGCAGAGCACCTCGCAACGATACCATTTCGGGGCTTTCAGGACATCATTGAAATGATTTCCCTTGGTGGTGTCCGTAATCCAGGTCACCCCATCCAGGGAAGTTTGCCAGGTAAACTCCAGATTGGTGTACATGCCAATATTCTCCAAGGTGATGGTAAAGGGCTTATCCACACAAACTTTGTCCGGAGCTTCCAGTTCCGTTACCGGAATGCCTTTACATTCCAGGGCAATCAGGTCAAAACCAAAATTATACCAGGTGGTACTGGATCCCGTCGGAGCTGCTGCACTGGAAGCGGCATAGGCCCTACGATTCCCCGAAGGAGGCGATCCATTCATCAGTACGATCCCTCCGGAGGTGGCCGTCTGGCGGGTATCCACAATCAGATGCTGGGTCGGATCATAGGGCATGGGCGTGGTCAACTCGAATACAAACCAGTCTCCAGAGGCCACGGCGGGGACGGAATAACTCGGCTCACTCAGTACCGTGGTCAGACCAGGTACCCACCCGGCAGTGGACAAAGAGGTCGTGGTGGTGTTCTGCCCCATGTCTATCTGCAGATTGGTAAACGTGGCCGATCCAGCGGAGTATGCCTGAAAATAGATTTTATTAATGGCCATTCCTGAGGGCACGGGACCAAACTCTCCGGCAAGGTAAAGGAACTGGCAACGCTGATCTGCCCAAGTGCCCCCCCCAAAGGGAATGGAGTTACCACCGGTCCCCGGCGTCACGGAATAGGTGGGCTGCGCCAGGGCGGAGCTGGCGGCCAGGCTGAGGAAAGCGACTAAATAAAAAATCCGTTTCATAGCTTCCAGATAATAGGTTATGGTTCAGTCCCTGGATTCCTCCAGGCTTATCGTATAATTTATTATGTACTTTATTTTTCTCCGGCTCGAAGACTCGCAAAATTGCCGTTTCTCCTTCCCTTTTGCTTCTTTGCCTTTTTTCTATTCATTTTTTAACTCATTGCTTTTTCTCTTTGTCCATTAGCCCTGCCGACCCCTCTGGATCTTTCTGCGCCTATAAAATCCCTTCTCCATTTTCTCCATCCAAATCCCTAATCCCTATCATTCAGCCAAACATATAGAACCCATTTTTCTCTTTATCTAAATTTAGATGGAGTCTTTTTTTCAGTCGCTTCGCTGAACTGAAATAGACAGTCAAAAACTATTTTTGGTTTGCCGGTCGCCCAAAATAGATAATATTTTGCGAACTCTCAAAACTTTTAGACAAATAATCCCTCTGTCCACCAGGCCTTAAGCTTGGCGACAGAGGGCAAGGAATCCGGGATCCTGGAATTCAGATCCTGGATAAAATTATTGCAGTATCAGGCGGTGATTCTGCTTTTTTCCATCAAGCTCCCATTCCAGGATATACACACCCGGAGTAAATCCGGAAATATCCAGGACCTCCTTCACCCTTCCGTTCGGGACTTCCTTTTGACTCTGTTTTAGGGTTTGCCCAGTCACGGATCGGATTTTCCAGTCCAATCGGGAAGACTGTCTGGTCTCAAATTCCAGGAAATATTTCCCTGTGCCCGGATTGGGGTAAACCCGAACATGCCGGATATCGGAAATCTTTTCCACGGATTTCGGAAACTCTCTTTTGAAGACGACCATAAAGTCCTCGGTTTCCCCGGACACGTATTCCCCGCAGGCATCGTCGGAAGGAGAATTGGGTCCTACGTTGTTGTTCAGAATAACCCGTACTCCCGTTTCGACTCCCGTGATTACCGAATCCGGAATATAAATCGTATCCGTGATCAGGTAATCATTGATAGAAGAGAACCAGGTCCCCACTCTTTCTTGAGGCAGGTCGTACTGCCGGTTATTGTTGAAGTCTATGAATAGAGTGACGCGGGCATCTGCATGATGCCACCCAGGCATGGTATGATAAATCAGGACTTCATATCCCTTACCGGTGAACAGTTCAATCGGCCCCTCGTCGGTATAATCCGTTCTTCTCCGGCTGGCAAGATCATTAGCTGTGTGCGGGCCTCCCGTACTCAGCAAAAATGGACCGAAACCAAAAGCCCCAATATCCGAACTATCCAGGTCCCCGCCCAGGGAACGGCTGATGCAGTAACACTTGTAAGCAGGTTTCCGGGCAACCTTGGCTCCAGCCGAATATGTCGTATCCCCTGTGGTCGCGCAAACGGCCCTCACCCGATGGTATACGGTATTCTGAAACAGGATATTCATGAAGCTGTCCTGATTCTGGGAGTTCGCCATGGGAATCCAATTCACCGAATCGGGAGAGGTTTCCCAGTCCCAGCTCATATTGGATTTCTTAAACTCATGGGTGGTATCGAACATGCTGTAATGGTATCCGGGACAGATCGAACTGTCGGTCAGCGCAATTCTTCCAGGATCAACGGGGCCTATACAGGGTTCGTAGCGGATATCCACCAGATAATCCTCGGTTTCCCCCACGGAGTAGGTGAGGCAGGTATCGGGATCCACGGATCCATTAGACAATATGACCCGCATTCCGGTCAATCCGATTTCCGCATCCTGGGGAACCCGGAACGTGTCCCGGACTACCCCGGGCTCAGGCAGCACATATACGGTGGGGCGGAGAAGCACCCTTTCGCTGGTATCAAAACGGCCATTGCGATTGAAATCTATATAGACAGCGGCTGTGGCCGGGGTAAAGGCACTGGAACTGATCTGGGACACCGACAAGGCATAAGAAGAGTCCCTATAAACTACTATAGGGGGGACGGTATACCTTTTTTCCGAATAGCTGTGTTTGGCTTCCGGATTGTTCAGCACCGGATAGGGGTTTCCCTCACTGAGCTTCACTTCTCCGGAAGGAAGGGCCACCATACCCACATGGCCTATATCGGTACCTTCATTGCTCAGAGCCCGGGACCCATCACAATAGCAATAATAAAATGGCGCAATGGACACATACTTAGCGGCCGTGGTAAAGCTTAATCCTGAGTTGCTGCAGGTCACCTTTGCCCGAAACCAGCGGGGAGCCGAAATGCTGGTGGTCATAGTGTGACTGGTGGCGTTGACCATATCTGTCCAGGTCGTCCCATTGGCCGATTCCTGCCACTGAAACTCCAGGTTGAGGTATAATGTGACTCCTTCCAGACTCAGAGTAAAGGGTTTGTAAATGCAGGCCTGATCCGGACCAAGGACTCGGGTCTCGGGCGTGCCCGAACAGGGGACAGCGCCCCAGAGATAACTTTGCCCGTCAGCGGGCTTGGTACCCCCTATGGAATTGTTGAATGTCACCGAGCTGGAAGTCGGATTAGGGCCCGTATCACTGAGGGTCTGAAAATCAGAACTGGAATTAGCTATTCCAATGGCTACTCCTGAATTGAATGTACCGGTACCAATCCCTTCATAGATCAATTCAATGGGGCCGGCTTCATAGAGTTTATATTGATAGTTGACCATGGGCGCCGCCTGAGAGTAATGTCCCCAGTTTGTATACTGAACGGTGAGGATGCGGTTCGGTGCGGTGCCTTCCACTTCATATTTTATGGAGGCCGGAGCCTTTCCTGAAGGATCCCCTCCCCATTGAGCAAAAACGCAGGGTGCTATGGTCCCCAGGGCAGCCTGGGAAGAAGTAAGGTACATGGTAGTCACGGTCCCAAAGGACAGATATCCATTGGTATGGGCCGTTACCTGGGTATGGGTGGTTCCGCAAAAATTGAAGTTGAATCCAATAGGGAAGGTAGTGTACCCATCATCGATACCGGCGGGAGTAACGTCGGTAGCCGAAGAGCTCAAAGGAACATAGGTCTTGGAGGAAGGAACAAAAGGATAAGCGGCAGCGGTGGCAAACTGGGCCTGTGCTGGAAGGGAACCTAAGAATAGGAGAATCAGGACGGACAACAGGGACCGGATCCGGTTTTCTATTTGCTTCTTTTTTTTCATCATGATCAGCGTTTTAAAGGGTTCATACTTTGGGTGTTGGAGCTCTTTGGATCGCATACCCAAAATCTAAATTAATGCATTTTTTATTTTCCAAACTCCGATTGAAAAAAAAAGTTAAAATTTCATAACCCCCTTTTCCCCCGGTTCCGCCTCCAAGTTTCCAATCCCCATAAATTCTGCTATTTTTACAGCAAATCATTTACCATGACATTTCCTGAGGAACTGAAATACACCAAAGATCATGAATGGATTAGGATGGAAGGCAATACCGCCATCATCGGCATTACGGAATTCGCCCAAAGAGAGTTAGGGGATATCGTATTTGTGGACATCACCACCAAAGGAGAAAGCTTGAATGCCCAGGATATTTTCGGGACAGTGGAAGCGGTGAAAACCGTATCAGACCTCTATCTGCCCGTGGCGGGAACCGTTTCCGAAGTCAATGCCGACCTCGAAACCAATCCCGAATATGTCAATCAGGATCCTTACGGAAAAGGATGGATGATCCGGCTGGAAGTGGATGCCGACAGAATAGCGGAAGCAGAGCTATTGGACGCTGCGGCCTATAAGGATCTGGTTGGCGCATAGCCCCCATGAAGAGAATATTTCTCCCGGATTCCCCCTATAAGCACTGGGCAAGGTGGATGGCCCTAGGCTGGACCTTGCTCATTTTTGTCTTGTTTATGATGCCCTCATCGGGCGTCCCAAAGCTGCGCCTGCCTTTGCCTCATGCGGATAAGTTCGTCCATTTGGGCTTTTTTGCCCTGCTCTGTTTTCTGTGGATGGCTGCTAATCCCACGAGGGACAAAGGCTATGCGCGCTTGCTCTTGATTACCAGCCTGTTTTTCGGATGGATGGTCGAATATCTTCAGGGGCATTTTGCTCAAGGGAGAAGCCAGGACTATTTTGACCTAATAGCGGATGTGCTGGGCAGCGCCCTAGGTATTGGGGGGTTTCGCCTCCTTGGCCGCATGATGTCTCCGGGGCAAGGATTCCGTTCCATGAATGAGGACTAGGACCGGGGATTTCCTTAATTTAGGGCTCCCAGCCCATTTACCCTATGATATACAGAAGCAAAGCCCCTCTGCGCATCGGTTTAGGCGGAGGGGGTACCGACGTCAGCCCCTACTGTGACCTATATGGTGGCGCCATACTCAATGCCACCATTTCCCTATATGCCCATGCGACGGTAGAACCCCTGGAAGAAGACCAGATTGTCATCGAAGCCAGAGATCGCCAGGATAGGGAAATCCTACCCCTGAGCGACGCCCTCCCTCTGAACGGGCGTCTGGATCTGGCCAAAGGGGCCATTAATCGTCTCGCCCGGGATTTCGGGCCATTTTCCCAGGGTTTTCGCCTGACCACTTCCGTGGATGCCCCAGCGGGATCCGGACTGGGGAGCTCCTCCACGCTGATGGTGGCCATCATGGGCGCCCTGGCCGAATGGAGAAAACTGCCCATGGGGGAATACGACCTGGCCCATAGCTGCTATGAGGCCGAAAGGCTGGACCTGGGGATGGCAGGAGGCAAGCAGGACCAGTATGCCGCCACTTTCGGAGGAGTCAACTTTATGGAATTCTACGGCCAGGACAAGGTAATTGTCAATCCCCTGAGAATAAAACCCAGCGTACTCTATGAACTGGAGCACAATCTGGTGCTCTATTTCACGGATACCAGCCGCCTGTCCTCCACCATCATTGAATCCCAGTCCCGCAACGTGAAGGAAAACAACCGCGAATCCATTGCCGCCATGGACCATCTGAAAGAACAGGCCCGATGGATGAAAGAAGCCCTGTTAAAAGGCCAGGTCGATGAGATTGGCCGCATACTGGATTATGGATTTAAACACAAAAAGAAGATGGCTTCCGGAATTTCCAATGCTATGCTCGACAATATCTATCAGGCGGCGCGAAAGGCAGGATCCACAGGCGGGAAAATCTCCGGGGCCGGGGGCGGCGGGTTCATGATGTTCTATTGCCCGGGCAACCATCGCTATGCCGTCCAGGAGGCCCTCCAATCCTTTGGCGGGAAGATCCAACCCTATCAATTCACATCCCATGGCTTGGCCAGCTGGAGCATTTGATTTATCATGATGGAAGCAATCATACTGGCAGGGGGATTAGGGACAAGGATCCAGCCCGTCATAGGAAAATATCCCAAACCCATGGCAAAAGTGGCAGGCCACCCCTTCCTGGCCTACATCCTCCGATACCTGGGTACGCAGGGCGTATCTCATGTGCGGCTTTCGCTGGGGTTCGGCCATCAAATCATTGAAGACTGGATTTCCGAACAGTCCTTTGACTTTGCCCTGACGACGGTGGTGGAATCCGAACCCCTGGGGACGGGAGGTGCCGTCCGACTGTCCATGGAATCGCTAAAGGGAGAATCCATACTAGTACTCAATGGAGATAGTTTTTTCCCTTTGGATCTATCCCCCTTCCTCTCCTTTCACTTGGAGAACCGGGCCGAATGTAGTCTTGCCCTAAAGCATATGAGGGATTTTGACCGCTATGGTCGGGTGGAGATCGATGAAAAGGGCCGTATTCTGGCTTTTGAGGAAAAGCAGGCATCCGCCAGCGGATGGATAAACACAGGTGTCTACCTGTTCCACCGTCCCCGTTTTATGCTGGCCACGCCGAAAGGACGGTTTTCCCTGGAAAAAGACTATCTGGAAATCCGGCATAGGCATTACCCGGTTTTTGGTTACCGGGCCAAGGGATATTTTATTGATATTGGCATTCCCGAGGACTATGCCCGGGCTAATACGGAAATGAAAACCCTGTTTCCTCTATGAGAATTTCCATCATCGGACCCGCCCATCCGCTGAGGGGTGGAGGAATATCCAGTTTCAATGAGCGAATGGCCCAAGGGCTGCAGCAAATGGGCCATACGGTGGACATCTATTCCTTTTCCCTACAATATCCCTCGTTTCTATTTCCGGGGAAGTCCCAGTTCACGGACGAACCGGCTCCCGAAAACCTGAATATTCATTCGGAAATCAATTCGATTTCCCCTTTAAACTGGATCAAGGTAGGGAGAAAAATCGCCCGGCAGAAACCGGACCTGGTCATTCTGCGATTCTGGATTCCTTTCATGGCACCTTGTCTGGGCACCATGGCCCGGATCATTAAAACCAACGGGCACAGCCGACTGTTATGCATAGCCGACAATATCACTCCCCACGAAAAGCGATGGGGCGATGAGCTCCTCCTCAGGTATTTTCTGCCCTCGGTGGACCGATACCTGACCATGAGCCGGTCGGTGTTGGCCGACCTCCAATCCCGGACTCCCCGACCGGCCATATACCATCCCCACCCTCTCTACGATCTCTATGGAGAGCCGGTGGACCGCGAATCCGCATGCCGCCACCTGGGCCTCGACCCGGCCATGACCTATCTGCTGTTCTTTGGCTTCATCCGCCATTACAAAGGCCTGGACATTCTCCTGGAATCCCTAGCCCTGCTGAAATCCCCTCCCAGGCCCTTTCGGCTGATCATCGCCGGGGAATATTATGAAAACCGCAACCCCTATCAACATCAGATTCGGGAAGGGGGACTAGCCGATAAAATAATTGGATATGAAGAATTCATCCCCAATTCCGAAATAAAGAACTATTTCGGAGCGGCCGACCTGGTTGTCCTCCCCTACCGATCTGCTACCCAAAGCGGCATCATTCCCCTAGCCTATCATTTTGAGCGGCCGGTGCTGGTCACCCGGGTCGGTGGCCTGGATGAAGTGGTCCGGGAGAGGCAAACGGGATTCCTATCCGAACCTCGGCCAGAGGCTTTGTCCGAAAAAATCCGGGAATTCCTGGAAATGCCCTCCGACTATCCCTGGGTCCGATACATTGGAGAAGAAAAGAAAAAATACCAATGGGAACCTTTTCTCCAAAACCTGCTGGATTTCGCCATGGACGGGGAGATCTAGAATAGTTGTCCGGGTTCCGGCGGAGGAACAATGTTCAGATGGGCATAGGCTTTAGCCGTCACCTCCCTGCCCCGGGGCGTACGCATTATGAATCCCTCCTGAATCAGGAAGGGTTCATAGACTTCCTCCAAAGTTTCAGGTTCTTCCCCTACGGCCGTGGCAATGTTATTGATTCCGGTGGGACCTCCATGAAACTTCTCAATTAAGGTTCTCAGTATCCGGTTGTCCATGTCGTCCAAGCCATGCCTGTCCACGTTCAGGGCTTTCAGCCCGTACTCGGCGATCTCCAGATCTATGGACCCATTGCCGATCACCTGGGCAAAATCCCGGATCCGGCGCAGCAACCCGTTGGCAATCCGGGGAGTGCCCCGGCTCCGCCCGGCAATCTCCAGGGCGGCCTCCCGGCTAAGGCTTATGCCCATCAACGAGGCCGAACGCAGCAAAATGCCCTGCAATACTTCTTTGCTGTAATAATCCAGGCGGGATTTGATCCCAAAGCGGCTGAGCAAGGGCGCGGTCAGCAATCCCGAACGGGTGGTGGCCCCCACCAATGTGAAAGGATTCAGGCTGATCTGAATGCTGCGGGCCGAAGGCCCGCTGTCGATCATGATATCGATTTTGAAATCCTCCATGGCGGCATAAAGGTATTCTTCCACCACCGTGCTCAGCCTATGAATCTCATCGACAAACAATACATCCCTAGGTTCAAGGGAAGTGAGCAATCCAGCAAGATCGGCCGGCTTCTCGATGACCGGGCCACTGGCTTCCCTGATCTGAACCCCCAATTCATTGGCGACAATCCGGGACAAGGTGGTCTTTCCCAGCCCGGGAGGGCCATGAAAGAGGATATGGTCCAGGGCTTCCCCTCTCTGGTTGGCCGCCTGGACAAAAATCCGAAGGTTCTCGATCAGCTTGGGTTGTCCGGTAAACTCATCAATGCGTTGAGGCCTGATGCTGTTCTCATATTCCCTTTCCCGGGAATCCAAATGTTCACTGGGTCGAATCGGAGAGCCTTCCATGGGATAAAGATAAGGATTTCCCTTGGGGCCAAATCGTCCGGAACCCACGAAGACATGGATATCCCCTCCGGCATTTCAGGCAAAACCGCCACAGGGAAAACCCTGGGGCCTACTCCCGCTCCCTTTGCCCGATGCCGAATTATACAATACCTTTGAATGAAATCAATGCATTTTTCCATGAAGTCCAAGTCCTACAAGCTGAACACCCGACTTATCCATGCCGGAGTGGAACCGGACCCCAGCACAGGGGCCATTATGACTCCCATATATCAAACCTCCACTTTCGTTCAGGAGGCCCCCGGGGTGCATAAGGGATATGAGTATGCCCGCACCCAGAATCCCACCCGTACAGCCCTGCAGAATGCCCTGGCATCCATAGAAAACGGAACCCATGGCCTATGCTTTGCCAGCGGTCTGGCCGCCACCGATGCCGTGGCCCGTCTCTTGAATCCCGGCGACGAGGTCATCGTATCCCATGATCTCTATGGAGGCACCTACCGAATATTTGTTCAGGTCTTTGCCCGTTACGGCATCGTATTCCATTTTGTGGACATGGATGATCTGCAGAATGTCCGTGCCAAAATCAACCAAAACACGAAAATGATCTGGGCAGAGACGCCGACCAATCCCATGCTTCAAGTGGTGGATATCGCAAACTGTGCCCAAATCAGCCGAGAACATAACCTGTTGCTGGTCATCGACAATACCTTTGCCTCTCCTTATCTCCAAAATCCCTTGGATCTGGGAGCGGACATCGTCGTGCATTCGGCCACCAAATACCTGGGGGGACACTCCGATGTGGTCCTGGGCGCCTTGGTGGTCAAGGACGAGGAGCTGGCCGACAAGCTGGCTTTCCTCCAGAACAGCTGCGGTGCTGTCCCCGGCCCCCAGGATTGCTGGCTGGTTCTCCGAGGACTCAAAACTCTCCATGTACGCATGCAAAGGCATGGAGAAAATGCCGCCCGGATCGCCGAGTTTCTCCAGAATCACCCCAAAGTGTCCCGTGTTTTCTGGGTGGGACTTCCTGATCATCCAGGAAAGAAAATCGTGGCCAGGCAGATGCGCGGTTACGGGGGAATGATTTCCTTTGTTCTCCGGGACGAAAGCATGGAAGCCGCCATGGAGGTGTTGAAGAAAACCCGGCTTTTTGCCCTGGCGGAGTCCCTGGGGGGCGTGGAGTCTCTGATTGGCCATCCGGCCACCATGACTCATGGGGCCATCCCCAGGGAGGAAAGACTACGTCATGGACTCAGCGATGGGCTGATCCGGCTGAGCGTGGGCATTGAAGCCGTCGATGACCTGATTGGGGACTTAAATGAAGCCATAGGCTAAGGCAACCTTTAAAACGAGTTCCGCCCCGTCCCCCATCCCCGGGGGCGGGGCCTTTTCCTTATAGGCGGCTGGCCAGCTCTCTTTGCCATATCTGTTTTCTCCCCGTATTCAGCGGAATTCCCAAGGCCCTATAGACGAAATTCTGGACTTCGATGCGAGCATTATACCGATAAATGTTTTTATTGTCCGCAGAGGGATACACACGGTTGGAAAGAAAGACAAATACCAGATCATGCTCGGGATCTGCCCAGGTGCAGGTACCGGTGAATCCCTGGTGCCCGAAACTATATCCACTGGCGTAGGGGCTGCAGGGACCTCCGTCCCGGGGATCCGGGGCCGGCTTATCAAAACCCAGGGCCCGGCGGCTGATCCGGGAGTGATACCGGGTAAAGGTTTCCACGGTTTCGGGCCGGAAATACCGCTTTCCCTGATACTGGCCTTTCTGGATAAGCATCTGCATAAGGGCGGCCACCTCCCGGGCGTTGGAGAATAAACCGGCATGGCCGGCTATTCCACCGAACATAGCTGCGGCCTGGTCATGGACATATCCTTGTATCAGTTGATGCCGGAAATAGATATCCAGCTCGGTAGGGGCTATGTCTTCGGCCTCGAATCGACCCAGGGGCAGATAGCCCATGCGGGCCAGCCCCATGGCCTGGTAGAAGGCCCTATACACAAAGCCATAAAGGGATTGACCGGTAATTTCCTCGACCAGGGCTGCCAAAAAAAAATAATCCAGATCACTATATACATACTTCCCCCGGTTCTCCAGAGGACTCTCCAAAATCAGCTTCCAGACCGTGTCCAGATAATCTTTCCTCAAAAAAAGGTCCCGGGCCACCGGAATGGAAAAATCCTCCGTCCGCTGGTTGCGGTAGTACCGGGGATCGGGGTCTTTCCCGTTCAGGGTGGCTTTGTAAAAGGGTATCCAGGCCTGAAGTCCGGCTTCATGGCGGAGCAGGTCTCCGACCCGAAGGGATCCTTTGTCCGTCCCCCGGGTCCAGGAAAGGAATTTCCCCAGCGAATCCTCCAGACCCAGTTTCCCGGATTCATAGAGGCGCATAATGGCCAAGTTGGTGGAAAGTATCTTGGTCAGGGAAGCCAGGTCATATAAGGTCTCCGGGCCAATCCTGCGGCTTTTGTCAAAGGTCTGGTACCCCAGTGCTTCGTCGACGATCAGTTTCCCCTTGTGCACGGCCACGACCTGGGCCCCCGGGAATGCCCCGGCGGCAATACATCGCTGAACGAACAGTCGCATACTGTCCAGAGCCCGGGGGTTGGCCAAACCCATATCCTGGGGAAATTCCACCGCTTCCAGCCCGGCCGGAGGATCGGACCCGGGAAGGGTCGCCCCTGTTTTCCTCGGCCTACGATCGGGGCATGGGCTTACCGGCAGCTCGCCCCGGGGCCCTGCTTCTCCCCGCAGCACCCGGGCCATGGCCCATTGTTCGGAATCCTCGTCTTCATAGGCCACCAATACACTAGGCAAACCACAGAGCTCTTTGAGCAGATAGGCATTGCCCATAAGGGCCAGAATTACCTGATCCTGTTCCTGGAGCTGACGAAGGAGGTTCATCTGAGCGGAAGGCAGTCCATACCTGCCTCCCGAGGGATAAAAACGAAGGTTATGCACGGCCAACAGGGCCATGTCGGCCTCTTTCACCCGGGCCAGTGCCCGGGCAATGGATTCCGGTCCTGCCTGGGGGGATAGCCATATCCCTTCCAGATCGGGCCATTTCCGTTTCAGTTCCCGAAACAGGGTCGTCTCCTGTCCTGAATTTAGTCCGAGGTAAACCCGGGCACCCTGTCCGGATATCCAGCCAGGCAGATTCTCTTCCTGATCCCAGGCCAGGGTGATGGCGGCCGAAGCCATACGGCGCCTCAGTTCCGGTGTATCCCGGTTCAGATCTTCCGAAATCCCTTCCACCTTCAACGGTTCCCATCGGTGGAGCCCCAAATCATATTTCGCCGCCAGGATCTTTTTGACCCTGACTTCCAAATCCCAGGGATCGATCTCCCCGTCCCGCAGGGCTTTTTCTATCCTGTCTATTGCCACGGGAACATCCTGGGAGAACAAAAGAATGTCATTGCCTGCCTGAAAAGCCCGAAGATCCACCTCCCCGGGAGGGAAATACCGGGCCACCCCCTGCATGTTCAGGGCATCGGTTATGATCAGCCCTTTGAAGCCCATTTTCTCCCTGAGCAGGCCCCGGATGGTGGAGGCCGAAAGAGTAGTGGGCAGGCCAGGGGTTTTCTCCAGGGCGGGGACTTCCAGATGAGCCACCATTATGGACTGAACTCCGCCGTCGATCAGGGTCTGAAAAGGATAGAACTCCAAGTCTTCCAGCTGCTTGCTGGACTTTCGAATGGTGGGCAAATCTTTATGGGAGTCCTTGTCCGTATCGCCATGACCAGGAAAGTGTTTGGCACAGGCCATAACTCCATGGTCCTGCATCCCTCTCATATAGCTCAATCCCAAACGGGCCACCCATTCCTTGTCTTCCCCGAAGGACCGGGCATTGATTATGGGATTCTGAGGATTATTGTTCACGTCCACCACAGGGGCAAAATTCAGATGAACCCCCAGGAGGCGGCACTGACGGGCCACGGCCTCCCCGAGGGCATAGGCCAGACTGGTGTCCCGAGTGGCGCCGATCATCATTTGGCGGGGAAGGTCCCGGACTCCGGTCAGCCGCATTCCCAGCCCCCATTCGGCGTCCATGCCGATCAGCAAGGGAACCTGGGCCATGGATTGGAATTCATTGGTCAGTCGGGCCTGGGCTTCGGCATTTCCCTGCATGAAAATAAGTCCACCGATCTGACGGGCATCCAGCAGCTTCCTTATGGCCGGCGCGTTGGCGTCCTTCCCGGCGGAATAAGCCGCCACCATGAAAAGTTGACCTATCCTCTCCCTGGTGCTCATTCCCTCATAGGTCTGCCTGATCCATTCCGACCTGGAGAGAGACGAACTCTCCGCCTGGGCCGAAACCTGGGCAGCCAGATCCCCCCATCCCAGGCCAAGAAACAAAATAATCCACAGACCGGATTTCCCTATCATGGAACAAATATAAACCCAAATTACCCGTTCAAACCGGCCAATTGGAGATTTCCTGCCTATTTTTCCCGGATATCCCGGTTAGGAATTTTCCCCAGGGCTTTGTCCGGTCGATGATCTCCTTCCCATCGTTTTGCCCCCATCCGTTTCTCATGGGCTTCCTTCGTTCGGAACCCTGGTTCCCCATCCCGGCGAAGCATCCAAAATCCTTAACTTTGAAAAAAACCGGTAGTCTTTGGAGGACAAAATTCATCAGCTTTCAACGCACATTGCCAATCAGATCGCCGCAGGAGAAGTGATCCAGCGTCCTGCCTCCGCAGTCAAAGAACTCCTGGAAAATGCCCTGGATGCTCAGGCTACCCATATACACCTCCTGATCCGGGAAGCGGGCAAGGAAGAAATTCAGGTGATCGACAATGGAACGGGAATGAGTGAGCACGACGCCCTGAAAGCCTTTGATCGCCATGCGACTTCCAAAATCAGGAATCTGGAAGATCTGCAATCTATCCAGACCATGGGATTTAGAGGAGAAGCTCTCCCTTCCATGGCTTCGGTGGGCAAAGTGGAACTCAAAACACGCATGGCCCATCTGGAGCTGGGGACCCGGATTGTCATAGAAGGTTCCCAGGTGATACTCAAAGAGGCCGTAGCCATGAATCCGGGAACCTCTGTCAGCCTGAAAAACCTGTTCTACAACATACCCGCCCGAAAGCATTTTCTGAAGACAAATTCCACGGAATTGCGGCATATTCTGGAGGAATTCACCCGAATTGCCCTGGCGAACCCGAATGTATCGTTTCAGGTACATCATGAAGAAAGGGAAATTTTCCATTTGAAGCCCTCCAGCCTGAAATCCCGGCTGGTGCATCTATTGGGACAAAACATAGAAAAGAACCTGGTGCCGGTTGAAGAACCCACGGAAATCATTGGCATCAGGGGATTTATCGGCAAGCCCGAATCCGCCACCAAATCGAGGTCAAACCAGTATTTCTTCATCAACCAGCGTTTTATCCGAAGCCCTTATCTCCACCATGCGGTGGCCAGGGCTTATGACGGACTGATCGACAAGGAGAGCTCTCCCCCTTATGTGCTTTTTTTCGATATTGATCCATCCCGGATCGACGCCAACGTGCACCCCACCAAGCAGGAAGTCCGCTTTGAAGACGAAAAGCTGGTATACTCCTATCTGAACGCGGCCGTGCGCCATTCCCTGGCCAAATACAATATTGCCCCTTCCCTGGACTTTAGCCTCGATCCGGAAATCCAGCATCTCCCGGCCGTCCAAATGCCCCTCACCGAAGAAGTCCAGTCCCAGACCAAAAAGGGATATCTCTTTTCCGCATTCCGCCATAAAGATCAGGCCCATCTCATTGAGCAGAAGAACAGCCTGAAGAACTGGAAAAGCCTTTACTCCCTGGCCAAGGAACAGGCCCCCGTGGCGGAACATGATCCCTCTACCGGAATAGGCAGTCCATCCCCCCAACCCGAACTTATCCCCGCCGAAAAAGAGGAAAACACCGTTCGCCACATTCTCCGCGTACATGAGCAGGCATTGATCACCACCGTAAAGTCCGGAATCATGATCGTGCATATTCAGCGGGCAAAGGAAAGAATTGAGTATGAGCGCCTGCTGAACCGTCTGCAAAATGAAGCGCTGCGCTCCTCCCAGAAAACGCTTTTTCCCATGGTCTTCGAGATCAGCCCCGCCGATGCCCCCCTGATGGAAGAACTGCTGCCTGAACTTCAGGACCTGGGATTTGAACTCAGTCCCCTGGGGCCCCATAGCTACGCCGTTCAGGCCACCCCTTCTGGAATGGTGGCCGGAACGGAAATCTCCTCTCTGGAAGAAATCCTCTCGGAGCTCAAAGAACAGATCCCCCGTCCAGGGGAAGACCGAAAAAAAGCCATGATTTCCCGCCTGGCCCGTAAATGGGCTCGGCAGTCGAATTCCGAAGGTGGGCCTTCCTGGGCCCAGCAATTGATTGATGAGCTTTTCGCCTGTGCCCAACCCCAGACAAACCTGGAGGGGAAAAGAACATTCCGGCTGATTTCCCTGGCGGAATTGGAGGAGTGGATGGACTCCGGCAGCTAACCCCTAACGGGAAAAGGCCGAGACACAGATTTTCCCAGAACCTCCCAGGCAATCTAGGAAAATCGTATTATTGCGGCATGAAAAACCCGCCCGGAAACGGACGGGGGAAAACCGGCATTAGGCACCGTGAGATTTGACAAAGAAATGAGCTTCCCGGGGGAGCGATGAAATCCATCGATTCACCATCCTGATCATATCCTTGGCATCTGACTCCGGCACCTGGATGCCTTCCATTACCCTCTATTTTTCTATCATGTCGGATTTGCGATTTTATCCCTTAAAGATCAAGGATATACGGAAAGAGACCGCCGATTGCCGCTCGTTTTCCCTGGAAATACCCGAGTCTTTGCGCTCCCGCTTTGCCTTTATTCCCGGACAGTATCTGACCTTCCGAACCCAAATTCAGGGAGAAGAGGTCCGTCGATCCTATTCCCTTTGCTCCAGCCCTTCGGAAGGGGAATGGAGGGTGGCAGTCAAAAAAGTGGACCAGGGAAAATTTTCCCAGTACATCATGGATCAGGCCAGGGTAGGGGACACCTTGGAGGTCATGCCGCCCATGGGACATTTTATTTCCAAAGGACCGCGTCCCGAAGGCAAATCCTATCTGGCGGTTGCCGCGGGCAGCGGGATCACCCCTGTGCTGAGCATTCTGAAGCATGTATTGGAAACCGAAGAGAAAAGTCGATTCACCCTGGTTTTCGGAAACCGGTACGGCCACAGCATCCTGTTCCGAGAGGTATTGGCCAACCTGAAAAACAAATACATGGACCGGTTCCGTGTCTATCATATTCTGAGCCGCGAACAATTGGAATTTCCCTTGTTCATGGGCAGAATAACCCCTCAGAAAATGGAAGAACTGGGAGATCAGCTCATTGCCATAAACCAGATGGAGGAGATCTTCCTTTGCGGTCCCGAGGAAATGATCCTTTCTTTGAGGGAATGGTTACTGGATCGCTCCTATCCTTCCGCGCAGATCCATATGGAATTATTCACCTCCCCCGATCAGCCCAAACCCGCACATCAGGAATGGATGGCCGACAGAAAAAGACAATCAGGAGAAATCAGCCAGGTGGCGGTGATCATCGATGGGCGCCGAACCGAAATCGAGCTGGCCTATGACGGGGTCTCCATCCTGGATGCCGCTCTGGCCAAGGGGGCTGATCTACCTTATGCCTGCAAGGGCGGAGTCTGCTGTACCTGCCGGGCAAAGATCGTAGAAGGCGAGGTGGAAATGGAAGTCAACTACGCCTTGGAACCCGACGAACTGGAGAAGGGATTTGTGCTCACCTGCCAATCCCATCCCCTGACAGATCGGGTGGTCGTCGACTTCGATGCCCGCTGATCCTCCCGGACTGGCGGAAAATCCCTACCCTAAACGGGCATTTTTTTGGAGGTATCCCCTCTTTGCTGCCCATCAGTCCAAGGGGTAGTGACGGCTTCTTCTCCATCCCTTTTTCTGGGATAGTTTCTGCTTTTCTTCTCTTCGTTCGGCTTTGATCCTTGCGGGAATCCGAGTGGGTCTGCGCTTTTTTCGGGGCTTCAGTGCCTGGGCCAGAATGGCATGGAAGCGTTTTCTCACCAGAGCCCGGTTTTCCGCCTGGGTTCTGGCGGTCTGCGCCTTAAGGACCAGCCAACCATCCCGGCTCAATTTCCGGCCCAGCTGCTTTTCCAGCCTTCTTTTCTCCTCGTGGGTTAAGCCCTTGGATTCATGGATATTCCAACGCAGTTCCACGGCGGTTTCCACCTTGTTGACGTGCTGACCCCCTTTCCCTGAGGACCGAAGTCCTTTGAATTGGAATTCTTTGGAAAAATCCCTGTTTCTGATATCCAGCCCTTCGCCCTCCATGCTCTTGATCAGCGTTTTGCCGAATCCGACAATCTACAAGCTCAGGCATCCCCCTGCTGAGGAGCGGATTCTTTCTTTGAGCTGGGCTTCTCCATGACAAAGACAATCTTGTTCTCCTCCTCATTATAATCCGCCTGAATATGGTCTCCCTCCTTGATCCGATGATGCAGAATCTCTTCGGCCAAAGGATCTTCCAGGTATCGCTGAATAGCCCGATGCAGGGGACGGGCGCCAAACTGCTGATCATAACCCTTCTCGGCAATAAAACGCTTGGCTGCCGGAGTCAGTACCAGACTGAATCCAAGGCTGTTGAGCCGCTTCAGCACATCCTTCATGATGATGTCGATGATTACCGCGATATGGGATTCGTCCAGAGAATTGAAAATGACCACATCGTCAATCCGGTTCAAAAACTCCGGAGAAAAGGTCCTTTTCAGGGCCTTTTCAATGACCCCGCGGGTGATCTCCTCCATATTCTCGGTTCTCGCTCCGGTGGCAAAACCTACTCCTGCTCCGAAATCCTTAAGCTGACGGGCACCTATATTGGAGGTCATGATGATCAGGGTATTCTTGAAATCCACCTTGCGTCCCAGCCCATCGGTCAGCATGCCATCATCTAAAACCTGAAGCAGAATATTGAAAATATCGGGATGCGCTTTCTCGATTTCGTCCAGAAGAACTACGGAATAGGGCTTGCGCCTTACCTTCTCCGTAAGTTGTCCGCCTTCCTCATAGCCCACATATCCTGGGGGCGCACCGATCAGACGGCTTACGGAGAATTTCTCCATGTATTCACTCATGTCTATGCGGATCAGGGCATCCTCGCTATCGAACATATGCCGGGCGAGGGAGCGGGCCAATTCGGTCTTCCCCACCCCGGTGGGACCCAGAAATATGAAGGACCCGATGGGCTTACGAGGATCTTTTAATCCTACCCGGTTTCGCTGGATGGCTTTGACCACTTTCTGGATGGCTTCATCCTGACCCACCACAGCGCCTTTCAAGTCTTCACCCATGCGGCGCAGTTTGGCGCTTTCGGCTTCCACCATTCTCATTACGGGAATTCCCGTCATCATGGAAATCACCTCGGCAATATGCTCCTCATGGATGGGGTAACGCTTGTTCTTGCTTTCTTCCTCCCATTCGGCTTTGGCTTTTTCCAGCTCTTCCCCTAGACGCTTTTCCTTGTCCCGAAGGGCAGCGGCTTCCTCAAAGCGCTGGCTCTTCACCACCGTGTTTTTCTCCTGTTTGATGTCTTCGATCTTTTTCTCCAGATCCAGGATATTCTGAGGCACATTAATGTTCTTCAGATGTACCCTGGCACCCACTTCGTCCATAACATCGATGGCCTTGTCGGGAAGCAGTCTGTCGGTCATATACCGATCACTTAGTTTCACACAGGCTTCGATAGCCTCTTTGTCATAGTTCACATTGTGAAATTCCTCATACTTCGAACTGATGTTCTGGAGGATGGTGATGGTCTCTTCCACGCTGGGGGGCTCCACCAATACCTTCTGGAAGCGCCGGTCCAGGGCACCGTCTTTCTCAATGTACATTCTATATTCGTCCAAGGTGGAAGCGCCTATGCATTGCAGGTCTCCCCGGGCCAGGGCCGGCTTGAATATATTGGAGGCATCCAGGGAGCCCGAGGCTCCGCCGGCACCGACTATAGTATGAATTTCATCTATAAAGAGAATCACGTCCCTGTTCTTTTCCAGCTCATTCATGATGGCCTTCATCCTTTCCTCGAACTGGCCCCGGTATTTGGTACCCGCCACCAGGGCGGCCAGGTCGAGACTGATTACTCTCTTGTCAAACAGTACCCGGGAAACCTTTCTTTGCACGATCCTCAGGGCCAACCCCTCCACAATGGCCGTCTTTCCAACTCCCGGCTCTCCGATCAGAATCGGGTTATTCTTTTTGCGCCGGCTCAGGATCTGGGACACTCTTTCAATTTCCTCTTCCCTTCCCACTATGGGGTCCAGGCTTCCTAGTTCCGCCAATTTGGTGATATCCCTTCCGAAATTATCGAGTACCGGCGTTTTGGATTTGGCCACCCCGCCCTGGCGTCGCTGTTGCTGGAAGGGACGTTTCTCTTCTTCCTCTTCAAACTCCTCGGAACCCGGATCGTTGTAATCGGCCTTGGGCACATTACCCTGCAATATATTCAGTTCACTTTTGAAGCGTTCATAGTCCACATCATACTGATGCAGAATCTGGGTGGCCACGTTTTCCTTATTCTTCAATATGGATAACATGAGATGCTCAGTCTCAATGGTCACACTCTTGAGCGCCTTGGCCTCCAAAACCGTAATCCGGATTACTTTTTCGGCCTGCTTGGTCAAAGGCAAACTGTTCAGATTTGCCAGAGGTTTATTGCTTTTATCTTTTATCACGGCTTCCAGTTCCTTGCGCAACTGAAAGAAATCCACGTCCATACTTTGGAGAACCCGAACCGCTGTGCCTTCTCCTTCCCGGATCAACCCCAGCAGCAGATGTTCGGTGCCGATGAAGTCATTCCCCAGGCGGAGCGCTTCCTCCCGGCTATAGGATATGATTTCTTTGACTTTAGGTGAAAAATTAGAATCCATAATGTGGTAAGTTGTCCTTATTAATAGTAAAGTTAACGATTCCTAGTAAGCCATTCCATTAGGAAAACCAATTCCCCTATTAATTCTTCCCCAATATACGGATTGGCTTGACCGGACCCCCCCGGGGCAACAGGCCCTTTTCCCATTTCTGCCCCTAACCTCCTGGCACTTTTCTTAGAAATTCAACCCTAAAAGGAATTCAAAAGAGATACCAAAACGGTCGGCTGCCTTCCCTTAGGGTCCCTATGGACCCAATCGGATAAAATGGCAGCATTATTGTGCCAGGGCCTGCAACAATATCATGATCCGGAGTTCCGTGAAGGGGCATAACGTCAGCCCGGAGAGATTCCGTATCCGGGTATTTAGGAAGGGGAGTTGGCCCGTTTTTACCCCTAAATAGGCTAATTTTACCAACACCCTCCGCACTCGGTGCCGGGGGCTTGCCCAAATAAAATCCACCTATGGAAATCCAAATAGAACCCCATGGCCAATATATCCACGCCACCGTCATCTCGCCACGATTCGATGCTTCGGTGCTTCAGTCCCTGATCCGGGCCCTTTCTTCGGATTCCGCCGCCCCGGAAGGGACAGAGGGGAACATAATCCTGGACCTGAAGCCCTGCCTGTCCATAGACGGGGAAGTCATCGCTGGGCTGATTGCCTTGCACCGCAAACAATATGAGATGGGATATTCCTTTGTGATCACCCAATCGGGAAAACAAGTCCTTTCCCGGATCCGGGGGGAAGACTCCGATGAGATACTGCACCTGGCCCCGAGCTTCCAGGAGGCTTTGGACATCGTGCACATGGAAATCCTGGAAAGAGACCTGCTCAGCGAAGATTAGGGGAGCCAGCCATTAGAATTTTAGTTGATTATGAAGTTAACCATACTGGGGAACAACTCCGCACTACCAGCCTATCAGCGGCATCCCACAGCCCAGTTTCTCAGTCTGGGAGGGGAAGACATGCTTATTGACTGCGGAGAAGGCACCCAGATGCGCATGGCCGAATTTGGGCTTCGATGGAAGCACCTGCATCATGTGTTGATCAGCCATCTGCATGGCGATCATTTTTTCGGGCTCCCTGGCCTGCTGACCAGCATGAGTCTGCTCCAAAGAACCAAACCCCTCCACCTTTATGCCCCTGCCGGACTGAGCCCAATATTGGATTCCATTTTTCAGGCATCCCATGGTGGACTGGAATACCCCTTGCTTCTGCATGAATTGCAGCCCGAAGGGGGGATCTTTGAGGAAAATGAGCGCTTCCAGATCCAGTATTTCCCGGTGCAACACCGCATACCCTGTTATGGATTTGTCATTTCCACCCGGCCCAGGCCCAGGAAGGTGGATCCCCAAAAAGCAGAAAAATGGGGAATTCCGGTAACGGAATTCCGCCATCTGGCTAAAGGAAAGGATTATGTGCTCCCCGACGGGAGAAGAATTGCCAATGAAGAAATTACCGATCCGGGAAAGCCGGCCCTGCGCTATGCCTACAGTGCCGACACCCTCTATTCCGAATCACTGATTCCCTATTTTGAGGGGGTTGATCTCCTCTATCATGATGCCACCTACATGGATTCCGACAAGGACAAAGCCCACCTTCGCTACCATAGCACGGCTGCCGAAGCAGCCCAAATGGCGGCAAAAGCCAGGGTCCAGATGCTGCTCCTGGGGCATTACTCCTCCCGTTATCGAGACTTGCAGCCCATGCTGGAGGAGGCCAGGCACTGGTTTCCCCACAGCCATCTATCGGTGGAAGGAAAGACTTATGATATCGGAAATCAAAGTCCGGAGATACATATGCCCAGGGAATAAGGAGTGAGTTCGGGACCCTGGCCTTCCTTGAACATGCCATTTAGATTATAGGTGCCCAGCAGGGAGAAATTCCCCCAACCCAGACGGAGGGTTCCGGCGAAACGCCAATTCTCCATATGACGCCGGGTGTTCACCTTATACACTATTTTGGATCCCTCTTCCTTTCCTTTGGTATGGGCACCGATCAGATTGCCCACCCGAAGTCCCAGGGCGGCTTTGAACCCCTTGTTTCGGTTCAGCCGATTGCCGTAGAACCTTAGCTCAAAAGGGGCTTCCACATAGGCAGTGCTCAATTTGTATTTCTTGTATTCCTTTTGTTCGGGGAGGAAAATCACTTGCTGCAGGGAGCTGGTATCGTCCAGCCGAATTTCCCGATCCTGAAAATAGATATTGGCCGTGCCCACTCCCAGTCCGGCAGCAAAGCTGAAATGGCTGTTCTTTATCGGAAAATCATAACAAAGATAGGCGTTAAATCCCCGGCCCAGACCGCCTATGTTCAGGCTGTCCGGTGCGCCTGCCCAGCCTTCATGGGTGATCTGCAGCAGCAGGAAATCCCTGGCCGGCTTTTCAAGTTCGGGGCGCTCCCCTTCCCTGTCCTCCTGGCCTTTCTGAGCCATGGTCCCCAGGGGAAAGAGCAAGCACAGAAGGATTATCCAATTTTTTAGCATATTTCAGAATTAGAGGGCAAATATAACAGCAAAGACACCGAAAAACTGTTAAAATAGGCAAGAGGACGCCTGCACACAAATAATTTTATCCCCTGTGGGGAATCATGGAAATTATGCTAACTTTGTCGCCGATTCCGAAAAGGGGTCCAATGGAGGCAGTAGCTCAGTTGGTTAGAGCATCAGATTGTGGTTCTGAGGGTCGAGGGTTCGAGCCCCTTTTGCCTCCCGAGAATACGCTGTCAAAACGTATAAACGCCTGCAAATTCAGAATTGTGGGCGTTATTTTTTGCCTTGGAATAGCCAAAATCTTCAGAAATGCACAGGTTTTAGTCGCGTCATTCGTGGTGTCCACGAGGGCAAGTCAACTAAAGAGCTGTATAATAGTTTGTTGGTGTGCTGGTTCAACGCCCATTACTTACCCGAAGTACAGCTCTTGAAGGGGTTCCATTCTAGTTAGGAAAAAGGTCGCGTCATTCGTGGCGTCATTCAATCAAGAAGCTCGGAAAACCGCACTGGGGGATGGTTAGTCAAATAGGTTCGAATCCCTTTTACCTCCCATAAACGAATCGGTTTTCCCGTCAGGACGCCTGCAAATCCAAATTGCGGGCGTATTTTTTTTGGGGGCTCGGCCCTCCCCGTTCCGGGTGATTCAGGGAAAATCGCCCGCCTGCACATCCCGATCCGCCGCCCCCCCTGATTACCCCTCCCTGCTTGTTGGCCGCCCATTTTGCCGATTTTTTTTAAGGGAAGCATGGAAAAGCAAACAACATATATTAGATTTACTTGCCCCTGCCCAACCGGGGCTATGGAGCCCCGATAAAAATGTGTATTCTTGGGCTCAACTTGTGCTAAACAAGAAACTATGAAAGAACTGAATCCGCTGACTAAATCTAGCCTTCTCCCCCATACCTCGGGGCTTTCCCGCCGTCAATTCGTCCAGTATTCTTCCCTGGCGGGATTAGGACTTATTCTGGCTTCCTGTGAAAAGAAAGATCCGGATCCCATAGTGGGGGAAGAAGGTATTAATCTGGGAGAGGGCGATGCCGGAGTGCTGAATTACCTTTATGCGGTGGAGCAGGTCCTGGCCGAATTCTTTATCCGCGTCTCCGACAACCCATTTACCGGAATGACCGAAAGGGAGATCAATTATTTTGATGACATTAAGGCCCATCAGTTAGCCCATCGCGAGATCATCAAATCCGTACTGGGGGATCGGGCCATAGGGCTTCTCAGCCTCCAACTGGGGAATATCCAGTACTCTTCCCGTGCCGAAGTCCTGGCCATGGCCATGAAGTTCAAGGAGATCTCCGTGTCCGCCTACAATGGCAGCCTCCATTTACTCACCCATTATGAACATGTTATCCTGCTCTCCAAAATGGTTTCGGTGGCAGGAAGGCATGCCAGCTTTATCCGGGAATCCATATCCTCAAACAGCTTCCTGGACAACAGCGACTCCTCAGGTCTGGATAAGGCCCTGACACCGGCCGATGTGCTGGTGGCCCTCCGCCCCTATATAGCGGAAACGCTGCAAATTCATCAATTGCCCACCCATTAATCCTCCTTCGCCATGAATGTGCATAAACTGATTAAGATTCTGGAAGACACCGATCCGGAAGCCTTTGAACAAACCCAGTCCAGAAGAAGTATTTTCCGCAACCTAGCCACCCGCGCATCCGCCATGACGGTTCCCTTGGCCCTGGGCGCCCTGATTCCTCGTGCAGAAGCCAAAACTACCTCCAAGATAGGGGAAGGATTCGGACTGATCTTGATCCTGTCCAACCTTCAAAGAGGGCTGTACGAAGTGGGACTGCATTCTCCGGGATTGATTCCCAGCCCTGCCGACGAGACCGTCATCCAAAAACTCCTAAACTTAAAAAAGGCCCGCATCGAAACCCTTTCCGGCCTTCTGGATTCTATAGGGGAAGATCATCCCCCCATCCCGGCCATCGACTTCACCGGGGGACACGGGACCGGGACGGGACCTTTCCAAAAAGTATTCACGGATTTTGAGCAGTTTCTGAATCTGGCACAATGCCTGGAAGATCTTTCTGTCCGCGCCTATAAAGGGCAAATGGCCATATTCATGGTGCACAACAATTTTATGCAGGCCATGATGAGAATGCACTCCTGCGAAGCCCGGATAGCCGCCAAAATCCGGATGATGAGGCGTGAACTTCCGGGATCCTCCCCCTTACTCGAGCCTTGGGTCAGAGGAGATCAGAGCCATATTAAAGATGTATTCTTTGAGAATTTCTATTCCGGCGAAGCCAATCAGGTGCAAATGGGATTTGCCATCCCCGGAATCAACGGAATGCCCGTGAGCCAGCATGCGGCCACCGAAGCCTTTGATGAGCCCCTGCCCGCGGATCGGGTCATGGAGGTAATCAAAAAGTTTTTTGCGGCCTGATCATGATTTCCCCCATTCGGGTTCTGCCGCCGGATATCCCTATCCGGCGGCTTTCTTTCCCCTTTTTTTCGTCTAAGTATCAGTAGGGATCCACATCGAGGACTACCTGAAGCCCCCGCGTCCTTAGGCGATTCAGCCGCTCCGCCCATAATCTGGCCTTCAGGGATCGGAGCAACCCGGGTTCGGGAGGAGACTTTACCAGAACTTCCTGGATATAATAGCCTCGGATCTGATATACCAAAGCCGGACTGGGGCCAAGAACCCGGATCTGCGCTTCGGTACTTAGGGCCTTCACCATTTCTTCACCGACCTGTCGGGCCGTGGCCTCTGATCTGTGTTTTATATGGATGCGGATCAGGCGCCAATAAGGGGGGTAATCGAATTCCCTTCTCAGGGCCATCTCCTGTTGGTACATCTGGCGGATATCATTTTCTTTTACCCATTGAATGACCGGATGGTTCTGACGATATGCCTGAATCATCACCCTGCCTTCCCCATCCTGGCGTCCTGCCCGTCCACTCACCTGGGACATGAGCTGAAAAGCTCTTTCCTGGGCACGGAAATCCGGAAAACTGAGCAAAGCATCGGCCTGGAGTATAGCCACCAAGGCGACCCGGGAAAAGTCCAACCCTTTGACCACCATCTGGGTCCCTATCAGAATGTCCACCTGGCCTTTCTCTAGACTCTCCAGAACCTGGGAGTGCTGATGCTTTCCCCTCATGCTGTCCAGATCCATGCGCGCGATCCTCGCCCTAGGGAATATCTTCTGCACTTCCTCCTCCACCCTCTGGGTTCCGAATGATCTGGCCTGCATTTTCTGATCCCCGCACTGTCCGCAGCGCCGAATCACCGATTCCCTGTGCCCGCAATAATGGCAATGCATGCGATCCGTTATTTTATGGTAGGTCATCGATACCGAACACTGGCGACATTGAGGAACCCAGCCGCAGGACATACAGATCTGAAATGGCGCATATCCTCTTCGGTTATGGAAAAGGATTACCTGTTTGTTCCGGTTCAGGGTTTCCGACATGGCCCTGGCCAAAGGAGTGGCTATCCATGGACCGGAACCCGAATTCCCCGAGTCAGACCGGGCAGAGAAGACTTCGATCCGAGGCATGGGGATCCCCTGATATCTCTCCTTCAGGGATACATATCCATATTTCCCTTTGGCTACGTTATGGAGGGTCTCTAAAGATGGAGTGGCAGAGCCGAGAAGAGTCCTGGCCCCGAAAAGATGGGCCAGATAAATGGCAGCATCCCGGGCATGGAAACGGGGAGCCGGATCCCTTTGCTTGAAGGATATATCGTGCTCTTCATCCACGATGATCATTCCCAAATCCTGGAAAGGCAACCAAAGAGAGGAACGGGGCCCCAAAATGAGCCGGTATTTTTTTTCCCTCACCTTATCCCAGATCTCTACTCGCTCATTGGGGGAATACCGGGAATGGTAGACACCCATTTCCTCCCCGAAATAGGATTTGAGGCGACGCACCAAATGGGTGGTCAGCCCGATTTCCGGCAGCAAATAGAGCACCTGCTTCCCCTGGCGGATCTGTTCCCGGATTTCTTCAATATAGATCAGGGTTTTGCCGCTTCCGGTGACGCCCTGGAGCAGGACAACCGGTTTCTGCTCAAATCCTGCCCGAATCTCCTGAAGCGCCTGCGCCTGTGCCGGACTCAGTGAAATCTGCTCCGGTTCCCCTTGGGGCGCCATAGCCTGAAGCCGGTCCACCTTCTGATAGAAGACCTCGAATACCCCTTTTTCTTCCAGGGATCTGATCAGGGCGTGGGAGGCCTTGGCCCTGTCCAGAAGAGCCTTCACGGGCATAGGGCTACCGATCCTGGCCCTAAGGTCCATATAGGCCAGAAGCAGTTCCAGTTGCCGGGGGGCCCTTTTCAGTTGATCAAACAGGGCGGATAGGGATTCCTCCTCCCCTTCATAGGCAGGTGCCAGCCGCAGTTGTTTCTCCCTCTTGGGCTTGAACCGGGATTCCAACTGGTCTTCCCACTGCACCCATCCGGACTCCAGCAGCTCCGAAAGCACGGCAGGCATGTCGTTGGCCGCCACCCGGGTCCTGATTTCCGGAATGGTCAGCACATGGACCTGGGCCAGCCAATCGGCAATGGGCCGAGTCAAGGAAGACCAGGTTCCTTGCCCCGGACCGCCCTCTGGGCTCCAGATCAGACGGGTCTCTGCACTCATTTTCAAATGGGAAGGCAAAGCCGCTTGCATCACCTCCCCAGGACTGGCCAGATAATAGGCACTGATCCACTTCCAGAAATCCAGGTGCCTGCCGTCTATAATGGGCTTTTTGTCGATAATGCCCAAAATGGGCTTAATAGGACTGAAGTCCGGCTTCTCCGCACTGAGATCCGCCACTATGCCCGCATATTTTTTATTCCGCCCAAGACCCACTTCCACCCGCATACCCAGCTCGATTTCCTGCTGCCATTCCAAAGGCACGCCATAAGTGAGTCCGCCGGGCAGGTTGAGGGGAATGATCACCTGAGCATATGCGCGGGCAGACGGGGAGGAATGGCTCCGTAACATGAAGGCAAGTTAAGCAATTGTCCCCTTCTCCTCTTCGGGCTATGGACATGGCCGCTCCCCTCAGGCTCCAATTCACGGCGATTCCGTAATTTTGCCCGTTTAACCCAGAATTTATTTCATCCCAAAATACATGGCCAAGACTAATCAGAGAAAATGCTCTTTCTGTGCCCGGGGAGAAGCCGATGTTAATCTGCTCTTTTCCGGTCTGAAAGGGAACATATGCGACCAGTGTGTGGAAAATGCCCATATCCTGTTGCAGGAAGCCCAGGGCAGCCCATTGTCCGCCAAAAAGGAATCGGGAAACAGCGAAAAGCCACAAGAGCAGCATAAAGTACATAAACCCAAGGAGATCAAAGCGTTTCTGGACCAGTATGTCATCGGACAGGACGAAGCCAAAAAAGTGCTGAGTGTGGCCATGTACAACCACTACAAACGGTTGGATCAGCCCATGGAAGAAGACGGAGTCGAAATCGAAAAGTCCAATATCATCATGGTCGGGGAAACCGGAACCGGGAAAACCCTTTTGGCCAAGACCATTGCCCGACTGCTTCAGGTCCCCTTCGCTATTGTGGACGCTACGGTGTTCACCGAAGCCGGTTACGTGGGAGAGGATGTGGAGAGTATTTTATCCCGACTGCTTCAGGCCTGCAATTACGATGTCCAAGCGGCCCAAAGAGGTATAGTCTATATTGATGAAATTGATAAGATTGGCCGCAAATCTGATAATCCCTCCATTACCCGGGACGTGAGCGGGGAAGGGGTGCAGCAGGCCATGCTCAAGCTTCTGGAAGGTGCGGATGTCCTGGTACCTCCCCAGGGGGGAAGAAAGCACCCCGATCAGAAAATGGTGAAGATCAACACCCAAAATATTCTTTTCATCTGCGGGGGGGCCTTTGAAGGCATAGACAAGATGATTGCCCGCCGGGTGCAGGCTTCCTCCATAGGATACCGGGCTATTAAACAGACCGAAACCCTGGACAGGGCTAACCTGCTTCAGTACGTCAATGCCCAGGATCTCAGGAGTTTTGGCCTGATCCCCGAGTTGCTGGGCAGGCTTCCGGTGGTGACCTATCTCAATCCGCTGGATTCCGCTTCCCTGAAAAGGATTCTGACCGAACCCAAAAACGCTTTAATCAAGCAGTATACTAAGCTTTTCGCCTATGAAGGAATTGACCTGAAGGTGAGCGAGGAAGCCCTGGACTACATGGTAAGCAAGGCTATAGAATTCAAACTGGGAGGCAGGGGCCTGAGAGCCATCTGCGAGATCATCCTCACCGATGCTATGTACGAACTGCCTTCCAGTGATTTCAAAGGAAGCTTTCACCTGGACCTGGCCTATGCTCAGAGCATGTTGGAAGACTCCAAACTACAATTATCCCATAACGCGGCCTGAGGCCTGTAAAATCCCCCATCATGAAAGAATTGATAGACAAACTCCAAACCCAGGCCGGACTCAGCCCTGAGCAAGCTGCCAAGGCTATTGACACCATTAAAGAATATATTCAGGATCAACTTCCCCCCATGATGAAGGGGATGGTGGATCAGTTCCTGGCATCTTCCCAGGCAGATGCCGATGATTTCGCTGGACAATAGCTCTTTTTCTCAGCCTATGGGGATCTAGAACTGATTTTTCCACATCATACTTTCCACAGGACGGTTAGGCTGTTGAGCGTATTTGGCGTTCTTCTTCTGATGGTAACTTACTTCAATTTCCCCGTCCACGGGAAAGTAGATGAGTTGCCCTATGGGCATGCCCTTATAGACGCGAACCGGCTGTTTTACCGAAATCTCCAGAGTCCAGTTTCCGCAGAAGCCCACATCCCCTTTTCCGGCCGTGGCATGAATATCAATGCCCAGTCGTCCCGTGGAGGACTTGCCTTCCAGGAAAGGCACATGGGCATGGGACTCCGTGTATTCCATGGTGGTGCCTAGGTAGAATATATGGGGATACAGAACAATCCCTTCTTCCCCTATCTCAAAGAGGTCGATCTGGTTATGGGCCTTGGCGTCCAGGAGGTGGTCTCTGTAGGTGGCCAGAGTCGAGCCCAGATGCACATCATAGCTGTTGCTCCCCAGGCAATCGCGGCGAAAGGGCCGAATCACGATTCGTCCGGACTCCATTTCCTCCAGAATTCGTTTATCCGAAAGTATCATAGGACAAATATAGAGAAAGCCCTGCTCCTCCCTGAACTTGTCTCAAAAAACTTCCCCTATCGATAAGGTCATCGTTTTTATCCTATATTCGCTTTGATTATGGCCCTCATCCGCCTTTGGAATGCCGATCGACATAGCCTGGCGGCCATATGGAAGATCGAAGAACCCGAATCCTTTTTCCGGGAGCGTCTGAACCATCTCGAATTCCCGGAGATTTCCCTGGAACGAAGGCGGCTGGAGCGATGGGCTGGCCGATACCTTCTCCGCCAGCTCCGGGCTGATTTCCCCTTGGGAGACATAGCGGCCGACGAAGAAGACAAGCCCAGGATCCAGGGAAATCCCCTCTATTTTTCCATTTCCCATTCCTGGCCTTATGTAGGCGTCATCCTGAACTCCCAGAGCGAAGTCGGCATCGATATTCAATGCTGGCATCCCCGAATTGACCGCCTGCAGCACAAGTTTCTCAGCCCCGAAGAACAGTGCCTGGTCGGTCCCAGGGCGACAAAAAGATTGCACCTTGCCTGGTCGGTAAAGGAAGCGGCCTACAAATGGGCCGGAAGCAGAGGACTACGGTTTGCCGAAGATATCCTTATTCGGGACATAAGAGAGAAACCGGACTCATATGCCATACGAGTGGATCTTATCCGCTCCGGCATAAAGCATAGACTTTTCGTCGAAGGCCGACTAGAAGCGGATTACAGCCTTGCCTACGTCGTTTATCCTTAAGTCTGCTTTCTCATAGCAATTTCTGAAATCTGATATTTTTCGTAAAAAACTATTGCATTCTGATTCAGAATCCAGGAAATCATTTAGATTTGCACAAAATCTAATCTGATGACATCCATTCGCATGTTGGCCCTTCAGGACTTGGGGCTGGAAGAAAGGAGAACCAATAATTATAATGGAAAAAAAGTATCGGCCCTGTTCAACAGCCACGTGTTCACCGGCAAGGCCATGCGCGAATACCTCAGCGACGAGGCCTTCAAAAGCCTGAATAATTCCATTCGCACGGGAGCCAAGATCGAAAGGAGAATGGCTGACCAGATTGCCGCAGGAATGAAAAGCTGGGCCGAGGAAAAAGGCGTCACCCACTATACCCATTGGTTTCAGCCCCTGACAGGAACCACGGCGGAGAAACACGATTCTTTTTTTACCCTGAAGCCGGACGGTTCCGCCCTGGAGCTTTTTGATGGCGACGCCCTGATCCAACAGGAGCCGGACGCTTCCAGCTTCCCCAACGGAGGAATCCGGGCCACTTTTGAAGCGCGGGGATATACCGCCTGGGATCCCTCCTCGCCCGCCTTCATTATGGAGAGCGCCCAAGGCAAAGTGCTTTGCATTCCCACCATATTCATTGCCTATAACGGGGAATCCCTGGACTTCAAAGCCCCATTGCTAAAATCTATACTGGCCCTGGACAAAGCAGCCGTGGATGTTTGCCATTATTTTGACCGCAACATCACCAAGGTGACCGCCACCCTGGGATGGGAGCAGGAATACTTTGTCGTGGATCAGGCCCTGGCTAACTCCCGTCCCGATCTGGTCATGTGCGGACGCACCCTGGTCGGCCACGCTCCGGCTAAAGGCCAGCAGCTGGAAGACCATTATTTCGGATCCATTCCCGAACGCATCTATGCCTTCATGCAGGACTTCGAACAAGAAGCCTACAAACTGGGCATTCCCCTGAGGACCCGGCATAATGAAGTGGCCCCCGGCCAATTCGAATGCGCCCCCATGTTTGAGGAAGTAAATATTGCCGTGGACCACAACTCCCTGCTTATGGATATTATGAACAAGGTTGCCAGCCGCCACAAGCTGAAAATCCTGTTCCATGAAAAACCCTTTGCCGGAGTGAATGGCAGCGGAAAACACAATAACTGGAGCCTGGCCACGGATACCGGGGTGAACTTGCTTTCCCCGGGAAAAACCCCCCGGACCAACCTCATGTTCCTCACCTTTTTCGTGAACGCCATTAAGGCCGTTCATGACCATTCCGACCTGTTGCGCGCCTCCATAGCCTCGGCCAACAACGACCATCGCTTAGGGGCCAATGAAGCGCCTCCTGCTATTCTTTCCGTCTATGTAGGCAAATACCTTTCCGAAGTCCTGGATGAGATCGAGGCCCGGGTAACCGAAAAATTCACCGAGCAGGACGAAGTGATTCTCAAACTGGATATTCATAAGCAGATCCCTGAATTGCTTATGGACAATACCGACCGGAACCGCACCTCCCCTTTTGCCTTTACCGGAAATAAATTTGAATTCCGGGCCGTGGGATCGACCGCCAACTGCGGATCCCCCATGATGGTCCTGAATACCATCATGGCCGACACTCTGAAGAAATTCAAGCAGGAAGTGGACAGTCTGATCGAAAAAGGAGAGAAAAAGGAAATTGCCATTTTGCATATCCTCAGAGACTACATCACCCAGTCCAAACCCATCCGTTTCGAAGGGGACAACTACAGTGAATCCTGGGCCAAAGAAGCCGAAGCCCGGGGACTGAGCAACTTCAAGACTACCCCCGAAGCCCTGACGGCATATGTAAGCGAAAAATCCAAACGACTTTTCGTGGATAACGGAATATTCACCGAAAGGGAAATCATCGCCCGCCATGAGATAGTTCTGGAAGAATACATCAAGAAGGTTCAAATTGAGGCCCGGATTCTGGGATATATTGCCACCAACCACGTGCTGCCGGCCTCCATCCATTATCAGAACACCCTGATCCATAATATTAAAGGTCTTCGGGAACTGGACCTGCCCGAGGAAAGCTACAAGGCACAGAAAAACCTGGTCAAGGTCATCAGCGGGCATATCCAGAAGATAAATGATTATGTGGAATCCATGATCGAGGCTCGCAAGAAAGCCAACCTGGTTAAAGACGCACACCAGAGGGCCTTGCTCTATTGCCACGAGGTTAAGCCTCATTTTGACAAGATTCGTTACCATGCCGACAAGCTGGAATTGATTGTCGAGGACAAGATCTGGCCGCTGACCAAGTACAGGGAACTTCTCTATTTGGGCTAGACGGGATTTTTCCCTGACTGTCCCGGGGAGCCGGGATTTTGCTTATCTTAATGCGGAATTCTAGATTTGCAAAAACGTCGTTATGAGAAAAATCGTCCGCAATGCTGAGGAAGCGGTAGAACCCATCCCCTCAGGTGCCGTGATCATGTTGGGAGGATTTGGGCTCTGCGGAATTCCGGAGAACGCCATCGCTGCCCTGGTGAAAAAAGGGGTAAGAGACCTAACCTGCATATCCAATAACGCGGGAGTGGATGATTTTGGCATAGGTCTTTTGCTCAAGAAAAAACAGGTCAAAAAAATGATCGCCTCCTATGTGGGAGAGAACGATGAATTTGAGCGACAATTGCTTTCCGGCGAACTGGAAGTGGAGCTCATACCCCAGGGGACCTTGGCTACCCGCTGCATGGCGGCAGGCTACGGAATGCCCGCTATATATACTCCGGCAGGGGTAGGAACGGAAGTGGCAGAAGGAAAGGAAATCCGGAATTTCCATGGCAAGGATTATCTGCTGGAATACGCCTTCGAGGCCGACTTCGCCCTGGTAAAAGCCTGGAAAGGAGATCACGAGGGGAACCTGATCTTCAAGGATACAGCCCGGAATTTCAACCCCATCATGGCCATGGCGGGTAAAGTCACCATAGCGGAAGTGGAAGAACTGGTGCCCCCAGGGGAACTAGATCCGAACCATATCCATGTTCCGGGAATTTATGTTCACCGGATATTCCAGGGAGTGGACTACGAAAAACGAATTGAACAGCGTACGGTTCGGCCCGCTAACTCCTCCAGCCGATAAAAACTTTCCAAGAATTATGAGCCTTAGCAAAAATCAGATAGCTCGACGAATTGCCCAGGAATTGCAGGACGGATACTATGTAAACCTGGGTATCGGCATTCCCACATTGGTGGCCAACTATATTCCCCCGGGCATTAAAGTGGTCCTTCAAAGCGAAAATGGTCTGCTGGGTATGGGCCCTTTCCCCTTGGAGGGGGAGGAAGATCCGGATCTGATCAACGCCGGCAAACAGACCATTACCATGATGCCGGGAGCCTCTCTTTTTGACAGCGCCCTAAGCTTTGGAATGATCCGGGCGGGAAAAGTGGATCTCACCGTGCTGGGGGCCATGGAAGTTTCCGATAAAGGAGACATAGCCAACTGGAAAATACCCGGAAAGATGGTGAAAGGAATGGGCGGGGCCATGGATCTGGTCGCCTCGGCAAAAAACATCATCGTCGCCATGCAGCATACCGACCCCAAGGGCCGCTCAAAGCTCCTTTCGGATTGCCGCCTTCCCCTCACTGGGATCCGCTGCATAAAAAAAGTAGTCACCAACCTGGGGGTTTTCGATATTACCGACCAGGGCTTTGTCTGCATAGAGCACGCCCCCGGCGTCTCCTTGGAAGAAATCCGAGAGAAGACCGAGGGTAGGCTGGTCATATCGGATCAGGTCAAGGAAATGCAAATAGAGGGCGAATGATTATACTGTATTCCATTCCGGTTTGCAGCAAAAGCCGCAAGGCCTTGGACTTGCTTCAGGCCTCCGGCCTGCCCTATGAAGTCCGGGATTACCTCCAGAACCCATTGAGCCGTGAAGAATTGGCGGATCTGGTGGATATGCTTGGACTCCAGCCCTCGGACATCATCCGGATGCAGGAGCCCGCCGCCAGGGAATTCCTGGAATCGAAGCCCAGCCCAAGCCAATGGCTGGACTGGCTGACGAATCATCCGGAATGCATGCAGAGGCCCATAGCCCGGATAAACCGTCGGGCATGGGTGGTTCGACCCGGCGAAAGAATCCAGGAGGTGATCCAGGCCTATAGGTCGGAAAGCAAACCATGAATTTCTCCCTATATATCCTCGCCGGCGCTCTGGCCTTCCTGGCCATGGGGATTCCCGCCCGGGGACAGGCCCGATCAGAAGAGGATCTCATGATCCGCCTGCTGGCTCAATTGCAATCCCAAAACGGGGTGCTGCATCTGCGGGAACACATAGACTATGGCAGGCTTTGGGAGGCCGTCCTGCGCCACCCCGAACCGGAGGAAGTCAGCGAACTTCTTGCCCAACCGGATAAACTCAAAGTCTTCGATCCGGTATACAATGAACACTTTGTCCGGGACTTTGACCGGGTCATTGTCAAAGGACTGGGTATGGGAATCCATTGGCGAGACATCATGCTAGCCCGCTATGAATTGCAGCCCATGGTGCTGACCCGGGACCTCAAAGGGCTGGATAAAATCATCCATAATCGCTTTCATGGATATATGCTGGTGGAAGACCAGCTTACCCGTAAACGCTATGTGATCAGCCTTCGCGACATCATCTGGATGGGGGAACTATGGTTCGGTGCCCACGTGCTCAACATATTGGAAGCCTCCTCCTTTGACGAATTCCTGGAGAAACAATATGAGGAAAGGAATCCCCGGCCCAAAGCTCCCGATACCCTGAAACCTGAAATTCCAACGGGTCCCAAAGATCCGCTCGCCATTGACGTAGAGGCTTTTTATGCCCAGGAGGAAGAGCCCGAGTCCCTCGAATCCCCTGGAGAAGTAGCCGAAAGGTTTTATTTCCGCGGCCATTTCGACGGAGAAGAAGAGGTGGAGCTGTATCTAAGGGGAAGAAAGGGATCCTGCCCCGAGACCAGCTGCTTCTGGGAAGGCATGTACAAATTTCTGGACAGGGAAGAGTTCATCCGTCTGCGAGTCACCAAAGAAGCCCCCGGTCAGTTTCTGATGAAAGAAGATCCAGAACTGGGATGGATGGAGCTTGAGTGGACCGGAGACGAGCTTACGGGGGAATGGATTTCTACCCGGGACGGCACCGGCTATGATGTATGGCTGGGCCTCAAGCAGAACATTCTTCCCGATGACTACCAGCGCATGGACAAAATCATGAAGTTTGGCCCCTGGTCCGACCAGTGAGGGTATTTCCAGGGCCCGGATCTACATGTTCCGCCTATACTGTCCGCCCACAGAAAACAGAGATTGGGTAATCTGCCCCAGGGAACAGTATTTTACGGTTTCCATAAGCACTTCGAATAAGTTTTTGTTGCGCACCGCCGCCTCCTGCAGTTCCCTAAGTTGAGCCTCCGCCTTCCCTTCATGGGCTTTCCATAGGCGCCGCACCGACTCAATCTGAAACTCCTTTTCCTCTTTGGTGGACCGGATGACTTCCTGGGGAATAATCGTCGGCGACCCCTTGGAATTCAGGAAGGTGTTGACTCCAATAATAGGGAAGGCGCCACTATGTTTCAGCCGCTCGTAATACAGACTCTCTTCCTGGATTTTTCCCCGCTGATACATGGTTTCCATGGCGCCCAGAACGCCACCCCTTTCCGTAATCCGGTCAAATTCCATCATCACGGCCTCCTCCACCAGATCAGTAAGCTCTTCAATGATAAAAGATCCCTGAAGGGGATTCTCATTCTTGGCCAGTCCCAGTTCCTTGGATATGATCAGTTGAATGGCCATAGCCCGGCGAACACTTTCTTCGGTGGGCGTGGTGATAGCTTCATCATAGGCATTGGTATGTAAGGAATTGCAATTGTCATAAAAAGCATACAATGCCTGAAGTGTGGTCCGGATATCGTTGAAATCGATCTCCTGAGCATGCAGGGAGCGTCCGGAGGTCTGAATATGGTATTTGAGCATTTGAGACCGGGAATTGGCCTTATACTTGTGCTTCATGGCCCGGGCCCAGATCCTGCGGGCCACCCGGCCTATCACACTGTATTCCGGATCTATGCCGTTGCTAAAGAAAAAAGACAGATTAGGCGCAAAATCATCGATATGCATTCCCCGGCTCAGATAGTACTCCACATAAGTGAATCCATTCGACAGGGTAAAGGCCAGCTGGGAAATGGGATTGGCGCCGGCCTCCGCAATATGATATCCGCTGATAGAAACCGAATAAAAATTCCGCACTCCCTGATCAATGAAGTACTGCTGCACATCTCCCATCAACCGCAGAGAAAACTCGGTGGAGAATATGCAAGTGTTCTGGGCCTGGTCTTCCTTCAGAATATCGGCCTGTACAGTGCCCCTTACTTTCGAAAGGGTGGATTTCTTGATATTCTCATAGATTTCCCGGGGAAGCACCTGATCTCCGGTGACTCCCAATAGCATGAGCCCCAGCCCATCATGTCCTTCCGGAAGCGTGCCGGCTTCCTTGGCGGCCCCGGAAGGCCGGGCATCGTATCGGGGTCGCTCCAGTCCCTTGTCTTCATATATCCGGCGAATCTTCTCCTCCACTTCCTCCGTGAGCCCCTGCTCGCGGATATAGATTTCACAGTCCTGGTCAATGGCCGCATTCAAAAAGAAGGCAGTCAACATAGGGGCCGGTCCATTGATGGTCATGGAAACCGAAGTCTTAGGGTCAGAGAGATGAAACCCGCTATAAAGTTTTTTAGCATCATCGAGACAACATACGCTTACTCCCGCATTGCCTATCTTGCCATATATATCCGGACGATGGTCAGGGTCCTGACCATAAAGGGTAACACTGTCAAAAGCCGTACTCAAACGCTTGGCCGGCATGCCCAGGGATACATAATGAAAGCGCTTGTTCGTTCGCTCCGGACCTCCTTCCCCGGCAAACATACGTGTCGGATCTTCCCCCTCCCGTTTAAAGGGGTAAATGCCTGCGGTATAGGGGAACTCCCCGGGGTAATTCTCTTTCCACAGCCAGCGAAGCTGATCCCCCCAGGCCTGGTAACCGGGAACGGCCACTTTTGGAATAGAGAGCTGGGACAGGGAAGTGGTTTTGGTGTTCACCCGAATTTCCTTTCCCCGGACATGGAACACATATTCCTCATCCAGGTACTTCTGCTTTTGCGCGTCCCAGTTCTGGATTTTCTTCCAGTTCCCGGAGTCCAATCCGGATTCCAGTTTTCGGTAGACCTGGTCGATGCCCTGCTTTCCCTGATCTTCCGGGGAATCGCTCTGTTCTTCCAGTACCTGCATGGCCAGGTGTAATCCATAAAGCTTCTGGGCCAGGTCCGATTGCTGCTTTATCCATTCCTCGTGACGGCGATGCTCCTCGGTAATCTCACTCAGATAACGGACCCTTGCGGGAGGTATGATATGGATTCTCTCCCTATTCTCCTCTCCGGGATTGAAATGGGAAACCAGGGCTCCCTGGGTTACCGCCTCGATCTTCTCCATCAAGGCCCGGTAAAACCTATTGGTCCCCGGGTCATTGAACTGACTGGCAATAGTCCCGTAAACGGGCATATTATCCCAGTCTTCATCGAAGCGGCCGTGGTTGCGCTGGAATTGCTTTTTCACATCGCGCAGGGCATCGGCTGCTCCGCGTTTGTCAAATTTGTTTATGGCGACTATATCGGCAAAATCAAGCATGTCGATCTTTTCCAGTTGGGAGGCCGCACCGTATTCGGGAGTCATCACATAAAGACTGAGGTCCCCATATTCCGAAATTTGGGTATCGCTCTGACCTATACCGGAGGTTTCCAGAATGACCAGGTCAAATCCGGCATCTTTGAGGATATCGATGGCATCCTGCACATAGGGAGAGAGGGCGAGATTGGACTGCCGGGTCGCCATGGAGCGCATGTACACCCTGGGGTCGGAAATCGCATTCATCCGGATCCGGTCACCGAGCAGTGCCCCCCCAGTCCTTCTCTTGGAAGGATCAACGGAAATGATTCCGAGCCGTTTATCCGGAAAATCCAGTAAAAAACGACGAACTACCTCATCGATCAGCGAACTCTTTCCCGCTCCTCCGGTCCCCGTGATACCCAACACGGGTATGGCCGTCTGCCGCGCCCTTTCCCGGACTGCCCTAAGCATGGCCTGGGTATCCTCGGCTTCCCCTCTGTTCTCCGCCGCCGAAATCCTTTGAGCTATCTTCTGGTGGTCGCTGGGACTCAGGGCACCCCAATCGGTTCCCAGCCTATCGCCCGTAGGGAAATCGGCCTTTTCCATGAGGTCATCAATCATACCCTGCAATCCTAAGCTCCGGCCATCGTCCGGGGAATAAATCCGGCAGACGCCATAGGCCATCAGTTCTTCGATTTCCGTGGGCAGAATCACCCCTCCTCCACCGCCGAATACCTTAATTTGGGAAGCTCCCCGTTCTTTAAGGAGGTCGACCATGTATTTGAAGTATTCCATATGCCCACCCTGATAAGAGGTGATGGCAATGGCATTGACATCTTCCTGTATGGCGCAATTCACGATTTCCCATACGCTCCGGTCATGGCCAAGATGTATGACTTCCGCTCCGGTGCTTTGCATTACCCGGCGCATGATGTTTATGGTGGCATCATGGCCGTCAAAAAGGCTGGCAGCCGTCACGATCCGAAGTTTATTCTTGGGGATATAGGTCATAGAATCCATTGGTTTAGCCCTTGATAATCCGGGGAAAACCCGGATTTCAGGGAGGGCTAAGTTACGAATTCCCCATGGATATAGGCCCCTGGATCCTATGGGGAAAACCTCCCCGATCTACCTGCTCTCTTCAAGCAGTTCCCCAAACAATGCCTCCCACTGATCCAGTATTTTGTCCGCCTTGTATCTGTCCACATTCTCCCGGGCTTTGGCACCCATTTTCCGGCGCAGGGCTTCATCTTCCATCAATTGAATCAGGCGATCGGCCAGTTCATCGACGTTCTCCTTTTCCACCAGAAATCCGTCCTCTCCATGACGTATGATATCGGCGGGACCGTAAGCACAATCAAAACTCACGCACGGTAATCCGCAGGCCATGGCTTCAATGAGTACCATTCCAAAGCCTTCGAACCGGGAAGGCATGACATAAATGGAACTTTCTCTGTACCTTAGTTCTATATCCTTCTCCGGAGGAAAAAAGTGGATATTCTTGGACTCCATTCCCCTGAAATCCAGGAAAGCCGTGTTGGCCTTCCCGAATAGATGCAAACTCCATTCTGGGTGCTTTTTATGGACCTTCTCCCAGGCCTGAATCAATATATCCTGTCCTTTCTGATAAGAAATTTTTCCTACACAAATAACCACTTTTGGGTATAGATTGGCGGGCTCTTCGGGGAAAAAGGATAAGGGATTGGGTATCACTGTAAGATTCTTCAAGCTGGGCCATTCCTTCAGATTACCGTTGGTCAGCACAACAAACCGCGAAAACCGATTCCCTAAGCATTCCATAAAAAACCATTTCGATTTTACCGCCATTCGCCTGGCCCATCCAAAATCATCTCTGAGTTCAATCAGTTTAGATACGTGTCGCTCATAAAACAACTTTGCTTTCGTTTTCAGGAACCAGGGAATGAAAAATCCCTTGAGTCCGTCGTCGCAAACGGAAATAATATCCGGATTAAGCTTATCTACCAGGTTTTGTATTCCTTTCCGGTATTTATTCCAGTATCTCAGGGGATTTCCCCCTACCTCGATGGAATGGAATCCAATCTTTTCAGAAAAGGAGTAAAAAGGGTTCTTATGGGCATGATTCAATGCCATAATATGCACCTCATGCCCCTTCTCTGCCAACAGAGAAGCTTTTATGGATAATACTCTTTCCAATCCTCCTGCACCGTTAATCCCGTTCGTAATGTATAACAATTTCATTCCCTATAATGATTTCCTAAATTCAACACATCCCCCAAACTCAGGGGCTTACTGAGGGAAATCTCTATTCAGTCCCCCTGGTCGACCCGACTGCGAATCTGGATCCTCATACCAACGGCTATACATCACATAATTCCGGGCGATCCTTTGCACCTCTCCCTCCAACAGAGCCGGACTGACCGATTTGACCTTGCGGGCAGGAACCCCGGCATAGACGCTGCCCTCCTCAATGATGGTACCCTCCAGGACCACCGCTCCGGCCGCGATTACCGAATGGCTTCCAATTTGCACCCGATCCATGATAATGGCCCCCATGCCGATTAGCACCTGGCTTTCAATCCGGCATCCATGGACAATGGCATGATGCCCTATGGACACATCATCTCCTATCCAGGTACTGGTTTTTTCATAGGTACAGTGAAGACAGGCCCCGTCCTGAACATTAACCCGATTTCCCAGACGAATGGAATTTACATCCCCGCGAATTACCGCGTTGAACCAAATGCTGCATTCCTTGCCCATTTCCACATCTCCCACCACGGTGGCATTGGGCGCCAGAAAACAGTCTTCAGGAATTCGGGGCCTCACCCCCCTTAAAGGAATAATCCATGCCATAGCCTTATTCATATTTATTTTCCCGTCGGGGCCGAACCGGAATTCTGTCTTTCCCTGCTAGCGCCGAGAGAATAAGTTATATTTCAGAATACAGTATATCGCCCGAAATCCATCTTTCCAACCGATTTTCTTTCCTTCCTCATAGGTCCTGCCGTAATAGGATATTCCTACCTCATAGATGCGTATTCCTTTTATCCGGGCAATCTTGGCCGTAACTTCGGGCTCAAAACCAAATCGGTTTTCCCTGAGCTCTACCCTTTGGATGATCTCTCTTCGGAAGAGCTTATAACAGGTTTCCATATCCGTGAGGTTCAGATTGGTCAGCATATTGGACAGGCTGGTCAGCCATCGGTTTCCTATGGAATGCCAGTAAAAAAGTATTCGGTGCGGCTTTCCTCCAATGAACCGGGAACCGTATACCACATCGGCCCGATTGTCCAGAATAGGTTTCAGGAGGATGTTGTATTCCTGGGGGTCGTATTCCAGATCCGCATCCTGAATGATCACATAATCTCCTGTGGCTTTTTGGATGCCGGTTCGAAGAGCGGCCCCCTTGCCCTGGTTGACTTCATGCACAAAATACCGGATGTTCATTTCCGGATTCTGACTCCGGTAGGATTCAATGGACTCCCCGGTATTGTCTGAAGAAGCATCGTTTACAATGACGATTTCCTTCTCCAAATCGGCAATCAACTTGACCTCTCTAATCTTGTTCAGGATGAGATGTATGGTCTTCCCCTCATTAAAGACAGGAATTACTATTGACAGCTTAGGCATGAAATCCATTTATTCATTGGAGAAGTCCCCGCAAAATAGTGTAATTTCCCAAGAACAGGGGTCAGGAGGGGAGATACTCCTCAGAGTCCTTTAAGTCCCCGGGTCCGGACGATTCGGTTTTTTGTCTAGTTTTGTTCCCGGGGCCCTGGTATATTATTTCCGGAGCCGAATCTAAACCAAAAGGGAATATGGACGCCTATCTTGGACTGCTGAAACGGGTTCTGGAGACTGGAAATCCCAAGTCTGACCGTACCGGTACCGGTACCCTGAGCCTTTTCGGCCATCAGATCCGCTTTGACCTGAGCCAAGGATTTCCGCTGGTGACCACCAAAAAACTGCATCTCAAATCCATCATTCACGAACTGCTTTGGTTTCTGAAAGGGGATACCAACATAGCCTATCTAAAGGAGAATGGGGTAAGCATTTGGGATGAATGGGCTAATGAGCGGGGAGATCTGGGCCCTGTATACGGAAAACAATGGCGAAGCTGGGAAGGCAAGGACGGGCAGATCCATGACCAGATCGGGAATCTGATCCAGGAGATCCGCCGCAATCCAGACAGCCGTCGACTTCTGGTCAGCGCCTGGAACGTAGGGGATCTGAAAGATATGGCCCTCAGTCCCTGTCATGTGCTGTTTCAGTTTTACGTTTCCCAGGGTAGACTGAGCTGCCAGCTATACCAACGCAGTGCAGACCTGTTCCTCGGCGTCCCATTCAACATAGCTTCCTATGCTCTGCTGACCCTGATGGTGGCCCAGGTCTGCGATCTGGCTCCCGGAGAGTTCATCCATAGTTTCGGGGATGTCCATCTCTATATCAACCATCTGGACCAGGCCCGCCTGCAACTGAGCAGAAAACCCCATCCCCTGCCCAGAATGAAGCTAAATCCCGAGGTCAAGGATATCTTTGGATTCCGGTTCGAAGATTTTGAACTGATAGACTATAAGGCCCACCCGCGGATTCCGGCTCCGGTGGCCGTATAATCCCGCCGAGGCGGCATTCCTTTCCCCTACAAGCTCAGCCCATGATACTAAGCATTCTGGTTGCCCTGGACGAAAACCAAGCCATTGGCCTGGAAAATCAGCTTCCCTGGCGCTTGCCCGCGGACTTGAGATTTTTCCGCCGTACCACCATGGGCAAGCCCATTCTCATGGGCAGAAAAACCTATGAATCCCTGGGCAAGCCTCTAAAAGGCAGGGACAATCTCGTCCTTAGCCGCAATCCTGCCTGGAAGGCTCCCGAAGGAGTTCGGGTTTTTGCTGACTGGGATTCAGCTATGGAATACCTCCAGGGAACCCATGCGGAAGAAGCCTTTGTCATCGGAGGGGCCAAAGTTTTCGAAAGAGCCCTTCCCCTGGCCGACCGGCTGCGCATCACCCGGGTACTTACCCGGGTCCCCAGGGCCGACACCTATTTTCCCCCATACGCTAAGGAAGACTGGATCCTCCGGGATTCCGAATCCTTTGACGCGGACGAAGAAAACCCTTATGCTTACCGGTTTGAGACCTACGATAGAAAAAAATGAATCTGTATTCGGTGATCGCATTCCTGAGGTATTTCCTCCGGGCCCGGAGTCGCCATGCCGTCCATGCCCCGATCGCCTATGAATGCGTGGATCAGGTTATCCGTCCCCGCAGGCCCAGGGGGCTGATCCATCGCCTTCGTCGGCATTATCCCCATAAACCCCTATGGATCCTCCAGGGATTTCCGCAAGAAGATGCCCTTCCCCTACTGGATCAGCTCCATGCCGTGCTGATCTTTCCTCAACCCCATTCCTGTCGGCTCCGATACCAGGCCTGGAAGGCCTGGTTAGCCCAAGACAAGATAAAGCTGAGCATAGATCTTTTCCAGATCGGCATTCTCCTTCTCGATCCTGGACTGATCCAGTCCCAGCACTATACCATCCGCTATATTCGGAAAGAGAGATTCCATGAACAGGATGTGGAATCCCGGACCTCAACCCCTTCCCATCCGCCCGATCCCCGGATTAAGCCAAATTCTTCCTAACTTTGTTCTGTGGTGAATCTGGCAGATATCAATTCCTCTCCTCCCTCCCTTCCGGTTTGGAGGCTGCTAGGCAAGGAAACCCAGATCCTTTCCCGGCGGCTATATCCCATAGGCCAGACGATTCGGGCAGAGTGGATGGAAATCCAATTGCCCAGTGATGGGTTCTCCGACTCCCATGGACTGCTTCATGTGCTGCCCATTGAAGATGATCGTTTTTGTGTTCACCTCCTCTATTTGCAAGTGGATAAGGTGTCCAGTGATGCCCGGGTATTCTGGCTGGAATTTCAGCCGTCCTTCTTTCAGCAGTTTCCCCTTGAACTCATTGAAGAAGAAAAAAGCCTGAATGCGGACCGGATGCGGGAAATTCAGTTTGCCATCTGCTCCAAGTCCTCCCACCTGCTCAGCCAGTTCAGCCTGGAGGAGTCGGCACCGACCAGTTTTTCCTCGGTACTGCGGCAGATGGAGGCAGCTTCCCAGTTGCTGAGAAGGGCCTTGGAATGCATAAAAGTTCCCTTTACGGCATGCCCGGTGCCGGCCTGCCGTTTCCTGGCCAATGAATCGGAAAGGGAAAAGATCCATTTGGCCCGTACCCTGATCGAATCCCATCTGGACCAGCCTATGACCATCAAGGAACTGGCCCGGAAAGTGGCCATGAATGAATGCTACCTGAAAAAAGGGTTTAAAGCCATGACCGGAAAAACCCTTTATGAATACCAGCAAACCCTACGCATTGCCAAAGCCCGGGAGTTACTGGAAACCCAGGAGTTGTCGGTATCCGAAGTGGCCCACACCCTGGGATACAGCAGCATCTCCCATTTTTCCACGGCCTTCAAGAAATTCACCGGCCTGAAGCCCCGTGAGCTACTGCGCTAGTTTCCGAACCGAGAGGCTTTCAGTTTTTCCCCTGCGCCCTTTTCCTCCAAAAGGGGAATCGGGAAATTTCTTCTCTCTCCAGGCTATATATCCAATATAGATAGGCGAGGAAAAGCAGACTGGCCGATCCCAATCGGACCCCTATCTGTTCTGAGCGCTGGAATACCCCCCATTGCAGAAGGAAAACCAGGCCCATGCCCACGAGGATTTTTAGTAGATAAGGCAGCCTATAAGGGATGGGATAGAATTTCTGTCCCCAGATATAGGCCAGTACCACCATGACCCCATGGCTGGCCAACATGGCCAGGGCGCAGGCATAGTATCCCCAAATGGGAATCCCCCAGTAGCAGGTTGCCCCGGTGACCAGGGCCCCTATCCCCATAATATAAGCACCGTACCGAGTCCGATCAGTCAGCTTGTACCATATGGTCAGATTGGTGTATATCCCGAACAGCATATAGGAGAAAAGTAGGACGGGCACCAGGTTCAGGGCTTGCCTGTATTCTTCATGGATAAAATACTTCCATAGGTCTATATATAAGGTAACATGCAAGAAGGCGATGGAGACCAGAATCAGGAACCATTTCATCACCCGGGCATAGACGAGGCGGGCATTCTCCTGCCGGGAAATGGAAAAAAAATAGGGCTCGGCGGCCAAACGGAAAGCCTGAATCATCAGGTTGATGATTATCGACAGGCGGAGGGCAGCCGTAAAGAAACCCAACTGCCTCAACGATTCCTCGGGATCCGCCGGATAAAGCTTCTGGAACATGACCCGATTCAGAGAATCGTTGATGGTGCCTGCAAACCCGGCCAGAAGTATAGGCAGGCCATAAGGCAGGATCTGAGCCATCAGCCGATAATCCAAGGAAAGGCGAAAATCCCGGATCCACTCCTTATAGAGGAGAATCAGGCTGACAGCCGCCTGGACCAGATTGGCAAAAAGTATAAATCCCAGTCCCCAATGTCGTTGATGCCAGCGGGCCAGAGAATGGTCTGGATCCGAATCCGCCAGGGCCCTTCCCCATTGAAATTGCAGGACGATCAAGGTCACGAAAATCACAATGCCCAACACTTTGATCAGCGCATATTTGCGGGGACGGTTTTCCATTCGAAGCCGGGCGAAGGGAAGGGCAGCCAAAGCATCGAGCCCGATGATCCCTGCCGCCCAGTAAATGTATTCGCTACGCCCGGGAACTTCCGCAAAATCCGCCAGTGCGCTATCGAAAATCAGGATCAGAAAGGTAAAACCCAAAGTCGTCAGCCCCAGGAGGCTGAGAATGTTCCGGTATACCTTCCGGGGATCCTCCTTTTGGGAAAAGCGGAAGTAGCTGGTCTCCATGCCATAGGTATAGAGAATATTCAGCACGGGGAAGAGGGCATAGAAAAAGGCCTGCTTGCCGAATTCCACCTGACCCGCCGGACCAATAAGGGTATAGGTCAAATAAGGAGTGAGAAGGTAAGTCAGCAGCCTGGCGGCAATATTACTCATCCCATACCATGCTGTCTGACCTGCAAGCTTTCTTAAGGACATATTTTTAGCTTTGGTCTACCCAATTTCCATTCCCCAACGAAGTCTGCAGGGATCAGGCAATGGTCCAAGTCTCTTTACCTTCGAGCAATTTATCGAGATTGCCCGGACCCTTCACGGCTATAGCCTCCTCCAGTTGAAGCTGCATTTCCTCCTCATAAGTGGGTCTTTCCCGGGCATAGAGCACTCCGAATGGTCTCGGAAAACGTTCCACTCGATTCAGGTCATCGAAGAATCGAACCAGAATCTGGGCTTTAAACAGATCGGTTTCGTCGTGGATCCAGAGATCTTCAAAGCTGTAGCTCTCCCCGATGTCCACGATACGGGGAACGTGTCCGTCAAGACGGATACCGAGATTCTTTTCAGCCCCGAAAACCAGGGGTTGACCCTGTTCCAGAAAAAGGGTGGACTCGGCCCTGGTCCCCTTGTCCGTGAATGCGGCAAAAGCCCCGTCATTGAAAATATTGCAGTTCTGATAGATTTCCAGAAATGAGGTCCCGTGATGTTGCTGAGCCCTGAACAGCATTTGCTGGATATGCTTGGGATCCCGGTCCATAGTCCGGGCGATGAAACTGGCATCGGCACCCAGGGCCAGAGCCAGGGGATTAAAGGGATGGTCCAGACTGCCTGAAGGCGTGGACTTGGTGCGCTTATCTTTTTCCGAAGTCGGGGAATACTGTCCCTTGGTCAGCCCATAAATCTGATTGTTGAACAAAAGCACGTTCATATCCAGATTCCTTCTCAGCAAGTGCATGGTATGATTCCCCCCAATGCTCAGTCCGTCCCCGTCCCCGGTCACCACCCATAGACTCAGTTCGGGGCGGCTTGCCTTCAGACCGGTGGCAATAGCCGTGGCCCTTCCATGAATGGAATGCATGCCATAGGTATTCATATAATAAGGGAACCGGGAACTGCAGCCGATCCCGGAAATAATGACGATATTCTCCCGGGGAATACCCAGTTGGGGCAATACGGTCTGTACCTGTTTGAGAATGGAATAATCCCCGCATCCCGGGCACCATCTTACCTCCTGATCGGTAGCAAAATCCTTGGCCGTGAGCGGAGGATTGGCGCCGGACGGCGCCGTATTTATCGACTCCTTCATAATATTACAATCGATGCAAAGTTAAGCCGAATCAAGGGAAATCATGAGGAATTAACAATTCCATGCTACCTTTAGAGGCGAATGAAGAACCAATTTCCCATTGGGGTTTTTGATTCGGGTTACGGGGGCCTTACAGTTTTTCAAAAAATCGTGCAGCGCCTTCCGCAGTTCGATTATCTCTATATGGGGGACAATGCCCGTGCGCCCTATGGCAATCGTTCCGCCGAAGTCGTCCATCAGTATACCTGGTCCTGTGTGCAGTGGTTCTTTAAAAAGCAGTGTCCTCTGGTCATCCTGGCCTGCAATACAGCCTCGGCCAAATCCCTTGCCCGGATTCAGCAGGAAGAACTTCCCCATGGCCATAGCGACAAAAGAGTACTAGGGGTAATCCGCCCTACGGCCGAAATTATCGGACAGTTCACGGATAAAGGGGAAATCGGCATTCTGGGAACCAAAGGCACCATAGCCTCGGGGGTCTATATCGAAGAGATTCATCGCTTCTATCCGGAAATCCGGGTCCACCAGCAAGCCTGCCCTATGTGGGTGCATATGATCGAAAACAATGACCACCATTCCCTGGAAGCGGAAGGACTGATCCGAAGATATCTCCGCGAACTGATGGAAAAAGCACCCCAAATAGACTTGGTGCTCCTGGCCTGCACTCATTATCCGCTGATATACGATAAAATCCGGGCCTATCTTCCTGCGCGAATAAAGATCCTGTCCCAAGGAGATATCGTGGCCGCCAGCCTGGAAGACTATTTGGCACGGAACCAGGATATCCGGGATCGAATCAGCCAAAACGGAAGCCGGCATTTCTTCACCACGGACGATCCGGAGGATTTCAACGAGCACGCCAGCCAATTCTTTGGGGAGCCGGTCCACTCCCGCCATATAGACCTAAGCCATTTGGATCCCCCGGAAGGCTGATCCATGGCCTTTTCCCCAGGTTTATGGTTCAGGGCTTGCTACCCCCGCGCCCATCGGTTTCCACCAGTTTGCGGTGGCGAGTCTCCTGGGCAGCTGTCTTGGCTGCCCGGACAAAGGCTGAAAACAAAGGATGAGGATTTTCCACAGTACTCTTATACTCGGGATGGAACTGTACCCCGATGAAGAACGGATGATCGTCGAGTTCCACCACTTCCACCAAACCGGTTTTGGGATTCACCCCCACGGAGCGGAATCCGGCCGCTTCAAAGGATTCCACGTAGCGGTTATCGAATTCATATCGATGTCGGTGTCTCTCGGAAATCCGGGTCGATCCATAGATCTTGGCCATCTTGGACCCTTCGGCCAGCTGACAGTCAAAAGCTCCAAGGCGCATGGTGCCGCCCATTTGCTGGATAGTCTTCTGTTCTTCCATCATCCCGATTACGGGCTCTGGAGTATTGGCGTCCATTTCCGTGGAATTGGCCTCGGTCAGCCCCAGCACATGGCGGGCAAACTCCACACAAGCCATTTGCATTCCCAGGCAAATCCCCAGAAAGGGAATCTTGTTTTCCCGGGCATGGCGGATGGCATCTATTTTACCTTCCACCCCTCGTTTCCCAAACCCCGGAGCCACTAATACAGCATCCAGGTCTTTGAGCTTTTCGGCGCTGTTACCCTTATTCAGGTATTCGGAATGGATATTTCGCACTTCCACCCGGGTTTCATTGACGGCACCGGCATGGATCAGGGCTTCAAGGATGGACTTATAGGCATCCTGCAGTTCCACGTATTTTCCGATAAGCCCCACCGTGACCTTGGATTTGGGATACCGAAGTTTATGGAGAAATTCCTTCCAGCGGCTGAGATCCGGTTCTTCTCCCTGAACCAAGTTTAGCTTACGCAGGCAGATCTCATCGAGCTTTTCGCGCATCATCTCCAGGGGAACCCCATAAATCGTATCGGCGTCCATGGCTTCGATCACCGCATCTTCCGTCACATTGCAAAAAAGAGCTATCTTCTTTTTCAGGTCCTTATACAAAGGTTCCTCCGTTCGGCATACCAGCACATCGGGATTAAGCCCGTTCTCACTCATCAGCTTTACCGAATGCTGGGTGGGCTTGGTTTTCAATTCTTTGGCCGCCTTCAGGTAGGGAATCAGCGTCAGGTGAACCACCAGGCAATCCGAACCTTTCTCCCATTTGAGCTGGCGGACGGCCTCTATGTAAGGCAGCGATTCAATATCGCCGACGGTGCCACCCAGTTCCGTAATGACTATATCGTAGCGGTTGTCCTCGCCCAGAAGGGTAATTCTCCTCTTGATTTCATCGGTGATATGCGGGATCACCTGGACCGTTTTGCCCAGATAGGCTCCGGCTCTTTCCATCTGGATGACGTGCTGATAAATCCGCCCGGTGGTGACGTTATTGGCCTGGGAAGTATACGTATTGAGAAAACGCTCGTAATGGCCCAGATCCAGGTCCGTTTCGGCACCGTCCTCGGTCACATAGCATTCCCCGTGTTCATAGGGGTTCAGCGTTCCGGGATCCACATTGATATACGGATCGAATTTCTGTATGGTGGTCCGAAATCCTCTGGCTTGAAGTAGTTTGGCCAGAGAGGCTGCAATGATTCCTTTTCCCAGTGAAGAGGTCACTCCGCCGGTTACAAAAATATACTTAGTCATAACGAACAGGTTTTGCGGACCGGCGCGCCAGAAGTTTATTCACTAAAAAGGGAACAGAAGCGTCCTCGGTCAGGCAAAGATAGGAAAAGAATAAGGGTTCCAAAATTCCCGGCCCCGGGAATCCCTGATCGGATCCGGGAAAAATCCCCGGAATCCGTCTCCGACAAAAACCACCGGCGGATTGATTAGCTTTGAGGGAATTTTATCAGGCCATGCAGTACAACAGGGAGGGAATCTCGGATTCCATGCTTCGCCAGATCTATGAAAGTCTGGTTTATCCCCGCCTCATCGAAGAAAAAATGTTGGTTCTTCTCCGTCAGGGCCGAATCAGCAAATGGTTCAGCGGAATTGGCCAGGAAGCCATATCGGTTGGGCTGACCCTGGCGCTGGACCCGGAGGAATATATCCTCCCTCTGCACCGGAACCTGGGTGTCTTTACCGGGAGGGGCATGCCTCTGGAAAAACTATTTCTCCAATGGCAGGGAAAAGCCGGGGGATACAGCCAGGGCAGGGAGCGTTCCTTCCATTTCGGGTCCAAAGAACATCATATATGCGGGATGATCTCCCACCTGGGACCCCAGCTGGCCGTGGGAGCTGGAATAGCCCTGGCCCATAAACTCCGGGGTGAGCCAAGGGTAGCAGCGGCATTCAGCGGTGAGGGAGGCACCAGTGAAGGGGATTTCCATGAGGCCCTGAATCTGGCTGCCGTCTGGGACCTGCCCATAATCTTTGTGGTGGAGAACAACGGATACGGGCTGAGCACCCCGGTGGAACAACAGTTCCGCTGCCGCCATATTGCCGACAAAGGCATCGGCTACGGAATGGAGGCCCGGATCATTGAAGGGAACAATATCCTGGAAACCTATAGAGCCTTCCGCCAGGCCCGCCAATACTGCCTGGAGGAACAGAAACCTATACTCATCGAATGCATGACCTTCCGCATGCGCGGCCATGAAGAGGCCAGCGGCACCCGATATGTTCCCCGGGAACTGATGGAATCCTGGGTAAAAAAAGATCCCATAAAACAATATGAAGATTTTCTGATCAGGGAGAATATCCTGACTCCTGAAGAAATCCAGGGGATCCGGACCCGTTTCCAGGAGGGAATCGACCAAGCCGTCCGCAATGGGCTCCAGGCCCCGGCGGTGGAAGTGGATACGGAAAAAGAAATTGCTGAAGTCTTCGCTCCTTCCCCTCACCGGGTTCAAAAGCCGGGCTCTCCGGAGTCTTCCCGGGAGATCAAGTTCATTGATTCCATCCGCGAAGCCCTGAAACAGTCCATGGATCGCTATCCCCAGCTAATTCTCATGGGTCAGGACATAGCTGAATACGGAGGCGCATTCAAAGTGACCGAAGGGTTATGGGAAAAATATGGACCACAGCGGGTGCGCAACACCCCTCTATGCGAAAGCGCCATTGTGGGGGCTGCTCTTGGATTATCCCTTAAGGGATTCAAATCCATGGTGGAAATGCAATTTGCCGATTTTGTGAGCTCCGGATTCAATCAATTGGTGAACAATCTGGCCAAAATCCATTACCGCTGGGGACAATCCGCGGATGTGGTCATCCGCATGCCCACCGGGGCAGGGGTCGGAGCAGGCCCCTTCCATTCCCAGAGCAATGAGGCCTGGTTTACCCATACTCCTGGTCTTAAAGTCTTGTATCCCAGCTGCCCGGCCGATGCCAAGGGATTGCTGAATGCCGCCTTCGAAGATCCCAACCCCGTGCTGTTCTTTGAACATAAAGCCCTGTACCGGAGCATATCCGCAGCTGTTCCCGAGGAATACTATACCCTGGAGATCGGCAAGGGCCGTCGATGGATATCTGGGGAAGACCTGAGCATCATCACATATGGGGCCGGGGTGCACTGGGCCATGGATTATGCCCGGGCCCATCCCGAAATCTCCATAGACCTCATCGATTTGCGGAGCCTGGCCCCCTTGGATTATGAACTGGTTGAAGATTCGGTGAAGCGGACGGGACGTATGCTATTTCTTCATGAAGACACCCTTACCGGGGGCATAGGGGGAGAAGTCTGCGCCTGGGTCAGCGAGTATTGCTTTGAACTCTTGGATGCCCCACCCATGCGCTGCGCCAGCCTGGATACTCCCGTACCCTTTGCCCGGGAACTGGAAGAGGCCTTTCTCGCCAAATCCCGTCTCGACGAAACCATAAAAAAGCTGATCGCCTATTGATTCTCTTGCGGGGAATTGTAATTTCGCTCAAACCCCGTATCCCCTATGAGAATTTCCTTTCTGACAGGATGGATCGGGAGCCCGATAATCTTTCTGCTGGCTTCCTGTCAACACAATCCCTCCACATCGATGAAGGCGGCAGCGCCTATTGTCCTGGGCGACCCGAAGACCATTGTTACCGAAACAGACTCCCAGTACCTGCGCGATCAGTTCGAATTGTATCCCCTGCCGGGAACCCTGCCCCCGTCTACCCCCAACCCCCTGGCCGGGGTTTCCTCAGAGGAAAAGCCCTCAGCGTCCCCCGCAGAGGCCACGGCCCCAGCCTGGATCCTGGACATCGATGGACTCAAGATCCGCATCGAAGGCCTGAAGGTCAAAGGGGAAGGGGATGCTGTTCTGCTGGACTCCGCGACTTGGGGCAATCCCCGCTGGGAAGTTGTGGCCGGGAGCTTGGAGTCCCTTAACCAGCGCTACCAGACCATAATTCGGGTCGAACCGGAAATGGGAGTTATGTATCTGCGGGACCTGAAATACCTCTCCGACTGGGAGAAACTGGACCTCGACTCCCCTCTTCATCCCCTTCAAAATCTGAAGCCGGAAAAGCTCAAAGCCGTATCCTTCACCCGGTCCAAGCTAAATCAATCCATATCCCGAGAAGCCCGGAGAAGAAACTTTCGCCGCTCCTATGAAAACCAGTGGATAAATGCCGCCTCCAAGGCCAGGAATGCGCATCAGAGGCCTCTTTCCCCCTACCTGGTCACCGTAATATGGCGGATCAGCGGCAAAAACCCCCAAGGAAAGACCGTAAGCCGGCAGGTCCGCGTGGATCTCCCTCACTAACGGCCTCCAATCAACCCTTAAGGATTACTGATCTTCCAGCAGAGCAATACATTTCATCTCTATGGCAATGGGCGTGGGCAAGGCACTGACTTCTACCGTGGTCCGGCAGGGCTGATTCTCCGAGAAATACTCCGCATAGATCCGGTTATAGGTAAGGAAATCCCTTTTCATGTCCACCAGAAAAACGGTGACATCAATAAGTTGATCCCAGTGGCTGCCGCATTCTTCCAGGACAATGCGCACGTTCTCAAATACATTCCGGCACTGGGCTTCAAAATCGAACTCCTGAAAATGGCCTTGGGCATTGGTAGTCAGCCCGGGAATGGAATCGTCCAGCCTCCGAGGTCCGATTCCGGACAAAAACAGGAGATTGCCTGCGCGGCGGGCATGGGGATAAAGCCCCACGGGGCGGGGCGCCTTCTCGGTGGTTCTGGAGCGGGAATCTTTGTTTACGGACATGATGATTGAATAAGGGTTTAAAATTCTATGCAAACGTTTTTGGGTTCGGTAAAGAATCGCATGGCTTCCCATCCTCCTTCCCGGCCCAGTCCGGACTGCTTCATTCCTCCAAAAGGGGTGCGCAAATCCCGACGCAGCCAGGTGTTGACCCAGATGATCCCGGCCTCCAGGGAAGCAGAAAGTCGGTGAGCCCGGGACAGGTCCCGGGTCCATAGGGTGGCCGACAGGCCATAGCTGCTCTGATTGGCCAGCGCCAGGGCCTCTTCTTCGGTTTTGAAGGACTGCAGGCTGACCACCGGACCGAATATCTCCTCCTGATTGGTCCGCGACTCGGGGGCCAGACCTTCTATAATCGTGGGGTGAATGAAATATCCCCCGGCACATCTTCCTTCGACTTTAGCCGGGCCTCCCCCCAGCAGGAAGCGCCCCCCTTCCTCCCGGGCAAGGTTCAGGCAATCCAGTATTTTTTGATAATGCGCCTGGCTGACCACGGCCCCCTGCTTTACGGAATCCTGCAGCGGATCCCCAGGAATAAGCCGCGAAGCCCGGTCCACCAACTCGTCCCTGAACCGCTCATAAATGGATTCCTCCACCAGTATCCGGCTTCCGCAAAGGCAAATCTGCCCCTGATTGGCAAATGAAGAAGACAGGGTGGTCCTCATCATCTTCTCCCAGTCGCAGTCCGCAAAAATCAGGTTAGGGTTTTTCCCCCCCAGCTCCAGGGAAACCTTGCGGAATTCGGGGGCCAGGCGACGGGCGATCTCTTTGCCTGCCCTGGTGCTTCCCGTAAAGGACAGAGCCTTTACCTGAGGATGGGCGACCAAGGCTTCCCCCGCCCCTTTTCCCGGACCGTGGACAATGTTCAGCACTCCTGGCGGCAAGCCCGCCTCCCGGGCAATTTTGCCCAGGAAATAGGCAGTCAAAGGGGTCACTTCAGAGGGTTTGGCCACCACACAGTTTCCGGCTGCCAGGGCGGGGGCTATTTTCCAGCTGAACAGATAAAGGGGCAGATTCCAGGGAGAGATGCAGCCCACTACCCCCAGAGGCTGCCTAAGGGTGTAATTAATGGCTTCCTCTCCCATGGCATGGCTTTCGGAGGCAAACTGCAGGGCTGCTGTAGCGAAAAACCGGAAATTCTCCGAAGCACGGGGAATATCCACTTTCCGGCTCAGCCATAAGGGCTTTCCATTATCGGTGGTTTCGGCCAGGGCAAGCGCCTCCAGGTTTTCCTCAATGATTTCCGCCATCCGGTTCAAATAAGCAAACCGTTCTTGGGCCGGGACCTTCTTCCAGGACGGCCAGGCCCGGACTGCCGCCTGCACGGCAACTTCCACGTCCTCGGCACCACTGTCAGGAGTCTGGGTATAGACTTCCCCAGTGGCCGGGTTATGGTTGTCGATATACCGCCCGGTTCGGGGAGGGACTTGCTCGCCGGCAATGAAATTGGTCAGGAAATCAGGAATATCAAAATTCATAGATCAAAGATAAGAGGAAATCCCCTTCCCCCAGGGTGCGGTCTGGGCCCCATTAGAGCAGTTGATAAGCCAGCCAGGCGGTACCGTAGGCGAGCGCCAGCATATAGGCAAACTGAATCAAAGGAATTTTCCAGGACCGGGTTTCCTTTCGGACTATGGCCATAGTACTCATGCACTGCATGGCAAAAACATAAAAAAGGAGCAAGGCGACCCCGGAGCCCAGGGTGTAGACCGGTCTGCCGTCCCCATGGGTGGCCGCCCGCATTCTTTCCCTGATGGTTTTCTCAGGGCTATCGTCATCCAGGCTGTAGAGGGTAGCCATGGTACCAACGAAAACCTCCCGGGCCGCAAAAGAAGTGACCAAGGCAATACCAATTTTCCAGTCAAAGCCCAGGGGACGGATCATCGGCTCCAGCATATGGCCCATAATGCCCGCATAAGAATTCTCCAGACGGGCGGTCTCCAAATCTCGGGGACTTTGTTCCTCATCCCAGTCCCCTTTGGCCTGCATGGCGGCAAATTTCCTTTCCACCTGATCCATCCTTCCGGGAGGCCCATAATGGGATAGCACCCAGAGCGCTATGGAAATAATTAATATGACCTTCCCGGCTTCAAGAACGAAAATCCGGGCTTTTTCCACCATGGTAATCAGCACATTCTTCCAGCGAGGAGGGCGATAAACGGGCAGTTCCATGAGATAATAAGACCGCTCCCGACTGCGGATGATCTTATCCATAACCCAGGAAACCAGCAGGGCGGAAACGAATCCGAGCAGATAGAGCCCCATGAGCACTATGCCCTGGAGATTAAAAATCCCCCAGCTTCGATCCGGAATCACCAGCCCAATAAGAATGGTATATACCGGCAATCGGGCTGCACAGCTCATCAAAGGGGTCACCAGAATGGTAATCAGTCTCTCTTTGGGATTCTGTATGGACCGAGCCGCCATCACGGCGGGCACGGCACAAGCCATTCCGCTGATCAGGGGCATTACCGACCTTCCGTTCAACCCCACACTGCGCATAAGCCGATCACACAAAAAGCTTATCCTGGCCATATATCCGCTGTCTTCCAGTATATTGATAAAGCCAAAGAGAATCATGATCTGGGGGACGAACATGGCGATTCCCCCCAGTCCCGCCATCACCCCGTTTATCAGCAGATCCTTGAACAAGGATTCGGGAAGTCCTCGATCCAAAAGCATGGCTCCCTGCTGAAAAAGAGCCTCCACCCATGCCATGGGGTATTCGGCCAGCCAAAAAATGCTTTGGAACATGAAGAACAGCACCAAGAAAAGCACCAGGTTTCCCCATAAGGGATGCAGAAGCCACTTGTCCAGGTTTTCGCTGAACAAAGCCCGGCGAAGCGGGCTGTCTTCCACCACCGTCTTATGCATGATCTGAGAGATCCGCTCATAGCGCTTCAGCACCTCTTCCCCTTGAATCCGGGACCTGGAAAAGGAGGCAGCTTGCACCAGCTGCCGGATCTCCTGTTTCTGCCCGGAGTCCAAAAAATCCAAATCGGCATAATGGCAGGCTACATGGAATCCCGAATATGCCGAACCAAGACCCAGCATATCCCGGATCTGCCCGACCCAGGACTGCGAGAGTACCTCCAGATCCACAAAAGGCTTTCTTTCCCGGCTGGGCGGCAGAAGACTCAGATCGGCAATGGCCTTCTTCAGCTCGGCAATTCCCTTGTTCTTTCGGGGATTGATCGCCACCACAGGCACCCCCATCTGCCTCTCCAGTCCCTCCACATCTATGGTAATGCCCTTCTGGCGAGCGATATCGTTCATGGTGAGGGCTATGATCACGGGATAGTTCAGGTCCATGATCTGGGAACAAAAGAGCAGATTGCGCTTCAGATTGGCCGCATCCGCGATGACCACCACCATATCCGGCCGGTCCTCCCCTTTCGGATTCAGGAGAAGGGAACAGCCGATCCGTTCATCTTCACTTTTGGGATATAGGCTATAGGTGCCGGGCAGATCCAGGATTCGGGCATGGAATTCGGCATGAATCTTTGCTATCCCCGTTTTCTTGTCCACCGTTACCCCGGGGAAGTTGCCCACCTTCTGATGGAGCCCTGTCAGGGAATTAAACAGGGAAGACTTTCCGCTATTCGGATTCCCCACCAGTGCAATCTGATACAGCTTCTTCATGAATGGTGGCCAAAGTTAGCCAAAGCCCACAAGTCCAATCGTTAAAATAAGATATTTTAATAGGTTTTTCCCGATTCCAAAAATTTAGCGGATCAGGTATACGGTTCCCGAAATCTGCCATGGGTCGCCCGTAACCGTAGACCGGTACCGAATCATGTATACATAAGCCCCACCTCCTGCTGGCTGACCATGATGAAGACCATCCCAACCCTCCTGCGGATCCGAGCTTTCGAATATCAGGTTGCCCCACCGGTTGAATATCTTCATTTCATAATCCATGACCGGGCAAAGGTATTCGGGGCGGAAGCTTTCCATGCCGCCCCGGGAAGGCATGAACGCATTGGGAAGCATCAGGCATTCCCGGCAGTCGGAAAAGTACAACCGGACATTGTCGGCATATTCCCCGCATTCATTGGAACTGGTCCGGGTATAGTGCCCTTCCCTGGTCGGAATGATCATGGCTTCCCGCGACCCCGTATTCCAGGCATAGTGGGTGCCGGGCTGGGCAGGGCTGCCCAGCAACCCCGGATCTTTGCCGCAAAGCGTGACCTCATCAGGGATCTCTTCCTTGGGCTTATAGAGGACCTTTATGTATATAGCCGCCTTTTCGCTTTCGCAATATCCCCTTCGCTGGGTGACGAACACGCTATCCATCCCAGGCTCATCCGTATGAATATAAGGCATGAACGGAGCTCCAATCAGACTCCGGGAACTCGAGTACCAGGAAAGGTTCTCCCCCTCCACCCGGAATACCGGATCCTTTACCCCTTGGCAGAGGAAGGTGTCCGAGGTCACGGGCGGCGGAGGCCGGGATTCAATATACACCCTCAGGCTGTCCTTCTGCCATCCGCATTCATTCTCGGCTTCCAGATAGATCAGGCCCGATTCCTCCACCCAGACGGCGGTACCGGTATCCCCTGTGCTCCATCTATGGTGGGCAAACCCCGTAGGGGCCTGTATCTGTATGGGCATGCTGTCGCAGTTCCCTGTTTCGTAACCCAGGTCTAGGAGAAGCCGGGGATCAAAGGCCAGTTCGAACTCGTCGACCACCACCTGGCAGAATGCCTGAGAAACACAGCGATATTTACCCGGTTTAAGGGCTCGTACCTCTCTTTGGTTTTCTCCCGTGGACCACTGGAACACCCCTTCGTTCCCCGTGCTGACCAGCCATCGGTCTGCCGTGTCCCGGGAGCACAAGGATAGGAAATGATGCACAAATAAGGTGTCTCGGGGATCCATGGGGACTACCGATACATCGTCGATGAACAGATAAGCTTTCAAATTCCTGCTGAGGTCCAGGCTGGCCGGAAAAAGCGGTTTGAACCCGGGAGGTCCGCTCCCTTGATCAAAACAGCCCAAAGTCAACCAGCGTTCTCCTCCCTGAGCCTGGTAAATGCCCCTGACTTCCATCCAGTTCAGCGTATCGTCCAGAAATCGGCCCTTGGGAGATTGAATGGAATAAGGCAAGGAGATGGAATATCCGCTTGGGCGTTGAAATCGGTCTTTGGACAGGTGGATACCGATTTCATCGATGGCCACGTACTGATTGTCCGGAAACAATCCTATGGTTGGACTAACATAAAAACTCACACAGTATCTCTGTCCGGCTACGAGTGGGGAACTCAGGGCCACTTGTATGGATTCCCTGTAGTCCTCCTGCCCGGAGGCATAACCCTGCCAGGCTATGATACCGGCCATTCCCTTTCCGGTGCGGGCATATTGATAACCCCAATCGGTTTCCGGCACATTAACCGAGGAAGGGGCGCAGTGATGAAAGAAATCCGCCGAGATATAAGGATAGGGAATGGGCTGGGTCCAGTGACGAACCTCATCAAAAGCGCCCAGAAATCGGGGGCATTGGTCATAATCCTCAAATCCTCCGTTGGGCACCAGGTTCTGTGCCCTGAGCCCGGTGTCCGCCAGCAGGAATATTCCCGCCGTCAAGATTGATCTCATCCATCCCATAATCCTTCGCTTAGACCCACAGGCCTCCCTGCCGGCAGTGGTGCAGGCCGGCAAACATAAAGACAGACAGAAATTTCAATATGTTGGCTCCCTACCCCAAAATTTGGGATATTGTGTAAACCGGATCCGGATTACCCTTGATCCAGGCGATTATCCCCTATATTTGGGCCCGCACTTGCCCCCATGCACCCCAAAGATATTTCCATAGGCGACTTTGTGTATGAGCTCCCGGAGAAGCGTATAGCCCAACATCCCGTCGAGCCCCGAGATCAATCCCGACTCCTTTTGGTAAGGGGGAACCGATTCGAGGAATCCCGATATGCGCGTCTGGCGGATCATCTGCCTTCGCCCTGCTCGCTGCTTTTCAATCAGACCCGAGTTCTCCCCGCCCGATTGTGGTTCCGAAAACCCACAGGAAAGAGAATCGAAATATTCTGCCTGGAACCCGCGGACCCCGGTCAGGATCCAGACAAGGCCATGCAACAGGTGGGACAAATCAATTACCGATGCCTGATCGGGGGAGCGGCCCGATGGAAACCGGAGCAATGGATAGGGCTGGATCAGCCGGATCCGGATTCCGAACTCGAAGCCCGTTGGATGGCCCGGGACCAAGAGGGGTTCCGCGTGGATTTCCGCTGGAGGGGAGAATCTTCCTTTGCCGACCTGCTGGAACGGGTAGGAAAAATCCCCATCCCTCCCTATCTGAACCGGGAGGCGGAGTTCCGGGACCAGTTCGATTATCAGACTATTTATGCCCGTCAGCGAGGCAGCGTGGCCGCCCCGACCGCCGGGCTGCATTTCACGCCCTCCCTGATGCGCTCCTTAGAGATAAAAGGTATAGGCACCGAGTTTGTCTCCCTTCACGTAGGCGCAGGCACCTTTCGCCCCGTGAAATCACCGACCATGGAGGGGCATGCCATGCACGCCGAATGGATGGACATACCGCTGAGCACCCTTGTCCGAATCCGGGACCAAATGGGCAAAGCCCCCTGGATAGCGGTAGGGACCACCTCTCTTCGTCTGGTGGAAAGCCTTTACTGGATCGGCCTGAAGATCGGAAAGGGCATATTCCCTGAGGGTGTTCAGCCGGCGGTGGATCAATGGGACCCTTACGAATGGGCGCCATCGGACAGTCCTGTTCAGGCACTGGACCGGCTGATTCAATGGATGGATAATCAGAATCGAGAGAGACTGACCACCCGAACACGGATCCTCATCTGTCCTGGGTATCGCTTTCAGATCATAGAGGGATTGATCACGAATTTCCATCAACCTGCTTCCACCCTTCTGCTCCTGGTGGCCGCCATGGAAAAAAACTGGAGGGCAGCCTATGCTTATGCCCTGGACCATGATTTTCGTTTCCTGAGTTATGGAGATGGTTGTCTTTTCCTTCCCGGGCGCTGAATCCATTCCCAACCTCTAAATGGAGTTTTGCTTACTTTTATGGACTAAATCCCGTGAGTATTGACTGATTCCGAATTTATAGAATTAGCCCTGGCCGAAGACATTGGCCAGGGTGATCACAGCACCCTGGGATCCATAGATTCCCAGGCTCGGGGGAGGGCGCAAATCTGGGTGAAAGAATCCGGAATCATTGCCGGTCTGGAACTGGCCCGGTTGATTTTCCTCCACTTGGAACCCCAAGCCCGGATAGAAACGCATAAAAAGGACGGAGACCCCATTGCCGTGGGCCAAGCCGTAATGACTATAGATGCGAGGGTCCACACCATATTGCAGGCGGAACGCCTGGTCCTGAATTGCATGCAAAGGATGAGCGGCATCGCCAGCCTGACTTCGCAAATGATAAATAAGCTGAAAGGCTACTCCACCCGCATCCTGGATACCCGAAAAACCACCCCCTTATTCCGCAAATACGAAAAACAGGCCGTGGTGATGGGCGGGGGAATGAACCATCGTATGGGGCTCTACGATATGGTCATGCTCAAAGACAACCACATCGACTATTGCGGAGGGATTGCCGAAGCCATCCGGCGTACCCGCGCCTATCTGGAATCCCGGAATCTGGATCTTCGTTTGGAAATCGAAACCCGTAATCTGAACGATGTAAGGGAAGTAATCCGGGTCGGGGGAGTGGACCGGGTTATGCTGGACAACTTCAGCCCCGCCGAAATGCGTCAGGCCGTGGACCTGATCGCCGGAAGATGGGAAACCGAAGCCTCCGGTGGGATCACCATGGACAATATCATAGAATATGCCCAGACAGGCGTGGACTTTATTTCTTCCGGAGCGTTGATCCATCATGCCGTGAGCTTGGATCTCAGTCTAAAAGCCGAAATACAGTGAACTCCCCTTCCCTGATCTTTGTATTCAACCGTCGATTGGGGAAGAGGATTCGATCCCGCCTGATCCGGACCCTGAAGTCCAGGGGAAATTCCTTTCCCTTCTCCTGGGAGATCCGGGAAACTGAATATGCAGGCCATGCCCGGGCCCTGGCCCGCCAGGCTGCCGATTCGGGGGCCAGGGTCATGGTGGCCGTAGGAGGAGACGGAACGGTAAACGAAGTCATCCAGGGAATGGGAAACAGTTCAGCGATCCTGGGCATTCTCCCTCTTGGTTCGGGAAACGGACTAGCCCGAAGCCTGGGTATACCTCTGCGCCTCAGGCCAGCTTTGGATGTGTTGGCCGGGAACCACACACAGCGCATTGACCTGGGCATGGCCAATGGACAACCTTTTTCCAGTAATGCCGGACTTGGTTTTGACGCCCAGGTCATCGAAAAGTTTCATAGGCTTCCCACTAGGGGCTTGGGCACTTACTTAGCCGCCATTCTTTCCCGGTTCTGGACCTATAGGCCCCGGCCGTGCCGAATTGATTTTCCTGACGGAGCTTCTCGGGAAGTCCGGCCCTTTATTCTAGCCCTGGCCAATGGCCAGGCATGGGGATATGGGTTCTGGCTGGACAAGTCCCGGTCCATTCAGGACGGAATGCTGGATTTATTCCTCCTTCACCCCTTCCCCTGGTGGGCCGGCCCCAGGCTGATCTGGCTTTCCCTGAAGGGAAAACTGCAAAAAAGCCCCTATGTGGAATCCCTCCCCGTTAAAGAACTGAAAGTACACCAGGAAGGACTGACCTTTTTCCAGGCAGACGGGGACCTTTTTGCCGCAACGGAATCCATCCACTTCGAACTCAGGCCAGAAGCCCTGGCGGTTATCGTTCCCCGGAAGAATCCGGACTAGGATTTTGGGAATGCAGGGGCGGTTTATGCTTCCATCGCCTGTGCGTCCACATCCAGTTTTCCGGCTGTCGACGTATACTTTGCTCCAGGCAGCCCGCATATACTTTCATCAGGGTTCCCGGTTCTCCCCAACCACCCGCAGGGATGTCCAGGATTTCCATATGGACCCGGTAACGTCCCCTGGCCTCCCGGATGATTTCCATAAACACCGGCTGAGTCCCAGGACGGCGGCCCAAGGTCTCGGACCCTCTGAAAAAAGGCGCCGGTCGGCCCAAAAAAGGAATCCAGAAGGACTGGTCCACCCGGGACGGATTCTGGTCTGCAATCAGCCCCAGAATATGCTTCCTCTCCTTTAGCCAGGCGAACCCGGCCCGGGAAGCCTTCATGGATATCATATATCCCCCTCCCCGCTGACGGATCTTGCGCATGATCCGGTCAAAGAGTCGGGACTCCAAAGGAAGGTATACCCCGGCAAAATCCAGGCGGGAATGCCATTGGGTGGCCAGATTGGCCCATTCCCAATTAAACTGATGCCCCAGGAATATGCAAATATTCCGACCCGTCAATCTCAGTTCTTCCAGAACTTCCCAATTTCCGGGAAGGCGATCTTTCAGCGCCTGAGGGGACAGACTTGCCAGTTTCAAGGTTTCCACCCACTGGTCGGTGAAATTCCGATAAAATCGGGTTTCCAGCTCCCGGATCTCCTCGGAGGATTTCTCCGGAAAGGCAGTCTGAAGCTGCTCCCTAACCACCGCTCGCCTGTAGCCGATCAGGTAATAGATAATCCAGAAGGTGACCGTCGATATTCCGTAGAGTATCCGGAGGGGTAGCAGAGAAAACAAATAGATCGTCCACCAAGTCAGTCGGTACATATTCCCCATATCATATTACTGATCCTTCTGTTGGTCCGGCGCTTCGATGAGGTCGTATATCTTCTGGATTTTACTCAGGATCTGACCAAACTGGATTTTCAGATCTTTCAGCCTGCCCGTCCGGAAATCAAATACCCACCCATGTACCACAGGGTACTGGTACTTCGCATAGGACTTTTGCACCGCAGCAATCTTGATAATATTAATGCACTGTTCTTGTACATTCAGCTCGACGAGGCGGTTCATTCTCGCCTTCTCGTCTTCCATGGCATCCAACTCATCCTGGTGCAGGCGATAGACATCGCGGATAATGCGGAGCCATGGATTCAGAATACCCAGATCCTGGGCCGACATAGCCGCCTTTATACCCCCGCATCCGTAATGACCGCATACTATAATATGCTTGACCTTTAGATGAACGATGCCATAGTTCAGTACACTCATCACATTAAGGTCTATATTGTTGACCAGGTTGCCCACATTGCGGTGGACAAAGACCTCTCCGGCTTCCATACCCATGATCTCATTGGCCGGAATTCGGCTGTCTGAGCAACCTATATAAAGATAATCCGGACTCTGTTCCAGGGATAGTTTCTCCAGGAAATGCGGGTCTTTGGCCAGCTTGGCTTCCACCCATAGCCGGTTGTTCTCGAATATGCGATCATATGAATCCATGAAACTCCTTTGGACAAAACTATTCATTTTGAGGCAGAACCCGGGTTTCGTTTCCCTGGTATTAAGCCTTAAATTTGCCGGAATCAATCTTTGGACCGCTATGAAACTGGTAACCTATATGGCCGAGGGGAAAGAAGCTCTGGGCCTTGTGCAGAATGACCAAATCTATCCGCTGAACTCCCGCCCGGAACTACCCCAGAACATGATGGATCTTTTGGACCAATGGGAATCCGCCTTCCCCTTAGTGCAAAATCTGGAAAAAGAGATTCCCGGCGGATCTTTAGAGCCCGTGGGCAGTCTGGATCAAGATTGTCTTTTGGCTCCCGTTCCCCGGCCCCGGTCCTGCCGGGACGGATACGCATTCCGCCAGCACGTGGCGGCCGCCCGCCGAAACCGGGGGGTGGAAATGATCCCCGAGTTTGATCAATATCCCATATTCTATTTTACCAATCACCAGGCCATAAAAGGCCCTGGGGATATCTATTGCATGCCCGATCATTTTGATAAACTGGACTTCGAACTGGAAGTGGCCATAGTCACCGGAAAAAAAGGGAGGAATATCCGGGCGGAAGAAGCCGACGAATACATTGCGGGCTATATGATCATGAACGATCTCAGCGCCAGAACCCTTCAGATGGAAGAAATGAAACTGAATCTGGGTCCTGCCAAAGGAAAAGACTTTTGCACGGTGATCGGTCCCATGCTGGTGACTCCGGATGAACTCGAACCCTACCGGGTAGATCCCAAGCCGGGGCATGTGGGGCGGTCCTATAAGCTGAACATGCGCTGTTCTGTGAACGGAGTCCAGGTGAGCGAGGGAAATATGGCCGACATGGACTGGACTTTCGCCGAAATCCTGGAGCGCTGCGCCTACGGGGTGGACATCCATCCCGGAGAAGTGATAGGCAGCGGCACTGTAGGCACCGGCTGCTTCCTGGAGCTCAACGGTACAGCCCGTCGTCTTAACCCGGAGGCTTCTCCCCAATGGCTGCAGGACGGAGATTTGGTGGAAATGGAAGTGGAAGGTCTCGGAAAACTATCCAACCGAATCAAGAAAGAATCCACAGACTGGAGCATTCTGAAACGAAAAAAGAGCTGATTTTCGGAATGGAAAAAGCACGAATAGCGATAGTTGGAGCCGGGGCCATGGGCAGTGGCATTGCCCAGGTGGCTGCCACCGCCGGCCATAGAGTAACCCTTTATGACCCCTATCCCCAGGCTTTGGGAAAAAGCCGGGAGGTCATGAGCAAGGGACTGGATTACCTGGAATCAAAAGGCAGGATACCTTCCGCCGAATCCATCATGTCCCGGCTGGAATTTACCCAGGAGCTGGCCTCGCTCAAGGACAGCGAATGGGTCATTGAGGCCATCATAGAGAACGAAGAAATCAAGAAAAATCTATTCCGTGAACTGGAATCTCTGGTTTCCGAAGAAACCATCCTGGCCACCAACACCTCCTCGCTATCGGTAACTTCACTGGCCAGTGCATGCCAATACCCCGGCCGTTTTCTGGGAATCCATTTTTTCAACCCGGCCCCCAGAATGCCCCTGGTGGAAGTGGTCCCCGCCCTTCAGACCCAATCGGAGGTGGTGGAAAGAGCCCTGGAGCTGATTTCCTCCTGGGGAAAGGATCCCGTAAGGGCTCAGGACAGCCCGGGATTCATAGTAAACCGGGTAGCCCGTCCCTTCTACGGAGAGGCACTAAGAATACTCGAGGAAGGCAAAGCGGATATTCCCACCATTGATTGGGCCATGGAAGCCCTGGGGGGATTTCGGATGGGACCGTTCAAACTCATGGACTACATTGGCCATGACGTGAATTATGTAGTCACCGAAACCGTATTTCGCTCCATGTATTACGACCGAAGATATATCCCTTCCCTGGTGCAGAAACGTCTGCTGGACGCCGGCTGGCTTGGCCGAAAGTCCGGCCGAGGATTTTACGACTACCGCCCCGGGGCCCAGAATCCCGAACCGGATCAGGAGGAAACAAGGGGGAAGCAGATCGTGGACAGAATTCTGGCCATGCTGATCAATGAGGCCGTGGACGCCTTGTATATGGGCGTGGCCTCAGAAGAAGATCTGGACCTGGCCATGACCCGTGGGGTCAATTATCCCAAGGGACTGATTCAATGGGGTCGGGAAATTGGCTTCGAAAAAGTGCTGTCCCTGCTCGACAATCTCCAGCATGAGACTCATGATGACCGCTATCGGGCCAGTCCCTTGCTTCGCCAATGGGTGAGCCGGTCCAAGGGCATCTAAGACTCCGGATCGAACTCGCTGCGGCAGGCAAGAATATATTCGTCCTCAATCACCTTTTCTATATTCTTGAGGGCCTCACTCATACTGGGATACTTTTCAATTGTCCGGTCAAGCACGCAACGGCAGTAGGCTTCCTTTAAATCCTGAGTCTCTGCCCAGTGGGCTTCTTCTAGGCAGCTTTGATAGAACATATCTTTGGTTTCACTATCCCAGGTATGGGTACAGGAGCCCAGAATCAGGGTCAGAGAAACCAGGAGCAGAAACAGGGCCAGAGAAACGAGGAGCAGAAAGTTCTTCATAATGACATAATTTTAGTCTGGGTTTCGGGGGAGCATCCATCCCTGCCCGTCACCATTCTATAAAAGTATCCAATCTATGTTGAAAAAAATAGGGGTAATCTACGGAGCTGTTCGAAAAGGAAGGAAAAGCATCCGGGCGGCTAAAGCCCTGGTTCAAGCCCTGGAAAAAAAACCGGGCGTGGATGTCCATCTCTTCGACATCCGGGAATATGGCTTGCCTGTAATGGAAAGCCGCCTGAAAGACATGACCGATCCGCCGCCCCTTCTGCTGGAAATCAGCCGTCAAATCCAGTCTATGGACGGGTTGGTGTTCATGACTCCAGAATACAACAACAGTTATAGCGGTGCATTGAAAAATTTTGTGGACTACTTCACCCAGGAATGGGCGAAAAAGCCCATCGGAATCAGTTGCGTTTCTTCAGGCAAAATGGGAGGTGTCCGTGCTGCTGGCCATTTGCAGATGTTGATTCTAGGCATCAATGCCCGTCCAATGCCCTATCAGTGGTTAGTTCCCCTGGTGGATCAGAATCTTGACGATCAAGGCAATATCCTTCAGGAAGCCCTGGAAAAATCCCTTGACCGATTCGTGAGTGAACTTTTGGAATTCGTATCGCTGAACTGCCCGAAGCCCGGGCAGAGCTCCTCCTGATAAATCCCCTTTTCCCTGTCAATTCCGGAGATTAGTTTAGTTTTGCGGGCAAATGAACCTGGATTCATTAAGGGAGAGATATCGAAACGATCAGCGGGTAAAGACTTTAGCGGAAATCATTTCATCAGGAAAGGCGGCCAGAATTCAGTGGAAAAACCTCATCGGCTCTTCCGTGAGTTTGGTGGCCTCGGCACTGCGCGACAATCTGGACTATAATCATGTTTTTATTGCCCAGGACGCTGAAGATGCGGCCTACCTTCATAATGACCTGGAAAAGATTACCCATGCTCTGGATATTTCTTATTTCCCCGATGCCCTGCAAAGAAGCAGTCAGGGCCTGGAATTGAATTCCAGCCATGTAATGCTGAGGACAGAGGCCCTGAAGAAATGGGCTGCTCCTTCCCCAAGAAAAAAAGTACTGGTCAGCTTTCCCCAGGCCCTGATCGAAAAAGTAGTCTCCCCGCGGATCTATCAATCCGCCTCGATTTCCCTGCGTTTGGGCGAGGCTAGCGAAATGAAATCCATTACAGAGGCCCTGCAAACTCATGGGTTCATTAAATCTGATTTCGTTTATGAACCGGGCCAGTTTGCCGTCCGTGGAGGCATTTTGGATATATTTTCCTTTGGAAACGAACATCCATACCGAATTGAATGGGGTGGAGATCGAATTGAAAGCATCCGCATATTCGATCCAGGATCCCAACTATCTGTAAGAAAACTTTCTGCCGTTTCCATTCTGCCCCATGTCGACCTTCAGACCCGGGCGGCGGAAAAAATCTCTCTTTTTGAATTTCTTCCGGAAAACACCATCATCTGGATGAGCCATATCTCCTTTTGCCTGGAGAAAATGGAAAAACATTTCGAAGAAATGAGCTCCTACCTGGAAAATGAGGGAGGAAAAGGGCATGTGGACGCGGAAACCAAACTCCCGGATTGGAGCACAGAAGACCTGGATCCGCCTCAGGGCTGGAAGGAATTCATTGCCCGCTGCTCTTTGATCGAATGGGCCGGAAACAGCATGGCGAATCAGCCGGGAATGGAGAATTGCCAGGTAATGGAATGGAATCTGTCGCCCCAGCCGGTCTTCGTCCGTCAATATGGGCTGCTGCTGGAAGACCTGAATGCTCGCGCTGAGGAGGGGTACACCCCCTATATCTTCGCCGAGAACCCCAGACAGCTGGAAAGACTGAGAAGCATATTCGAAGATCAAGGCGGTAAATTTGAATTCATACCCGTACCCATTCCCCTCAGTCAGGGTTTTGTGGATCATGACCTCAAATTGCTCTGCTATACAGATCATCAGATCTTCCAGCGTTACCACAAATACCGAATCCGGAAGACACATAAAAAAGAGCGTTATCTCACCTTAAGAGCCCTAAGGGAATTACAGCCTGGCGACTTTGTCACCCATGTGGATCATGGAGTGGGGGTTTTCAGCGGCCTACAGAAAATTGAGGTGAACGGAAATATGCAGGAAGCCGTCCGAATTCTGTACCGGGACAATGATGTACTCTATGTGAACATCAACGCGCTCCACAAGATCAGCAAGTACTCTGGAAAGGAAGGTACTACGCCCCGTATTCATAAAATCGGCAGCGATGCATGGGAAAAGCTGAAGAATAAGACCAAAAAACAGGTAAAAGATATTGCGGCCGACTTGATCCGCCTCTATGCCCTGCGAAAGGCCAGCAAAGGATTTGCCCATAGTCCGGACACCTACCTGCAAACGGAACTGGAAGCGAGTTTTCTATATGAAGATACTCCCGATCAGCGACGGGCAACGGTCGAGGTGAAAAAAGATATGGAATCGCCTTATCCCATGGACCGGCTAGTTTGCGGGGACGTGGGATTCGGGAAAACCGAGATTGGAATCCGGGCCGCCTTCAAAACAGTGGCCGATAGCAAACAGGCCGCCGTTCTGGTACCTACGACCATACTAGCCTTCCAGCATTACCAGACCTTTTCGGAGAGACTGAAAGACTTTCCCTGCAACATCGACTATATCAGTCGGTTCAAATCCGCCAAAGAAAAAAAGCTGACCCTGGAGAAATTGGCCAAGGGGGAGATAGATATCATCATAGGCACCCATGCCCTTCTGGGAAAAGGAGTGAAGTTCAAGGACCTGGGGCTGCTGATCATCGATGAAGAACAAAAGTTCGGAGTGGCGGCCAAAGAAAAGCTCAGAGCCCTGAGTGCTCAGGTGGATACACTCACCCTCACCGCCACTCCCATTCCCAGAACCCTTCAGTTTTCCCTGATGAATGCACGCGACCTGAGTATAATGCATACTCCCCCGCCCAACCGACAGCCCGTGCATACCGAAGTGGTCACCTTCGATGAAGAGTTCATCAAAGAGGCAATATACTATGAGGTAGAAAGAGGGGGGCAAGTCTATTTTGTCCATAATCGGGTCCAAAGTCTTCCGGAAATCACGGCCCTGCTGCGCCGGCTTTGCCCGGACGTCGAAATCGGCATGGCCCATGGACAGATGGAGGGTAAGGAACTGGAAGAAGCTTTGTTCGGCTTCATCGACCGGAAATACGATTTACTCTGCTGTACCAACATTGTGGAAAGCGGGGTGGACATCCCCAATGCCAATACCATACTTATTCATAATGCCCATCAGTTTGGCTTAAGCGACCTCCATCAGCTTAGAGGCCGGGTAGGACGAAGCAACCAGAAAGCCTTCTGCTACCTGATTGCCCCCCCTTTGTCCTTGTTGGCCAATGACAGTCGCAAACGACTGCAGACCCTGGAACAGTTCTCGGAGCTGGGCAGTGGGTTTCAGATAGCCATGAGAGACCTGGATATTCGGGGAGCAGGAAATTTACTTGGTGGAGAACAGAGTGGATTCATAGCCGAAATGGGCTTCGACATGTATCAGAAGATTCTTAACGAAGCCATAGTGGAACTAAAGTCCACGGAATTCAGGGAAGTGTTCCAGGAAGAAATGCCGTCCAATGCCCAATACGTATCGGAGTGCACCATGGATACTGACCTGGAACTACTTATACCCGATTCCTATATTGAAAGTAATGCGGAAAGACTGCTTGTATACACTCAGTTGGACCATCTGAAGGATGAAGGGGAAATGGAAACGTATACCCAGGGACTTCGAGACCGATTTGGACCTCTTCCGCCTCAAGTTAGAGAACTGTTAGCCGCCATTGGCTGCCGCCGGCTCGCTGCTCGGGCGGGTTTTGAGAAACTAATTCTTAAGAACAACAAACTTAGGCTCTATTTTATCTCCAATCCCGAGTCCCCTTATTTTGAATCGAATCAGTTCCACCAGATTTTGGAACAGATCCAGAGAGAATGGAATCATGTCCGCCTGAAGCAGGTGGGCACCAAATTTTATTTGGTCGTCGATAAGATCCGATCCATGGACGAAACCCGACGATTTCTCTTGTCTCTTCCTGGGGTCGAATACAAGGATCCGGCGATTCCCTGATGAGAATAATACCGCTAAAGGGCTGTAACCGGAAAGGGAAATAATAAAGCCACTTTATGGAGGGGCCTTTTTATTCATTTTACGAAAGTTAGAGAAAATAAAAAACAGAGGACTGGATCATACATTCCTGTTATCCGAAAATGATGCATTCCTAATGGCCGATTTTGATGCATTGTTATTCTCCGGATATACCAGAATGCATTCCGGGGTGGGTATGGTCCGGATTATGCAATTTAGTCGAATTCCGGATGGCAATCAAAACTCTCCGAAACAATAACGGGGCTGTCCTGCAGGACCTAGCCCGAAACTATCCCCTGCTCTTTCTACTTTGGGCAAACGGCTACCTCCGTATTTCTAAAGCTTAATCCGGTCCTCGGTTTTCCGATCATAAAAATGATACTTGGCTATGGGCATATCATTATCCACTACCAGCTTCAGCTTGACATTGTATTTCCGGTACCATTGCCAAACCAGAGAGCTGAAGAACCGGCCTTTGGTGAGATAAGCATGAATAATGGGGTTCACATGCAGACTCAGCTGACGATGCCCCTGATCAATCAGGTACTGGAGGTCTCTTTCGATCTCATCGCCGATGATTATAGAAGGTCCGATCTTTCCAGTTCCCTTGCAACTCGGACAGACTTCCGCAGTGGATATGTTGAGCTCGGGTCTCAACCTTTGCCGGGTAATGCTCATCAGACCAAACTTGGAAATGGGCAATAAAGTATGCCTTGCCCGGTCCGTGGCCATATACGTTTCCATGGCTTCATAAAGCTTCCGTTTGTTTTCCGGAAGTTTCATGTCGATAAAGTCGATGATGATTATTCCTCCCAAATCACGAAGCCTAAGTTGGCGGGCAATCTCCTGGGCCGCTTCCATGTTGGTGGCCAAGGCGTTGGCTTCCTGTCCCTGATCCCCGCTGCGGGTACCGCTATTCACGTCAATGACATGCATAGCTTCAGTATGTTCAATTATCAAGTAGGAACCGCTGGCCATGTTCACCGTCTTGCCAAAAGAGGATTTTACCTGTTTAGCAATCCCGTAGGCCTCGAAAATAGGCTGGCCCCCATTGTGGTAGGTGACTATCTCTTCTTGCTCCGGGGCGATTCGGGAAACGTATTCCTTCACTTCGGAGTAGACCTTCTTATCATTGACGACGATCTTCTGGAAGCTTTCACTGAGCAGATCTCTAAGTATGGAAGTGGCTTTGTCCTGCTCCGAAAGAATGATCTGCGGTGCCTGGGCACCTTTTAGATTCTCCTGAATAGATGCCCACAACTTATTCAACTCCATGATGTCGGTATGCAGTTCTGCCGTATTCTTCCCTTCGGCAGCCGTACGTACAATGACTCCGAAATTCCTGGGCTTTATGGCTTCTACAATTCGCTGCAGGCGCTTCCTTTCCTCTGCCGACTGAATTTTTCTCGAAATGGCCACCACATCATTGAAAGGTGTGAGCACCACAAATCGTCCCGGGAGGGAAATTTCACAGCTCAGCCGGGGGCCTTTTGCCGAGATTGGTTCTTTGAGTACCTGAACCAGAACCTGCGGCCTATGATTAAGCACTTCGGTAATCTTTCCGTTTTTGGGTATTTCCTTTTCATTACGGAACTTCCCGAAGTCCTGCCCCCAGGGGATGTTCCCCTCCATGGCAGACTTGGTGAATTTAAGTAACGATTTGAAATAAGGGCTTAGGTCGGAATAATGCAGAAAAGCATCTTTTTCATAGCCCACGTCGACAAAAGCCGCATTAAGACCGGGCATCAATTTTTTTACCTTTCCCAGGTAAAGATCCCCCACGGCAAATGCTCCCTGACCTTTTTCGTAGTGGAGCTCTACGAGTTTTTTATCTTCCAGCAAAGCGATCTCGGCGCCCTGCCCGGAAGCATGGATAATTAATTCTTTTATCATTCAACCAGCATTCGTTGATTTGGCCGGCGACGCCAGAACCTGAATCTCCTGCCAGGAAGATTTCCTGGCTATATATAGCTGATATAAACAAGTACCAGTACCCTGCGAACAGCGTACTGGTCAACATGTTATTCGAAGAGGTTTTTGGAATCCCTTACCGGCATTCCCTTATTTCTTCTTATGACGATTCTTTCTTAAACGCTTTTTGCGCTTGTGGGTGGCAATTTTATGTCTTTTTCTTTTCTTACCGCAAGGCATAGGAATCTGTTTTAAATGTTACCTGAATGTTTGAATATATTGATCAATCTCCCTGCTGAAGGCTTCGTTGCCAATGATTCTCTTGCACTCCTCCAGCAAAGCAATGGCTTTCTCTTTATTTCCCAACCCTTTATAGGCTTCAGCCTGAAAATACAAAGCTTCGGTATTCTCCGGCTCCTGATCCAAAACGGTCTGATATCGCTCGATGGCTCTATCAAACTGGCCGGACTGAATCGACAACCGCCCCAGCATAAGATTGGCTGCCACATGATCAGGATTCTCCCGGGTTATACCCAACAATAACTGAACCCCTTTCATGGTTTCTCCTGCCCCTTCAATATGGGCGGCTGCCATAGCCAGCCGAGCGGTGTCATTCTCTGGGTTCAGTTCCAAAGACTGCTCAAAACAGGCTACGGCTTCCTGGGCCTGCCAGGCCCGTACCCCTGGTGAGCTGGTCTGCTGCATGAGGTCCAAAAAGAATTGGCCTGCAAAGTTCAGCTTTTTTTCAGAATTCTCCAACTTGGCGGCCCGGGCCTGATAATATGCCGCCACATTCAGTTGCTTGTGCTCCCGGAATGCCTGGGCCATGCGTTCAAAAATGGGTACCATTCCGGAGGAGTCCTCCAGGGTACCCATTTCCTGTTCCATCAAGGCCAGATCGGAAAGAGCATGGCCCGGTAATTGCTTTCTCGCCGCTCCCAGCAAAGAGTCAAAAGAAGCGGGATGCACATGGCTCATCTCCGCGCCCTCTTCCGGTAGACCCGCCATGGGCGGTGACGGAGGAAGGGTGTTCCCTCCCCAATAGATCAGGGCGACGACCGCTAAGGCCAAGCCAATGGTCAAATAATGTACCGGACGCACAGCAAAGGGATTAATTCGGGGCAAAGGTAAGGAAATCCCCCTTAGCCGGCATTCCGGATTCGACTAGGCCTCTTCCTCCATGGTGGCGGAAGCTTTTTCAGACAAGACTTTTTCGATTGCCTCGGATTCATTCTTCACCGCCTGCAGGAACTCGCGGGAGGGTCGGAATGAAGGAATATAATGTTCCGGTATTTCCACGGCTACGTTCTTTTTGATGTCCCTTCCCACCTTGGCAGCTCTTTTCTTCAGCACAAAACTTCCAAATCCCCGAACGTAAACGGGTTCTCCTTCCACCAAGGACGTTTTCACTTCCTTAAAAAATGCCTCCAGGGCCACCAGAATATCAACTTTGGGGATTCCGGTCTTCTCAGCAATACTGCTGACCACATCTGCTTTTCTCATAATTCTGTAATTTATTAATTGGTTCGTTCTTGCCTTTCACTTCCGTGAAAAAAAATTCAACCTTATTTGATTAAGAAAAAAGGGTACCAAAAAACAAATTCCACCATCGATGAACGGATTATCCCTTATTCGAAACTATAATATCATACGGAATTAACCAACGGCTAACAAGTACAAAGTTTCGTCTTTCCCCTGAATCCGGGCATTATCAGGGAAAACTTTATTAGACATATATGTACAAATATTTCTTTAACTCGCGAATTCGCGATATTTTTTATTTAATGAGTCCTATTCGCGACCCTATCCATCTGATGCGGAATGGGTAAAATTTTACACATCCTGTTAATTTTTTTTCATAATCCCCTGAATTGTCCCGCCATCGCTTCCGTCAACCGGCGTGCAAAGAAAGGAGATTGGCACATTAATGGCTAGTTTTGCAAAAAAATCCTCGCCCGGCCATGTACCAGTCTCCTCAGCAGAAGTGGGTAGCCCGCTGGCTACTTCTCGGTGTATTCATGATTGTGATTCAGATCCTCTTGGGGGGAGTCACCCGATTGACTGGATCGGGTTTATCCATAACGGAATGGAAACCCATTATGGGCACCATCCCCCCTCTGAACCCGGAAGACTGGGAGAGAGCGTTCCGGCAATACCAACAGATTGCCCAGTATAAGTTCCTGAACAGCCATTTTGAGCTGGCCGATTTCAAGTTCATCTATTTCTGGGAATGGTTTCACAGACTCTGGGCTCGGTTGATCGGCCTGGTCTTCGGCTTGGGTTTCACTTATTTTCTAATCCGGGGATACTTCAACCGGAAAATGATCGTCCCCCTTCTGCTGCTTTTCTTCCTGGGGGTGCTCCAAGGGGGAATTGGGTGGATTATGGTGGCCAGCGGGCTGAATGATACAGAGGTTTATGTGAACCACATCAAACTGGCCCTGCATTTTATGGCAGCCCTGCTGCTTCTCTGCGTCACCCTATGGTTTGCTTTGCAATGGATGATTCCCGATAGCCGCCGAACCGCTCATTCCCGAGCATTTATATTTACCCTGGTCATTTTGGTGCTGTTCTCCGTTCAGCTCACCTACGGGGCTTTCATGGCGGGACTGAAGACGGCCCTGGCCGCCCCCACCTGGCCGGGAATAAACGGTATGCTTATCCCTCAGGGACTGTGGGAGCAAAGTTTCCTACACCACAGGATCAATGTGCACTTCGTGCACCGCAACCTGGCCTTTCTCCTCCTTGTATCCACCGGACTGTGGTACCTGAAGCTGAAGTCCTGGATCGGTGGCCTGTCCCCCGGGGCGCCGATACTGCGGATCCTTCCCCTGCCGCTGATCGGTCTGGTCCTTCAGGCAGTCCTGGGTATCCTGACGGTCCTTTCTGCCCCGACCATGGAGCTGGGGAAGTTTGGGTTGTTTGAATGGATGGCGGAACTACATCAGATGGTGGCCATGCTCATCCTGATGGCCTTTTTCTACTGCCTTTACCTGCTGAGAGGACCGGGGACCGAATCCCGGTAAGATTTCCGGGTTTTATGCCCTAATTTGTCCATTATGACCGCATTCCAAATAGGGGCTCGCTGGCTGAATCCGATTTATCGGTTCCTGCCTGTTCAGCTATTGCTGTTGCACTTGAGGAAATTTCAGCTTATCCTGGCGTTCTGGATTATTCTGGGACTGACCATTACCGGTCATTTTGCAGCGATTTTCGGTGCCTCCTCCCTGTTTCTGGCTCCCGAATACCAGGGTAAGATAAGTGAGATCAGTTTTTCTCTCCTTGGGGCGGCTATGGGGGTGTTCATCATGGCCTGGAATATAACTACCTTCATAGTTCATAGCCGTCGAGTGCCTTTTATGGGAGCGGTCCGCCAGGCCTTCCTCAAATACTGCCTGAACAATGCCCTGATCCCTCTGATTTTCCTTCTGCTCTACTCTTCGGTAAGCATACCCTTTCTATGGGAACAGGAAAATCACAACCTGGGGAAAATCATCTTGCTACAACTGAGCTTTTACCTGGGCATAGGCTTTGTGGTGCTGGTTTCCTTTGCCTATTTTTTTCGCGTGGACCGGGATCTGCTCAAACTGGTCCTGTCCCGGATTACCAACCCTTCTCGAATCCGGGCATTGATTCCCTATGACAGCCTGGATTATGAAGTGGATATTCTTCGTGCCGAAACCTATATCAGCGGCAAAGGGCGGATCGAGCGATTTGATTCCTTGGAACCTTATCACCCCCGCCTGCTTCAGACAGTACTTCGCCGTCACCATCGCAATGCAATTACCGCCACACTTTTTGCCCTGGCCCTTCTCTGGACCATGGGCATATTCATGGATGATCCCCGGCTAAGGGTACCGGCAGGAGCCGGGTTCCTTCTGCTTTTTTCCCTGATTATGGGCATCGTGGGCGCCATGAAATATTTCCTTAGGAGCTGGGAGTTGTTTGGATGGGCCTTATGCATAGCCTTTTTGGCCTGGGGAGTTAAAGAAGAGCTTCTGGACTTTCGGAGCATGGCCTATGGCCTGGACTACAAAAAGAACTCCGCCCCTCCCCCTGCCTATACGGATGAAAACTTGAGGAATCTGTTTACCGATTCCCTCTGGGCCGAAGACCTGAAGACTGAGCAAGAGCGAATTGCCCGGTGGCAGTCCCGGATGATTAAAAAAAATGGAAAGCTCCCTGTTCTGGTGGTGATCCTGGCTAGCGGCGGGGGAAGCCGGTCCGCCTATTGGACCTTCCATGTTCTCCAAAGTCTGGATCAAAGCAGCGGGGGTCGGCTCTTTGAACAGAGTCCGATCATCACCGGCGCCTCCGGGGGAATGATCGGTGCCAGCTATTGGCGGGAACTCCACCGGATCCACCGAGAAGGCAGAAAGGAAGATCCCTACGGCAAAAACTACACAGACAATATAGGCAAAGATCTATTGAACGCCATCATATTTTCCTTTGCCAGCGTCGATATGATCAATCCATTCAATGGGATTTCCCTGGCGGGGAAAACCTATTCCAGGGACCGGGGGTATGCCATGGAACAGGAACTGATCCGAAATACCGAAGGCGTCTTAGGCGGCACCATTGGGGAGTACGGAGAGGCGGAACGGCAAGCCAGGGTCCCCGCCCTGATAATCCAGTCGACCATAATCAACGATGGCCGCAAACTGCTTCTATCCAACCTCCCGCTCAGCTACCTTAGCCGCCCGGCTTACAACAGACAAAGCCTGGACCCCATGGTCTTGGATGCCATAGACTACGGGCGGTTATTCCGGGAAAAGGAACCTTATCAGCTCCGCCTGTCCACAGCTCTGAGGATGAATGCGAGCTTCCCCTACATCCTGCCGGTCATCAAGCTCCCCAGCGAACCGCAAATCAACCTCATGGATATCGGACTGAGGGACAATTTCGGAGTGGAAACCGTAAGCCGCTACCTTCATCATATGGACTCCTTTTTCCGGGCTACAGGCCAGGAAGTCCTGGTTTTGGAGATCCGGGATACCCGCGAGCACGAAGTATTTCCCTCCACCCCCATGGACGGGCTATGGGACATGCTCTTTGATCCCTTGTTTGTCATCCAGAATAAATGGGAACCCTTTCAGTCCTATACCCAAAGCTATATCAAAGATCTGCTGCTCTCCTCTCCCTCCTCCTCCGTACGCTATTTCAGTTTCTCCTATATTCCGGAACATAAGGAAAAAGCAGCGGCCCTGAACTTTCATTTGAGTACTCGGGAAAAGGAGGACCTGCTCCAATCCTGGGAGCACCCGCTGAACCAAACCAGGAAAAACCTGTTCCTCCAATCCCTGGATAAAAATCTGTCCCCATGAAAGTAACTGGATTCAGCTTTATTCGCAACGCGATAAAATTCGATTATCCCATAGTGGAAGCCATTCGTTCCATTCTCCCCCTATGCGATGATTTTGTGGTCGCCGTGGGAGCTTCGGAAGACGGAACCCGGACTTTGATTGAATCCATAGATCCGGGCAAAATCCGCATTTTGGATACGGTATGGGACGATAGCCTGAGGGAAGGCGGCCGAGTACTGGCCCAGGAAACCAACAAAGCCTTTCAGGCCATTGGAGAAGAATCCGATTGGTGCTTCTATATTCAGGGCGATGAGGTGGTCCATGAAAATGATTATCCCCGGATCCGGGAAGCCATGGAAAAATGGAAAGAGGCCCCCCGGGTGGAGGGGCTGCTTTTTCGCTACCTTCATTTTTACGGCTCTTACGACTATATTGGCACCTCCTCCACCTGGTACCCCCGGGAAATCCGCATCATTCGAAACGATAAATCCATATACTCCCATGGGGATGCCCAAGGATTCCGTAAGGGCAGGAATCAAAAGCTGAGAGTCAAACCCGTCGATGCTCATATTTATCATTATGGCTGGGTAAAATCCCCCGAATCCATGCAGAAAAAGCAGCAGAGCTTCAACCGGCTTTGGCATGATGACCAGTGGATGGAAAAGCATATCCCGAAACAGGAAGCCTTTGATTTTGCCGCCCATATAGATCGCCTGGAAAGATTTGAGGGAAGCCATCCTCAATGCATAGCGCCGCGAATTGCCGCCCAGAATTGGAGATTTGACTACGATGTCCGCTTCAACCGGACTCCGTGGAAAGACCGATTCAAATCCCTGATTTATCGTTGGCTGGGCATTGACCTGAACTATAAGAATTACCGCCTTTAAGACTCCAGATATTCCCGGGGGTGCCGGGTAAGGAAATCTTCGGCTATTTCCATGTCCTTGCGGAGAATACGATCCTCCTCCATAAACGGAACCCGTTCGCGGAACCGCGTCCAGAGCTTCTCCAACAGGTCGGAACTGAGCTTTGGACGACGAAAATCGATAGCCTGTGCTGCGGTCAGCCACTCAATGGACAGTACGCGACGCAGGTTTTCGACGACCCTGTACAGTTTGGTGGCCGCATTGGCCCCCATGCTGACATGATCCTCCTGACCATTACTGCTGACTATACTGTCCACCGAGGCAGGAGTGGACAATTGCTTATTCTGACTGACTATGGAAGCGGCCGTGTACTGGGCAATCATCAATCCGCTGTTCAGTCCGGGAGATGGGGAAAGGAAGGGGGGCAATCCCCTTTGACCACTGATCAGCAAATAGGTTCTTCTCTCCGATATGCTGGCCAACTCGGAGAGGGCGATAGCCATGAAGTCCAATTGAAGGGCCAGGGGCTGACCATGAAAATTTCCCCCGCTTACAATCCGTTCTTCCTCATGGAAAACCAGAGGGTTGTCGGTGACCGCATTCATTTCAATCTCCACTACGCGCAGGGCTTGATCCAAAGCATCCCGGCTGGCCCCATGAACCTGAGGGATACAGCGGAAGGAATATGGATCCTGTACCTGCTGCTTGGGGATTTCCCCCAGGCGGCTTCCCTGGAGAATTTCCAGGAGGCGGGCTGCCGTGAACTGCTGACCCGGATGAGGACGTTGGGCATGGATGGGCGCATAAAAAGGATCATACCGGCCCATAAAAGCATCCAAGGACAAGGCGGAGATATGGTCGGCCCAATCTGCCAGCTTCCGGGCCTCCATCAGCGCCCAGCAAGCATAGGCGTTCATGAACTGAGTACCATTGAGCAAGGCCAATCCTTCCTTTGCCGAAAGGGGAATGGGTTCCCAACCTTTTTCCGCCAGCACTTCCCCGGCATCCCGCTTCTTGCCCTGATAGTAAACCCAACCCTTCCCGAAAATAGGCAGGCTGAGATGAGCGAGCGGGGCCAGATCGCCGGATGCCCCCAAGGATCCCAGCTCATAAACCAGGGGATAAATTTCGTGGTTGTAAAAATCCACCAGACGTTCTATGATGAGCGGACGCACCCCGCTCTGCCCCTGAGATAATCCATGAATCTTCAGCAGAAGCATGATCCTCACCAGAGGAATGGGAACTTCCGGACCCATGCCACAGGCATGGGAACAAACCAGATTCTCCTGCAGTCTGGCCAGATCCTCATGGGATATCCTCCGGTCGCACAGGGAACCAAAGCCCGTGTTGATTCCATAATGCACTTCTTCCCGGGAAATCCGCTCTTCAAGATATTGCCGGTTCCGGTTCACCTTCTCCATTCGGGAAGGAGTCATGCTTAGGGGCTGGCTTAAATGCGCTTCCAATTCCTCCAGGCCAATATGCTCTGCTAGTTCCATCATACAATCGGTAAATTTGATTATGACTTGTTTTCCTGTGATTTCCTTTCCTCGGCTTCCTTGTCCCGGAGAATCCGATCCAGTAGGGCCGCTTCCATGCTTGTTTCCACGGTTTCCACTATCCTTCCTCTCTCTTTGCCTTCCCGGATCAGGATAATGGTGGGAATCCATTCCACCTGAAAAGAATCCACCATGCCCATACCCCCATCCTGCTTGGCTTCATCCAGGGCGAGGATACGGAGAGAAGACTCCGGAATTCCCAAATCATGAAAAATACGGAACAGAGGCGGGATCCAGCGATGAGAATCCGAACACCAGGAGCCCAGGAAAACCAGCCACTGATATTCCGGAGCATGGGGGGCCAATAGGCTCATCAAGGAATCCCCGGGAATATATTTTTCCCAGGCTGGGGGAAACCAGGAATAGGCGGGATTCTCCATCAGATCCCTAAGACGAATCTCTTCGGCTTCAACAGCCCCTTGCCCCTTCGATGTCCCCACAGCTTGGCCCAATGCGCTACACCATGTCATCATAAATATGACTAAAATCCCTCCCCCTCTCATCTTGCTATCCCAATTGATTTCGAATAATCATTAATTTGGCCCTTAGGGACAACAAGGATTGTTTGAGGTCCAAGGTCTCGCCCTGAAGCATCTTGTCTGATTTGAGCCGGTCCTTGGCACCGGCCAGTGTATAGCCCCTGACTCTTACCAGTTCGTAAATTTTTCTCAGTTGGTGGATCTGATCGGGAGTGTACATTCGGTCTCCCTTACGGGTCGTCCTCACCTTCAGGGAAAACTCCCTGGTCCAGTATCGGATATGGGAAGTGTTCACAGAAAACAGGTCTGCCACCTCCCCGATCGAATAGTATTGTTTCTCTGGTTTCCACCCATGGAGACCCGGCGGCATACCGGCCTCCGGATCAGAGGCGGGTTCCACGGCTGGCTTTTTCTTTCGTGACCGGCTCTTTCCCACCGCCTGAATCTGCTCCGGCGGGGTTTCATCGTCAAACAAGAGCTGAATCTGCGCACTCATGGTACAAAATAACGAAAATTCCCCCTACTTCCCTTCCCTGGCCCCCGGGGAGGCGGGAACAGAACTCTGGGCCAAAAATTTAACCTTGCGCTAACAGCTCAAGGATAATTGGCCTAATTTTGCCCAGTCCAAATCTTTGCTCCATGGCCCTTCGCGATCTGTATGAAAAGGCTCTTCAATTCGAATTTCTCAGCGCCGAAGAAGGAAAAACGCTGTTTGATCAGGCTCCCCTGACGGAACTCATGGCCATAGCCGATCAGCTTCGCCAGAAACAGGTCCCTGGGAACAAGGTGACCTGGATCATTGACCGGAATATGAACACCACCAATGTATGCATCGCCAATTGCAAATTCTGCAATTTCTATCGCATACCCGGCCATAAGGAAGCCTATATCACCGACCTTTCCGTCTACAGGCAAAAAATCGATGAAACCTTCCGATACGGAGGCGAACAACTGCTGCTTCAAGGGGGACATCACCCGGATTTGGGCCTCGATTATTATACCGGTCTGTTCCGAAAACTGAAGGAATGGTATCCCCGCCTCAAACTCCATGCCCTAGGTCCACCCGAACTGGCCCATATATGCAAGATCTCCGGAGTTAGTCACCGACAAGCCCTGATCGCCCTCAAAGAAGCGGGCATGGATTCCATGCCCGGTCCTGGGGCCGAAATCCTCAATGACCGGGTGCGCCGCCTCATATCCAAGGGAAAATGCGGTGCCCAGGAATGGCTGGATATTATGGCCGAAGCCCATCAGATCGGGCTGACCACCACGGCCACCATGATGTTCGGCCATGTGGAAACCATAGAAGAGCGTATGGAACACCTGGTGAAGATCCGCGAGGTACAGTCCAGAAAACCGAAAGGGGCCAAAGGGTTTATTGCCTTCATCCCCTGGACATTCCAGGATGTGGATACTCTGCTCGCCCGGATCCGGGGAACCCGCAACTTGACCACGGCCTCTGAATATATCCGCATGATCGCCCTGAGCCGGATCATGCTGCCGAACATAAAGAACATTCAGGCCTCCTGGCTTACCGTAGGGAAGAAAACCGCCCAGATCTGCCTGCACGCCGGGGCCAATGATTTCGGGTCCATCATGATCGAAGAAAACGTAGTCAGTGCTGCGGGGGCGCCCCACCGCTTTACCGCCCGGGGAATCCAGGAAGCCATTCGGGAAGCCGGATTCGAACCCCAGCTCCGAAACCAGCAATATGAAGATCGCCCGATTCCGGAGGTGATGGAAGAACAGGAAATCCTTTATTGATCCGCCAGAAGGCAACAAGCCCCATGGATCCCCAATTGATTCCGGAATTAATCCCTTTATGTTTGCTGGCCTTGTTCGCCGGCTTTGTGGACTCCATGGCAGGTGGCGGGGGAATGATTCAGCTGCCGGCCTTGTTTCTGTTCCAGCCTACCCTATCCCTTGCTCAGACCCTGGCCACCAATAAGATGGCTTCTTTCCTGGGCACCACCGTTTCTGCTTTGCATTTTGCCCGGAAAATACCCATTCAGGGGAAACGCATGGCCTGGATGGGCTTGCTGGCCCTGATCGGAGGAATGGGCGGGGCCTACAGTATCCAGTACTTTCAAAAACAGCAGTTCATTCCGCTTATCCTGGTTTTGCTGGTCCTGGTCTACCTCCTCCTTCAGCGGAACCGAGAACTGGGTCTTACCGCCTTGCCTCCACCTGTATGGATTAGTCGCCTTGCCCTGATATGGGGGGCTATGCTAAGTCTGGGACTGGGCTATTATGAAGGTCTGATCGGACCTGGGACCGGATCCTTGCTGGTCATGGGATTGATTGGTCTCGGGGGAATGGATTTTCTCCGGGCCACTGCCCATGCGAAAATCCTCAATGGACTGGCCAGCCTGGGGGCCCTCCTACTCTTTCTTTCCTTTGATCAGATTCACTGGGCCATTGCCTTGCCCATGAGTCTATGCAATATGGCCGGAAACTATATTGGCTCCTCACTGGCCATGAAAAAAGGGTCCAAACTGATCCGGATCCTCTTCCAGCTAGTGCTGGTGGCGCTGATTCTTCGCCTGGGCTATTCTTTGCTTCAAGGCGAAATTTGATCCGGAAATCTAAAGATAACGGTCGCCCTTGTTGCGCTTGACCTCCGCCACATATTCTTTGATCTGCTGCTCCCTGCCCCGCTCACAGATGAGCAGCACATCCTCGGTATCGATAACGATATACTGTTCCAGCCCCTGAATGACCAGCAACTTTCCCTTGGGAGCCTTGATCATGCATTCACTGGCGTCCACGATCATGACCTGATCCCCGTATACCGCATTGCCCAGATAGTCCTTTTGGGAATTTTCATAAGCAGACTCCCAGGTGCCCAGATCGCTCCACCCGAAATAAGAAGGGATTACATAGACGTTCTTGGCTTTTTCCATTATGCCATAGTCAATGGATATATTGGTGCACTGCGCATAGAGTTCATGGATGATCCGGGCTTCATCGGGAGTATTGTACACATCCTTGGCCATGAGAAAAACTTCGTTCAATTCCGGAAGATGCTTTTCCAGTTCCCGGATAATGGTTTGCACATTCCAGAAGAATATCCCTGAATTCCATAGAAAATCCCCACTCTTCAGGAAAGTTCTGGCCAGTTCCAAAGAGGGCTTTTCCGTAAAGGTCTTCACCTTATACACGGGATCCGCCTCTTCCCCGATTTCGTACTGAATGTATCCATATCCCGTATCCGGCCGGCTGGGCTTAATGCCCATGGTAAGCAGGGCATCATGACGGGAAACAAAATTCAAAGCCTCTTCTGTGGTGCGTTCGAAGGCCCGGTCATCCATGATCAAATGATCCGCCGGAGACATGATGATGTTGGCCTGCGGATTGATTTCCCGGATCTTATGGGCAAAATAAGCAGCGCAGGGTGCCGTATTCTTCCGAGAAGGCTCACTGATGATGTTCCGATCGTCTATTTCCGGAATCTGACTCTTCAGGGTATTTATATAGTGTTGATTCGTAATGAAATAGATATTCTCTTTGGGGCAAATCCGGGAAAAACGGCTATAGGTCCATTGAATCAGCGACTTACCCGTACCGAGCAAATCCAGAAACTGTTTAGGATGCCGGGTCCTGCTTTCTGGCCAGAATCGGCTTCCGATACCGCCGGCCATAATAGCCACATAATTATTACGCGTACTCATAAGATCAGACTCAAGTGGTTAAAAATAGCCAAAAAACCATTGAGAAGCAGAAGAGACGGGAATCCGCACCCTCATGGCAGGCATAGAATTATCCAATCTCCCCATAGGCTTCCCGAGCAACAGCTCAGGAGGCCGGGGATCCCCCGGAGGGCCAAAAACCGGACTAGGAGCAGAATAGATCCCGCCCTGGAATGCTTACCCTCCATCTTCCGCAAGAGGTTCAGGGCGGATGGTCTACAAACCCAAAAACGAGGATTGCAGGGAATTTCCGTAAATTTGTACAAATCTTTTTGCCATGTTACAGACGGGAAATACCTTCGTGAGCATTTATACGGAAATGACACCGAATCCGGAGACCATGAAATTTGTGGCCAACAAATTGCTCTATCCCGGAAAGAGCATTGATTTCCCCGATGAGACCATGGCCGGCCCATCCCCCCTCGCCCGGGAGCTCTTTGCCTTCCCTTTTGTAAAAAGTGTGTTCATCGCCAGTAATTTTGTTACCCTGACCAAAGTACCCGATACCGTTTGGGAAGAGGTGATCCCCAGCGTACGGGAGTTCCTCAAACAATACCTCGAAGAAGGAAAAGTGGTGATCCATGAAGAGGAAGTAGTAGAGAACAAAGCCGCCAATACGGTGAATGCCGACGACAGCGATGTGGTAAAGCGGATTAAGGAGTTGTTGGAAAACTATGTAAAACCGGCCGTGGAAATGGACGGAGGCGCCATCAGCTTCAAAGATTACCATCAGGGGGTGGTTACCCTGATGATGCAGGGCTCCTGCTCGGGATGCCCTTCCTCAATGATTACCTTGAAGGCCGGGATTGAAAGCATGATGAAGCGCATGATCCCAGAGGTCCAGGAAGTGGTGGCCGAGGCCGAATAAAGGATTCTTCCCCCAGGGAATAAATCCCTCCCTAGAATAGAATTTAGCACTACATAATAGGAAACAGTGACGGGATAGCCCCTGGAGGAGGTGCTATCCCGTTTCTTATTTTCTACTTTTTCCCAGGGACAATACCTAAACCGAAAAGCTTTCCCCACATCCACAGGTCCTGCTGGCATTGGGGTTCACAAAGTGAAATCCTTTACCGTTCAACCCTTCGGTGAACTCCAGGGTGGTGTCGCAGAGGTAAAGAAAACTTTTCATGTCGGTGACTATTTTCACTCCGTCATGATCAAATACCTGATCCGTGGACTGGGTTTCGTTGTCAAAATCCAGCTTATAGGATAACCCGGAACAACCTCCTCCCACCACGCCGACACGAAGAAAATAATCCTCGCCCAACTTGGACTCCGCCTTGAGTTCAAGGACCCGAGCTCTTGCTTTCTCACTGATATGAATCATGGTCGCCTATTATGATTTCCTTCCCCGGGGTCTGGATTGGCCTGGGGAATCCAAATTTGGAGGCAGCCCATGGGCAAGCCTCCGAACACAAAGTTAACTCAATTGTATTAGTTTCGCCTTTTCCCCCTGCAGGGGGATTCAATACCCCCATATATAAAATTGATATTCGTGGCGAAACTGGATCACATAGGCATTGCCGTCAAGGACCTGGAAGAAGGCAAAAAAAAATATGCGCAAATCCTCCGCAGCCCATGCTATAAAGAAGAGGAAGTGGAAAGTGAAGGCGTGATCACGGCTTTTTTCCAGGCCGGAGACACCAAAATTGAGCTCCTGGGCGCTACCCGGGAGGACAGTCCAATAGCCCGATTCCTGGAAAAAAGAGGACCGGGCATTCACCATATTGCCCTGGAAGTGGAAGACATCCAAGCCGAGATTCAAAGGCTTGGGGACCTGGGATATGCCTTCATTCAGACCAGCCCCAAAAAAGGTGCAGATAACAAATGGATCTGCTTTTTACATCCCAAATCCACGGACGGCTGCCTGATCGAACTCTGCCAGGACGGCGGTGATCTATAACTTCCCATCCCGGAATACAGGCAGGACAAACCAGTGTACGAAGAAAAACAGGACCACTCCCACGGCCATCCCCGTGAGGGTATGAAACAGCCAGTTCCCCCCAAGGCGTATCGGTACAATGGCATCATCGATGACATGGAGGCCACCGGGCATTTCCAGTTTTTTCTTCAATTCCTGCCTTCTCTGGTATAGTTCATAGGAAAAGGCATAGAGGTTTCCGGGAGCGGCTGAATTGCCCGGAGCCGCCAGCACCATGGATTTTCCGCTACGGTTCTGGCTATCGATTAAGGCCAGCTGTCGATCAATGAATTCCATTTCCGTCCGGATTCCTTCCATTTTCATATTGGTCCTGGAAACCAGATAGGAATTTCCGCCTTCAAGAAAATACATTACTCCATCCTGAACCGAAGGTACGATGGCCGTATCCCGAACCACGAGTTTGACCACAAAAGGGATCTTATCCGTGTTCAAATCCTGACTAAGGCTTTCTCCCAGGATATTCTCTCCGCGGATTTCCACCAAATCCTTCAGGCCGCCCGGCTCCATATTCATCAGCTTGGCGGCCCTTTGGTATTCCTTAATCTGAATCAGCTCATTGAGCTTAGACAGCCGGTCCCCGTATATTTTGCGGACCAACTCATCATAAATCACCGTGAAGGAAGCCTCATACAAACCCCTTTTTTGGTACTCTCTCGCAAACATAAACCCTCCCCCCAGAATCAGGCAGGCCATAAATAACAGGAACTGGGACTTAACGGCCCACCATAGGGAACGCATCAACGATATCAAACCTTCGTAAACGTACAAGAGAAAGGAATCTGTGGAGTTATGCTGCATGCAATATGTTTATAGAGGCCGGGCAATCCGCCGGATTCCGCGGGGCTAAGCCCATTGGCCAATCAAAGATAATATTTCATAAGAAACCCTATGGTCAAATTAAGTCCGAGAGCCTAAAAGGAAAATAGACTTATCATTTCCCCCTCCCATTCCATCATGCAGAATACCAATATGGTCTGGTTTTATCCCCTATTCCCCGCCATCCTCATCTAATTTCGAATCGCTGACAAGGAAATCCACTCCAAACCAGTACATCCATCTCACAAGCCGGAATATGCTTGAACAAAGGGAAAATCGGCTGGCCTGCGCAGACATACTCAAGACCCTGCGTTATTTCGCCCTCTTTCAATATCCGCTTCAACAGCAGGAGCTATGGAATTTTGCTTCCTGCTCCTACCCCCGGGAGGTTCTTTGCCAGTCCCTGTCCCTGCTTTGCCGGCAAGGAAAACTTTACCAAATCGGCAGTTATTATCTCCCTGGGGATAATCCGGACTGGATTGAGAGCCGAAAAAAAGGTGAGGAACTGGCCAAAAAGAAGATGGCCAGAGCCCGCCGCTCGGCCCGGATCATAGCCCATTTCCCATTTGTACGCTGTGTCTGTATTTCCGGATCCCTGTCCAAAGGAGTGGCCCAACCAGGATCGGACATCGATTACTTCATCATCACGGCCGAAGACCGGCTCTGGATATCCCGAACCCTTCTGCATCTATTCAAGAAACTAAGCTTTCTGGTCGGCGCCCAGCATGATTTCTGCATGAACTATTTCCTTGATGAGTCCCAGCCTATTCTGGAAGAAAAGAATCGTTTTACCGCTACGGAGCTGGTCACCCTTATCCCCATTTATGGATTCCGGACCTACCAGCAACTGATGAAAAGGAATGAATGCTGGATCCATCTGCATCTGCCCAATCAGTCCCCGAGATCCCATCCCCCTTACCCGGAACCCTGCCCAGGCAGAATCAAGCGATGGATGGAAGACCTCCTTTCCCGCTGTTATCCTCATCAGCTGAATCAGTATCTTCTTCAGATCACCGATCGCAAATGGAGACGGAAATGGAAAAGAAGGCAATATCCCATGGCCGATTATGAACTGGCCATGAAAACCAAGTGGTATGTGTCCAAGCAACACCCGCTGAATTACCAGAAGAAAGTCCTGGAAGGCTTGCAGATCCCTTCGGGCACCTAAGGCGTCCTGGCCCACCATTGCAGGCCTTCGGAAAACGGCCATATAGGCCAGAGTTTCCGGAATCCCAGCCTCCTGGCCCCTTGCTGGGAATGGTGATGATAGTAGCCCGCCATCTCCGCAAACCCCAGGGATTCATAATAGTCCCGGCTTCTCTGACGGGCAGATTCCACCTGGGAATGAGGATAAAGCACGCTATCCAGGATATGGATGCTTCCGCCCGGGTGCAGCCGGGAGTCCAGATCGCGGCACAGTTCCTCGAGACTGGGAAAATACTGAACGCTGGCCGCCATCAGAATCAGATCGAAACCATAGGAACGGGGCAGTGCCTGAAGGTCGCCCTGCAGCCACTGTAGCCTTTCCCCCTCCCCAAAGACACGCCGCGCTTGATCCAGGTCTTCGGTCCCGGGCTCCAGACCCAGTACATGATAACCCTGTAGGGATAAGGCATGGCTAATCCATCCGTTTCCAGACCCCAAATCCAGAATACGGCTTTCGGGACTTAGGTTCCGCCGCAAATAACGCAGGAAGCGATCCAGGGACCTCCCTCTTATCCCCCATTCCGCAGCATGCGGATTTCCGGCAGGAACCTGGGGCAACCGCCTGAGCAGCTCATCGTCCACCACCCAAGCTTCCTTCTCCCTGAGTTTTCTATACTGTTTCCATCTATCCACCTCGATCCTTCTTTCTCATGATGATCAGATAGTGATCGCCCCAGCTGCGGAACGGATACCGGCGGCAGATTCGGTCCTCAGCACGCTCCAGAAAGTGGAACCAGCGAGGATGGCGACGACGGAACCCTTCCATAAAAGGCGGGGGGACCAAAAGACATAGGCTTTGGATATGCACGACCTCCCAATGATCGCCTCCCCGCCTTTTCAGTTCAGCAGGCGAATAATAGTGGCATAGAAATCTCACCCCTTCCACTCGGGCAGGAGTTCCCTTCGGACGCAACCTCCGAAATGCCGTGAAGAAATAGCCTCTCAAGGCCATAATCCATTCCCAGGGGCAGACAGGGGGCATGATCACCAGGGCGGCCAATCCGCCCGGCTCCAGGCAATGGTCCATGCCTTCGAAGACAAGGTCCATCCGGGAGCTGCAATTCAATCCCCCGAAGTTGGAAAAAATTAGAGAAAAGGATTCGGGAGGTAATGTCTTGAGGTCAAGGAAGGACAGGCATTGCCAATCCAGGCTTCCCCTTCCCTGCTCCGATTCCCGGTTCCATTTCCTCTCCAGCTGTTCCAGCATTTCGGGGGAATGATCCGTGGCCAGCACCTTCATCCCCAGGGATGCGAAATACAGTGAGTCGATTCCGGTGCCGCAATTCAGTTCCAGCATCCGCAAACCTGGCCGCAGATAGGGTTTCATCTCCTGCCTGACCCGATCCCTGACCCAGCCTATAATCTCATTGTCCCGGTCGATTTCATCGAACACCGTGGACTGTCTACCGAATGCGGCAATGACCTGTTGCTGGTTTATTTCTTCCTCCCTGGACATCATCTAACTTTTGGGGCCGGACTTCTGTCTTGCCGGCGGATCTGATCAAGCTTTCGGCCTTCCCTTGCCCGCCTGATCCGGTACCATATTTTCCGGATCCTGTACCGGGCATCCTTCTGCCCTTTTTCCTGATTTCGCTGCTCCCAGCGTAGCTCCCGGAAATAGGCATGGACATAACGGTGAAGCTGGCGATAGAATGCCGCAGAATAGGTATTTTGGAACATCATGGCCAGGTCATCGCTGTCCGTCCAGTTGGCCTTCTCCCCCAGCTCCCGGGCCACGCGATCATAAAAGGGAGTCCCCGGCAGGGGATAGGAGACAGAAATGCCAATATCCGATGGGCTGGACCTCCGAATCAAATCCAGCGTAAGCTGAATATCCTCCCATTTCTCCCCCGGATAACCAAACTGTAGAAAAAAGGCTGGCTCAATGCCATGGGATCTAAGCAATCGGCTGGCCAGCTCGATCTGCTCCACCCGGGTTCCCTTGTCCATGGCATCCAGAATAGCCTGGGATCCGGATTCGGCGCCCATCCACACGGAGGCACATCCTGCCCGGGCCAGGGGGCCTATCTGCTCATCCTTGAGCAGCAGGTCCGCCCGCGACTGTATCTTGAAGCGGAAGGTCCACCGCTCGTTTTCCACCAGTTCGGCGAAGCGCTTCACCCATCCGGGCTTCAGCCCGAAAATATCGTCGCAGAACCATATATGTTCAAATTCCACCAGGGACCGAAGAATCCGGATTTCTTCGATCACATGCTCCGGGCTTCGGGCATGGTAGCGATTTCCGTAAATGGGCTTGGCGCACCAATTGCACCGAAAGGGGCAGCCCCGGGTAGTGCTGATATTCACCGAAAAGTATCCATGGGCTTTTGTCCATCGCCTGCGGTAATCTTCGAGATCCACCAGATCCCAAGCCGGAAAAGGCAAAGAATCCAGATCCCGAATCAATGGCCGTCGCCCTGTATGGAGAATCCGATCCCCGGAACGGTAAGCCATTCCCTGAAGGGTATCCCAGGACTGACCGGAGTCCAGAGCCCGCACCAAGTCCATCAAGGTGGATTCCCCTTCTCCCAGAATCACAAAATCCGCTCCGGCATCCAGATAGTCCGTATAATGGTCTGTGCTGTCTGAAGAAGCGACCGCCACCGGGACTCCTCTGGACCTTGCTCTTCGAATCATGGAGAAGCAGGCCTCCCTCATGTTCGTGAGGCACATTTTCGTGAGGTAATTGAATCCGTCATCATAGATCACCAGCAAATCGGGGTCTATTCGATCCAAAGCATCCTCAATGGTTTGAGGGCCGGGACAAAACATAACATCATGGACTTGCACCTCATGACCCATTTCCCGGATACAGGCCGCCGCCTGAATGGTGCCCAAAGGGGCAAAAGGCTGCATAATCCTCCAGGATTTCGGATCGAATCGCAGGAAATAGGAATGGGAGAACAGCACTTTCATAGATGTTATCTTTTCTCAGACCGGCCATAATCACCCCTTCGAGGGAATGTACCGGATGGGGCCATGCACAAATTTATTCCATGGAGCGGGAAGCATCCGTTCCAAGTTGACGAATCCGGCTTATGGCCCGATAACGGGAAGCCTTGCCTAGGCGGACCATAGCCAGGGACAGGGACCAGAATCCCTGAAGACAAGTCCATAGAATAGTTCTGTCCCGGAGCTTTGTTCTCGCCCTGAATGGATGGAGCGTCCATCCCTGGCTCTCCATATCCCTCAGGCAGCGCATGATCTCTTTGGCCAGATCTCCGGGGCGATTCAAATAGGGCCGGTCCTGAGCAAGGAAGATCAGACAATCGATGAATTGATCCCATTGATAGTGGACCAGGGTCTCCAGGAATTGTCCGCCCATTCCCCGGGATTGAGCCCAGTCCCGGTTGATCCTGAATATTTCATAGCTGTCGCGGATCCGACGAAGTTCCAGCCTTCGGCGACTGATGGATCCGGGCCTGGCTTTGATTTTCCACAGGGGATTTTCCACCAGTGCCAAACTTTCGGACCGGATCAATGCCTGCAGGACGAAAGGGAGATCCTCAAACCAAAGACGGTCAGGGAAGCGAATATCCCGGATGTGTTCCCGCCTGTAGAGCTTTGCCCATACGGTATTGGTAAGCCGATAGTCGAATAGGGCCCGGGCCGCCTCTTCACTCCTCAGCCAGGGGGAGTCCAGTCTGAATCCTCCCGTGGACAGGATCTGCCCTCCTTCTCCTACCAGATGAAATCGGCAAGCCACCATACCGGCCTGACTTTGTTCCAAGCGGGATACCAATGTCTCCACGGCTCCCTCCATCAGCTCATCGTCCCCGTCCAGAAAGAGAATATATTCGCCCCGGGCCTGTTCCATGCCCCGGTTTCGGGCAGCTCCCAGACCGGAATTTTCCTGCCGGATTAATCGAATGTCCGGATTGTCGCGGGCTTTAGCCTGGGCAATCTCCGTGGATCCATCCGTGGATCCGTCATCCACCAAAATCCATTCCACCGGGCTACCCCTCTGGGCCAGAGCCGAATCCAGAGTCCGCTCCAGATGGGGCGCCTCATTGTAAAAAGGAATGATAATGGAAGTCAGACGGCCCATTGCCTTTCGATCAATTCTTTAAGCAAGGATTTTCCCTTGGAAAACAAAAGGTTCAGATTATCAGGTGGATGCCATGAGGAGCCCAGAAAGTCCGCTCCTATGAGTACAGAATATACCGGCATCCTATGGAATTGAGAAAACGCATAGAGTGCAGCGGTTTCCATATCGACCAACCCATATCCTTTTGCTTTCCATTCCCTGATCAGGCTGGCTGTCTCCCGGAAAGGCGCATCGAGACTGAAACAACAATAAGATTCCAGTCCCAGGGATGTGCGGCAGATCCCGGCCCATCGGGAAGGATGGGGTTCCACTCTTTCTTCGGGATGGTAGTAAGCGGATACGCCGGTTCCCGAACCCGCTATGGAAATCGGGCAGAGGGCTCCCTGCGGAATCCCTTCCTCCAACCTGCCGGCCAGGCCCAGGAACAGGACCTCTTCGACTCCCAATACCCTTAGCTCTTCGAGCAGACTGACCAGATGAGACCCGCCATTACTTTCATAGGGCAGAAACAGCATATCCCGTCGGATAAAGCTTCCCTTGGGAAGACCGCGGAGCGGAGCTCGGAACCTTGGTCTGGACCAGGGAAGGAAGCGAGGGTTGGCCACCAGACATAACGTAGGCAGAGTGGAAAAGGAATAGCCTCCCCTGCTGCGCTTCCATTCCACCATGGTCCGGGGGTCCAGCACGGAGGGTTCCTCAGGAAAATAAAAGCCTGGCATGGGACTCATGGTGTGGGAACTAAGAACGGGTCTTCGGAATTATCCTTACCCCTAAATTAAGGTTTTCCCCTATTCCCCTCTGCCTTTTGCGCCCAGGATTGACGAAGAAAGGAGAAAGGGAGGCGATCAATCAGACCAGAGCCTCCTAAGTCCCCCCCCATTTTGGCGGAGGTTGATTAACTTTGGTACCCCAAATGAACCATCTGCCTTAATTATGATTTCCAGAATAATTCTCCTTCTCAGCCTGTTCACTTTTTCTATCCTCCCGAATCTGGAGGCAAAAAAGAAAAAATCCTCCACCCCTCTGGTGGAAATCGAAACCAATTTGGGCACCATCAAACTGATGCTCTATGATAATACCCCAAAGCATCGGGACAATTTCCTCAAGTTGGTGGAAGAGCAATTCTACGACAGCACCTTGTTCCATAGGGTAATTCCGGAATTTATGATTCAGGGCGGAGACCCCAAATCCAGGAACGCGGAGCCGGGGCAGCCTCTGGGATCCGGAGACTTGGGCTACAGGATTGATGCGGAGATCAACGACAGTCTGTTTCATCGGTATGGGGCGGTGGCCGCAGCCCGGGACGGGAATCCGCAGAAAGCGTCCTCCGCCAGTCAATTCTATATTGTGGTGGGGAAAAAGCCCGTAACTTCCGAAATGCTCGATGCCCTTTCGGAACGCAGCGGCAGAAAATACACCGAAGAGCAAAAAGCCATCTATGAGCAGTATGGAGGAACTCCCCATCTCGACGGGCAGTACACGGTGTTTGGTCAGGTCCTGGAGGGAATGGATGTGGTGGAGAAAATCATCCAACAGCCCCGGAATTCCATGGACAGGCCCCATGAGGACATGATCATGTACAAAGTCCGGACTCTGAAGGAAAAGAAAAAGAAACGCTTTCTGTTCTTCTAGTCCGACACAAGTACGGAATTCATGGTATGGCTTTCCCCAGATGAGCTAAAAGATTTTCTTGATTCTAAGGTTGATCAATTCAACCGGCCAGAATTCATAGAATCGGATCCACTGTCCATACCTCATAGGTTCCGCCTCAAGGAAGATCAGGAAATCGCCGGATTCCTTGCCGCCACCCTCTCCTGGGGGAACCGGAAGGCCATTATCCGTAACGCTCTCCGGCTCATGGAAATCCTGGGAAACAGTCCCTTTGATTTTGTCATGGAAGCCGGGGAGGGACATATCCGAAATCTGCATTTTGTCCACCGGACCTTTCAGAGCGAAGACCTTCGATTTTATATATTGGCCCTGCGACATATCTACACCCGCCATGGGGGTATGGAAAAAATTTTCAGGGATAATGCTCTCGAAAACTCCCTGGGACCAGCTATTTCCGCCTTTCGGAGCCGGTTCTTTGAGATCGACCACCTGGCCCGCACCGAAAAGCATCTCCCTGACCCTTTAAGAGGAAGCGCGGCCAAGAGAATGCATATGATGCTGAGATGGTTTGTACGCCAGGATGGAAGAGGAGTGGACCTGGGCATATGGAGTGATTCCCTTCGTCCGGCCCAACTTAGCCTGCCGCTGGACCTCCATAGCGGAAACATGGCCAGGCATCTGGGACTGCTCAAGAGAAAACAAAATGACGCCCGTGCCGTTGAGGAAATAGATCGGGTGCTCCGTCACTGGGATCCGACGGACCCGGTAAAATATGATTTTGCTCTATTCGGCTTGGGGATGGAACAAACGTAGGGTCTTGTCTCATTCTGTCCGGATCGCTTCCCAGGAGACCAAAATCCCCGATGACCCGGCGAACTACCCAAATAAGCTTAGATTAGATGGGAAATTCCCCGTCCACCTTCCCCCGTTGAGACTCCGGAAAACTGATTAAATGGTACTCCAAGATCTCCTTCTGCTGCTTTCCTTGTCTCTTTTTTTCTGCTCCCTGGTGCTGCATTTCTTCCATGAAAAGACTTCCCTTGCCCTGATCATTCTTTTCCTTTCCACGCTGATAGTCCGGGTTGACTTTGCCCGAATCGATCCCTTCCTGCATGTTTGGGACGAAAAATTCCATACACTGGTCGCCCGTAATATGATCTCCCATCCCCTGGTCCCCAAACTGAAACCTGAGGCGATGTACACAGAACTCCCCCTGGCCTGGTGCTGCAATCATATCTGGCTACACAAACAACCTCTGTTTCTCTGGCAGGCAGCCATCAGCCTATCTCTGTTCGGGATTTCCGAACTTAGCCTGCGCTTGCCCAGAGTCCTAATGGGAGCCCTGATGGTACCCATGATCTATCGCCTGGGTTTTCGGCTGACCGGCGGGGTTCATACCGCCTTCCTGGCGGCTGCCCTATTCAGCTTTTCTCATTTTCAGCTCACTTTGATTTCCGGTTGGCAGGGGATGGATCACAACGACATGGCCTTCTGTTTCTATGTGCTGGCCAGCATCATCGCCTATATCGAATACCAGCATAAACCCCATGGAGTCAAAGCCCTGCTCATAGGCCTATGGGCAGGATGTGCTGTCCTGAATAAATGGCTGACCGGCCTATTGGTTTATGCCGCCTGGGGAATAGAGGCCATACTGGCCTCGAAAATGGGGAAGGGAAGAAGGGAATGGAAGCATCCGGGAGCTTCCCTGCTGATTTGCCTTCTGGTCTTTCTTCCCTGGCAGATTTATATATTCCGGGAATTTCCGGACCTGGCCTACTACGAATACCAGTACAATGCGCGCCACCTTTTTGAAGCCATTGAAGGCCATAGGGGAGAAGCCGGCTTTTATCTGAATCGGTTTCCCCTGTATTTTGGCTCCTATATCTGGTGATGGATTCTTCCCGGCGCCCTGATCCTTCACCTTTCCCCCCAAACCCAGGTCAAGACATTTCGAAGCCTGTTGATTTGCTTTCTCTGTGCCGGACTCTTCTTTTCCCTGGTCGCGACCACCAAAGCCGAATCCTATTTCTTTCCGGTTGCGTCTATAGGATTCCTGCTTGTCTCGGCCATGGGCTCGGCCCTAATCCGTATTCCTCGAAATAATACCCTGAGCGTGGCGGCCACACTGGTGATGACATATATGGTTTTCCAGCCCAGCGCCATGATGAAAAAATTCGATCCGAATCCGCCAGAAAGAAAAGCCCGGATTCACAACACCCGGATATACAAGAACCTGGATCAGCACCTCCCCTTAGGTACCGAACTGGTGATCAATGCCAATGAATTCGAAGACGTGGACATTATGTTCTACAATCCCGGTTTGGCCGCCCAGCACTACGTGTACTCTCCGGAAAAGATGGATGAATTCCGTAAAAAGGGAATAAAGATTGCCGCATTCCCCTCTCGACCTGGCTATGACCTACCCGAATAGGTACTCCGATATCCCGGTTTGAAGTTTCTGGACCTGGAATAAGCCATACCATGCCCTAGGCGCGCACACCTGAAATTCATGGCCCTGGGGAAGTAGGCGCCTGGCTTACCATGGAATATGCCCGATTTCAACTAAATTGCAGACCCAGCAGCCCCTTTCCATGCTTTTACCTACAGGGAAACACCTTTATTTCGCCTCTGATTTTCACCTCGGCATACCCAACCGGGAGTCCAGCTTAGCAAGGGAAAAACGCATATGTCAGTGGCTGGATCAGATTCAGGAGAATGCGCACACGATTTTCCTGGTAGGCGATCTTTTTGATGTTTGGTTCGAATACCGGAGGGTGGTACCCAAAGGCTATGTCCGGTTTTTGGGGAAGTTGGCGGAATTGAGCGATGCAGGCATATCCATAGAAGTGTTCACTGGCAACCATGACCTATGGATGGATGGTTATTTTGAACAGGAAATGGGCATACCGGTACACAAGGAGCCCATAGAGCGCAGCTACAACGGCAAGAAATTCTTTATCGCTCATGGCGACGGGCTCGGGCCGGGGGACCAGGGTTATAAGCTACTCAAGTCCCTGCTTTCTCACCCCTTGGCCCAATGGTTATACCGACTCATTCACCCCAATCTGGGCATAGGATTGGCGGCATGGCTCAGCGGTATGGGACCCAAACACCTGGAAGGCAATAGTCGGGGGTTTCAGGGGGTGGACAAGGAATGGCTGGTGCAGTTTGCCATGGAAAAACAAAAGCAGGATCCCATCGACTATTTCATTTTTGGGCACCGTCACATTGCGCTCACCTATTCCCTCCCCCAGGGGGGACTGTACCTGAATCTGGGGGACTGGATCAGCCTGAACACCTATGCTCGTTTCAATGGAGTACAACTGGAACTGAAAACCTTTAACCCGCATCCCCATGGAATATAATATGATCCTTATCCGGCATGCACAAGCGCTGGACAGGGCGGCTTCGGGCAAAGATTTCGACCGGGCATTGCATCCCCGGGGAATCCAGGCCCTGGCCTCCCTATGTCGGAGATGGCCTCCGTCCCTGCCGCATCCCCAAAAAATACTTTGCAGCCCGGCGGTTCGAACCAGGGAAACGGCCAGGGAACTGAGCCGGGGACTGGGATTGGACCCGGGAAATATCCTGGAGATCGATGCCCTATATCTTGCCGAACCCGATCAATTGGAATTCTGCCTCTATTCCCTGGACCCCTCCGTGCGCACCGTCTGCCTGGTGGGCCATAACCCCGGCATTACCCATTGGTTCCAGTCATGGGCCCCCCCTCCTGGCCAGAGCTTCCTTCCCCCATGCGCAATGGTTTCCATCCGCTTTGAGGCGGAGGACTGGGGCCAGTTTTCCCTGGCGACTAAAACCATAACCCATATCGATATTCCCAACTCTAATCCATGACCAGAACAAACCTTACCCTTTCGGATCAACATATGGACATCCTGGAAAATCTGTTCTTCAAGCATTTCGGAGAAAAGCCCCAGTCCATCGAAATCCTGCCAGCCTCCGGATCTGACCGTCGGTATTACCGGCTCTTTCATCCGGAACACACTGCCATTGGGACACAGAACAGCCATGTGGCCGAGAACAACTCCTATTTCTATTTCACGGAACTATTCCGCAAACACGGGATCCGGGTTCCCGAAGTATACCGGATCAGCCCGGACCGCCAGTTTTATATACAGGAAGACCTGGGCCACCTTTCCCTCTATGACTATCTCCGTACTGAGGGAAAAACCGAATCCGTAAAGAAAGCCTATATCAAAGCCATCGACCAGCTGATCCGCCTGCAATGGGTGGCCGGAAGGGAAGCTGATTTCCATCAGTGCTATTCCACCAGCAAATTCGACGAGAAAGCCATCACCCACGACCTGCTGTATTTCAAATATTATTTTGCCGATCTGCATTCCATTCCCTATGACCGGCATATGCTTTCCAGTGAAATGGAACAGTTAAGCCGGGAGCTGGGCAGAACTCAGCCTCAGACGCTGATGTACCGGGATTTTCAAGCTCGAAACATCCTGCTCCGGGATGGAGAGCCTTATTTCATCGACTTTCAGGGAGCCATGCAAGGCCCGCCACAGTATGATATGGCCTCCCTTCTCTGGCAGGTTAAGGCCGACCTGCCCGTAAGCTGGAAAGAAGAGCTTTTCAACAACTATATAGAGAACATGGCCCGGATACAAAAATCCCGGGTCGAAGAAATTCACTTTCGTAAGGGCTACCAACAGTTCGTGCTCCTTCGCCTGCTTCAGGTGCTGGGGGCCTATGGGTTCCGGGGACTGATCCAGAACAAACCCCATTTCATCAGCAGCATTCCGGGAGCCTTGCGCAGCCTGCAGCGCTTTCTGTCGGACAATCCCCATCTCCCCGCCTACCCGGAACTAAGAACCTTCCTGGAAAGACTCTGTGAAGAGAGAATGCTGTCCAGATATCCGGCGGCACAAGAAGCTGGTGAGCCGAAGCTCCGGGTATCCGTTTTCAGCTTCTCATACAAAAATGGGATACCTGGGGATCAGAGCGGACATGGGGGTGGGTTCATCTTTGATTGCCGGGGAATTAAAAATCCCGGCCGGCTCGAAGCATTCAAAACCCTTTCGGGAATGGACATACCGGTAATCCGCTACCTGGAAAGGGAAACCCTGATGCCGCCCTTTCTCGACCACGTCATGGGCATGGTCTCCTTGACCGTGGAGGATTATCTGTCCCGTTCCTTTGAACACCTTAGCATAGGATTTGGCTGCACCGGGGGTCAGCATCGGTCTGTTTATGCTGCCGAACAGACTGCCGAGTATCTCCGCAACCGCTACCAGATCCCCGTGGACGTAATACACCACAATCAGAATGCCTGGACCGGGAATCCGTCTGGGGCCAGATCCGAAAGCAAGGGGGACAGGGAGAATGAGGCGAAATCCCTGAAAGGATAATCCGGGGGAACTAGGGATTATCTTTCTTCGGGAACTCCAGCCTCAATCCCTTTTCCGTTGGGGATTGGATTGTCTATTTCCCTTTATCCTTGTCTTCTGAATTTCCCGCTTTCCGGGGGTTACGGTCCAGCACTTCATCCACCATCCCATAATCCTGGGCTTCTTTTGCGGTCATCCAGTAATCCCGGTCGCTGTCTTTTTCCACCCGGGAAAGCTTCTGTCCGGAATGCTGGGCAATGATCTCATAGAGCTCTTTTTTGAGTTTCAGAATCTCTCGAGCCGTAATCTCGATATCAGAGGCCTGCCCTTCTGCTCCCCCAAGGGGTTGGTGGATCATGATCCGGCTATGTTTGAGGGCGGTCCGCTTCCCTTTGGTTCCCGAACACATGAGCACCGCCGCCATGGAGGCCGCAATTCCGGTACAGATGGTGGACACATCCGGGTTAATGATCTGCATAGTGTCGTAAATACCCAAGCCAGCGTAAACGCTGCCCCCCGGGCTGTTTATATACATCTGCACATCCCGGTTCCGATCCGTGCTTTCCAGAAACAGCAACTGGGCGGTAACAATATTGGCCACATAATCATTGATAGGCTCCCCCAAAAAGATGATTCGGTCCATCATCAACCGGGAAAACACATCCATGGAGGCCACATTCAAGGGACGCTCTTCAATTATATAGGGTGTCAGATTGCTGGGATACAAGGCAGAACGGTACTGATGCAGAGTCATACTGCTGATCCCTCTATGCTTGACGGCATATTTTTCAAATTCATTTGGATGCATATGGCTATAGTTTTTCCTTTTATGGCTCCGCATGGAGCATTAGCCTGGAAAAGTAAACAATTTTCCTTGCTCCTATTTTATAGGCGGATAAAAAACCTCTATTTTCATCTCTGCATTCCCCGGAAAATCTTTGCCCCGGATACCGGAATGCCCATGGCCATGAACCCTTATTCTCCCTTTATTTCCTTTGATCCTCCGGAGCTCAAATCCCGGATCCGTCACCAGGACAGACTATTCCTACTGGGTTCTTGCTTTACGGAGAATATGTCCAGCCGGCTCACGAAGGCCGGGTTCCGCCTCTGCACCAACCCCCACGGCATTCTGTTCGGACCGGAGAGCATCTCTTTGGCTTTGAATCGCTACCTGAACCCCATACCCTATGGCCCCGCGGATCTGTTCCATTTTCAGGAGACCTGGCATAGCTGGGACCACCATAGCCGGTATTCACACCCCGATAAGCAAAAGGCTCTGGAACAGATGAACCAATCGCTGGTTCAGGCGGCCTCGGCCCTACTGGACAGCGACTGGCTGATCATCACTTTGGGTACGGCTTTCCAGTATTATCTGCGGGAAAATGGATACCCGGTTTCCAATAATCACCGTTGCCCTCTAAACTGGTTCGAGCGCCGGTTGGTCGAAATTCCCCGGATCGTTGACTTGCTGAATGAATCCATTGACCGAATCCGGGAACAAAATCCGAGACTCCGAATTCTATTCACCATTTCCCCGGTCCGCCATATCCGGGAGGGCGTAATGGACAACAATCGCAGCAAAGCCCGGCTTCTGGAATCTGTTCACCAGATTTGCGAAACCCGCGAGGGAATCCACTATTTTCCTGCCTATGAATGGCAAATCGATGTGCTAAGGGATTACCGATACTATGATTTGGATCGGGTGCACCCGAACTTTGAGGCTTCCGAATTCATCTGGGATCAGTTCCAGTCCTGGGCCATGGAGCCAGCCTGCCGGGATATGGTGGCCCGGATGATGGAAATCGACCGGGCCATTCGCCATAAACCCCGGTTTCCGGGTAGTCAGGCGCACCGGGATTTCTGCCGGCAGTTCCTTGACAAGATTCAAGCTTTGCGCCGGGAATTACCCTACTCGGACCTAAGGGAAGAAGAAGCCTTTTTCCGCGAACAAATTCGGGAAGATTAACTCCGGTCAGTTCCCAATCCCATGCGCGGATCCTGCGCAAGGGGCGCCAATCCCATTTTGATTTATCCTATTTATCCCCCGCTGTTTTTGCCTACCTTTGCGCTTCTTACATTTTTTCTTACGAATTATGGATCGTAATTCCGTCGTCGGTTTTTTTCTGTTGATTGCCCTTCTTGTGGCCTATGTGGCGTATAATCAATACTCCCAGCAGGAATATCAGAAAGCAAGGGTGGAAGATTCCCTGGCCAATGCCCGGATACACCCCAAGCCCCAGATGGCGGCCCAACCCGCCTCCATCCCTTCCCCAGTCGAAGATTCCGCCAGGGTTTCGGATAGCCTTGCGGAGCCCCAAGCCCTGCCCGAGGAAAGGGTTCGCCTGTCTAACGAATCTCTGGAACTGGTTTTCTCCACCCTGGGAGCTCAGCCCCAGAAAGCCATACTAAAAGAGTACAAGACTTCCCGGGGGGATTCGCTGATCCTTTTTGATGGGCCGGAAAACCGGCTTTCGGCAGTACTTCCCATCCGAAATGGAGCCCTGGCCACCGATGACCTTTACTATACCTATCGGGAAGAAACAGGACCCGAAGGGGAAAAAACCCTGCATTTCCGATCGGATATATCCGAAAACGAATCCGTAATCATCAGCTATACCCTCCCGCGCGAAGGGTATATGCTGAAGGCGAAAATGCAGTTGCTGGGAATGCATGCCGATCAGGTTCCGCTCACCTGGCAGACCCAGGCCCTGCATACGGAGAAAGACATTGAAACCGAAAGGATGAATGCTCAGGTCTATTATCGGCAAACCGATAAAGACCATGATTATTATACCATTAACAGCAACGGAAAATTCAAGGTCGACAAACCCGTGCATTGGGTGGGATTCCGCCTTCAGTATTTCGCCACAGCCCTGATTCTGGAATCCGGATTCAGCGAATTCTCGGCCAACAGCAGTACCCAGTTCGAGGATTCCCATATTGTGGCCCGGAACCAGAACCAATTCATGGCCCCCCTATCCCAAAACAGTCTGGAATTATCCTGGTACGTGGGGCCCAATCACTATCAGACCCTTCGTTCCTATCATATAGGCCTGGACGATATGGTTCCTCTGGGCTATGGGGTTATGGCCTTTGTCAAGTATATAAACAAATGGCTGATCATTCCCATTTTCAATGTTTTGAGCCAATTCATCAGCAATTACGGGATCATCATCATGCTGATGACCATTATCATCCGCCTGCTTCTTTCCTTCTTCACGTACAAAAGCTATCTCTCGGCCGCCAAAATGCGGGTTCTGAAACCGGAGATTGATGCCCTGAGAGAAAAGTACGGCGAAGACCAGCAGAAATTTGGCATGGAGCAAATGAAGCTTTATCGCACGGCAGGAGTCAATCCCCTGGGTGGCTGCCTTCCCATGCTGCTTCAGCTGCCTATACTCTTCGCCATGTATTATTTCTTTCCCACCTCCATCGAATTGAGGCAGGAACCTTTTCTCTGGGCCAATGACCTGTCCACATACGACAGCATAGCCCGGCTCCCTTTTACCATTCCCTTCTATGGAAGCCATGTCAGTCTTTTCACTATCCTGATGACCGCCTCCAGCCTATTCCTGGCCCTGTATAACCGCAATATGACCGTACAGGATCCCAACAATCCCATGTTGAAGTGGATGCCCTATGTGTTCCCCTTCCTGTTGATCGGGGTATTCAACAAAATGGCAGCGGCCCTGACTTTCTATTATTTCTTCTCCAACCTGATCAGCATCCTGCAGCAATTCATCATTCAAAAATACATCATTGATGAAGACGCTATCCACCGGAAAATCCAGGAGAACAAGAATAAGCCAAATACGCCTTCCAAATGGCAGCAGCGCCTGGAAGAAATGCAGAAAAAGCAAATGGAAAGGGCCAAAGTGGCCCCCCGAAAAGGAAAAGGATAAGGAACGGGGAATGGCGCCCTCGGCAGAAAGAGGAGCGAATCGAAAGAGGCCGTCTCAAAAGTCTGAGGCGGCTTTTTTCATTTTATTCGGAGTTGGG